>UEIF01000040.1 GCA_900468805.1 Hyphomicrobiales bacterium | reverse complement strand
GGATCTCAGACAGTCGGAAAATCGCTGTTGCCGGGCAACAGCACAACAATCTCAACACGCAAAAAAACAACGTATAGTTGCAAATAGCATAACAAATATTATGGATCCGGGAGGTCAGAAATGAACAAGTCTTTCTAACCATCCCTCAGTATCAAGAATGTGCTCAAGAATGAGGTCATTACCAGCATCCCTTACGCCTTCAGCGGTCCGTGATGCCCATCGAAAAAGGCCAACCGGGCATCAGCCCAGCGAAAATCACCGTTCTTGAAGCGCTCCGTTGGAAGCACGCCCGCGTCACGTAGAGGGTCAATTGATATAACCTAGAAAGCGCCTGTTCCGTCTGGAACGTGACCCCGTGTCTTTAGCGGCTGGCGAGACGTTGACCTAGTCCGATCGACTTCAAGACAACATCTTGATTTGTCCTCTGTCCTAAGACTGAGGACACTTGGTCCGAAACTCTGCGCCTTACGACACAATTGACCGACGGGCTTTCGGCGAATGCGGGTGGGCCACACCAACGCAGAATGTCGGCCAACCGGATTGGCTCGTAGGGGCTTCTGCTCAGGGCGCAAAGCCATTTGCAGAGGTCCCCTCACGCATACACAACCGGTAAGTCGTCGGTCGAAGCCTTGGCGGCAAGGTCCCATGTGGCATCGGTCGAGAGCTCCTGATCGGACCGCGGACCCCATAACTCAACCGCATCCAGGTCCATCACCATCCGAGTGACCGTCAGTTCTTCCTTCACGAGTTCCTTGCCATCGGGAACGAAGATCTCGATGCCATCGAAGATGCTGTTGTGTGCTATCTCGAGGCCTTCGGTGGTCGCCATGATGCTGACCTTGCCCTCAAACTCGATAATTTCGGGGATACTGTGATGGAAGCTCGAAATTGAGATGTCCCTGACCCAGTCCGGCTGCGCCCTGGCGATCTCTCCAAACCGGACGAACCATGGGTTGTCGTCTCCCCATGCGACAGCGCTGATGGTCATCGAAATCTTATCGGCGCCCCGGCGCATCTTCAACATCTCCCGCAGAATTACTGCCCAGGACTGTGGGTCGGACGTCAGGCTGTCGCCGAACACAATGATGTTGGCTCCGTCCGGAGGGGCAGACGATCGATCATCAATCCCACAGCGTCGCTCGCTAGCAGGACGTTGGCTGCTTCCGAGGCCTCCCTCTACAAGCGGCCAACTTCGGCGGCATAGACCTCGGCAGAAAGGCCAAGAAGCGCGGCATGAGCGGCCTGGTCGAAATCGGCGCCTCCGGGGAGGGATGCCAGGCTCCGCTCGGGTTGGATGCGCTTTAAGAGCCAGTTCACTTGATCGTTCGACATCTTTAACTCGCACTCGGACGCATCTGCGTAAGGTGATAAATAGCTGCGCCCCAGGTACGCCGCTACCCGCATTTGTAAATCTCTAAACTATTGCAATATCTGGTGAATTTCGGCAGCCCGGATTCTGCATCAGGTTCCATCATTACGGAGCCAGCACGACTCTTTCTACTTTCAAGCGCCCTTGCACAGAGGGCCATCGTTTCGGCACCCCAGCCATGGCGCAGAAGGCGACAATGCCAGCGGACAATACCTATTCCTTTCAATCGACGAGTTCCAAATCGCGGCAGCGATCACCAGACTTGAAGGATTTAACCGTTCGAGATTGGATAATGTAGTCGGTGAGCTGTTAACTAAAAAGCCCCGGCAGAGATTGCCGGGGAAGTGCCAAGATCACAGTGAGACCTTGCTGGGAAGGAATTGAGAAAATCGATTAGAAGGGCTTGTTGACCCAATCAACCAGCTTCTTGTCCGCCGAGAGTTTCGCGAAGAAGCCTTCCTCCAAAGCGTTGCCATCGGCGGCTGTCCCTTGCGGAAGATCCTTGGAATTCTGCTGCTCGTAAAACATCACAGAATTCTTCCAGTAAAGGTCGCTGTCTTTGCTGAAGACCGTCGATGATGCCGACTCCAGTGTTGGAAAGCTCAACAAGCTGAACATTGCTTTGAACTCATCGGGGGTAAACGACGCGGCCGCGCGGTCGTTGTTGATCGCGATCAGCTTGGGGGCTGCTTGTTCGTAGTTCTCATTCAAATATCGCGAGACCCGGAACCAGATCGCCGAAAGCTTGACCACGGTGTCATTATTAGCTTTCAGCCAGTCGTCTGTGGATACCATCGTTGAGTACCACAGGCCCGCCGGACCAAGGATTTCTGATCCACCGACGTTAACGTATTTGTCTGGACTGCTGAGCAGTTTGATCTCTTGTGTGAGACTGCCCATGTAGTAGTCACCCTCGCCCCTCTGGAACGCCAGAGCGGCCTGGGCGTCGTCGCCAAATTCCAGGATTTTAACGTCCTCGTATTTCATTCCTGCCTGTGACAAAGCCGAGGACAAAAGCGGCTTGAAGCTTGCCGGCATCAGCGCAAAAGTCTTTCCGGAAAATCCTTTAAGGATGTTTTCTTTTGCAGTCTTAGGGTCCGAGCCAGCCACAACGTCGTGATAGGTTTGAGTGCCTTTCCTACCGATGACGATGAAGCCCTTGAACTGGTCTGTGATGAGCCAGCTCCGGAGTGAAGGGACCGACTTATAGAGCGGAAAGTCGCAGACGTGGCAGGACGAAACGACGTCCACGCTGCCCTGCCGCATTGCTGCAACTCCCTGCGGTGTGGTTGCAACGGTGACGGGCTGCAGATCTATGCCAAGCTCCTTGTCGAAACCCATGTCCTTGGCCAGTACCCAAGGCATGTAGTCGAAATAGGGCGTAATCCCCATCTTTACCGTCTTGATCTCATCAGAGTGCGCCACGCTTGCTGTAAGGGCCGATATGGTCATACCGATAGCGGCCAGGTATTGCCTGATCCTATTCATCTTTTTCACCTCTGGTTGTTGGTTGACGTGCTGGCTTATCGTTATTGGCACCGCCAGAGTGCCATGTCAGTTTGCGCCGGTGATCGCCCCGACGACGTTCGTGCCGGCCCCCTTTTCGGTCCATCGCGTCAAAGGTCTCTCGACGGCCACGACCACCTTGTCGAGTGCGACGGCCAGCAGGCAGTAGATGAGAACGATGGAGAGAATGCCGGCGGTATCCAGATATTGAACCCGGATGATCATCAGGTGGCCGAGACCGACTTGGGCGCCCACATATTCAGCCGCCACATTCAGCCCCCACGAGGCTGCGGCCGCGACACGGACCGCTCCAAGCAGGTGGGGGAAAATCGCTGGCAGGATTATGCGGCGGTAGATCGTCCAGCGACTTGCTCCAAAGACCAGCCCTGCTCTGATGTAAACCGAAGGCACGTTCTTGATCGCCTCGATTGTCGAGACGCCGATGATCAGCGACGTCCCGAGCATGATCATCACCACCTGAGGCGTCACGCCCAGGCCGAACCATAATATGAAGAGCGGAATAAGCGCGAAGATCGGGACGGGGCGGAGGAAGTCCAACACGCCACCGAAGACTTCTCTGGCGAGCCGGCTGTATGCCATCAACAAACCCATGGCGAGCCCGAGCGCGGAGCCTCCAAGAAACCCGCCAAGGGTCATTGTGAGGCTCGCGGCGAGACTGCTCGGAAGCAGCGGCCATAGGTCCTTGATGGATTGGACGATGTCAAACGGAGAAGGCAAGAAGATCGGATCGACTGCCCCCCGCCACGTGACAGCGGTCCAGAGCGCAACAATCGCCACAGGTATCAGGAGGGCTTTCGCCAACTTTCCCCGATGTGCACGCGCCGAAGTCGGGAGCACCGTGTTCGCCGGTTTTCGCTCGTGCGCAGAAGATACGATGGTCATTGCTTGCTCCTACAAAATGAGATCGGCGACCTCGCCGCGGAGGCGTTGGAATTCCCCCGAACGTTTTAGTTCAAGTGGGCGCTCAACGCCGAATGGGACCTCGATAATATTCGCGATGTGTCCTGGATTACGCCCAAGGACGACAATCCGGTCGCCAAGGAAGAGTGCCTCCTCAATGTCGTGGGTGACGAAGAGCGAGGTCGCGTTCGTGTCAGTGCAGACCTTCAGAAACTGAAGCTGCAGCCGCTCCTTGGTCATGGCGTCCAGCGCACCGTAAGGCTCGTCCATGAGGATCACACTCGGGCTAACCGCGAGTGCGCGGGCCAGATCAACGCGCTTGCGCATGCCCCCGGATAGCTGGCGCGGATAGAGATGCTGCGCCTGAAAAAGCTCGACGGCCAGCAATTTCTCATCGATGATGCGCTCTCGTTCCGAAGCCGGCACACCCTTGATCTTGAGCCCGAACTCGACGTTCTCGCGAACCTTCATCCACGGAAACACCGCGTCATCCTGAAAAACCATGACACGGTCGGCGGACGGCCCGGCGACAGCCTTGCCGTCCAGGAGAATTGTACCCGATCTTAGCGGCACGAGGCCCGCGACCGCGTTGAGCAAAGTGGACTTACCGCATCCGCTTGCGCCGATCAGGCAGACGATCTCGCCCGCGTTTACGTTGAGATCGATGCTTTCTAGGATTGTGCGATCACCATAGGCGACGCTGGCAGAGTCTATTTCAAGTTTGGCCATCGTTTATCCTCTCTGCTATCTGCCTTCGCGCGCGGGAGGCCGCATAGGCAGTAATGGTCGCCGTGGCGACCTGTAAGGCGCGGCCGTTCTCAAGCTGCCAGCTCGCTAAATCGCAAGCGAACCTGACCGCGTCGGGGAAAGCGAGTTTTTGCTCGAAAAGGGCGTGAAGAAAGCCAGCATTGAATGCATCGCCCGCGCCGACCGCGCTGACCGGGTCTGCAATTCTCAGAGCACCAATCTCGACCAGTCCGGTTCCCGGTTCATACCCAACGGCCCCTGCTGAACCGCATTTTACAATCACGGTCTTCCTACCAAGTTGGTGTCCAAGCTCCACGGCGGCCAGGTGGACATTGGTGATGCCGGTGACGGCGCAGGCCTCGTCATTGTTCATGAAAACGATGTCCGCTTCGCGCAGAACCGCTTTCAACTGCTTTATGTCCGCCCAGCTCTTATGGGACCAGGCAAGATCGATTGCGACAACCGTCCCGTTGTCTCTCAAGCGTGAAAACGCCTCAACCAAGATCGCCGGTTCAATCCGCGGAGGCTGACACCAACCAGAAAACAAGGCGACGTCAACCTTCGAGGACGTGATGTCACTGACGACCTCTCCGAGTCGCGCCAGTGCCCCTGGATAGGTAATGAACGAGCGCTCGCCATCGCCACGAACCAGTGCAACCGTGATGCTCGTCGGCTCCGAAAAGGTGCTTATCGATGCGGTGTCTACGCCGACCTGCTCAAGTTGCGCTCGCACCCAGCCACCATTGGCGTCATCACCCAGCGGCCCGACAGCAGTGACCTCAAGTCCGAGACTCGCGGCGGAAACGGCGAAATTTCCGGAATTGCCGCCAAGCCGTATCTCCAGCGAATCCACCTCGACTTCGGTGCCCCAGGCCGGAAGCTCGCCCAACCTGCCCATCACTTGGTCAACAGTGAAGTCGCCTACGGCAAGAACATTGACCATTATTCGACCCTCGTGATCTTTGGGATCAGACTTGGCGTGATGGAGGACATGCCTAGTGCTTGGGCGATCGACACCGTGACGCGCTGCAACGCCACGGCAAAAAGCATGGGTGTCAGGGTGGGCTCGCTTGCAGGGACATGCAGTCCCACCGCGCCTTGGGGTATTTCGACCCCCTCCGTCGCGATCACAATCACCGTTGCGCCGATATCGACCAAATCGCAAACGGCCTTGAGGTTCGTTTCCTGCATGTGGTCAGCCGGAACCATCATGACGACGGCGCTGTCACCAAGCTGCACAAGTTCCATGGGTCCATGCCTGAGGAGACCGCCTGGAACTGGAAGAGCCGCTATCTGCATGCCCTCCTGCAGATCGAGCGCGGCCTGCTGCGCGACGCCAATCAAATGGCCACGGCCAGTCACGAGGACAACCCGAGCCGCGGCGATCGCTTGGCCGGCGGGCTCGAAAATGCTTTGGTCGAGCACGGTCAACCGCCGGACAAGGGTTGCGAGACGGCCGACCCAGGCGAGAGGTGCGAGATCTGCTCGCGACGCGATGCCTGCCGAGCTGGCGAGCGCCATGCACATGGTCAGCAGGAACGACTTAGTATTGTAGAAAGCTGCTTCTTCTGCTTCGAAGTGGAGCACCATGCCTGCCCGGGTCGAGAGTGAACTCTGAGCGGAGGCCGTGAGCGCGATGACCTGCCGTTCGCCCATCACATCCAGCAACTTGATGATCTCGGCGGACTCGCCCGACCTGCTGGTGATCATCACCGGGCAGGTGTCTTGAGCTGCCAGACCATAGCGCAGATATTCGCTTGTATCGGCGATGGTTACGCGAACGCGCTCGTTTTGAAGAACCAGGCCAGCGGAGTGCCAGGCCCACAAGGATGTCGCCATACCGGTCACAACGAGACCTTCGTTGCCGACCCAGTCGGGGGTCTCGTTGTAGGCCCTTTCCAGCAATGAGGCATTTTGCAAAAGCGCATCCGGTTGACCGGCGATATCTGCTATGAGGTCAAGCATCAGCAGCGCTTTCCTGAGGTGCGTCATAGGCGGCGCTTGATGTGTTCGTTACCTTTCCTGAACGCAGATCGGATGCCACCAGATCCCTATCTCTCGTTGCCGGATCGCCGTAACCAGCGCCACCCCCGATCGCGACCTCAAGCTGGTCACCGCGGTTGAGGATCGAGGCACCCTTAGGCGGGAGATGCTCGACGCTGCCGTTCTCTCGGGTGATCTTGATGTACGCCGTGGTTCCGTCGTGGCCTCCCTGGACACCGGGGGCCTTGTTTTCGAAGCGGTCCGAATAGACGCTCATATGAACGCCGTCCTCGAGGAACCGATAGGTCCGCACCGCTCCGAGACCACCGCGCTGTCGTCCAGCGCCACCTGAATCGGGGCGAAGTTCGTAGCGTTCGACGCGAAAGAACGACTGCGAGAGCTCCAAGGCTTCGACCGGCGTGTTTCGGCAGTTGCCAAGTGGATCGTCGAGCTGATCGGCTCCGTCATTTCGCGGACCTGCGCCATAACCGCCGCCGAGCTGCTCGCTGATGGCATGATAGGTGCGGCGGCCTTGCCAATGCAGGTCTACTTCGGTGCGGGTATCATAGCCGGGTGCGGGGATGCGGTCCGGGAGCGCCTTCGACAATGCGAGCAATATCGACTGAAAGACGCGCATGACGACCACGTTTCGGCCCTCTACGGGTGCGAACGGTATCGGATTGACAAGGCTGCCCTCCGGCGCTGCGATCGAGATGGGGCGATAAGATCCGTCGTTGAGCGGAATCTCCGGTTTCGTCAGCAGCATTTTCAAAGCCGAGTATGCGGAGGAAATCGTCGACGCGCGCGGGCAGTTGATCGCCGTGCGCACCTGCGGCGACGTCCCCTCGAAGTCGAGATGCAGGCAGCCACCCTTGACGGTGACGGCGACCTTGACTTCAAGGTTCTTCAGATCGAGGCCGTCAGTATCGATGTAGTCGGTTCCGTAGTAGGTGCCGTCCGGCACGTCTCGAATTGCCTCCCGCATAAAGGATTCCGCATAGTCGAGCAGCTGGTCGGAGGCGGCAATCACAGTCTCTACCGAATAGCGTCCGATCAGTTCCTTCATGCGGCGGCGGCCGGTCTCGTTGGCAGTAAGCTGCGCGTTGAGGTCGCCGATGGTGTCGCGTGGAATGCGCACGTTCGCCCGGATAAGCTGTTCGAGAATGCCTCCGTTCCAGTCGCGCGAAAGCGAAAACACCATCGGGGTAAATCGCATGCGTTCCTCGAACACGTCCCGGGCGTAAAGGTTGTAGCCGGGCGAATGGCCGAGATCGACGTGATGGCCGACGGATCCCGAGAAACCGATCAGGGTCCCATCGTGGATGATCGGCGAAAACAGATAGATGTCGGACAGGTGCTGCCCGCCGTTATAGGCATCGTTCAAGATGATGACGTTGTCTTCTGTCATCGCCGAGATATCCGTCTTCGCCAGAGCGCCCTGAACCGCCGGGCTAACGGAGTTCAGGTGCAGCGGAATATTCTGGGCTTGCGCAAGCACGCGTCCCTTGCGGTCGACAAGGCAGGTCGAGCAGTCGGCAGCTTCACGAATAACGGTGGAGTATGCGGTGCGAATGAAATCGTTGCTCATCTCCTGGGAGATGGCCTGGACGCTGTTGGTAAAAATGTTGAAGGTTACGGGATCGACGCTGGTCATCAGATATTCCTCTCCAGAAGCACGCTTCCGCTCTCCATGAGGCGGGCTGTCCAATTCTCCGGAATGAAGCAGGTCGAAGTGTCGGCCTCCAGCACCGCGGGACCGGCAATCCTGCTGTCGGGTCTCAAGCTTTCGCTCTTGCAGAACAAGGTGTTACGCGCGCTGCCATCGAGGAGAATTGATCCCTCTTCGCAAACCAAAGTCCCCGCAACGTTGACGTTCGCCGAGACATCCTTGGTTTTGCGCGGGATCACGACCTTCAGACGGTAGTTCACAACTTCCGCACTTTCGTTCTCGAACGCGAAGCCGTACCGTTTGCGATGGGCGTCATGAAGCCGCGAGGTGACGAACTCGGAAGTCACCGCTGACGGGTTGACAGAGATCGGCAATTCGAACGCCTGCCCCTGATAGCGCACGTCTAGCCCTGCGAAGAGCTTGAGCTCGTCCGCCCGGAAGCCGTGCGTCTCAAACTCACCGCGGGCTTTAGTGGCCAGGACCTCGATCTTGGCCTGAAAATCCGATGGCGAGAGATCAGCCGCAAGTGCGACGTCTGTCTGGACATAGTCTCTCGCGATATCGGCGACGAGCAGTCCGAACGCAGAGAGAACGCCTGCGTGCGGCGGAACAAGCACACGGGTGATGCCCAGCTCGTTCGCCACCGAAGCGGCGTGGATCGGCCCAGCCCCGCCATAGGCGACGAGCACGTAGTCTCTCGGGTCATAGCCACGTTGGGTTGAGACCAGCCTGATTGCCTGCGTCATGTTCGCTTCCACGATGCGCGTGACCGCCTCGGCAGCCTCGCCGGGGGACATCTTGAGATCTTCGCCAAGGGCGTCGATCACAGATGCCGCTGCCTCGGCGTCGAGCTTGAAATTGCCGCCGGCGAAGGTCTTCGGCCGAATGATGCCCCTTGCAACATTGGCGTCCGTCACTGTCGGTGATTTGCCGCCATGTCCGTAGCACGCTGGTCCCGGGTCCGCGCCCGCACTTTCCGGGCCTACGTGCATCATGCCGTATCGGTCGATCGTAGCAATGCTGCCGCCGCCGGCACCAACTGTGGCGATGTCGATCATCGGCACCGCGACGGGAAGGTTGTTCAGCTGATTTTCGGTGGTGATTAGCGGCTGTCCGTCGTTGATCAGGCAGACATCCGTGCTCGTACCTCCCATATCGAAGGTGATGATATTCTTGAAGCCCGCATGCTCCGCGGCGTAGATCGCTCCCGTGACACCCGCAGCGGGTCCCGACAGCAGCGTTCTGACGACCTCGCGCCGGATCGCGTTCGCCGGAAGCACGCCCCCGTTCGACTGCGTGATGAACAGGCTGCCGCCGAAACCGCGATCGCGAAGCTGATCAGTCAGCTTGCCCACGTAGTGCGACATTATCGGCGAGATATAAGCGCTCATCGCCGCGGTGCTGGCGCGCTCGTATTCGCGAAACTGGGGAAGGAGCTCAGAGGACGTCAGAACCAGCAGGTCGGGCGCGATTTCTTCGATAATCGTTCTCACGCGGTCTTCGTGCTGCGAACTCCGGTAGCTGTGAAGAAAACAAACAGCGACCGCCTGAATGCCGGCCTGGACGAGCTTTGGAACAGCCGCGCGCACTTCGTCTTCCGCAAGCGGGATTAGAACGTCACCTCCGACATCGAGCCTTTCGCTTATCGGAATGACCCACTCGCGTGGCACGACGGGAAGCGAACGTCGATAGAAGATATCGTAGATGTTGGTCTTGTCGCCGCGTTGGATTTCCAGGATGTCCTGAAAGCCTTTCGTCACCACAAGGGCTGTAGGCACGCCTTTTCGTTCGAGGACGGCGTTGGTAGCGACGGTCGATCCATGGAGAACATCGTGCATTTCGCCCCATGCGACATCCAGCTGATCAACGCCGGCCAAAACGCCCTTTTCCGGTTGGCGGGGGGTAGAAGGAACCTTTAGCGTCGTTAGTTTCGGATGGTTGCCGTCATCCTCGAAAAGGATGATATCGGTAAACGTACCCCCGATTTCGACAGCAAGCTTCTGTGGCGATTTAAGCATCGCAATCCCTCATCAGATTGTGTGGCAAATGGTCGTTAGTCTTTTATCAGTCGCGCGTAGGTCGATAGACTTCCGAGTTCGATGATGAATTCCATCATGTCTGAGCGAAACCAGGATTCTTCGACTTCGACAGGGGTTCCAGTGTCGGTGTAGCTGACGCCGGCAACCCGCATGATCGGTGCACCCACCTCCACGTCGAGCGTCGATGCCAGCGCCTCGTCGGCAATTTCCGCCCTAAGAGCCTGGTGCGCCGCCATCACGTTGAGGCCGAAACGATCCGCCAGAACGCGATAGACAGACCCTGCGACATCGGCCTTCGAAAGTGTCGTGCAAATCTTCTGGGGAACCCAAATTTTTTCCAGGACAATAGGCTTGCCGTCGGCGAGCCTGAGCCGTTCGAAATGGAAAACCTTATCCGTCTCTTCAATATCCAGTTGTTGGGCAATCCGAGCCGACGGTCTGTCGAGGGAAAAGGCGAGGACCCTTGTCCCCACGGTCTTTCCGGCCGCTTCGAGGATGTTTGTCGTGCTCTTGACGTCGGACATGTCCCGGGTGACGGGCCGTAGCTCGTCCGGCTTTACCAACCCCTTCGGGTTGACGAAGCTTCCAACGCCCTGCTGCCGTCGGATGAAACCCTCGTTCACGAGTTTTGCAAGGGCCAGGCGCACCGTCATGCGGCTAACCCCGTAGGTGTTGGAAATCTGCTCTTCGGTTGGGAAAGGGTCATTGGCCTTCAGCTCGTCCGTCGCAATCTTCATCCGGAAGATTTCGCTCAGCTGATAAACGAGCGGGACACCACTTTTCACAAGACGATTTGACATGATCAGCTTTCCTTTCCGCTATCGGTGGAAAACCGATATCTTGTCGTTGCCTCGAAGCGATCGCCCGGCCTCAGCACCGTCGTGGGAAACGCCGGCTGATTGGGCGAGTCCGGCAAATGCCTTGGTTCGAGCGTAAACGCGTCACCCTGACGGTACTGCCTGCCACTCGCGCCTATCAAGCTCCCGTCGAGGAAATTGCCGGAATAAAACGCCATGCTGGGTTCGGTCGTCTCGACCTCGAGGATACGGCCGGATGCCGGGTCGTAGGCCGTTGCGACCTTGCGGACTCCGTTTGCCTCCGCGAAGACAAAACTGCAATCATAGCCCTTGGCGAACTTCGTCAGCGGGTGGCCACTGCGTATGCGCGAGCCGATGCTATGCGGTGTGCGGAAATCGAGGGGAGTTCCAGCCACATCGAGGAAACGACCGGTGGCGATCAGCTCGGAATCCACCTCGATAACCTTTGCAGAATCCACAGTCAGAACATGTCCTTCGACGGAGCCGCTGCCCTCTCCGGACAGGTTGAAGTACGAGTGGTTCGTCAGGTTCAAAACTGTGGGGCGGTCGGTGGTCGCGAGGTAATCGAGCTGGAAGACATTATCGTCGGTTACGCGGTAAGTGACTTGCACGTCCAGCTTACCCGGGAAACCCTCCTCGCCGTCAGGACTAGTATAATTCAGTCTCGCGGCGGAGTCCGAGAGGATTTTCACGTTCCAGCTTTGCTTGTCGAAGCCGCGTTTTCCGCCTGCGATGTGATGCCGCCCGTTGTTGGCGGAAAGTTCGTACAGCTGCCCATCGAGCTCGAACTGTGCATTGGCGACGCGGCCGCTGAAGCGTCCCACAAGCGCGCCAAAATAGGGGTGGTCGCGGTGATATTCGTCCTCGGTCGCAAACCCCAGTACGACGTTTGCAAATTCGCCTTGCCGATCGGGCGTCGATATCGACTTGATGCATCCACCAAGATCGAGGAACTCAACGCGCAGACCATGGCCGTTCGTCAATGTATGGAGCATGTTCACCTCTTGCGTCTCTTCAAGGACGCCAATTTGTATATCGTTATGTTGTTATAACAATATACCTTTGGCAAGCGTTATTTCCGAATTTCGTGATTTTGTTGATGAGTCTGCGTCGAGCGCGCAATGGAAATCCGTTTTCCCGCGCACTCTGCCGTATCAAAGCAACTGACCACCGATAATGACTTGCTCCACATCGAGGTCGTGGCTCAAGATCACCAAATCAGCTTGTTTGCCGACTTCGATACTTCCAACCTCTGTAGACACCCCCGCCAGTTCAGCGGGCGTTAGGCTCGCCATGCGGATTACATCCGGGAGATTGCGCCCGATCGACCGCGCCATGGTTTTCACCATTCTGTCCATGCCGTGCATGGAGCTCGCCAGGCTGCCGTCACCGCCTTTGACAGACTTCCCGTCGCTGAACACCCACGTCCCGTCGTCTTTGGATCCGAAGCGATACTTGCCAGGTGGTGCGTCCATGGCGCGATTGGCATCCGTCACCAGACCCAAGCGGCGCGGACCGATCATCTTGTAGGCAAACCGCAACAGATCGTCGGAAAGATGGATGCCATCGGCGATCACTTCAGTGCTCATCGTTTCGTTATAGAGAACGAACTGCTCCATCCCCGCTTCCATCGGCGTCCCAAAACGCGCCCGAAGAGACGAGACCGAACTCATCGCGCACCAAAAGTGGTCGACGTGTCGCATACCATGATCGTGCGCAGCCTCCAGTTCGCTCCAACAGGCATTGGAATGACCGCATGTGATGAAACAGCCGTTCGCCTTGGCGAAGTCAAAAAACTCCAGAGCGCCCGGAAGTTCCGAAGCACAAGTCGCGATCTTGATGATCGGTTTCGAGAGAAAATATTCGTACTCTTCGCGCACCGGATCTCGCCGACCCTCGCGAGAGTGCACGCCCACCTTGTCCTTGGCGAAATATGGGCCATAAAAGTGGATCCCCGCGACCCGCGCCCCGTCCGAGGGGGTCCACGCGGACTGCACGCTTTCACACGCTCTTACCATGTCGTCGAGTTGCTTGAACGATCCGGTCGTCGTGGTCGGAAATATGGACGTGGTTCCACGTTTCGCATGTGCGATGTTCGATGTCCGCACGGCCTCTTCCGTTCCATCCATGTAGTCGGCGCCGGCTGCCCCATGGACGTGGATATCGACAAACCCCGGCGAGACAAACCGCCCGGTGTAATCGAGTATTTTCTCGTGCAAATGTTTCGGGCTGAATTCCTCCACACTTGAAATCCGCCCGTCCTCACATCGTATAAGGGCGTTTTCGATGATCCGCTCGTCTAGGATCGCGTTGCCTTTGATCAATAAATCACTCAATGAACGATCCCTTCCTTGCTACAATACGAAATGTTTGCGCCTGTCGAACCGGCCCTCGGCCTGTCTGTGACCTACTGTGGTGAAGCGTTCGGCTTCCGCCGCTGCCTGTCGAGAGCCGCATATTCGGTTGCAGGCGAGTTCCAACTCAGGCTGCAAGTGGACTGACAGCTGACCCGGAATCTGCGTGAAACAGGTGAACCTTGGCAAAATCGATTGCGAAGCAACGCTGCTCGCCGGGCCTCACGTCTACCCTGCCCGGCAATGAGGCGAGCATCAAGTCGCCAGTCTCGGTTCTCCCATGAACCATCGTGTGCGAACCTGTGGGTTCGACTACGGTGACGCGGACCGGGATACCTTGGGTGTCGCTGAGGGTGATGTCTTCGGGGCGGATGCCAACGACATAGTCTCCTTCCGACACCTGATGCGCATGTTTGTTCGGAGGAAGCATGTGTGTTGTCGAGATTTTCAGGCCGTCGGACGAGATCGACGCCGCGACGAGATTCATTTGCGGGGAGCCGATGAAGCTCGCCACAAAGATGTTTGCGGGCCGGTCATAAAGTTCCAGAGGGGTGGCGAATTGCTCGATCTTGCCGCCGTTCATGACGACGATCCTGTCTGCCATGGTCATCGCCTCGATCTGGTCATGCGTCACGTAGACCGCGGTCGCCTTCAGCCGTTGCTGCAGTTCCTTGATCTCGGCGCGCATGACGACGCGAAGCTTGGCATCAAGGTTGGATAGAGGTTCGTCGAAGAGAAAGACCTTTGGGTCGCGAACAATCGCCCGACCCATGGCGACGCGCTGACGTTGCCCACCCGAAAGCTCGCGTGGATAGCGGGCAAGCAGGGTCTCGAGATGAAGGATTTCCGCTGCCCGGCTTACTTTCTGTGAAATCACTTCCTTGGAAACACCTGCCAGCTTCAAGGCGAAACCAAGATTTTCGGCGACGGTCATATGCGGATAAAGCGCATAACTCTGAAAGACCATGGCAATATCCCGATCCTTCGGGTGCACATGGCCAACGTCGCGCCCACCGATGGCAATGCGGCCTTCGCTTGATGCATCCAAACCCGCAAGAATGCGAAGCAGCGTCGATTTTCCGCATCCGGACGGGCCCACAAGCGCGACGAATTCCCCATCGCGCACGTCGAGAGTTATATCCTTTAACACCTCCAGATGACCGTATCTTTTGACGAGGCCGTTTACCGTGACAGATGCCATGTCCAAATCCTCACACCGTTTGCGCTAGGGCACCGTAAAGTTCGGGCCGGCGATTTTTTTCGAAATTGAATTCTTCGGTCTTGCCGTTGGTGCATTGATCGAGATCGCAATCGAAGACGACCAGTTCGTCGCCGCAGGTGCTTGCCTGCGCTTTTATCTCACCGGAGGGACCGATGATGGATGTTCCCGACATCAATTCGACGCCGTCTTCCATCCCCGCCTTTGCCACGCCGACAACCCAAGTGCTGTTCTGATAAGCCCCGGCTTGCATGCAGAGATGATTGTGGAACATTCGCTGCTCGGGCGTCTGATCGGCGCGGGGGTTGAGGTACGGGGTGTTGTAACCGAGCGTCACCAACTCCACACCTTGTAGACCAAGCATGCGATAGGTCTCGGGCCAGCGCCGATCGTTGCAGATGCACATTCCAACCCGGCCGCCGAAAGCGTCGACGACAGGAAATCCGAGATCACCGACCTCGAAATAGTATTTCTCCAGATTTTGGAACGGATCACCCGGTTTGAAATCGGAATGGCCTGGAAGATGCACTTTGCGATATTTGCTGAGGATCTCACCCTCTTTACTCACCAGGATTTGCGTGTTGTAGCGCCTGAGCTTGCCCTGCGCGTCAGCGATTTCCGCATAACCAAGGCTGAAACCGATTTTCCGGTTTCGAGCCGTCTCGAATAATGCTTCCACCTTCGGCGACGGCATCTCCCGGTCGTAGAAGTCGTCCGCGTCGGACAGGGAGGGCATGTGCCAACGTGGAAAAAACGGAGTTAGGGCAAGTTCGGGAAAAACGGCAAGATCGCATCCGCAGTCGGCGGCATCGCTAAGCAGCCGGACAAGCCTGGGTAATACGTCTTCGCGACTGTCTGCGCGGTTGATCGGCCCGAGCTGGGCTGCGGCTATGCGCAATATTCTTGTCATGGAATCCTCTCACGCTCCTGCGCGTAAATGCGAAGCAAGTTGGTCGATGCCCGCTTCCAGGCTCACCGTAGGTTCAAATTTCAAGGCCTTGCGCGCACGCTCGATCGAGAGACGATGATGGGTGTCTTCCGAAGGATCCGGGTCGCTGCCGATCGCGAACGAAAACGAGGGGCACCTGGCGCGGACAAGGTGGGCAATCTCCTCGAGGGTGAGATAAGAACCGCTCGTTATGTTAACGGTTTCCACTCCGGGTCCGGAAGTCTGGAGGGCCAGTGACAGCGCGTGAGCGACATCGTCCACATGGACGTATTGCCGATAGTATTTGCGACCGTACCTGAGTTGGGCCGTTGTTCCCTGCACCGCAGCTTCGACCATCGCTCGAATTGCGCAGAAATTCTTTCTCTGCGGCCCATAGACCGTGCCGATGCGAAGAATATGGCCGCGGAGGCCAAACTGCCGAGCGTAACCCTCGAATAGAAACTCGCCGGCAACCTTGCTGGCGCCGTAGACGGTCTTTGGCTTTAGCGGGTAGTCCTCTGCAATGATGGGTAACCCCACCGCATCACCGTAGACACTCGTCGAAGAACAATAGACAAATGAACCAATTCGAGCGCGGCGAGCAAACTCAAGAAGGTTAGCCGTACCGTTGATGTTCACATCGACGATAAGGTTTGGGTTATCTCGTGCAGCCATTGGGCTGGAGATAGCTCCGCAATGAACGATCGTGTGGATTTGACCCACCTCCGTCAGGCGGGCGACGTTGGACTTGTCCGCGAGGTTGCAAGCGATGATCGGCGTCGCCGCGTTGGCGACCAGGTCCGTGGCGACAACGTCGAAACCTTTGGCCTGCAAGACCTCGACGAGCCGCCCACCGACCAACCCGGCCGCGCCCGTGACGAGTATTCGTCGACCGGCCTTTTCATTCTTACCCCAAAGTCCGCCACTCATTTGACTGCTCCGAATGTCAGGCCACGCACGAGATGGCGCTGTCCAAGCCAGCTGAGCAGGAGAATGGGCGCGACAGCCAGGACGGCGGCCGCCGAGAGTTTTGCCCAAAAGAGGCCCTGCGGGGCGGAATAGGACGCGATGAATGCAGTCAACGGGGCCGCATGCGTCGTCGAAAGATTTAAGCTCCAGAAGGCCTCGTTCCAGCAAAAGATCACTGAAAGCAGAGCAGTAGACGCGATGGCCGGCATGCTGATCGGCAGCAGGACGTGGAAAAATTCTTGGAAGAGACCCGCGCCGTCGAGGCGCGCTGCTTCCAGTATCTCACCCGGGACGTCGCGGAAGAACGAATACATCATCCACATGACGACGGGCAGATTTGCGATCGTGAAGAGCACAATCAGTCCCGTGTAACTGTCGATGAGGTGAAGGTCGCGAAAGATCAGGTAGATCGGGACCAGCACGCCGACCGCAGGCATCATCTTCGTCGACAAAACCCACATCAGGATGCCTTTCGCGCGTTCCGTCGGGTAGAAGGCCAGCGCATAGGCAGCCGGGATTGCCAACATCAGCGAAAGCAGTGTCGCGCCGAACGAAGTGATGACGCTGTTCAGTGCAAACGCGCCGTAGTTGGAGCGCCTGAAAATCGCAGTGTAGTTTTCAAAGGTCGGGATGAAAAACAAGGTTGGCGTGGCCGAAACAGCCTCGACTTCTGTTTTGAGGCTGGTCAGGACCATCCAAAGAATGGGGAACGCCACAACCAGGACAGCGGCCCAGGCCAGGACGGTAACGAGCAGCTTTTTTCGAAGAGTGCGGGGCATGCCAACCTCACGATGCAAGAGTCTTGGCGACCGTGCGCGCCAGGAAAAACGCCACGATGTTCGCCAGCACGATCGAGATGACGCCACCTGCCGAAGCAAGCCCGACGTCGAAGCGAAGAAGTGCCTGGACGTAGATCAAGAAGGCAAGGTTTGTTGAAGCAAGACCCGGGCCTCCAGAGGTGGTTACGAAAATCTCCGCGAATACGGACAGCAAGAAGATGGTTTCGATCATGACGATGATTGCGATCGGTCGCCGAAGGTGCGGAATCAGGATGTAGATGAAGCGCGCAATCGGGCCTGCGCCGTCCATCATCGCGGCATCCTTGATCTCCTCGTCGAGGGATTGAAGCGCGGTCAGAAGGATCAAAAGCGAAAAGCCGAACCACTGCCAGGCTATGATGACGATGATCGAAAAAAGAGGGTAATTTCCGAACCAGTCTATGGGCGCAATTCCGACAGAGCGGCTGAAATAAGCGAACAGCCCGTTGACCGGATGCATCAACAGATTCTTCCAGATAAGGGCGGCAACCGTGGGCATGATGAAGAATGGCGAGATCGCGATGACACGGGCGGCCTGTCGTCCGAAAAAGTCCATATTCAGGATGAGTGCGAATGCGATCCCGAGAGAAACGGTTATGATGAGAACACCGAGAACAATGAGAACTGAATGTAGGATCGATGTCGCGAGAGCCGCGCTCGACAGGAAGTAAGTGTAGTTCTCGAGCCCCACGAAGCCCTTGTTGGCAACGTTGATCAGATTGTAACGCTGCAGTGAAAACCACAGAGTCATCAGGGTCGGCACGGTCGTCGTTATAACCAGGAACAGAATTGCCGGTACCACGAGTGACGGTTTGGATCCGGTTTTAAACGAAGGCTTCTTCACCTGTTGAAGAGCCGTTTCCGAGGATATTTCCAGAGTGACTGTCATTGCTCACCTCTATGGGCAGGACCCGGCGTTCGCCGGGCCCTTTTCTCGGGAGGAGATTACTTGATGTAACCGGACTGCTGCATTGTCCGCACAGTGAATTCCTGCGCTGCTTTCAGTGCTTCGTCGACGCTCTGCTGTTTGGTGAGCGCGCCGGCGATCTGCTGCCCAACCTCGGTTCCGATACTCTGATATTCCGGGATCGAGGCATAGGTGATCCCGGTGTAGGGAACGGGATCGACGCTTGGCTTGGTCGGATCGGCCGAGAGAATCGCCTCTTTGATGAAATTGGCGAACGGAGCTGCGTCCTGATATTCCTTGAGATCATAGGTCGACTGCCGTGTGCCGGGAGGAGCCACGACCCAGCCCTCTGTCTTGCCGACCGTCTTGATGTAGTCCTTCGACGTCGCCCATTTGATGAAGCTCTTTGCTGTTTCAACCTTTTCCGAGGACTCGGGGATCGCCAGCGCCCAGGCCCACTGCAGTGCCGCTCCGTTCGATACCTTGTCGACCGGGGCTTTGCTGAAACCGACCGTCGAGGCGACGGTGCTTTCCTTGGGATTATAGAGGTAGCCAGCTGCAACTGTTGCATCTACCCACATGGCGCAATGGCCGGACGCGAAGAGAGCGCGCGTCTCGTTGTAACCGTTGGAAGTGACACCAGGAGGGCCGTATTTAGTGAGAAGGTCGACGTAGAGCGTGACGGCTTCCTTCCAGGGAACCGTGTCGATCTGCGGCTTCCAGTCCATGTCGAACCACTTACCGCCATGGGTATTCACCGACGTCATGATTGGAACCATGTTTTCGCCGGAGCCCGGCTTGCCGCGAAGGCAAATTCCATAGACTTGGTTGGCGGGGTCGTTCGTCTTTTCGGCGAACTCCGCCATCTGCTGGAACGTTGGCTGTTCCGGCATTTTGATGCCCGCCTTATCGAACAGGTCCTTGCGATAGAAAGTGATCGAGCTCTCGGCATAGAACGGCAATGCAAAGAGCTTGCCGTCGGCGGAAAGACCCTTTCGCACCGTCTCGAAGATGTCATTGTAGTCGTAATCGTCGCCGAGGTCGTCGACGGGAACGAGCCAACCGTTCTTACCCCAAATTGGCGTCTCGTACGATCCGATGGTAATGATGTCGAACTGTCCGCCTTGGGTCGCGATATCCGTCGTGACCCTTTGGCGCAGCACGTTCTCCTCAAGTACCACCCAGTTGATGGTATTCCCTGTTTCCTTTTCCCACGCCGGAGAGTGCCGCTGCATCACCACCATGTCTTCGTTGTTCACCGTTGCCACAGTGATGGTTTCCGCGAGCGCGCTGCCCGCCGAAGCCACGAGTGCGACGGTCGCGCACGATGCCGCCAGGCGACGGACCGAGACATGCCGTGCCAGAAGTTTCTTCGAAGTCGTTACCGCTGATCTGCGCATTTTCCGTTCCCTTCATGTCGTTCTTTATACAGAACATCATTCTTTATGCGGATTTATGAAAGCACAGCTGGTTTGCTTGTCAAGCATTTTTTATGAACGAACGTCCGGAGCCGAGGGTGAGGCTTGGAAAGCTGTGAAATCAGAAGTCTTCGGGTGGCCGAGCAAGTGTCTGGCGATGAATACGATCAACGGTTGCGCGGATTTCGCTTGCGACTTCCGCCTCGACGCCATCGAGAACCGCAACCGGCGCGGAGCAATTCAGAATATATTCGACGCGGCGATCGCGATCGAAGATCGGTACAGCGATTGCCATCAATCCTTCGGTGAATTCCCCACGGCTCACCGCATAGCCCTTGATCCGGGTTTCGGCGATCTTGGTAATCACCTCTGACGCCGTGACTGGGGTCAGCTTCGTGTAAGGCGTTGGGGTCCAGGCTTTCATCCAGTCCGCAATACGCTCACGAGTGGCCCATCCCAGGTAAGCTCGCATTTGAGCACACGCATCCCGCGGATATCTATATCCCATCGGCAAGGAGACCTCCATGCGCATGGGATCGTGGAACTTGTCGACCAACATGAAGCTGTCGTCTGCCAGAGGCTGTGACAGCACGCAGGGAAAGCGGACTTTCTCCACGAACACTCCCACCTCGCGGCGGATGATGTCTATGGCAGGGGTGCCGAGCAATCGGGAAATACTACCAAAAATCCCCGAATGCAGCTCATAGGTCTTCGACAAATCATCGAAGCGCAGCCAGTCATAGGCGAGCAGCGTCTTCAATATCGAATGACAATGGCTCTTGGTGATCTGGAGGTTCGATGCAAGTTCCGCCAGCGACACCTTCCCCACTTCATGGGCATTCAAATACTCGATGACCGCAATAGCCTTGTCTAAAGCAGGGACCAGTCCCGGACCCGGCTGCCGGGGCGGGTTGCCCCCCTGTGGACTAACCAACCAATGCGTCCCGTCATGTCGAAGAGTTTCGCGCGCGAGCGGCTGCTCGCCGGAGGTCTTGTCAGCATCATCCATCTGCATCTCGCATCAGTTCTCGTCGATCGGTTTTCGCGTGGTGCCGTTGACGCAGTCAAGGCATCTCGCTATTGTTCCTTTAACAGTACACTATTCTGCATAGAGAACAACAGGAACTGGGAGGATTTTGTGAGGACAATAATTTCCGGCGGCCTTATCGGTTCATCCGGGGGCGCGTACCGCGCGGACGTTGCGATCGAAGACGGTAAAATTCATCAAATCGGGTGCGATCTGGCTCCCGGGGACCATACCATAGCGGCTGGGGAATGTATTCTTCTTCCCGGAGGTGTCGATGTTCATACCCATCTCGACGCCCCGTCTCTGGGAATGGTGAGTGCAGACGATTTTCGATCCGGGACCATCGCTGCGGCCTGCGGCGGTACGACCACGATCATAGATTTTTGCCAGCAGGAGCATGGGAAATCGCTCGCCGCCGGGATCGAGAAATGGGACAACAAAGCATCCGGCAAGGCAGCAATCGACTACGGCTACCACATGATGGTCGTCGATCTCACGGACAGTGTATTCGAAGAGCTCGCCCGGTTGCCGCAACAAGGCATCCCCAGCTTCAAATTGTTTATGGCCTTCAAAGGCGGGGCCATGATCGACGACTTGACACTTGTCAGGGCGCTCGATCAGGCGAAGCGATCGGGTGGCCTTGTAATGGTGCACGCGGAAAACGGCGACGCAGCCCACTTGCTCCAACAGCGATTCCTTGAGCGCGGCCTCCGTCAGCCCATTCATCACGCGCTGTCGCGCCCGGCGCGTATAGAGGCCGAGGCCACCGCACGCGCGATCGCGTTGGCCGAGGTGGTCGGAGCGCCCATCTACATCGTGCATGTCAGCTGCAAGGAGGCCCTCGAGGAAGTGGTTCGCGGGAAGATGAGAGGCGCGCCTGTCATTGCCGAAACGTGCACCCAGTATCTCTACCTCGTCCAGGAAGATCTGGATCGACCAGATTTCGAAGGCGCTAAATTTGTCTTCACCCCTCCGCCCCGCACCATTGAAGATCAGGCAAACCTCTGGAGAGCGCTCGCCAATAACCTTCTTGAGACCGTCTCGTCGGATCATTCCTCGACGAATTTCCGCGGTCAAAAAGACAATGGCCGCGAGGATTTCACGCTCATCCCGAACGGCTTGCCAGGTATCGAGGAGCGTTTGACCATGCTCTACCAGGGCGTTGTCCAGGGTAAGATTACTCTCGATCAGTTTGTCGATCTTTCGGCCACCCGGCCGGCGCGCACCTTCGGACTTTATCCCCGTAAGGGTGCGATCGCAGTCGGCGCGGACGCTGACCTCGTTGTTTTCGACCCAGACGTGAAGTGGACAATCAAACAGGAGCGCCTGCATCACGGCGTGGATTATTCCGCGTATGAAGGACAGGAAGTTCGGGGAAGAGTCCGCGATGTCCTTCTCAGAGGCAAGGTCATTGTCGAGGGCGGCCAGTACGTTGGCAAGCCCGGCGAGGGTGAGTTCGTTCAGCGCGCCGCTTATGGCACGCCCCAATGAGGCTCTCCGGTAAAACAGCGCTCATATTCGGAGGTGCCCGCGGCATTGGCCGCGAGGTCGCTCTGAGTTTTCAGCGCGAGGGGGCGAATGTCGCCGTCGCCGATCTCCGTCCGGTTTCGAACCTGGACGAGAACAAAGATTTAGGCGAAGCTTATCTTATCGACTGTGACGTCTCACGTGACACCGACGTCAGTAGGGCCGTCCGGCATACCATCGAGCAGTTTGGCGCATTGGACATCCTGGTGAATAACGCAGGCATTGGCCATCCGGCCACGCCGTTTCAGGAGTTCTCCGATGATGACTTTTCCCGCATCATGGACATTAACCTCCGGGGCACGGCGTATGGCATGAGAGCAGTGATTCCGCATATGATGGCTCGCGGCAGCGGAAGGATTATCAACACTGCGTCTCAGCTCGCGCACAAGCCTGCGCCGCAGCAAGCGTTGTACTCAGCGTCGAAAGCCGCGGTCGTGGCAATGACTTCTGCCGTGGCGTCAGAACTCGCACCGCACGGCATTACGGTAAACTGCGTGTGTCCCGGCCCCACCGAAACAGCACTTTGGAATGCCAGCGACCCCGACTGGATCAAATGGAAAATAGCGCAACTTCCTATCGGCAGAGCGGCATCGACGAGCGAAATAGCGTCAGCCTATGTCTACCTCGCATCCGATGATGCAAGCTTCATGATAGGACAATCTGTCTCTCCCAACGGCGGCGATGTGATGTGGTGATAGATGAGGCGCTCGTTGGCCCGAAAAAGGCCCCAACGGCCCCTCGCTCACGGTGGACTTCAAAACGTTAGGGCGCAGCGCCAGCCCTCGACCTTCTTCAATAGATCGGGCTCGAAGTAGACATTGATAAGAGATTGGCCTGCATGGCGGCGTCTCCTTACAGTCGATCCCGTTGGCGGGGTCCGTCCTCGCCTGATGGGCAACGGATGTGACCTGTTGGCGGATCGTCGGGGCTCGGCGGCATCCACGTCCGGCTCGTCGTCAAGCAGGTCAAACTCACCGGCAACGGGACGTTCGCTCAGAATCTCCTCTTGTGTCAATCGGCCCTTTAATTGCGGGACTTAGCGTGAAACGCCGATCAAAGCGTTCTACGGAACCAGATTCGATCAAGCGCGTGGTCGTTTATTTCACCGCCTATCCGTCCGAATTCCTCATATCCAAGCTTGATGTAGAATCCGGGGGCCACTTGCCGAAGATAGCAGTAGCGTAGCCGGCGTCGTGCAGCATCTCCGCCATGGTGATCTCGTTCTCCGGGAGTGAGAATTGCGTGCCAGGAACTGCGACCAGCGACAGTCCGGAACGGATAGAATAACGCCCTGTCATCAAGGCGGCCCGCGAGGGCGTACAGGAAGGCTCGACCAGAAACTGCGTCAACCGCAGTCCTTCCGAGGCGAGCTGGTCGATGCGCGGCGTCGGCGATCCGCGCAACTCCCCGCCGCCGTAAGCTCCGATGTGGCCGTAGCCGATGTTGTCGCCGAGAATGAACAGGATGTTCGGCTTCATCTGCTGCGCAGACGCCGTTCCAACAGTCAATGGATGCGCACTAAGACATGATGCCATTGCCAGCGCTTCGGCCATCGGCCGCCAGTGTCTGAGCCACTCCATGTTTAGCCTCCCTGCCAAAGGTGAATAACTGGTCCGCCTTTGACCTGCCGTCGTGGCGGTCTCTCCGCGATCAAGAACTCACAATCCGAGCGCCTTCTTGACTGCGTCGATGAGTACGGATCCCGCAAAGGGCTTCCGCAAATATGCGATACATCCAGCCTGCTCCGCCTCGGTCTGCAGGCGCATGTCTTCCAGGGCGGTGATGAAGATGATCGGCAGCTTCGCTCCAGCCCCTTTCAGCCTGCGCTGCAGTTCGATGCCGGACATGCCTCCGAGGTCGATGTCCAGCACGAGACAGTCGATCGGCGTCTTCGGATCGCGGACGTGAAAAGCTTCCGCCGAAGCATATTCGACAGCCGCAAATCCGTAGGCATTGAGGAGCCGACCGACGCTTCGACGTAGGCTCGCATCATCATCGACCACAGCGACAGTGCGGTGCAGCTTTCCCACCTCATGCCCTCATGCGTGACAGTGCGAGAGATACGCATTTGTCTGTCATTGTAGGCGTGTCGGCGCTTGCTTGATATTGCCCTAAGGGGAAGATTGTCCGATCACTCCGGGGTCGCGGTACGATCGATGTCGGCGGCGATCAATACGACCTCCGCCAGCGATTTTGCTGCGAGCTTCTCCATGACCTGATGGCGATGCACCTTCACCGTTCGCTCCGATATGCCAAGGGCATACGCAATCTGCTTGTTGAGATGGCCACGGATGATCAGCCCGAAGACTTCGGCTTCGCGCGCGCTCAAGCTCGCAACCATGGCTCTCAGTGCCTGCAGACGCTCGTGCTCGGCACGGCGCTTTTCATATTTTGTCAACGCGCGTCCGATCGTTTCGATCAGGACCGAAACCGAGCCAGGCTTTTCCAGAAAGTCGTGAGCCCCCGCCTTCATAGCGTCGACGCTGGCCTTTATGTCGCCTTCGCCCGTGAGGAATATGATTGGCAAAAGCGGCGCCTGCTCGCACAGTTGGCGCTGTATTTGGAGACCAGACTGCCCGGGCATCTGCAGGTCAAGGAGAACGCAGCCCGGCTCGCAGCCCGGAAGATGGGCGAGAAACTGATCTCCGGACTCATACGCTTCGACCGTTAGACCATAGGCGGAGAGCAGGCGTGCTGTCGCCGTTCGATAGGATTCGTCGTCATCGACGATATGGACGACCGGTTTCATCAACCTCTCTCCCGTCGGGCAAGAGGCAGGACCACGCGAAAGATGGCCCCGCCTTCAGGTCGGTTGTTAGCAGAGATCATGCCGCCATAGGTCTCGACAATGGCGCGCGCTATGGAAAGACCGAGCCCCGTGCCCGCCTGCTTGGTCGTGTAGAACGGCTCGAAGATGCTGGACAGCCGCTCTTCTGGAATGCCGTTGCCGGTGTCAGCGACACAAAGCTCAGCCTTCCCGTTCGCCACTCCTGTCGCAAAGATTAGCATCCGTTTGGCGGGAGCGTCCAACATGGCATCCATCGCATTGGTGGCCAGATTGAGAACGACCTGCTGTACATGGACCTTGTCCGCCCGGACCGGCAGTTCCGTCGTCGGCCGATTTGTCTTGAGCGTGATCCCCCTGCGTTCGGCCTCGCCATGAATGATATGAATCGCACTCGAAGTGACGTCGTTCAGGTCGAACTCCTGCCAATCGATCTCGCTTCTCTTCTTGAGCAATCCTCTCATGCGGCCAATGATGTCGCCCGCACGCTGATCGTCCTCCTGGATGTCCAGAAGTATCTGCTGGATCAACTCCAGATCGGGGCTGAGGCTTCGCAACAGCACGGAAGCAGCCTCGGCATTGTTTCGGATGGCCGCCAGAGGCTGGTTTAGTTCGTGGGCGACCGACGCCGACAAGGCGCCGGCCGTTGCGGACTGGTTGAGATGGACAGCTTCGAGCAGGTGAAGGCGTGACCTGCTCTCCGCATCGTGGCGACGGCGTCGCTCGAGCAGCAGCGCGGCGATGATGCCCGTCTGCAGCAAAACGACAGCAAGCGTCCCCGTCGCCGCCAGCCAGTGTTCCTCCCAAAGACTTGGCTCCTTGTGCATAAGGACGGTGCCCGCAGGCAGGTTCCCCTCCGAAAGTCCCCAACGCCGGAGCTGCCGGCCATCCACAATGTATGTCTGCGGCGCTTGAATATCCGACAGCGGCTTTCCGGCAATGGCGTCGATGACAAGATCTCCGACGGTGCGGCCCAAAGTGTCAAACGTGACCGTATTACCGCCGACGACACCGTAGTCGAGGTAGGTCTGATAGGGGCCATAGACTGGAGCGCTGGCCGATGTCGCGATCTGCCTGATCGCCTCGCGCGGGATGAAATTCCGCCCTGCCCGATCTTTGAACACCGTCAGAGCCAGGATGATGCTGTCGGCGGGGACATGGGCTGCGCGATCGATGAATTCATCGATCGTCAAATCTTCGAGGTATGTCGTCTCGTACGACTTGGAGAACTCGTCGAGATCGGCGCGCGCCGTCGCCAGCCATCCTCGGTCGAACTCCGACGATCCGCCGATGATATAGAGATGACGGGCATTGGGCTGCAGCCTGCGGGCCATTTCGGCCGTCTTCAGAATGTCGAATGTCGTGAACGCCCCGATCACGTCATCGGGTAGATCGATGTTCTCCGCAGTCGAGTTGCCGAAGCCTGCCGCCACTATCTTCGCATCCGGAGCGATCGTTTCGCGGTTGGTCGATATGAATCTGGCAGATTCCTTGCCGAGCGCGACGACCACATCCGGGCGGTATTTGGCGTACTTCTCCGCAAGGTATCGCGCCATGCGCGCGACGTGATCAGATTCCGGGAATCTCGACAGATCGAGGAACTCCGAAAACAGGTCGATCCTGCTGTCCGTGGCTTGCAGCAAGCGGGTTCGCAACGCCTCTCCGGCAACGGTCGTCGCCACGAGCCTCTCGTCGTATGGGTAGAGAATCAGAACCCGCGGAACCCGATCAACGGTTGGGTACGACGTGTCCGCGGCGATGACGAAGCAGTTCGAAGCAGTCAGCAAGACCGCCGCCAGCGAGAGGCCAGCGCATTGCAATCGACCTACCCCCTCGCCCAAGGCCATAGATCCACCCCCCAAGCAGGGCGACGATAACATCTTGTTGGTGTGGTGTCATCCGCCACGAGCACCACTATTGATTGCCATCGGCTTTCACGATTCCCCAAAGGGCAATATCGCCGAAGGAATGCATTCGGTAGAGTTGGAAAGCGCTGGGGCTGCAACGCGCCGGACGCGCGCTCTCAGTTTTGGAGGGTAAATCCAATGTTCACTGTCCGTCACCTCGTCAGCTCTGCAAGGGTTCCGATCTCGATTGTCATCGGAGCACTTTTCCTCGCCGCATCCGCTTACGCACAGGGCGATCCCCTGCCATCGTGGAACGATACCGCGCCAAAGGCAGCTATTGTCGCCTTCGTCGACAAGGTAACCAAACAGGGCTCGCCCGACTTCGTCCCCGAGCCGGAACGGATCGCAGTGTTCGACAATGACGGCACGCTGTGGGTCGAGCATCCCATGTACACCCAGCTTGCCTTCGCCCTGGACCGCGTGAAGACGCTCGCTCCACAGCATCCGGAATGGAAAAATGTACAGCCGTTCAAGGCGGTGCTCGAAGGCGATATGAAGACGCTTGCGGCATCGGGCGAAAAAGGCCTCCTGGAACTTATCATGGTCACCCACGCGGGAATGACGACGGAGGATTTCCAGAAGGTCGTCACCGACTGGCTTTCGGCGGCACGCGACCCTAAGTTCAAGCGGCCCTACACCGAACTCGTGTACCAGCCGATGGTCGAGCTGCTTTCCTACCTGCGCGCCAACGGCTTCAAGACGTTCGTCGTGTCGGGTGGCGGCGTTGAGTTCATGCGGCCATGGACGGAGAAAGTCTACGGCGTTCCTCCGGAGCAGGTTATCGGTTCTTCGATCAAGACCGAGTTCAAGATGCAGGACGACACGCCAACTTTGCGCCGCCTGCCGGAAGTCAACTTCATCGACGACAAGGCGGGCAAGCCGGTCGGCATCAACGAGGAGATCGGCCGCCGGCCGATCGCGGCCTTCGGCAATTCCGACGGCGATCTCGAAATGCTGCAGTGGACGACGATGGCGGGTGCGCCTGCGCGTCTGGGCATGCTCGTCCACCATACCGATGCGGAACGCGAATATGCCTACGACCGCAAGAGCGAATTCGGCCGTCTCGACAAGGCGCTCGACGCGGCAGCGATCACCGGATGGACCGTCATCGACATGAAAGCCGACTGGAAGCAGATCTTCAAGAACTAGGACTACGTGCCTCGCGCCCGGGCGGCGTGCCAGGGCTTGTGATGAATTCTTTAGACGACGGACATTCCGCCTGTCTCCACTAGGAGGATATTCGCCATGAAAATCGATCGTTTCACTACGCTGATGTTTGCAGGAAGTTTTGCGCTGACCTCCGCGGTCTTTGCGCAGGACGCACCGAAGACGCCGCACGCACCGCTCGAAAAGACAATTGGCAAAATCACGCCGACAGGTCCGGTGCCGTCATTGGCAGTGATCAATTCCGCTGGGGCCAAAATCGAGAACGGGAAGCTCGTTTTGACCGGCGTCTCGGCCAACTCGATCGTCTTTGCCGACCGGCCGGTGCGCGCCGCCGGCCATGTGATGACTGAACAGTTCATCATGCAATGGGACGACGGCAAGGACAACTTCGCCATCGATCCCCCGAATGCGACTGTCTCGGTGCTGGGCGGCGACGGATCGGATGTCAGTGACGCCGTCGTGACGCTGAAGACCCCGAAACTCGACGGCACAACGCTGACCTTCGATATCACCATTCTGGAGGGCAGCCTGAACGGTGGGACCGGACCCGCGTCCCTCTTCATCGATCACTTCGGTGGTAGTTTCGGCGGAGGTGGTTTCGGCGGGGGCAGATTCGCTGGCGGTGGTTTCCGAGGAAATGACGTGCATATCGGCGACACGAACATCGACCGCGTGGGAGGAAGTTACTGGCATGCGCCCGTCTACCACGGGGCCTGGTATCGCGGCGCCCCGGTCGCCGCGGGCGTGGTCGCTGGCGCAGCCATTGGAGCGGCGGCAGCCCGCCCTTACTACCCCTACTACAATTCCTACTACAACGATCCGCAATGCGGCTACTATCCCTACCCGCCTTGCTAGCAGACTGCTGTTTCGCGTCAGCAGCAAAGCGTCCTGACCCTCTCCCCAGGAACAGAAAGACAAGAATGATGAGGCTGGGGAGCCACAGCTTTGGGTATTCTGCCTCGCCAGCAACCCCTAATAGGTGTTTCATGTTGCGGGAATCCATTTCCCGCCACACAGTCCTCACTCGGAAGGAGTGCTGCGTTTAAACGAGATCGGGGGATTCTCATGAAGACCATTCACTTGCATGCGATAGTCTTGCTGGCCGGTGTCTCTGCCGCATCGATCGGCAATGCCGCGGAGCTCACACCGCTCACGCCCGAAGCGAAAACAGTCGAGACCCGAAGCGGCTGGGAGTTCACGGTGGCACCTTACTTCTGGGCTGCCGGGATTTCAGGGGACGTAAGTCAATTCGGGCTTCCAGAGGTCGATATAGATGCCGATTTCGGGGACATTTTCGACAACCTCGACTTCGCCTTCATGGCTACGGCCGAAGCGAGATATGAGCGCTACAGCATCGTCGGCGACGTGGTCTACGTGAAGCTGGGTGCCGATGCACACACGCCCCGCGGCATCTTCGCCGACAGCGTCGGCGTGACATCGGAAACCTTTGCAGGACTTCTCGGCGTGGGTTACGCGGTGATCGAGGATCAGAATGGCCACCTTGACGTGTTCGGTGGCATGAAGGTCTGGTCCGTCGAGACGGACATCTCCTTCAACGGCGGACTTCTGGCGGGCGTGGAGCGGGATGACAGCGCCACGTGGGTGGATGCCGTCGTCGGCCTGCGTGGAAACTACTTCTTCACCCAGGAAATCTATCTAACGGGATGGGGACTGGTGGGCGGTGGCGGCGCCGACGTCGACTGGGATGTTGGCCTCGGTCTCGGTTATAAGTTCAACGACACCATCTCGGCAGTCGCCGGATACCGGGCGCTGGGCGTCAACTACGAGAACGACGGGTTTGTCTTCGACGTCGTCCAGCAAGGCCCAATTATAGGTGTATCCTTCCACTTCTAGCGCTGCTGCAGGCAGCAGTAGCACGGGTTTGTCACCTTGCCGGTGAACGTCATGCTCGCTCTGTAAAGGCCTAAAGTCCTGCAGGAGCCGGAAGAGCGACGCCTCAGGAACGGAGAGCCGTCCATCAACACTGCGGCGGCTCCCGGTTCGTGGCGGTATCTCATGAAGGCGACCGAAGCCAAACAGCAGCAGAACCGTTACGCCAATTCCGGCCAGAACAGACAGGTGCAACGCACTGTTCAAGAGACGTTCTCGTTGCGTCAGCTCCCCGAGCCAGGCTCGGGCGACATCGTTTTCATCAATCTCGCGGAGGCTCCTAATCCGTCGCGTACCGATGGCATAGAGGCGATCGGTGAGCCAGGGACCTGACAGGTGAAGCACGGAGCGGACGCCCTGAAGGGCGTCCGCTCCGACGTCGTTACGCTACCGCCCGCGTCAATCGTGACCGGTCTTCATATCCCGGACCTGTTGCATCACTTGCTCCAGATTATAGCTTGCAGGGCTCTGAAGCGGCGGGAAGGCGATGTAAGTCTCGAGATGCTTCAGCCACAACTGCTGGCCAATGGGAAGGATGTTCCAGTCATATACATAGGCAGTGGACGGTGAGGCGATGGCGCCGCCCGTACCGAAAAGCGTCTTCAACTGCTGTCCGACCGAAGTTTCGAACGGGTCGCGCTTGATGTTGGCGACCTGCGTCCAGGCGTACGGCCTCACCCCGTCAATGAAGCCAGCCGGGTCGTCGGAGACCATGGCGAAGTACATCTTCCAGTTCTTGTAACGGACAGCCGACGGCTCCTTGCCGGAATAGTACAAGAAACTGTCGCGCGCGGATGGAGACTTCCCTTCCAGGAAATCGCGCTGATCGATCCCGTCGAGCGTGGTCTTGACGATCCCGGGATACGACCCCGCCTCAATCTCTTTCTTCAGCCCGTCGCCCTTCGGACCGCCTGCGATGTTCACAAACGTCGGCAGCCAGTCGAGCGCCGAGAAGATGTCGTTCTTGACCGTGCCGGGCTCGATGTGCCCCGGCCAGCGAACCACAAGCGGCGCACGCATGCCGCCTTCCCAGGTGCTGAGCTTTCCGCCCTTGAACGGGGTCGTGCCGCCATCTGGGAAGGTGATCGTCTCGGCGCCGTTGTCGGTCGTGAAGACGACGATGGTGTTGTCGAGTTCTCCCATCTCCTCGAGCCTCTTCAAAACATAGCCGATGTTGTCGTCCATCTGCTTCATACCTGCTTCGTTGACGCCCCAGTCCTTGCCGCCGGCCTCGCCCACCATGTTCAGGTACTTGTCCGGCAGCACGGTGGTGATGTGCATACGGGCAGGGTTATACCAGACGAAGAACGGCTTCTTGGTCTTCTCGGGATCATTCCTGTCGAGGAAATCGATGACCTTGGCCGAGATCTCCTCGTCAATCGTCTTGGAGCGCTCGAGCGTCAGCAGCCCTTCGTCCTTGCACGTCTGGTTGGCCGGCGATCCATCGGACGATGTGCACGCGAGCATCGGTCGCGGCGGTGTCAGGCAGGTCGTGGTTTTTGGGTCCACTGCCGCCGGGTCTTCCGCAATCCCGGGTATCGGCGTGTTCCTGCATGGTGGTGCAATCCCCTGCTCGGATGGGGTCTTGTTGATGTCGGGGAAGCTCACCCCCTGCATGGCGTCGAGGTGATAGAGGTATCCCCAGAATTCCTGAAATCCGTGTGCCGTCGGCAGGGATTCGGTGGTATCTCCGAGATGGTTTTTGCCGAACTCCCCTGTCGAGTAGCCGAGATCATACAGGAACTTGGCAAGGTGAGGCGTGCCGGCCCGCAGGTAGGACGGGCTTCCGGGAATCTCCGGTAGAACCATGCCGACTCGCACCGGCTGCATGCCGGTGATGAACGCGGTCCGCCCTGCCGTGCAGCTCTGCTCGGCATAGTAGGTCATGAACTTCGCCCCTTCCCGGCCGATGCGGTCGATATTGGGTGTTTCACCGACCGCGAGACCTTGGTGATAGATGCTGGGTTGCATCCAGCCGATGTCATCACCCATGATGAACAGGATGTTGGGCTTTCTGGTCTCCTGCGCGTGCATCGTAGCGGTACTCGATAGCAGGCTGCCGGCGACCGCCATTGCTGCTGTGAAGAACTTTGTAGTCCGTCTCATTTCTAATGCCTCCCTCACGGGGCCGCATTGGCGGCCAAGGTTAGTTGAAAGACAAGTCAGAGCAAAAGAGGGCTTGTCGGCGACGTCCAAGTCTACTGACCAGCAAATTGGACCAGATCTTTTCGGTAAAGACGCGGCTCCTCGGCCCGCACGGCGACCCTCAACTTGCGGAAGAGGGATTTCCACTCTTCCATCCATTTTCTACATTGTATTGGCGCCAGCAGATATTGCCCTTTGGGGAATCCGTCGGGACGAGGGTACGAGTTGCCAGTAATGGGAGCCGTCCACGCCGTATTCCCGCGAGCGCTCGAGACCTCCCTAAAGGACAATAGGCAGCAACCGCGACCGCGTGTCATAAGTTGCTCGCAGGGGGACGTTCTAGCGATGGGCAGGACCATGAGCGCAGTGGACGCACACGATACGGGATTTGGAGGCTTCGCCTGGGTGCCTGCCCGAATGTTCACCATGGGATCGAATAGACACTATCCTGAGGAAGCCCCCGCCCATCCGGTAAAGGTTGACGGCTTCTGGATCGACGTGACGCCCGTGACCAACCGTCAGTTCGCCGCGTTCGTGAAAGCCACCGGCCATGTCACCGTCGCAGAAAAGACTCCGAAGGCTTCCGACTATCCCGGCGCGATTCCCAGGATGCTGCGCGCCGGATCGCTCGTATTCACTCAGCCGAAAACCGTCGTCGGCCCCGACATCACACAGTGGTGGTCGTTCAAGTTCGGCGCCGACTGGCGGCATCCTTATGGCGGCCGCAGCGATATCCGCGGGAAGCTCGACCATCCGGTCGTCCATGTTGCCTATAACGACGCCGTAGCGTATGCCCACTGGGCCGGGAAGGACCTGCCAACCGAGGCCGAATGGGAGCTGGCCGCTCGCGGAGGCCTCGAGGACGCCGAATTCGCATGGGGCGACCAATTGATCCATGACGGAAAGCTCATGGCCAACATCTGGCAGGGTGCGTTTCCCACAGTGAGCACAAAGCCCGCAGGAGCGGATAGAACATCACCTGTCGGATCGTTCCCGGCGAACGGCTACGGCATCCACGACATGATCGGCAACGTCTGGGAATGGACGTCGGATTTCTGGTCGACCCGCCATTCGGAGCCTGCGGCGAAATCATGCTGCATTCCCCAAAATCCCCGAGGCGGCGATCGAGAGGCGAGCTTCGATCCCGGCGAGCCTGAAATACGAATTCCAAGGCGGGTGCTGAAAGGCGGATCGCATCTTTGCGCGCCGAACTACTGCCGGCGCTACCGTCCCGCCGCCCGCCATGCGGAACCAGAGGACACATCCACCAGCCACGTTGGCTTCAGGTGCGTCAAGCGAATCCTGAAGGACTAAGGCGGGGCATCGGGTGGGTGTGCTCAGGTCGATCTTGGCATCAAGGGGCGAGTCGATCTCATCGCCTTCGGACCAACCTATACGTTTGCGCAGCCGTTCTAGGGCGTGCATCTCGCAGTCTGCATGCTCGGTGTTGACGCGCGTAACCATGCCTGCGTCGACGCCACTTTGACCGGCCCTCTGGCCGCCACAATACGTGATCACTTACTGAGAACATCGAGCCCTATCGTCACGCCAGCGTCTCTCCAGTCGCGGGTGATAGATCCACGCAACTGCTTTTCGACCAGCGCGCCCAGGATCACCGTTTCGAAGCCTCGTGGCCTGACCACCCTCCGCGTTCGTCCCAATCGACGTGGAGATGATCGTCCCCAGCCCCGGCCCTCCAACTGATTGCCAGACTTCCATTGCCCGAGCGAGATAGGGATCCGTGTGTCACGGCATTCACCGCCAGCTCGTGGAAGATGAGCGAAAGCGGCTGAAACATTTCTGGCCCATTCGTTGGTCGTCAGAAAACGATCGGTCTCAACCTTTCCTCAGTCCGGTCACGTCCGTGTATCGACACACAGTTCTTCGTTGAGCCAACGATAGACAATCCCGACCGAAACGACGTAATTGCCGTTGATTGCTCATCACTGTAATCATGATGTTTGGCAGCAGCGCCAGACGTTGACCCCAGAGACTTCTCGTGGACCGAAACGCAGAACGATCGCCTCGCAGGAGAGATAAAGCAGGACGCGGCGCGAGTTCAGATAGGGTCAGTAGCCGTTAATGCCGCTGCCGCGAACTGGACCAATCCCGGCGGGGGTGGCGTAGGAATTGTTCTCTGCGCCGGTCGTTGCGCATCCTGAAAGCGTACAGAGTAATATTGCTGCGGCGAAAATGTGCTTTAGGGGCATGGCATATCGATCTTTGATTGTTTTTGGCTCGGTCAACTCAGCGATTTCAAAACTGACTTTCTCCGCCTGCAGCTTGCGTGGAAACGGTTGCATGCTTGGATCCTCCCGCTGTCACTACGAGGTCACCCTTCCATCCATTTTCTACATTGTATTAGCGCAAGCAGATATTGCCCTTTAGGGAATCCCCGAAGGGGATCGCGAATTGCCACCGATGGGAGCCATCGCGAAAACTCAATGCCGCTACCGTCCGCGTCCCGCCATCACACATCCACCAGCCACGTTGGCTTTTGATGCGTGAACCGAATCCTGGAGGACTAAAGCGAGGCAATCGGGTGGGTGTGCTCAGGTCGTCTCTGCATCAATCGTCGAGGCGATCTCCTGGCGGTTGGCCCTACCGATACGTTTTCGCAGTCATATTACCGGGCATCCCGCAGTCAGCATGTTCGACGTTGCCTGGCGTAACAATGCCATCTTCTTTCCCTTTGCCGCCTTCGTTCCCGTCATCAGGCCATACAGGACATCGCCCTGCCCGGACGCCTCGTGTTCCCTTATGGACATCGCTCCATTTTCGACGACCGATCCGTATGGTTGGGAAACATGCAGTCCTTAAGTTTGCGATCGAACTTCTCAAAAAGAAGTCGGAGTTGGTGAACAATCTGAGCTCTGAGATCAATGGAGCGCGGAGATGGCAGTTTTAGACATCGCTATTTCGTCCAGAACGCCGATAAGTTTCTCAAACTCCACCAGTATCAGGAGGAGCTCTGCGCTCTCCATTTCTGCGATCTCATCCATGGAAGCTCCAACGCAATCGATCAGTGTTTCGATCCAGAACCGTCGCTCCGGCGGCACGCCGTGTAGCGCCGTTCTTCGATAGGCCTGAAGCTGTCTCAGGATCCGCTGAATCAGACAGTAGCGGTTTCCATGGTCGAGCTTTGGCAAAAGAAGGCATGCATCACGGATTTCCGTCGCCAGAGTCATACTTTTCTCCCCGAGTTCACCAATTGCTACTACAACCAGAAGCTTTTTACATTGGACTTTGGTCCGAGGCGTTCGTGCGATAACGGCAAAGGCTAGACGCCCTTCCACGAATCGCGCTCAACACATATAGGAAAGTCGAGTGTAGAGGACGTACAGTGGACCACGGCATAGCTTTTGCTACCGACCGCGCTTCGGTTGTACTAAGCTCTCTGGCGAACCCGCATCGGTTAAGGATCATGCTGATGCTGAACGATCGTGAGATGGACGTCGGCTCTATCGTATCCGCCTTAGGTTTGGCCCAGTCAGCCGTGTCGCAACACCTGAAGAAGCTGGGCGATGCAGGAACGGTGCGAACGCGACGAAATGCGCAAATGATTTTCTATCGATTGGCAGACGAACCCATCACAAGAATTCTCGAAACGACGATGAACGCGACGCGCGGGTATCAAGAGGCTCGCTGACTGTCAGAAGCACCTCCTGCCTTGACAAGCCTCCGTAAGCGCCCGCGACAACTGAGCCTGCGTGAACGGGTTCGACAACCTGACGATGCCTCTAAGCTCGCCGACGCCGTCCAGTATCAGCTTATTCGGTCGCCAGTAAGACCGGAGGCGTGGGAAACCGCTTACATGCTCTTAGCGCCGGTCCTTCTGCGTGCCGCCGGCTGCCCGGATGCGGGAGCGTATACCTATGGGGAACGGCGACTAGACCTGCGTATAGATGCGCCGATGCCCGCCCGGACGTAGCCTTCTCGCATTGAATTGATCCGGCAGGACACAGAAGCGCCGGTCGGCTGCGGATAATCAGCAGCCTGACCCCTGGCCTCGGCACCACCGTCAATTCAGGAGACAGATACAGAGGCCGCCCAATGCCGGCGGCCGTTGCAGCATAATTCAACCTTTAGTCTATGGAGCCGGCAGTGACATCCATCCGCATCATGACTGAACCCCGTCGTCGCCGGAAACCGGCGATCCTTGCTGCTGCCGCCATTCTCGCCGTTGCGGGCGGATCGGCCACAGCCTTCTGGTTTGCAGGGACGGAGCCGACCATTGCCGCCCCGGAGCCGAAGTCGCCGCCCGTGCCGGTCGAGGTCGCGACACCTGACGTTACCGACGTGCCTGTCTATCTCGACGGCCTTGGCACGGTGCAGGCGAACTATACGGTCAATATCACGACGCGTGTCGACGGAGAGCTCCAGAGCGTGATGTTTGACGAGGGGCAGGCCGTCAAGAAGGGCGATGTGCTCGCCATCATCGACCCTCGCCCTTTCCAGGCAGCTGACGATCAGGCTGCCGCAAAGATCAAGCAGGACCAGGCCGACCTCGCCAACGCCCAATATCTGCTCGGCAAGGACCAGAAACTGGGCCAGCAGCAGATCGTCACGCAGGAAACTGTTGAACAGCAGCAAAGCATGGTGGCAAGTGCACAGGCACAGCTCGTGCAGGATCAGGCGGCCAAGGAGGCCGCTGACATCTCGCTCTCCTACACGCAAATCCGCTCGCCGATCGACGGCCGCACGGGTATCCGTCGGATCGACGCCGGCAACGAGGTCCACACGACCGATACGACCTCGATCGTCACGATCACCCAGACACAGCCAATCACGGTTGTCTCCACACTGCGTGAGGACGATCTCGATGCTGTGCGCGACGCGCTGAAGGCCGGCCCGGTCGAGGTGACGGCGATGTCGATGGACCAGTCGCGGCAGCTTGCGTCAGGCACGCTCTCGCTCATCGACAACGAAATCGATCAGGCAAGCGGCACGATCCGCATCAAATCGATTTTTGAGAACAAGGATGATGCGCTCTGGCCTGGTCAATTCGTGACGCTGAGGGTCAAGCAGCAGACGCTCCAGAAGGCCGTGACCATTCCTTCCGCAGCACTTGAGCGGGGAGAGGACGGCTTCTTCGTCTACGTTATCGATGCCACCGGCACGGCTGCAGTGCGCAAGGTCACCCCCGGGCCTATCGAGAGCGGCCACGCCGTCATCGAAAAGGGCCTTTCCGGCAACGAACAGGTCGTCACGTCGGGCCAGTATCGGCTGGATGTCGGCACTCATGTCAGCATTCAACAGGCGGCCGCTACGCAAGCTGCCAGCAAGGAGTAGGCCATGTCGATCTCCTCCTGGTTCATCGAGCGGCCGATCGCCGCCTCGCTAATGATGGCAGGTCTCTTCGGCCTCGGTATCGTCGCCTACCCTCTGCTGCCGGTTGCACCCCTGCCGCAAGTCGATTTTCCGACAATCCAGGTCTCGACACAGCTCCCCGGCGCCGATCCGAAGACGATGGCATCGGCGGTAACCCAGCCGCTGGAGCGGCAGTTCGGCCAGATCCCCGGCGTCACCCAGATGACCTCGACGAGCACGCTCGGCTCGAGCGCGATCACTCTGCAATTCGATCTGTCGCGCGACGTCGATAGCGCCGCCCAGGACGTGCAGACCGCAATCAACGCAGCCGGAGGGCAATTGCCGACGGACCTGCCTTCGCCGCCAACCTATCGCAAGGTCAATCCCGCCGATCCGCCGGTCATGGTTCTTGCGCTCACTTCGGATACACTGCCGCTGACGCAAGTCGACGATTTTGCCGAAAGCGTGCTCGCCCAGCATGTCAGCCAGATCGACGGCGTTTCGCAGGTTCTGATCTTCGGACAGCAGAAGCCGGCCGTGCGCCTGCAGATCGATCCCGGCAAGATCGCCGAGATGGGACTTTCGCTTGAGGATATCCGCAGCGCCGTGACCAGCATCACCAGCAACTCACCGAAAGGCAGTGTGCAGGGTGGAGAGCACACCTACACGATCTATGACAATGACCAGCTCCTCAAGGCCGCCCCCTGGAACGATTCGATCGTCGCTTATCGCGACGGCGCTCCGGTGCGCATCAGCGATATCGGCCAGGCGATCGACGGACCGGAGAACGATCAGCTGGCAGCCTGGGCCGATGGCAAGCAGGCAATCCTCCTGCCGATCTTCAAACTGCCGGGCGCCAACATCATCGATACGGTCGGTGCGATCCGCGCCGCGCTGCCGCAGCTTCAGTCGATCGCCCCGGCGGCCCTCCACCTCTCCATCCTCAGCGACCGGACAACCACGATCCGCGCCTCGGTGGCGGATGTCGAAACGACGCTTGTTATTACCATCGCCCTTGTGGTCATGGTGATCTTCGTCTTCCTGCGCAATGTCTGGGTGACGGTGATCCCGAGCGTCACCGTGCCGCTGGCGCTCCTGGCCACATTGGCGCTGATGTATGTCGTAGGCTTCAGCCTCGATAATCTCTCGCTGATGGGCTTGAGTATCGCCGTCGGTTTCGTCGTCGACGATGCGATCGTCATGGTCGAGAACATCCATCGCCATATGGAGATGGACAAAACGCCGAAACAGGCGGCAATCGACGGCGCGCGCGAAATCGGCTTCACCATCATTTCGATCAGTATCTCGCTCGTCGCCGTCTTCATTCCGCTGCTCCTGATGGGCGGAATTGTCGGCCGGCTGTTCCGCGAGTTCGCAATCACAGTGACGATGACGATCGTCGTCTCGGCAATCGTCTCGCTGACCATCACACCGATGATGAGTTCACGTTTCCTTAAGCCGGAAAAAGACACCAACCATGGCAAGCTTTATGCAATGAGCGAGAAGGCGTTCGACGGGCTTCTTGCCGCTTACCGCTACACGCTCGATATCGCGCTGCGCCATCACCGGCTGACCATGACAGTCTTCATCGCTTCGCTTGCGGCAACCGGCTTCCTGTTCGTCAATATTCCCAAAGGCTTCTTCCCGATCCAGGACACCGGCCTAATCACCGGTACACTTGAAGCCGCGCAGGATATTTCCTTCGCTGAAATGTCGCGTCACCAGCTCGAGGCAGGCAATGTCGTTGCCAGCGATCCCGGGGTTGCGACCGTCGGCATGGCCGTCGGCAGCGGGGCGGGCCAGACCGTCAATAACGGCCGCATGTTCATCACGCTGAAGCCTGAAGACCAGCGCGATGCCTCGGCAAGCGAAATCATCAACCGGCTTCGTCCGAAACTCGCGCAGATGCAGGGCGCAGAACTCTTCCTGCAGCCGGCGCAGGATATCAACGTCGGCGGACGGGCTTCGGCCACGCAGTTCCAATATACGCTGCAGGACGGCAATGCCGACGAGTTGGACGACTGGGCAGCCAAGCTGCTTGCCACATTCAAGACGCTGCCGGAGCTGACCGATGTCGCCACCGACCAGCAGAATAGCGGCGCTACCGTCACGCTTACGATCGACCGTGACCAGGCATCGCGCTTCGGCATTGCGCCGCAAATGATCGACGATACGCTTAACGATGCTTTCGGCCAGCGCCAGGTCACCCAGTATTTCACCGACCTGAACAGCTACCATGTGGTTCTCGAGCTTGCCCCCCAGTTCCAGAAGTCGCCGCTGGCGATCAACGGCCTCTACATCAAATCGCCGCTGACCGGCGAGCAGGTTCCCTTGAACCAGCTCGTCAAGCAGACGACGGAGCCGACGGCCGTGCTTGCCGTCAACCACCAGAGCCAATTTCCGGCCGTCACACTCTCCTTCAACCTCGCAAAAGGGACCGCACTCAGCCAGGCGGTTGCCGCGATCAACAACGCTGAGACCGATCTCGGCAAGCCGGCAACCGTCATCGGCACGTTCCAGGGCAATGCGCAGGCCTATCAGAGTTCGCTCTCAAGCGAACCGCTGCTGGTGCTCGCTGCGATTGCTGTGATCTATCTGATCCTCGGGGTGCTCTACGAGAGCTATTTCCATCCGCTGACGATCCTGTCGACGCTCCCCTCCGCCGGTCTTGGTGCTCTCGCCATGCTCTGGGCCTTCGGCTTCGACTTTACCGTCATCGCGCTGATCGGCGTGATCCTCTTGATCGGCATCGTCAAGAAGAACGGCATCATGATCGTCGACTTCGCTATTGCCGCCCAGCGCGAGCAGGGACTGTCGCCGGAAGACGCAATCCGTCAGGCCTGTCTCCTGCGCTTCCGTCCGATCATCATGACGACAGCGGCGGCACTTCTTGCCGGCCTGCCGCTGATGCTCGGCCACGGCACCGGCTCGGAACTGCGCCAGCCGCTCGGCTATGCCATGGTCGGCGGCCTGCTCATCAGCCAGGTGATGACGCTCTACACCACGCCGGTCGTCTACCTCTACCTGGAAAAGCTGAGCGAATTCGTCAGCCGCAGACGGCACGCCACCACCGGCGCCTCAACGCAAGCTCCGGCGGAATAACCCTCCCAATCGACACGAAAGGATTAAAACCATGGAACCTCTTTCTAGACGTACGGTTCTAGCGCTTGGAGCGATGGGCGGAACGGCACTGGCGGCGGGTGCTGCGCGCGCGGCAAGCTTCGGCAACCCCGATCAGCCCGCAGAAGGCGCCATTAATGCCAATCCTGCCGGGCTCTCCGATCCCGGCCCGAAGAACCCTGCGATCAACGATCAGTTTCCCGCGTTCGGCAATCCGCCGGCAACCGATGTCGGCGATATGCAGCTCTTTTGGGGATCATTCAACAATGCACCCAAGCGCATCCAGAACGGCGGCTGGGCACGGCAGGTGACGCAGGCCGATTTCGCGATTTCCCAAGCGGTCTCCGGCGTCAACATGCGCCTCGGCCCCGGCGGCATCCGCGAGATGCATTGGCACCGGGCTTCCGAATGGGCGATCATGACCAATGGCCGCTGCCGGGTGACTGTGCTTGATCCGCAGGGCCGTGCCTATGTGCAGGACGTCGAGGCTGGCGATCTCTGGTATTTTCCAGCCGGCTTCCCGCATTCGCTGCAGGGCCTTGGGCCCGAAGGCGCCGAATTCGTCCTCGTCTTCGACGAGGGCGACCAGTCCGAATACGGGACGCTGCTCCTGACCGACTGGCTGGCTCATACATCGCCGGAGCTGCTTGCCAAGAACTTCGGGGTGCCGCAGGACACGTTCAAGAACATCCCGTTACAGGATCTCTGGATCTTTCAGGGCAAGGAACCAGGTCCGCTTTCGGCCGACCAGGAGGCCGTAGCTTCCGCAGGCCTGCCGCCCTACCCTTTCACCTACAGGCTGACGGCTTCGGCACCGCTGAAGCAGAATGCGTCGGGCACGATCCAGCTTGCCGACAGCAACATCTTCAAGGTGTCGAAGACGATCGCTGCGGCGATCGAGACGATCAAGCCGGGCGGCGTGCGCGAAATGCACTGGCATCCGAATGCCGACGAATGGCAGTACTGGATCAAGGGCGAAGGCCGCATGACGGTGTTCGATGCCGGCCCGCGCAGCCAGACCGCCGACTTCCGACCCGGCGATATCGGCTATGTCAAACGCAGCCAGGGCCATATCATCGAAAATACCGGCAAGACGGACCTTCAGTTCGTCGCGGTCTTTAAAGTGGCTGAATATCAGGAAGTCGGCCTCTCCTCGTGGCTGACCCATACACCGGCAGCCCTCGTTGCCCAGCATCTCAATATCAGTGTCCAGGACATAGCGAAATTTCCCGCCGACCAGCCGGGGATCATGCCGAAGGCCTGACCCCGAATATTATGCCCGAGAGTTGATCCCTTGCATTAAGCCTGCAAAACAATACCTCCGCCCTGGCAGATGGCGGAGGTTTTTGGCATTGCCCAAAAATCGGCATTCATTTTCTGGCAGATCTGAAAAAATCTGCGTTTAGCCGGAATAAAATCGGCGATGCTTTCGTATACTCAATCATGGAACGGAAAGAACGCCCCTTCGATGTCATCGGTCAGCTTGCAGCGCTTCGACGCTACGCACGCTCGCTGGTGCGCAATTCGGATGAGGCGGAGGATCTGGTGCATGATGCGCTGGTCCGGGCCTTCGAGAAGCGCAAGAGCTTCCGCAGCGGCGGAAACCTGCGCACTTGGCTGCTTTCCATCCTGCACAACGCGCATATCGACCGTGTTCGGCAGAACCGCTCCCTGACACGCCGCCATGACGAGGCGGCCGTCGAGGCGGAACAGTCGCTACCGGCCGGACAGGAACATGCGGTGCGCCTGAAGCAGGTGCGCAACGCCTTTTTCGATTTGCCGGAAGAACAGCGTGAGGCGCTGCACCTCGTGGCGATCGAGGACCTTTCGTATCAGGAAGCAGCCAATGCGCTCGGCATTCCTGTCGGTACGCTGATGTCGCGTATTTCCCGAGCCCGCGCCCAGCTGCGCGAACTCGAGGAGAAGGCGCCGCGTACTGCGCATCTGAGATTGATTGGGGGGAACGGCAATGAAGGCGATTGATCCAATCATCGATGCCGATCTCGACGCCTATGTGGACGGCGAGCTCGATGTCGCACGGCGCATCCAGGTGGAATCCTATCTCTCCGAGAACCCGGCGATTGCCGCCAAGGTCATGGCTGATCTCAGCATGAGAGGCGAATTGCGTTTGGCCCTTGCCGGCGAAAGCGCCTTCGGCCGCGCTGAAACGCGCGATGTCGCCCGCCGGCTTGAGCGTGGCCTTTCTTATGGCCGCATCCTGCATTCCATTCAGCGCATCGCTGCCGTCGGTGTTCTCTTGGCGGCCGGCTGGGTGGCGCATAATTCCTTCGGCGCCTTTACGGCAACGGAGGTCGCAGCTTCTGTTCCGGCACCGGCCTATGTCGAGGATGCGGTGCGTGCCTATCGCACCGTTGCCGTGCGCGAAACCATTCGATCGCAGGCGGCCCCGGCCTATAGCGCCGAGGAAATCCGCGCTGCGACAGCAATTGTCATGCCCGAACTGCCAAAGGACTGGAAGGTCGCCGATGTGCAGATCTTCCCGTCGGATTTTGGCCCGAGCGTCGAAATGGCAATCGAGGAAGCCGACGGCAAGCGCCTGTCGCTCTTTGCCGTCCGGCCGGGTGCCTTCGAGGTGAAGCCGGTCAGCCATGTCGCCCTTGAAAAAATAGAAGCCGCTTACTGGCAGATTGGCGAGGTCGCTTACGCGCTGATCGCCGAAAACAAAGGCACCAATCTCGATCAGGCGGCCGAACGGCTTGCCCGATCGCTCTACTAGTTTAACCGAGGAGATCAGTCATGAACCCGATCAATCCCCGCTATGGTACCGGCTCGGCCGCCAATACGCAGGTCCTTTTCGATGAAGGCCTGCGCCAGCACATGCTGCGCGTCTATAATTACATGGCGCTTGGCCTCGTCATCACCGGCATCGTCGCCTTCGTCGTCGGCTCCACGCCGGCGCTCTACGTGCCGATCTTCCAGTCGCCGCTCAAGTGGGTGGTGATGCTGGCGCCGCTCGCCTTCGTCTTCTTCTTCTCGTTCCGCATCCAGTCGATGTCATCGAGCACCGCTCAAATGACCTTCTGGGCCTTCTGCGCCGTGATGGGCCTGTCGCTTGCCTCCGTCTTCCTGGTCTTCACCAAGACCAGCATCGCGCAGACCTTCTTCATCACCGCTGCCATGTTCGGCACGATTAGCCTCTACGGCTATACGACCAAGCGCGACCTCTCGAAGATGGGCTCGTTCCTGATGATGGGCCTGTTCGGCATCATCATCGCCTCGGTCGTCAATATCTTCCTGGGCTCGTCCGCCCTGCAGTTCGCGATCTCGGTGATCGGCATCGTGGTCTTCGTCGGCCTCACCGCCTACGACACGCAGAATATCAAGGAACAGTATTCGGAAAACTACGATCAGGAATCGAACCAGAAGCTTGCTGTCTTCGGCGCGCTCTCGCTCTACCTGAACTTCGTCAACATTTTCCAGCTTCTGCTCAACTTCACGGGCGAACGGGAATAAAGACCGCGCTTCTGGGGGCAATGGAAGCGCAAGAGCGCCCGGTCTGTGATCTGTGACAGGATGGCAGGCCGGGCGTTCACCCTAAAGGAAACGGCTGGGTTTGACGCCCGGCCGTTTTCCTTTGTCTCCCGGCATCGGTGCGCCGATCGGGGCTTTTTCGGACGCGGTCGTTGCTGCTATCGCCTGGAATCTTGGCACATCGAGGACGAAGGCTAGAGCAGATCCTACTTAATCCGGATCGTATCCGGCGGCCCGGAAATAGTTCGCGCCTTCGTCAGGGGGCATCGTAAACTTAAAAGTCGTGAGGCACCTGCGCGGTAACGGTCGCCTCTCAGCAAGCCCGGCGGGCGCGCCCGCGCGGAAGGCCCCTTGGAGCTTCCTTCACCAACGCAGCCGCCGGCGATGCCCTCCCTTTCCGGCCAGCCTCATCAGGGCAGGAAGGTGATCGCATCTTCCGGTTCCAGTTGAGCCCGCAGGCTTGCGGTCAACCGGTCCGGGCCTAGCCAGCGCAGATCGTCGTTAAAGTCGCCGAGGTCGGGTGACAGCACCAGTGGCAGGATTCCATACTCCCGCGCTCGTCGACTCAATCCCTCCATACCATGCCGGCCGGCGGCATCCGCGTCGGCGGCAATGTAGATGCGCAGACATCCGGGCGGGAACCGGAAGGCGGCAAGATGATTAGCCGTCAGCGCCGCGACCATCGGCATGCCGGGTATGATGGCGACAAGCGAAAGCACGGTTTCGAGGCCCTCGCCCGCTGCCATGACAGGAACGGGTTCGCTCACAGGAAAGCGGAAGCGGACACCATTGCCGAGCAGCTTGCCGAGCGCGCGGCGGGGATCGTCCACCTTGGCCTTGCCGCCGCCGTCCGGGTCGAGCCAGGTCCGGTGAACCCCGGTGATTTGCCCTTCCCGATCGGTCACGGCCGCGATCAGAGCCGGATAGCTTGTCGTCCGACCGGTTAGGAGATCGCGATAGTAACAGGAAGACTGGAAGCGCAGCGCCGCATGCGTCGATGCTCGCAGGATGCCGCGCTCGCGCAGATAGACGTCAGCAAGCGTGCCCGCGAGCGGCTGTGTCATCCCAAACAGTCGCCGTGCCCGCTCAGTCGCCGGCCGCTCGACCGACACAGAATCACCGGCGTTGCCCTCTCTGAACGAGCGTAGATCGGGCTGGGGCAGGCTAAGGAAATGACGCACCTCATCGGCCACGTCGCGGAAGTCAACGAGACCGCAGCTCTCGCGTACGAGATCCAACAGATCGCCGAACTGGCCGGTCGCAGCATCCGTCCACCTGCCAGCGCGCGGGCCGATCAGATGCACGTAGAGCGACCGACCCTTGCTGTTGGCAACGTCGCCGACGAGCCAATAATTGCCAGCCCGGCGACCGGCGGAGAGGTAGTGGTGGCAGACGGCCTCGGCATCTTGCGCGAGACGGTCTGCCAGCTCCGAAGCGGACAACATGGCAAACCTCCGTCACGATTGGCGCGCGATATCGATGAGGCGATGGCGCTGTTTCAATCGCTCGAGGATGACCGGACCTTCCTCTGTCGTGGTTACGAAGAACCGCACCTTCCAGGCGATCATCTCGGAGAAGAGGCTGGTTGACCTCGGCCAGTCACGCATGCCGTGGGTGAAGCCGACGAGCTCGACGCGGCACTTGTCCATGACGGGCATTCGCCGCAGGGTCCTCTCACCGACAAGGCCGATGATCGAGGATCCGCCATGGGCGTGATCGGCGCGGGATTTGACCCAGTCGTAAAGTTCGCCGAGGGAAAGATAGCGCTCATCCTCGGGCCCCGAGAACCACTCCGACGACATACGGCCGATGCGCTCGCCGCGCGAGATGTCGAGCTTGAAACCGGTGGACACCGAGCGGGAATGTTGGGCAAGATTGTTCATGGTGCAGTCTCCAGAAACGAAAGAGCCCGGCGGAAGCATCGTCGCGACGGAGACGAAGAAGCGCGCGGCAATTTCGTCTTCATCCTGCCCCTGCTCCTGCAGTGTCTGAAACGCCCTGAACTGCTCGAGGGGATGGAGGTCGACGCGATGAACGTTCGCGGCAAGAGAATCCTCGACTTCAGGTGCCTCTCCCCTGCTGACGACGCATGGACCGCCGTCGGTCTGCGGAAGTCGCTTCTGGGACACGAGCAGTTCACGGGCGTGATAGCGCCGGCCGCCGGCGGGGACGCGATAAGTGCCGGTCTCGTTGCAGTCGCCGTCGAGTTCAGGGCAAACATTGAGGCTGCCCAACAGTCCCCCACGGGCAATGTCCTCCCCAAGATCCTCGATCGAGACATCCGCTTTGGTCTTCCGGACGTTCTGCTGGCTCAAGACCAGCTTGTTGAAGGAAATATCGCACCCTGCGCTGCGCGTGATTTTCTGAATGGCCTGTGCCATGTCATTTCTCCGTGACGAGCCGGCCGTAGCCTCTCTGCAGCCTCCAAGCCCGTCGCGGAATCTCCTTCCCTCCTCTTCCTCTGCACCGCCGGCCCCCTGCAACTTCGCATCGCGGAGGCCCCTAGCCTTCTTGTTGATTGGTCGCGGCTTACCCCCACCGGTGATAAAATCCGACCCGGGGAGCCATATTTGAAGATAAGCGCCTGTTTTCGTTGAGTAATCCGAAGCAGGCGCTTTCTTCCCCACTTCCCCTCCCCACTTTTGGAACGACTTTTTAGCGGTTCGACTCCTGTGGATAACCTACTGCCGAAGAGATTTGCCCGCCAGCTGGTGAGGCTGACGGGCGCGCTTGTAGTGGCTTTAGTAATTAGGTTCTGCCCGCCGGCCATGCGGCAACAACACCGACGGCCAGTGTCAGCCTCTCGCCAGAGACTATTGTTTAGGCGACTGCGTAATGACCGCCATGAATTCGGTAAACTCGCCGCGGCGGAAGGTGGCGTAGGTTAGCCAGTTCATCGCGCCACGCTCTTGGTTGCATCTTTTGCAGGCCATTGCGAGATTGTGAGGGGCATTGCTTCCTCCGTCTGCCCTTTGCCGTAGATGCTCGATCGTCGCAGCGTCTGGCCATTGCTGTATATTGTAGTCGGCGCTCATGATAACAAAGCGGTCGCAGTAACAGCATCGGCCATTTTGCCGATCAAACAGCTTAAGCAGGACTGTTCGGCTGATGCGTTTGCCCATGGTCAGCCTCGAGGGCTAGAGCGGTGCCACGGATGTCACGAAACTCACGACCGTAGTTCTCGCCGATAATGCGAACTGTGTAGACCTCCCTGCCAAGGGCGGTCCTTCTTCTTCCATGGATGATGCCGGGGAGTATCCCCAGCCGGACCATCTGACCAACTGCGAACCCCCATGGGTTGGCGCGGTAACCGCGTCGCCGGCGGCGAATTGGAGCAGCGGCCAGTGTTACGGGAAGTGCAGCGGAGCTTCGTCTTGCGATAAGACCGCGAGGCAGAAGGGTTCTATCGGCTGGGTTGATCCGCGTGTGCATGGACATGAGCGCATCCTCGTTGTTGAACCAAGTTGAAGTCTGATGTAAGACTTTTTGTCAGACTTTGAACACCATGGCAACAATAAATCCAACGTTGGACAAAATGTCTATTTCGCCCTCACAGTGCCGTGCCGCTCGGGCACTTATCGATCTGGATCAGAACGGCCTCGCGGAACGTGCCTCTGTATCCCGCGGTGTCATCATCGACTTCGAGAAAGGCCGGCGCACTCCCGGCACCAATAATCTCGCCGCCATTCGCGCAGCCCTCGAAGCTGCCGGAATCCGCTTTATCGACGGCAATTATTCCGGTTCTGGCGGGCCAGGTGTTCGACTTCTGCAGCCACCTGGCGCGTCGATCGACGTCAATGAATCGCAGACCGTACAGTATGAAGAGCATTTGGTGAATGACGCGCCTCCCGGCGCCGGCGGCTGAATTAGGGAACAATCCGTTGAACAGCATTCCGGATCTGTTGGCTTCCGCCAAAACCGTCCACGACCGTTACAAAGCCGGCCGCATCGAGCGCGAGACTGTCAGAGAGTGGATAGGCAGGCTTGGAACTTACAATGGCCCAACCGGCGATCGCGTCAGAGACGCGGTAGAATGGTTTCGGGTCAACAAGACCGAACCAGTGCCTGATGAAATTGTGCTAGCCGATCTCGATCGCATTGCCGCTATCTTCAGGCCTTAACTGGATGACAAACGTCGATACCGCGACACTTCTTGAGGACGCCGCCAATCGCATCGCGGATATTTCTCGGCCGGATCTTCAGATCATGCTCCGGCGCGCTGCTCTGAGACTGCGAAACGCCGCGCCGGTATCGATGGATGATAATATCGAGGAGGCACTACGTGACATCGCCGGCGAGCTCGGACTGACGCGGAATGATACTATCAGGTTTATCGTCCGAGAGTGGTTGGAGAAGAATACTTATCTGCCGGTTCACGATCTCGATGAAGATGGCGACGTCGACGGCAACGCATAACGTTGCGCGGTATTGACCGATCCTGCTTTAATAGCTGCACGACAGCGCGTTCGTCGGCCTGAAGCCATGGGCGCAGGCAGGGTTCACGGAATTCCTTGGCTGGTACTGAAAATCGGGACTATTTGTAGCTTGATGCGTTGTGCACGCCGAAACCAGCACGGCTAGGCCGATCAGCATACCGCCTATCACAAGTGTCCGAAAACCGGTCATCGTCTATTTCCGTCGTCGCTGCGCCTATGCACAAGATGTCGCTCGGTCGTCTGGATGCAAGGGTACCCACGACTTGACCGCTCCAGTTCGCCTCAGTACCTTCTAACTGCGGCCCACCAATCCGCACAGGCCATCCCGGCTATCCACCACATCAAGAGGATCAGAATTGCTTTCGGCGTGAGCGCCGCCGGCGATCCGTGTGGCAATTGGTGGCCAATGACAGACCTTCTCGACAACCTCCGAACTCCGCAACAGATCGCCGAGCGCATTAAAGCGGCCAGCGGCGCACACATCACTGCGCGCGCCGTGTGGGAGAAGGCCAGGCGCTTAGGCATAGCCAAGAAGATCGGCCGGTCGATGCTGATATCGGTCGACGACATCCCGCTCCTGCTAGAGGAAGAAACGAAGACCGGCAGGCGCGAGCGGCTAACGGCAATTCGGACAGGCGCCCTCGCCGCTTTCAGCTTGTCCTCAGTCCCGAAAGGACATCTTCGGCCGCGTACAGTCCGATACGATGACCGTTTGATTGACATGCACGTGAGCGGTGCCACTGTGTTGGATAAATCTCGAACCGGAGCCCACCATGACCCCTGCTCGTTTCACTGAATGCCTTCTGCACATCCGCTGGACGCCGATAAATCTTGCTAGCGCGCTGCAATGCGATCTGTCGTGGGTGGAAGCGCTGGAAGCCGGGAATACTGAAGTGCCGGCTGGATTGGCTGCATGGCTTGAGACGCTTGCGCAATGCCATGAGGCAGCTGGCATCCCTCAGACATACCGCGGGCGGGGACATGAGTGAGAGAAAATGTCCGACACAGCCAGCCTGCTCGAAGACGCCGCCAACCGGATAGAGGACATTTCCACGCGAGATTTGCAGATCATGCTGCGCAGGGCCGCCCTGGTGGTTCGCAATGCCAGGTCCATTGCCCTCGATGCGGACATGGAAGACGCAGTCCGGAGCCTGTGCAGCGAGATCGGGCTGACGCGAGAACACACTATCAGATATGTCGTCCGGGAGTGGATGGAGAAAAACACCTATCTGCCGGTGCGCGAACTGGAGAAAGATAGCGATGTCGATGGGGAAGCTTGATTGAGCGAAGACAATCTCGTGCTTTGGATTCTCCTGTGCTTCGTGGGCGGCTTTTGCGCCTACAACTGGTATTGGTATATCCGGTCGTTCATATTCTACTTTAGAAATGGATTTGATTTCAGCAAAGACTTCGGCCCGAAGCTCAAGCGATCTGAGTTTCCAGATCATGATGAGGACTGGGCAACACCGAGACAGAAGTTCCTCATTCACTGGCCTGTTTGGGTGCGACGTCGTCGTTCATACTACTCGGCGTAGTGTTGGCTTTGATCGGCGTTCTCAAGCCTTGTGTCGGTTGCGGATCATAGCATTAAAGGGAATATTCCAACCGGGGATGAAGCTGATGCCAAACGACTTGGCGATAGAGCAAGCTGCAGATTAGGCCGATTAAAAATGAGCATTTGGAAGGGGAAAGCCGTAGCCATTTACTACTTGGTTGTTTCAGGGATTGCATTCTTTCCGGTGAGGGAGATTTACCTTGCTTCAACGCATATCGATATTGCTCTTACGTTCGCGAACTGCGGAGCGAGTTACCTAACCGGCGGCCTTCTATGGTTGTCCATGGCCACGTTGTCAGTGCTGCTCCACATGGTAATCGGCTATTTGTACTATTCCGCAAACAGGGAAGGACCATACGGTCCGCTGGCAGTTGTTGGGCAGAGAAAGAAGCCACCAAGGAAACGTATTCTTCCGTACGTTACCAACCTCGCTGTTCTTGCGAGCATTGGGTTTGCAGGAGCGATGACCTATCCAAAATGTCGAGCTCCGAGCGAATCGTCTTTAAGACTCGGCGTCGACGGCGGGTTGAGCTGGAACCAAGGACTGGGTGGACCGCACAGCCGACTTTAGTGGGGTCAAGGCTTCAATCCCCCGGATGCACGGTCCGCGCGTGTAACTCGCAACGAAGAGTTAAGTTCCAGCGTGCCTAAAGACATGCCTCAAGAATAAAAGCCGAACTCAACTTGGAGATAATATATTGCGATTTTTAACTGCTATACTAGTTGCCGTCGCGACCGCCGGCACGGCGAATGCAGAGATGACGATATCATATCATTGGAACAAGGAATGCGTTGACGGCAAATCTCCGCCGATCACGTTCTCCCGAAGGAACAGTCAAGTTTGATATTGTTGGGGATACCGCGAACGCTGGCGAGTTCTTTCGGGGTCTCGCGAGGCCCGATTACGCCCGGAGAGAAATGCCCCACGGGACATTCCAGTACAACTTTCCGTGCCCGCCGTTTAGCAGCCGATTCTACCGTTGGACAGCCAAGGCACTGGACGCGAAGGGAAAAACGCTCTCTATCGCTAGAAAGGAGAAGTTGCCGCTTCCCTCTTCAAGGGGTGGCCACAAGCGTCCATCCCCACCCTACTGAGATTGTTGCTTTTCTCAGTGCTCGATGTCCTCCCACCAACTCACCAAAGGCTGCGGTCGATGAGCTAGACGAAAATGGTGAAGTGGATGGGACCGCTTGACTAAGATGGAGTAGTTTCGCCGAGCACCATGGTCGCGGATTTGGTGGGGGAGTATCAGGAATGTCGATCGTGTTAAGAAGTTTGTCGCTACTGGTTGGAATGGCCTTGGCAGCGCCAGCCTTTAGCAATTGCTTAACCGCCAATGAGACCAAACAGGGCGTGCTGCTGACCAGAACAGTGCCTTTCTATTCCGTATTCTACAAGCCGAACGGTCCAGGCCTCACCGAACAGCGACTGATGGAGAGTAACCACTCGCTGCAGCCAGTGTCGGCTGTATATCTGCATCCCTTGCTCGTCGAAAAGAGAGTTGGTGCCACCGAGCAAGAACTGAAATACGCGAATGCGATTGCGTTGGACGATCTACCACAGAAGAAGAATTGGCAGTCTGACACTACGCTTTTCCTCAATGACCAAGAGTCCGTTTCGGGTACGACTTTTATTAGGTTCGACGGCTGGGGAGAGGAAACTATTGCAGGTTGTTCGTACAAAGCTTGGGCCATCAATAGCCGTCTGGAATTGACCGGATTACCTCCGATAATTTTCGAACAATATTATTCCCCTGAGCTTCGTCTCGTTCTTCGTTCTGTAAGGCTAGACCCTTCCAACCAGCCGATGAGCGAGGTTCGCTTTGATCGATTTGAAATTGGCTGGGGCAACTGATTGACCTTGATCTGATTGTCGGCACAAAAGCTTGATAGCTGCATTTGGGCCCACTTGATCTCAACCGCCAGCATTATTTTCGGAGCCCGGTTCGGCCCTTTTTGGAGTGCCGGCGGTCTTGAACTGCACCCACGCGAATACAACAAGGGAAGCCAGAAAAGGAACGCCGAGAAGAACCGCGAGATAAGTCATCAGTGGAGCATCATGGATTCCGAAGAACAGTTCCTGAGCGGCGCATTTGTCTGCCATGTACCCCGTGAAATGGTCGCACTTGCCGGCATCAGGGAATAAAAACAAAACCCCGTCAAACACGACGAGGCCGCCAAGAGCGGCGGCAATGCTGCGGAACAACACTCTTGCCTCAAGGCGCTTGAGAGACAGCTCCGGCTTCGTCTTTTGAACAGACAAAAGTAGCTTGCCGAACAGGAAGCACACAGCCGTTCCAAGAAACTGGGCAAGCATAATCACCAAAATTTGATCGATAGCGGGTTCAACCATCTGGGCAATGGCTGCAGCCAGAAACGCGACCAGCCCGAGTACTGAAACTGCCGACACCGACGTAAGTCCGTCTCGGGTCACAACAGCACGGTAGAGCCCGTATAACACCCAGGCGGTCAGGGCTATTGGGACGGGACCAATGGGCCAAGGAAACGATAGATCAAGCATGCTGCGACTATGCCTAACCAGCCAAATTACACAACTGGCAACTGAACTTTCAATCAGCCCCAATGCACCGTCATCTAAACATGCGGCTTAGGGTTTGGCGGTACGCCAGCGTAAATCAGGTGGGGTTCATCCTCCATCATTTGAGCGCCGACGCTCAAGCCGGTCCAGTCGCTCACCATAGTTCAATATCACATCGCGTGGGCTGGAGACGCTTCCTTGGGCGCGTTTCAGCTCGTCCATCTGTCGCTGCTGATCGGTGAACCGTTGGTCGTAGCTGCCGAACAAGCGGTCGAGCTCCTCCTGCGGCACTTGGGCATCGCGTAGATCCTTGACGGCGGCGTCAGTCCTGGCGCGATCCTCGGCCGATCGTGTAGTGCGCCACTCCAATTCCTGCTGCGTCACCATCTTGTCAGCCAGGATGTTGACGGACGCCTTTAGGTCGCTGGTTGCCTCTCGGATCGGCAGGTATGCCAAGCCGCCCAGCATTGACGCGAACGTCAGCGCCACCCCCAGCGCCTGCCATTGCGGCTTGTTGCGCTCGGCAAGATTCGTCGACAGGGCGGCGAGCGACGCGCGGGTCTCGTTTGCGAGCGACGTGACGGCCGTGTCGATCTTCTTGAAGCCGGATCGAACCTCAGTCTCGAGATCCGTCTGCCGGCGCCCGAGATTGGTGACCCGCTCGCCCAACTGGGCAGTGATGGCGTCCGTGTAAGTCCGGTGGGCGTCACTGGTGTTGCTCATGTCATCTGCCATCCCTGTCTCTGCCCTGCTCTTCCAATGCGAATGTTATGCGCACGCGAAAAAGCCGCCCGAAAGAGCGGCCAGTTATTGACGATATTCAATGTTCAAGGTACGTGGCCCGCCGCCATGCTCAGCTCTGAGGAGGTGGCAATGGGGAGGCCCGGTCAGCACGAGGGATCGGGCCTCTGCTACCCGGCAGTTGTCCGGCCCGAACCGGACGACTGTCTGCCCGAGGTCTTCGCGCTGACCACGCGATGCGTGACATGGTTTGCATGTTGAAACGAATGGTCCGGAATAGAAGAGGTCAAGATTTCCTCGATGCGCTTCAGCATGGTGCACCTCTGTCGCCTCGGTGATTGTTTCGGATTCCAAACACCATTCACAAAGTGGAGACTGCGACAGCTGTTGACGTCGGATGCCACGCCACGCGGCAGTTCGATAGAGCTTTCTGTAGGCCGCAGCTTCCACGCTGCGCCGATCTGGAACCCGAGAGTCCATTGAACGTTCTTCCATCGCAAGAGGAGAAGACGACTATGGCAGACGACAAGACGAAACGTGGCGCATCAGACCGTAAAAAGGTTGCGGTCGAGGAACCTTACGAGGTCGCGTACTTCGCTAAGAAGCACGGACTGAGCAAAGACGATGCTGAACGAATTATCAAGCGGCACGGACCAGAGCGTGATGCGTGCGATAAAGCCGCTAATCGGCTGAAATAGCACTCATTGCGAAGCCTCCTTAGCCAAGAAGCACCGCATTGACATCGAGGATGCACAGAAGATCATCGATCAATATGGAAATGATCGGAAGGCATGCGATAAGGCAGCTCGGCGGGTGGCTGTCTAGAAACGAAAGCGGCGAGCTCAACCAACAAAGGGAGCCCGCCGCATGATCGCCCGTCGTTGAGAGGAGCCAGCGCCAGGCAATGGGTATTGAGGCAGTCCCGACATCGATCGCGAGTCTATACGTCCGCTCGAATACAGCGCCCCAATTGAAAACGGCCGCAGGAGGCGGCCGTTGGGTTTTGAACCCTTCATAATAATACGCTGCGACGCTAACCGTGACCGGACATCAGGCTGCGATTTTTTGTTCTACGGGCAGAATTTCGCCGCGAGCCGTATCGTCGATCTCGATCAGCGCATCGATCGCTGCATCGAGAGATGGTCCGCGTTTCTCGGCGTAGGCAGGCGCATGGCCCATTGCCACGCCAATCTCCTTTGCGGAAGCATCTGTAACGGCCATGTCGAGCACCTCGGCATGCTTGCCAAGCCGGCGACGTAGATAATCGACGAACGACATCGCTTCGACCTGACGAACGAATTCGGGTTCCTTGCCAGCGGCAGCTGATATCTCGTCAGTCGGCTTAGGCTGCTTTACTCCACCAACCCACCGTTCGCCGGTCACAAGGGCGTCATCGCACCGCGTAGCCGGGCACGGCAGATGAGCGAATGGCACAGTTCCGTCTACACCGAGATCTTGCAGCAGTTGGCGAGCCTCCTCCACGCCATAAAGGCTTCAGGATTTGAACCATGTCAGCGTTGGTGATGTCCGACGGCAGCTTATTGCGAATGGGCTTCGCATGTTTCCCGAGCAGGTTTCGCCAGCGCGCTTCCGTATGAGCCCCCCGCCACCGGCCAGCTTTTACCGCCGAGTTGACGAAACCGTCAGCATACTCACCGAATGTAATCTTCTTCGGAACGTCTGCCTGCGCGGCTTTGCGCTCCGCGACTGGATCAACACCTTGACGCACCAACGCGCGGGCAGCATCGGCCTTGTCGCGCGCCGCAGCGAGCCCTATCGTATGCAGCGGGCCGAGCCCCATCTCCCGCCGGCGGCCCGCATAACTGTAACTGAAAATCCAGTAACGCCTTCGTAACCAAATAGAGGCCTCCGCCATCGCGCAGTTTGCTAGCCTTTTTGGCCTCGATTTTCTTCACCGTTAAGACGTTTTTCGTGTGGCTCCCCATTCAATCCTTCCCCACAATTTCCCCACACTCGGGGTATGCGCTATAAATAGTGGTTATGGACGCAATGGACAAGTTATCGCTGCAAAAACAATTAGTTGATTGATACCACGTTTCCAATATGGGGCATCTTGGAGCGCAAAAATTATCCGGCTTGGTTTTCCTGATTGCGTTACGCAACGCCGTTACCACGGCGATGCCGAGCGGATCGTCGACACAACCCTCGACGAGATGGTGGAAATGCTGGCGCAGGCCCGGCGCGTCGAGCTTTGCGGCTTAGGAGCGGTGTCGTTTATAACGACGAGGTCGTGAGATCAGCCGACGGGAACCTGGTTATGCCAGCAGCTACCTCCCAACCGTTAAGGCGCGCTTCCCTTGCGAGCATTCTGTCTGCAGGGAAGAGGTACCAATAGGCAATGAAAAGGCCATGGCGTAACCGCGGACCGATGCCTGCGAAGGGACGCGGTCAATTCTATTTTGTCCAGGTCAAATATTCTCAAGCTAAAAATACCTGAGGGTGCAACCAACTACGCCTCAGCGTCCGCCAAACAACCTGACAACGCCGGATCAGATGATACCCCAAGCCCGGTAGCGGCCGCGACCGGTGATTTCGCGAATGCCAATCTCGTTGATGAGGTTCAGTGCGCCGCGCTGTGTGACGCAGAGTTGGCGAGCGACCATGGCGGCCGACACCATCGGCCGCGACAGGACGAAATCTGCCAATTGCGGCAGGCTGCTGTTCGAGCGGCGGCCGCGAAAGCGCAGCTCCATCTGCGTGCGCGCGAGCGACAGGCGATCGATCTCCTTGAGCCCAGTGACCGCACTCTCCCGCATTGCATCGAGAAAGGCCTGCAGGCGCGTCAGCCGGTCACGCGAGCGCCGGCGCTCGTGGCGGATCTGCTTCAGCCCGGGGTAAAAAGAAAAGAGATGCGAGGCGACCTTGCCTCTGACACGCAGACTACTCGCAATCAGCAGGCCGCCGAGCCAATGCTGGCGGCGCAATGGCTCGATCCGCTCCCAGGCGTCGAAAAGAAGCGCAGCCGCCAGACTGGGCGGTAGCTCCTCGACGAGCGGGATCAGACCACGCCATTGCTGAAGCCGTTCTTCCTCATTCCATTCATCGTCGCCGAACAGGCCGAGCGGATCGTCATCGCGCTGCGAGGACGCGGCCTCCGCTGGCTCTTGCGCACCGGGCTTTCCGGCATGATGATCGAGAAGCCTTTGCGACCGTGCGAGCAGGGCATCGAGTTCGGCGATTTCGGCGGCGAGCGGCGCTTCGTCGTCCTCATCGTCAGCCTCGCGCCCGGGGGATGTAAGATCTGCGGCCTCCGGCGCCCTATCCTCCCCTTCCAGCGTACTGGCGCTCAGCGCGCCGAGGCCTGTCGGGCTGAGCGCCCAGCCGGGATCAGCCGTCTCGATCCGCCGTCGTGTGCGCAGCACCGAATGGGCGATCGTCAGCTCGTGGCTCGGCGCACGGCTGTCCATATGGGCGTCGTGCAAGACCAGATCTTCAACATGAACAAGTTCGCCCGCCACCCACAACGCACCGGCGGCATCGAAAAAATGGCTGCGCTCGGCAAAGCCCTGCCCCACCGGCGAACGGCCTGCCCTTTCATCGAGCCGTGCCAGAGCATCCTCGGCCCCGGCGATAGCCGGAAGCAGCGTCTGGAGCATTGCAGCATCGATATCGTAGCGCATTGTTAGGCTTAATGGATTCTCACAAAGGGAAGCGATAGGCGCATTTTCTTCCGTCAGTTGTTTCATGGCGGAAACTTGCGGACAACATCATGGCGGGCGAGCACAGGGTTTTCACCCGGTTTTTCGGATGCGATGATTTGCCTCCATCGAAAAACAGCTCGGTCGTGACCGGAGCAAACGCTGCGCCAGTCAGATGAAATCGCCCTATCGACCATGGCGCTTCATCGCAACCCTGCTCCAATTCGCCGCTAAGCACTAGCCTACTTTCCGGCATTCGGCTTCCCCGCCTTGTAGGCTTCATAGAGTTCATCGAGGCGGCTTGAGAGGTATGCGCCGAAATCCGGCGCATCGCCGGTCTTGAGCGCAATCGTGAAGGACGTGCCGGAGCCCTTGATGCGGCCGGCGATCTTGCCGCCGCTCGCAGGCTTCCAGTCATATTCGACACTCTCGGGCTTCACCTTTTCCTTCTTGGAAAGCTCGGCAATGACCAGCTCGAAACGGCGATCGCTTTCCACAGCATTGAAGGTGGAAGATACAATCAGCTTCGTCAGGCGCGCGGCAGCAGCATCGGTCCAGTCCTGGGCAAGCGTCATCCATCGCCTGCGACCGATGCCGGGAGCTGCACCGACGGCCTGGATGACGTCGGCTGGAATGGCCTTCGCCACGGAGATAAGCTTCGACAATTCCGTCTTGTCGGTCGAGAGCGCCTTCATGATGACGGGACGATCGAACTTCTTCAGCTCGAGATTGAGTGCGAAGACGGCGCGCTCAATGTAGGAGAGATTCCGTCGCGCCGAGTTTTCAATGCCCTGGGCGATGACGAGATCGGTGTCGTCGAGCTTACGGATAACCGCTTGCACCTTGCGGCCGAGCAGCCTGACGGCCTGGAGGCGGCGATGACCATAGGCGACCTGGTAACGGCCGTCATGATGCGGATTGCGGCGCACGAGGATCGGCACTTCCTGGCCGTTCTCGGCGATCGATTGCACGAGCTCGTCTTCCATATCGAGCGGCTCGTCGGCGAGGCGATCTCGAATGAAGGAAGTGTCGATCAGTTCCGGATCGAGTTCGACGATATGCTCGCCTGATGACAGGGCCTCCTCCATCGCCCTGCTCTCTTCCTCCATACGGCCGAGTGTCAGCGCCATGGTGCGCACCGGACCGGCTGCACCGCGCGCTGCAGTTTCCTCGAAGTTGGCCGCGGCCAACTCCTGCGCCGTATCGGTGAACAATCCCTTCAGTCGATCTCGTCTGCTCATGTGCGACCCCATGCTTTATGGATGCTGGCAATAATCTCGCCATTGGCGGCGTTGACCGATTCCAGTGCCCGGTCATAGGTGGAGCGGCGAACCTGGCCCTTTTCGATCTCGTAAAGGGTCTGCTTGGTCAGGCCGGCATCGGCGATCGCCGTCGATTTCAGAATGGTCGCCGTCAATACATCATCACCGAAGAGACTTCGCAGGAGCGCAACGATCTGCGACTGCGGCGCATCGAAAGGCTCATGACGCGTAACGACGTATTTGATGAAATCGTGCTGCAGGTCGCCGCCAGCCTTGCGCACAACGGAGAGAAGATCCGAGGTCATCAGGAGAAACTGCGACATGGAGGCGACATCGACCATCTGTGGATGGACGGTAATAAGCAGCGACGTGGCGGCGCAGACCGCACCAAGCGTGAGGTAGCCAAGCTGCGGCGGGCAGTCGATGACGACGATATCATAGTCCGCCTCGACCTCGGCAATAGCGTTGCCGACGCGGCGGAAGAACAGCTCTTCCGGCCTCTGGCGATCATTCAGGGCACGCGGCGTTTCATGCTCGAACTCCATCAGTTCGAGATTGCCGGGCACCAGATCCAGGCCATGGAAATAGGTCTTGCGGATGACATTCTTCAGCGGGCGTCGCTCCGCGTCATAGCGGATTGCGCCATAGAGCGTATCGCCATCCCCAAGATCGAATTCCGGCTGGACACCGAGCAGTGAGGAAAGCGAGGCCTGTGGATCGAGATCGATCGCCAGGACCCGATACCCTTCAAGCGCCAGATGCTGTGCCAGATAAAGCGTGGTCGTGGTCTTCGCTGAACCGCCCTTGAAATTGGTGATCGCGATCGTCTGCAGCTTCTCACCGTCGCGGCGCAAAGGCAGGTAGGAGAGCGCATCCTTCGGCTTGATCTTGGCCATATGCTGGCGGAGCTCGTTGATCTGGCCGAGCGTATAGGACCGGCGGCCGTTCTGGGAAACGTCCGGCTGCGGCCCTTTGCCGTCAAGCGAAAGCTGGCGAAGATAGCCGTCGGAGACACCGACCATCTGTGCTGCCTCGCCCGAGGTGAAGGTGCGCAGCGTCTTCTGCGAAAGTGGCGGGAAGAGCTTCTCGCGCAGCAGTTTCAGCTGGCGAGAAAGTTGGGTGGCGTGCCGTTCGATGCGAACGTCTGTGGTTGATACGTTAATATTGTCCAAAACACTTGCCCCTTCTCAAAGCGGTTTTCCGTCAACATAGCCTCAAAAAGCGTATCGAAGATGACATGATTCGGGATTCGCGACAATAAACAGTTCGCTAACCACACAGATAGAAGTTGGCCGCGGCCAACTTTTGGTCTGCCCTTGCGAAAGACCCGCTTTAGCGGCACAAACCGCTGGAAATCGCGAGGGCTGAAAACGTGCGGCATATTCACATCATCGGTATTGGCACCGGCAATCCCGAGCATCTGACCATGCAGGCGATTAACGCAATGAATACGGCAGACGTCGTGTTTATTCCGACCAAGGGCACGACAAAGGCAGATCTCGCCGAGCTTCGCCGGGAAATCTGTGAGCGGTATCTGACCCGACAAGGCGTCCGCATCGTTGAATTCGAGGTACCGAAGCGGCTAACCCAGGACCTGAGCTACGGACAGAGCGTAGATGACTGGCATGCGGCGATCGCCGGTATTTATGAAAGCCTGATCGGCGACCTGCCAGCAACCGGTACCGGCGCCTTCCTCGTCTGGGGCGATCCGAGCCTCTATGACAGCACGATCCGCATCATCGAACGGGTGCGGAATGCCGGCGCCTGCACCTTCGACTACAGCATCGTTCCGGGTATCACCAGCATCCAGGCGCTGGCGGCAAGCCATCGCATCCCCGTCAATCTCGTCGGCAAGCCGATCGAGATCACCACCGGAAGGCGGCTGATCGAAACCGGGCTGACGCATGAAAGTACCGTCGTCATGCTTGACGGCCAGCAGGCATTCTCGCAGATCGACGATCCCGATGCCGAGATCTTCTGGGGTGCTTATCTCGGCACGGATAATGAAGTGATCCGCTCGGGCCGGCTTGGCGACATTGCCGACGACATCGTCCGGCTCCGTGCCGAGGAGCGGGCGCGCCATGGCTGGATCATGGATATCTACCTTCTCCGCAAGGGGCGGGATTTCGAAGACTAACCGTCCCGGTTCTCAGCGCGACCTCACTTTGCTGCATCCTGCGCAATCATGTAAGAGACGGGTCCAGAGGATAGACGAATGCGCAGCCCCGCCGGCAAAACCTTAAAAGCAGAAAGCCCTGATATAGTGGGGATGCAACGTGGTGCCTGCCCGGCGCTCGCAGCCCCCATGCAGACCGGCGATGGCCTGCTCGTCCGGCTGCGGCCGGCCGCCGGTGCGCTTACTCTTTCCCGGTTCCGACAATTGGCTTTGGGCGCGGCACAGCATGGAAACGGTATTCTGGAAATTACTGCCCGCGGCAATCTGCAGATCCGCGGCCTTCGCGCTGAAACCGTGGAGCCGCTGGCGGCTGATATCGAGACTGCCGGCATCACCGTGGCCAATGGCGTGGCGATCGAGATATCGCCGCTGCATGGTATCGATGCCAACGAGATTGCAGATGCGGGGGATATGGAGGCGGCGCTGCGCAGCAGGCTCGGCGGGCTTCTCACCTCGCACCACCTCGCCCCGAAACTCTCCATCCTGATCGACGGCGGCGGGCAGTTTTCCCTGGCCTGCCTCACTGCAGATATCCGTCTCGTCGCGCAGCAGACCGGGCAATGGCTGCTCTCCATAGCCGGCGATGCACAAGCCGCGACGCCACTGGCTCTCGACAATGTCGATGCCGTGATTACAGCCGTGGGCGAGCTCCTTGATATGCTGATTGCCAGCGGCAGGCAGATGCGCGCCCGAACTCTCGAGACAGCGGCATTGCATGCGCGTTTTCCACAAATGGATAGCATCCGATTTACTCAAGCGGCACCAAAGAAACCCTCCTTCGTCGGCCCCACCAGATTGGCCGACGGCAAAATTGTGCTCGGTGTGCGGCTCCAATTCGGGCAAGTGAAAGCCGCTGACCTGATCTCTTTCCTTGACGCTGCCGAAAGCGCCGGCGCGCAGCAAATCCGGCTGGCGCCCGATCGCGGCTTCTTGCTGATCGGCCTGACCGAGACAGCGCTGGCGGCTATGCAACGCACTGCCATCGAACATGGTTTCAGCGTGACGGCCAATGAACCGGCCGAGCAGATTGCAGCCTGTGCAGGGGCAGGCGCCTGCGCCTCGGCCTTCTACGATACAAGGGCTCTGGCCGGTCGGCTGACAGCGCTGATACCCGCACTCTTCGACGGCTCGGTGAAACTTCACCTTTCCGGCTGTGTGAAAGGCTGCGCGCACCGGCGCGCCGATCTGGCGATTGTCGGTTCAGCCGAGGGCTATAGCCTCGTCCTCGACGGGCTTGCCGCGGACAGGCCGACTGCAAGGATTGCTGGCGAACGGATCGATTTCGCTATAGAGAGGCTCGCCCGGCTGATTGAAGACAAAAGAAGCGTCGGCGAGTCGAGTGCCGACTGCCTGAAAAGGCTTGGTCCCACCGATCTCGCCAAAGCGCTGCAACAGGAATAGCAATGCCAGACTATGATTATATCCGCAGCGGAGACGCGATCTACGAGCGCTCCTTCGCAATCATCCGCAGCGAAGCCGATCTCTCGCGTTTTTCTCCCGAGGAGGCGGATATTGCTGTCCGCATGATCCATGCTTGCGGGTTGGTCGAAGCCGCACAGAATTTTGTCTTCTCGCCGGATTTTGTCCATGCGGCACGCATCGCACTGCAGGATGGGGCGCCGATCTTCTGCGATGCCGAGATGGTCGCGCACGGCGTGACGCGCGCCCGCCTGCCAGTTCAAAACGAGGTGATCTGCACCCTGCATGATCCCCGCACCCACGAGCTTGCCCGTGAAACCGGCAATACCCGCTCGGCCGCCGCCATGCACCTCTGGCTCGATCGGCTGGGCGGCAGCGTGGTTGCGATCGGCAACGCGCCGACGGCCCTCTTCCATCTTCTGGAACTGCTGCGTGACGGCGCGCCGAAACCAGCTGTCATCATCGGCATGCCGGTCGGCTTTGTCGGTGCTGCCGAATCCAAGGATGCGCTTGCGGAAAATTCCTATGGCGTTCCCTATGCCACCGTCCGTGGTCGGCTCGGTGGCAGCGCCATGACGGCGGCCGCCATCAATGCGCTTTCGAGGCCCGGCCTATGAGCGGCCATCTGATCGGCGTCGGCACCGGACCTGGCGATCCTGAGCTTCTGACGATCAAGGCCGTCCGCGCCATCGAGAGCGCCGACGTGATTGCCTATTTCGCCAAGGAGGGCAGGGGCGGCAATGGCAAGGCGATCGTCGAGCATCTGCTGAAGCCCGGCATCGAGCTGCTGCCCCTTTATTATCCGGTCACGACTGAACTCGACAAAAACGATCCGCTTTATCAGAGCCGCATCACCGGTTTCTACAATGCATCGGCCGATGCCATCGCCCATCATCTCGCTGCGGGCCGCACGGTTGCGGTGCTGAGCGAAGGCGATCCGCTATTCTACGGCTCCTACATGCATCTGCACGTGCGGCTGGCGCAGCGCTACCCAACCGAAGTCATCCCGGGCATCAGCGCGATGTCCGGCTGCTGGTCGCTGGCAGGTATGCCGATCGTCCAGGGCGACGATGTACTCTCCGTGCTGCCAGGCACGATGGCCGAGCAGGAGCTCACCCGCCGTCTCGCCGATACCGAAGCTGCCGTCATCATGAAAGTCGGCCGCAACCTGCCGAAGATCCGCCGCGCGCTACAGGCCGCCGGCCGTCTTGGCGAGGCCGTCTATGTCGAGCGCGGCACCATGGCGAATGCCGCGATGGTGAAGCTTGCCGAGAAGGACGAGAGCGAAGCACCCTACTTCTCGCTGGTGCTGGTTCCCGGTTGGGAGGCCAACCGATGAGCGGCCGGCTGTTCGTGATCGGTACCGGTCCCGGCAATCTGGAGCAGATGACGCCGGAAGCATTGGCTGCCGTGGCGGCCTCCACCCAGTTTTTCGGTTATGGACCCTATCTCGATCGCCTGACGCTGCGCGCCGACCAGACCCGGCATGCCTCCGACAATCGCGAGGAACTGGACCGGGCAGGGGCTGCGCTAGCGCTCGCAGCCAGGGGCGCCGATGTCTGCGTCGTCTCCGGCGGCGATCCCGGCGTCTTTGCGATGGCAGCCGCCGTCTGCGAGGCGATCGACAAGGGATCGGCGGAATGGCGCGACGTCGACCTCGTCATCCTGCCGGGGATCACCGCCATGCTGGCGGTTGCCGCGCGTGTCGGTGCACCGCTCGGACATGATTTCTGCACGATATCGCTGTCGGACAATCTGAAACCCTGGACCGTCATCGAAAAACGCCTGGAACTTGCAGCACAAGCAGGCTTCGTCATTACGCTTTACAATCCGATCAGCAAGGCGCGGCCCTGGCAGCTCGGCAAGGCATTCGAGCTGCTGCGCCGGCACCTGCCTGAGACAACACCGGTCATCTTCGGCCGCGCGGCCGGACGACCTGACGAGCGGATCACCGTGCAGCCGCTCGAAGAGGCCGATGCCAATGTGGCCGATATGGCGACTTGTGTGATCATCGGATCGCCGGAGACGCGGATCGTTGCCCGCGAAGGACGGCCGGATCTGATCTATACGCCACGCTTCATGGCCTCGGAGATGAGATGATCGATCGCTTCGAGCGCCGCCTCCACCGTTTCCACCGTCATCATGGCGGCAGCTGGCGCGCGGGCGATCACGACAACCTTGATACCGAGCACACGTGCGGCTTCGATCTTCGCATAGGCAGCCGAGCCGCCGCTATTCTTGGTGATGATGGCCTCGATGCTGTGTTTCCGCAGGAGATCAAGCTCGCCTTCGAGCGCGAAGGGACCGCGGTCGAGGATATATTCGACGTCGGCAAGGGCAAGCGGCGGATCGACAGGATCGACGCTGCGCAGCAGATAGGAATGCTGCGGAGCGACCTCGGCATGAGGGGCGCCCTGGCGGCCAGTCGCCAGAAAGACACGGCGCGGTGTCGGGCCAAGCGAGGCGATAGCCGATGGAATATCAGGAACGATGTGCCAATGATCGCCCGGCACTGGCACCCATTCGGGACGGACAAGTGCGATGGCGGTTATGCCGCTGCGTTCGGCTGCGGCCGCGGCATTGGCCGAAATGCGTTCGGCGAAAGGATGGGTAGCATCAATCAGCAGGTCGTAGCGTCCGGCCATCAGGAAATCGGCGAGGCCTTGCGCACCTCCGAAGCCGCCGATGCGGACGGGAACCGGCTGTTCTGCAGGAGCTTCCGTGCGGCCCGCCAGCGACAGCAGGATATCGAGGTTTTCTCGCGCGGCAAGTTCGGTGGCGAGTCTGCGCGCTTCGCTCGTGCCGCCGAGGATCAGAATGCGGGTCCTGTCCATGTCTGATATCTCCCCCACCGGCCCGCGCTGGCTCACTCTTATCGGTATCGGCGAGGATGGTCCAGAAGGCCTTGGCGAGGAGGCAAAGCGCTTGATCGCTGCCGCCCCCGCCGTCTTTGGCGGCGCACGCCACCATGCGCTTGCCGGTCCGCTGATTTCGGGCGAGCGTTTTGCCTGGCAGAGCCCTTTCGAACAATCCGTCGAGGCGATCCTGACACGACGCGGCACACCTGTCGTGGTACTAGCCTCGGGTGATCCCTTTCTCTATGGCGTTGGAGCGACGTTGTCGCGCTATGTCACGGCGGACGAAATGCGTACCATTCCTGCACCATCCGCATTCAGTATCGCCGCCGCACGTCTCGGCTGGCCGCTGCAGGAGACGGCCTGCGTGTCGCTGCATGGACGCCCGCTCGATCTCATCCGCCCGCTTCTTCATTCCGGCCGGCGCATTCTGGCGCTGACCTCCGATGAGAAGGGGCCGCAGGCACTTGCCGAACTGCTTGCTGCCGATGGGTTTTCCGGGACGCGGCTGACGGTTCTCGAAGCGCTCGGCGGCAAACAGGAGCGTATCAGGAGCACGATAGCATCGGCTTTCAATCTCACCGATATCGACCCGTTGAATGTCTGCGCCCTCGAAGTAGCAGCGGGGGCAGGGGCGCGCATCCTGTCCTATGCTTGCGGCCTCGATGACGCGCTCTTCGACCATGACGGGCAGATCACCAAGCGGGAGATCCGCGCTATCACGCTCTCAGCGCTTTCACCGCGCCATGGTGAAGTCCTCTGGGATATCGGCGCCGGCTCGGGTTCGATCGGCATCGAATGGATGCTTGCCGATCCATCGCTCAGGGCGATCGCGATCGAGCAGGCACCGGCGCGGGCCGCCCGTATCGCCCGCAATGCCGCCACCCTCGGCGTGCCGCAGCTTGCGCTTGTCGAAGGAACAGCACCTGCAGCACTTGCCGGCTTGCCGGTACCTGACGCGATTTTCATCGGCGGCGGCGGCAGTGAAGCGGGTGTGATCGATGCGGCGATTGCGGCCCTGAAGCGGGGAGGGCGGCTCGTCGCCAATGCCGTGACGCTAGAAATGGAAGCGGTGCTCTTGGCAGAATATGCCGCACGCGGCGGCTTCCTGACGAAGATCGAAATTGCGCGCGTCGCACCCGTCGGCGGCATGAGCGGTTGGCGACCGGCCATGCCAGTCACGCAGTGGCGCTGGATCAAGGAATAAACGAATGACGGTTCATTTCATCGGCGCCGGACCGGGCGCAGCAGATCTCATCACGGTTCGCGGACGCGACCTGATCGGCAATTGCCCTGTCTGCCTTTACGCCGGTTCCATCGTTTCGCCAGACCTCCTGCAATATTGCCCGCCGGGGGCGCGCATCATCGATACCGCGCCTCTGTCGCTCGACGAGATCGAGGCCGAATATCTCCGCGCAGCGGAGGCTGGCGAGGATGTGGCACGGCTGCATTCCGGCGATCTCTCGGTCTGGAGTGCGGTTGCCGAGCAGGTCCGCCGGCTGGAGAAGCACGCCATCGCCTATACGATGACGCCGGGCGTGCCGGCTTTTGCTGCCGCCGCCGCCGCACTCGGCCGAGAACTGACGATCCCCGCTGTGGCCCAAAGCCTCGTGCTGACGCGTGTTTCCGGCCGCGCCTCGCCGATGCCGAACGAGGAGACGCTCGCAAAATTCGGGGCGACGGGGGCAACGCTTGCCATCCACCTCGCCATCCATGCGCTGGCTGAGGTCGTTGCGGACCTGACGCCGCTTTATGGCGCCGATTGCCCTGTCGCAATCGTCGTGAAAGCCACATGGGCTGACGAACGCATCCTGCGCGGCACGCTCGCCGATATCGAGGAGAAAGTGGCGGCCGAGCCGATCGAACGCACGGCGATCATCTTCGTCGGCCGCTCGCTTGCATCAGAGGATTTTCGCGAAAGCTCGCTCTACGACCCTGCCTATCAGCGCCGCTTCCGCGGTCGGGAATAGGCGTCTCAGACCTTCGCTGCGAGATAATCCATGCTCGCTTTCAATGCGGCGGCGGGATCCTTGAGCGCATGGACTTCGGATGCGAAAGGCTCGAAGGAGAAAGGCCCCTTGTAGCTTGCCTGCAGCAGCGCGCGGATCTGGGCGGCATTGCCCACCCGGTCATCGGCGTCGACGAGAACCCGGTGCGGATCGCGCATATCGGCGATGGAAACGGCTGGATTAATGACGCCGGAAATATGCACCAGCCCAGTCAGATGTGGGAAGAATGTCGTTTCACCGGCCAGGTGATGATGGAAGGTGTCGTGCACCAGCCAGAAAGTCGGCTGCGCGTCGAGCGTCTCGATTGCGTCGACGGCTTCCGCCTTGGAGCGTAACGAGCAGATCTCGAAGCCCAGCGGCTCCACGAGACCGACAATTCCGGCGGCATCGAGCATTGGGCGGAGTTCTTCGAGCGAGCGGAGCAGATTGGCCTGCCGTTCGCCATCGGCGCGCCCCGTGCCGTCATTCTTCGGAACCAGCACTAGCGCCTGCGAGCCGACGGCCTTGGCATAATCGATCAGCTCGCGGGCCTCCCGCTCACGCGTCGCATTCCATTCGTTGAAGCGCTGCAGCGCATTGATGGAGATGATCGCAACGCCGTGGCGAGCCGCCGCAGCCTTGATGACATCGGGCCTGGTGCCATCAAGGATGGCGTTGCCCGAGAGATCGTTGCGGATTTCCACTGCATCGATACCGAGCGAAACGGCAAGCGCGAAAAAATCCTCGATCGAAAGCAAGGGCGCTGCCATGTGGTTCAGCGCAAAACGAATGGATGCCATGCGAAGTCTCCTCCTTGCCTCTCAGCTGAGAAGCAATGTGAATGTCCAATCGAATCTCTACTGGAATTTGCCAGCCAATCCACCTGCTGCGCACCATCAAACCCTGTCATCGCTGATAGATTTTCCATGAGAATGATGGAATTCCATCATTTCAACAGCCGTCTGTTCCGCAGTTGCGGGCTTGAAACCGCTGCACCCTTTAGCGGGGATTGCTCTAGATATTCTCCGGCAGAAAAATCTCGAAGGGCAGGAAGGACTGGCCTGGAACGGCGATTTCGCCGTGTTCCAGCGCGCCGGTCATCAGCGCCACCGCTTCCTTGCAAAGTGCGGTCAGCGGCGTTGCGATCGCCATGGTGACGATGCCGTCGGCAAGCCCGGCCTTGCTGTCGCCGGTCAGCTCATTGACAACCAGCACGATGCGGCCGGCGATGCCCTCTTCCCGAAATGCCGAGATCGCCCCCTCCATGCCACCGCCGCAGACATAGAGGCCGACGAGATCGGGATGTTTCTGCAGGAGCGTCAACGTCGCCTCATGGGTGATTTCGGGCGTTTCCAGATTGATCAGCGTTTCGACGACCTCGAAATCCGCCGCCTCCTCACGGAAATAGGATCGGAAGCCCATTTCGCGCAGCTCATGACCATGAAAACGATGGCTGCCGACGAAACAGGCAACCTTGCCGGGCCGACGGGCAGCTTTGGCAATCATCCAGGCGGCGGTGCGGCCGACCTTGCGATTGTTGACGCCGACATAGGCGTCCCGCACGCCGGTCGCGAGATCCGAAAGCAGCGAGAAGACCGGAATGCCACGTTCCTTCAACTCCTCGACGGCTGCCGTCACCGCCGGATAATCCGGACCGACGAGAGCGACGGCCTGGTTCCGGGCGCCGAGCATCTTGATTTTTTCAATGATCGCGGCGGGCGTCGTCGCGGCAGGATATTCCACCTGAGTCTGGATCCGCGCACTTGTGACATTGCGGGCTGCCATCTCGATCTCGCGGGCGAAGGCCTGATAGAAAGGCTGCGTAGGCTTCTGCAGCAGGAAGGCCAGGCGGTATTGCGGCAGATCCTCGAAGACGCGCTGGCGGATCAGACCCACGGCATGATAGCCGATCGACTGGGCCGCATCATAGACACGGCGGGCTGTTTCCTCACGCACCCGGTGGCGGCCGTTCAGGACACGATCGATCGTCGCGACGCTGACGCCGGAAGCCTGGGCGAGATCGGAGATAGTCGGACGGCGCATGGTTGATCCTGATAGTTTTCGATCATCAATGAAAGCAGTTTTTGATGGCTTTTGATAGAATATATCAAGCCTGCATTGAGCGCCTTTCGAAGTCAACCTATTCTCCTGATCCAGAGCTTAGCAGGGAGGAAAGCATGGCTGGCGGGGCAGGCAAGCGCGATTACAGCCTCTTGGGAGAGAACGGCAGGACGGCGGTGGAAACCGGTCTTGCGGCTGCGCAATGGTATCACACGGACGTTCCGCGCAAGGAGATGAAGGCGCTGATGCAGCGCTCCGATGCACCGGCCGTTCGCGACACGGCGCTGTGGCTTGGTAGTATGGCCGTCTTTGCAGCACTTGGCATTTATTTCTGGGGCGCCTGGATCGCCGCGCCCTTCTTCCTGGCTTACGGTGTGCTCTACGGCTCGGCCTCCGACAGCCGCTGGCATGAATGCGGCCACGGCACGGCTTTCAAGACGCGCTGGATGAACGACGTCGTCTATCAGATCGCCTGCTTCATGATCATGCGCAATCCGGTGACCTGGCGCTGGAGCCATACGCGCCACCACACTGACACCGTCATCGTCGGCCGCGACCCCGAGATCGCCGTCATGCGGCCGCCGGATCTCTTCCGGCTGATCCTGAATTTCTTCGGCATTCTCGATGCCTGGCATGCTGTCATCGACATGATCAGAAATGCGGCCGGCATCGTCAGCGCCGAAGAAAAGACCTTCATCCCCGAGATGGAGCAGCCGAAGACGATCCGCATCGCCCGCATCTGGCTGGCGATCTACGTCGTCACCATCGCGCTTGCCATCGCCGTGGGCTCGATCCTGCCTCTGATGTTGATCGGCCTGCCGCGCCTTTATGGCGCCTGGCATCACGTCCTGACCGGCCTGCTGCAGCATGGCGGGCTTGCCGACGACGTCATCGACCACCGCCTGAACAGCCGCACGGTCTGCATGAACCCGATCAGCCGCTTCATTTACTGGAACATGAACTACCACGTCGAGCATCACATGTTCCCGATGGTGCCCTATCACGCGCTGCCGAAGCTGCATGCAATGATCAAGCACGATCTGCCGGCGCCCAATCCATCGATCTGGTCCGGCTACCGCGAGATGATCCCGGCCTTCCTGCGCCAGCTTCGTAACGAAGATTATTTCCTGAAGCGGGAACTGCCGGCCACGGCGCGGCCCTATCGCGAGGAATTCCACGTCGAACTGGCACCGGCAGCCCAATAACAGGATCAAGGGAGGAACAGAGATGAGCGGAAACTGGATCGAGGTTTGCGGCAAGGACGAGGTCGACGAGGAAGACGTCATGCGTTTCGATCATGGCGGGCGTACCTTCGCGGTCTATCGCAGCCCTGACGACGAATTTTTCGCCACCGATGGGCTCTGCACTCATGAGCAGATCCATCTCGCCGACGGGCTCGTCATGGACGAGATCATCGAATGTCCCAAGCACAATGGCCGCTTCAATTACAAGACGGGCGAGGCCAAGGGAGCACCGGTCTGCGTCAATCTGAAGACCTATCCCGTCAAGATCGAAGACGGTGCTGTCTTCATCGCGATCTGAGGTGCGCCATGGCCCATTGCGTCATTGTCGGAGCAGGCGAGTGCGGGACACGCGCCGCCTTCGCGCTCAGGGAAAAGGGATTTGGCGGAGAGGTCACGCTGGTTGGTTCCGAGCCGCACGCGCCCTATGAACGGCCGCCGCTTTCCAAGGCCGGTCTTGCCGGCGGTGTCGATCCAAAATTCATCGCGTCACACGAAACCTATCCCGCTGGCAATATCCGCCTGCTGACGGGTGTAACCACAATCAGCGTCGATGCTGTGGCGCGCACCATTGTCCTGTCGGATGGCAGCCAGCTTGCCTACGATCGGCTGCTGCTTGCGACAGGCGCCAGCGCCCGCAACTTTCCGAATGCACCCGAAAGCAGCCATATCCGCTCGCTGCGCACCCACTACGATGCCGTGACGTTGCGCGCCATCCTGCAGCCCGGCAGGCGGCTTGGAGTCATCGGCGGTGGCTTCATTGGGCTGGAGGTCGCCGCAACCGCCCGACAGCTCGGCGCCGATGTCGTTCTCATCGAAGGGCTGGAGCGGGTGCTGAAGCGCGGCGTTCCGGCGGAAATTGCCCATGTGGTTGCCGAACGCCATCGCGCCGAGGGCGTCGACCTGCGTTGCGGTGTTTCCATCGAAAGCCTGACGGAGCGGAACGGCAAGGCCGTCATCGCGCTTTCGACCGGCGAGATGATCGAGGCCGATCTGGCGCTTATCGGCATCGGCGCCCGGCCGAATGTCGAGCTTGCGGAGGCCACCGGACTTGTTATCGACAACGGCATTGCCGTCGACGACCGGCTGCGCACCTCCATCCCCGATATCTTTGCCGCCGGCGACTGCTGCTCCTTTCCCTTGGCGCTCTATGGCGGCAGGCGGGTGCGGCTCGAATCCTGGCGCAATGCACAGCAGCAGGGCATGCTTGCCGCTGCCAATATGCTCGGCGCCGATGAGCCGGTTTCTGCCGTGCCGTGGTTCTGGTCGGATCAGTACGACATGACGCTGCAGATCGCTGGTCTTGCCGATGGCGCGGTCATGCATCTGCGCCGCGATCTCGGCGAGCGAGCCTTCATCCTCTTCCACCTCGATGGCGAGGGTCGGCTCATTGCCGCAAGCGGCATCGGGCCGGGCAATGCGGTGGCGCGCGATATCCGGCTGGCGGAAATGCTGATTGCCGCGCGCGCCCATCCAGATCCCGCCGCGCTGACCGCCAGCAACGTCAAGCTGAAGACGCTGCTCGCCGCCTGAGAGAGATATCCAGATACTGGCCCCAAAGGAATTTGCGATGAAAAGACACTATCGCGCGACGGTCGCTGACCTGCTTGCACTCAAGGGAAAACGGCAGCTCACCATGTTGCGCATCACCTCGCTGGAGGAGGCGGAAGCGGCGGAAAAGGCGGGTATCGACATGGTCTCCGTGCCACCCGCTTTGCTCGGGCCGGTTTTTCGCGAAGCGGCGCCCACGCCCTTTGCCGTGCCGGGTCTGGAATATGGCGACCACGTTTCGGCCGAGGAGTATATGCGTGAGGCCTTCAAGGCGCTGAAGGCGGGCGGCGATGCCGTCTATTGCGCCGCAAGCCTGCAGATCATCAGACGCATGCGCGACGAGGGCATTCCCGTCTGCGGACATGTGGGCCTCATCCCATCGAAAGCCACCTGGACCGGCGGCTTCCGCGCCGTTGGTAAGACGGCCGCCAGCGCTTTCGATATCTGGCGCCAGACGAAGGCGCTGGAGGAGGCGGGCGCTTTTGCGGCCGAGATCGAAGTCGTTCCCGGCGATGTGGCGGCGGCAATCTCAAAGAGAACATCACTGCTGATGATCTCGATGGGCGCCGGCCGCGGCTGCGATGGGCAATATCTCTTCGCCGACGACGTGCTCGGGACCAACCGCGACCACACTCCGCGCCACGCCAAGATCTATCGCAATTTCGCCGCCGAACATGACCGGCTGCAGCGCGAGCGTATCGCCGCCTTCAGCGAATTTGCCGAGGATATCCGCTCCGGCGCCTATCCGGAAAAGCGCCACCTCGTCGGCATCGATGAGGCCGAGTTGCGCAATTTCCTGCATCGGCTGGAAGCCGGCGAATAGCAGCCACCGACACCCCTCGCCCGGCGGGAAGAAGATACCCCCGTCAGGGCAGATGAGGAGATCCGCTAGGGGCTCGGGTGGCCGCTTCCGCTGAACTTTCTGCGTTGCCTTCCACGCCGCTCCATTCCGGCGACATCTCCTGGGCGCAACCGGCAAGCGCGAAAGCCGGGTTTCGGCCTTGCGGCGATGCGTCACTGCACCGGAATTGTGGGACGATTGACTTGCCCCCGCGAAGGATTAAGCTTTGCGGCATCCCAGCCACCATCCGCGCGCCAATGCTACGGAGAGTACGAGTGGCTTGGCGACCTTGAGGAGGATGAGGTTTGCCGTGGATTACCGTGTTGTTCTGCTGATCGGCGTATCCGTGATTGCCCTTTCCCCTGGTAAGTCGGGGGCGCAGGAGGGTGATGCGACGGCAGGTGCCGTTGTTTTCAAGAAATGCGCGACCTGTCATGTCGTTGAATCCGATACGAACAAGGTCGGTCCGTCGCTGAACAAGGTGTTCGGTCGAAAGGCCGGAACGCATCCCGACTTCGCCTACTCGCCCGCAATGAAGGCGGCCGGCGAAGGCGGCCTTGTCTGGGACGAGACAGTGCTGCGCGACTATCTGCACAATCCGAAAGCAAAGGTGAAGGGCACAAAGATGGCCTTCGTCGGCGTGAAGGACGATCAGGAGATCACCGACCTCATCGCCTATCTCAAACAATATTCTCAGTGATGGGCAATACTCCAAATGACGGGCCTCTGATCAGCGACGCATGCCTAAATTGCCGTAATTGCCGATATTTTCTATCTGTGCGATAATAAACACGGACTTTTTGCGGAATGCGGTTTCACGGGTCAACCTGCTCGAGGAGGAGCAGAAATGGCTGTCGTGCTGGTTCTCGTCCTGATTGTCGTCGGCTCCGTGCTGTTCCATGTGCTCAGCCCGTGGTGGTGGACGCCGATCGCGTCCAACTGGACCTATATCGACAGCACGCTGATTATTACCTTCTGGATCACCGGTATCGTCTTTGTGGCGGTGATTTCCTTCATGGCCTATTGCGTCTTCCGCTTCCGACACAGACCGGGCAACCGCGCTCATTATGAGCCGGAGAACCGCCGGCTGGAATTGCTGCTGGCAGGAGGAACGGCGGTCGGCGTGGCGGCCATGCTGGCGCCCGGCCTGATCGTGTGGAACCAGTTCATCACGGTTCCTGCCGATGCCGCATCCGTCGAGGTCGTCAGCCAGCAATGGCTCTGGAGTTTCCGCCTGCCGGGCGCGGACGGAAAGCTCGGCCGTGCCGAGACGCGCGATGTCAGCCCTGAAAATCCGCTCGGTCTCGACAGGAACGACGCAGGCGGCCTTGACGATGTCATCATCGAGGGCGGCGAACTGCATCTGCCGATCGGCAAGCCGGTGCACATTTTGCTGCGTTCCGTCGATGTGCTCCACGATTTCTACGTGCCGGAATTCCGCGCCAAGATGGACATGATCCCCGGCATGATCACTTATTTCTGGTTCACGCCGACGCGCACGGGGACCTTCGAGATCCTCTGCGCCGAACTCTGCGGTGTCGGCCATCCGCAAATGCGCGGCACCGTCGTCGTCGATAACGACGCGGACTACCAAACCTGGCTCGGGCAGCAGCAGACATTCACCCAGCTCACGGCGTCATCGGGAGAGCCGCCGCCGGCAAACTGAACCGGCAAAGGAAGGAAGAGAGATCATGGTCGAGATTCCATCCGGCAGCGCGGGCGCCATCCCATCCGCCGAAGTCGAGGATGTCGAGCTCTATCATCCGCGAAGCTGGTGGACGAAATACGTGTTCAGCCAGGACGCCAAGATCATCGCCGTGCAATATTCGGTGACGGCGATCGCGATCGGCCTGGTGGCGCTGGTGCTCTCCTGGCTGATGCGGATTCAACTTGCCTTTCCCGGCGCTCTCTCTTTCATCGATGCCGATCACTATTATCAGTTCATCACCATGCACGGCATGATCATGGTGATCTATCTGTTGACCGCGCTGTTCCTCGGCGGCTTCGGCAATTACCTCATTCCGCTGATGGTCGGCGCGCGCGACATGGTTTTCCCCTACGCGAACATGCTGAGCTACTGGATCTACCTCGTCGCCGTGCTGATTCTGGTCGCGGGCTTTTTCGCCCCCGGTGGCCCGACCGGGGCCGGCTGGACGCTTTATCCTCCGCAATCCGTTCTCTCCGGCACGCCCGGCGGCAAGGACTGGGGCATCCTCTTGATGCTCACCTCGCTGATCGTCTTCATCATCGGCTTTACCATGGGCGGGTTGAACTATGTGGTGACCGTGCTGCAGGGACGGGCGCGCGGCATGACGCTGATGCGCATGCCGCTCACCGTCTGGGGCATCTTCACCGCGACCGTGATGGCGCTCTTGGCCTTTCCGGCCCTCTTCGTCGCCTGCGTCATGATGCTGTTCGACCGCGTGCTCGGCACCAGCTTCTTCATGCCGGCGATCGTGGAGATGGGCGAGCAGCTGAATCATGGCGGTGGCAGCCCGATCCTGTTCCAGCACCTCTTCTGGTTCTTCGGCCATCCAGAGGTCTATATCGTCGCACTTCCGGCTTTCGGCATCGTTTCGGACCTGATCAGCACGCATGCGCGCAAGAACATTTTCGGCTACCGCATGATGGTCTGGGCGATCGTCATCATCGGGGGCTTAAGCTTCGTCGTCTGGGCGCACCATATGTATGTCAGCGGCATGAACCCGGCCTTCGGCTTCTTCTTTGCCACCACGACGCTGATCATCGCTGTGCCCACGGCGATCAAGGTCTACAACTGGGTCCTGACGCTGTGGCGCGGCGACATCCACCTGACGCTGCCGATGCTCTTTGCGCTCGCCTTCATCGTCACTTTCGTCAATGGCGGCCTGACCGGCCTTTTCCTCGGCAATGTCGTCGTCGACGTGCCGCTGTCGGATACGATGTTCGTCGTCGCCCATTTCCACATGGTCATGGGGGTCGCGCCGATCCTCGTCATCTTCGGGGCAATCTATCACTGGTATCCGAAGGTGACAGGCCGCATGCTGAACGAGGCGCTTGGCCAGATCCACTTCTGGATCACCTTCCTCGGCACCTATGCGATCTTCTTTCCGATGCATTATCTCGGCCTGCTCGGCGTGCCGCGCCGCTACTTCGAGATGGGAGAGACGGCCTTCGTTCCGTCTTCGGCCCATACGCTGAATATCTTCATAACCGTCATGGCGCTGATCGTCGGGGCCGGGCAGATGGTCTTCCTGTTCAATCTGGTCTGGAGCCTTTTGCGCGGCAGGGAGGCGGGCGGCAATCCATGGCGGGCAACGACGCTCGAATGGCAGACGCCGCAGACGCCGCCTGCGCACGGCAACTGGGGCAAGGATCTGCCTGTCGTCTACCGCTGGGCCTATGACTACAGCGTGCCTGGCGCGGCGGAGGATTTCATCCCGCAGAATGTGCCGGCAAGCGACGGCGTCACACGCGAGGTGCCGGCATGAACGTCATGCTGATCTTTCTTGCCGCAATCGGCGCCATCATCGTCTGGTGGCTTTCCGGGCAGCGCCTGACCTCCAAGCCCTGGCTCGAAACCGGGTCGGTGCAGCTGCCGGCCCATGACGGCGCCGATCGGCAACCTGTGCCAGCGGTCAAAATCGGCCTCTTCGTGTTTCTCGGGGTCGTCGGCGCGCTCTTCAGCCTTGCCGTCAGCGCTTATTTCATGCGTGCGGCGTCGGCGGACTGGTGGGGGATGCCGGTTCCGCGCCTCCTCTGGGTAAATACCGCCGCACTCGCCCTGAGCAGCGCTGCACTGCAATGGGCCAAACGAGAAGCACAGCACGGCCGCATGGAGGCCCTGCGGCCGGCACTTGTTGGCGCACTTGCGCTTGCCGTCGCCTTTCTCGTCGGGCAGATCCAGGCATGGCGCGAGCTGACGGCAGCCGGCTACGTGCTGGCAGACAATCCCGCCAACAGCTTCTTCTACATGCTGACCGGCCTGCACGGGTTGCATATCCTCGGCGGACTTGCCGTGCTCGCCCACACGACGGTGAAGGCATTCGCAGTCGACGTGGCGCCGGAAAGGCTGCGCCTCAGTGTCGATCTTTCCGCCATCTATTCGCATTTCATGCTCGCCGTCTGGCTCCTGCTCTTTGCGCTTTTTGCCGGCTGGGCGAATGATTTCGTCGATCTCTGCCGAACATTGCTGAATTAGGGGGTACAGATGGCACAGACAATCGAGACGCACGGCGAGCCAGGCCTCAGGCCATCTGGCCTGCGCGGTGTCGCGGCCGATTTCAGCTCCGATCAGCGCGCCTTCAAGACCGCCTCCTGGGGCAAGGCGATGATGTGGATCTTTCTGCTCAGCGACACCTTCGTCTTCGGCTGTTTCCTGATCGCCTATATGACCGCGCGCATGTCGACGCCGGTCCCCTGGCCCAATCCGAGCGAGGTCTTCGCGCTCCATATCGGCGGCCAGGACGTTCCGCTGATCCTGATCGCCATCATGACCTTCGTGCTGATCTCTAGCAGCGGCACCATGGCGATGGCGGTCAATTTCGGCTATCGCCGCGACCGCCACAAGACAGCTGTCCTGATGCTGCTCACGGCGTTTCTCGGAGCATGTTTCGTCGGCATGCAGGCCTTCGAATGGACGAAGCTGATCACCGAAGGCGTGCGACCCTGGGAGAACCCGTGGGGGGCAGCACAGTTCGGATCGACCTTCTTCATGATCACAGGCTTTCACGGCACCCATGTCACTGTTGGTGTCATCTTCCTCCTCATCATCGCCCGCAAGGTCTGGCGGGGTGATTTCGACGTGGAACGGCGCGGCTTCTTCACCAGCCGGAAAGGCCGCTACGAGGCGGTCGAGATCATGGGCCTCTACTGGCACTTCGTCGACCTGGTCTGGGTCTTCATCTTCGCATTTTTTTATCTGTGGTGAGGTCGTTATGAGCGAGACAACGGCGCATGCACAAACCCAAACGGCGCATGCTCAGGCACATACTGGACAGCAGCATCCGATCCGGCTCTATCTCCTCGTCTGGGGCCTGCTCTTCGTGCTCAGCGCCTTTTCCTACATGGTCGATTATCTCGGCTTCCAAAGCTATACGAGGTGGACACTCATCCTGCTGTTCATGATGCTGAAGGCCGGGCTTATCGTCGCTGTCTTCATGCACATGGCCTGGGAACGGCTGGCGCTGGTCTACGCCATCCTGCTGCCGCCGGTGCTGGTGCTGGTTTTCGTGGCGTTGATGGTATCGGAAGCGGACTATACGATCTTGACCCGGCTCGCCTTTTTTGGAGCCGGGCCGTAGAAGGGGCGGGCGGCTCCATGAGCCACGGAAAAGTTGCGGCGAAAGCAATCATTGCCGGATCGTTTCGCAGAATTCGTTGGTAAGCACCGCCCCACTTCCCTTCCGCCTGCCGACACCTCTCTCCGCTGAGGGAGAAGGTTGAGCCTCCATTGGCATCAGTGCCAGCCTATGTCAGAGAATAGATCCATCAGGAACAGATTCTCGGTAACCGGTGACGATAGGCTTTGCACATGCGGAATTGATCGCGGTTCTCGTCGCGGTGACGGGCGACGAACCGCGCGTCATGACGATCCAGGGGGGCGATGCGCTGCCGTCAGGTTCCTTCGAAATGGGTCATCGCACGCTGCAATCGGGCTTGCGCGAATGGATCCAGGAACAGACCGCTCATCCGGTCGGTTTTCTGGAGCAGCTCTACACCTTCGCCGACCGTGACCGAAACAATGACATCCAGGGCGGGCGCACCATCTCGATCAGCTATCTCGGCCTCGTCAATGAACAGACAGGCGCCGGCCGGCCGGGATGGCATGGCTGGTACGAATATTTCCCCTGGGAGGACCATCGCGACGGGCGGCCGGCCATCCTCGACGAAATCATCGCGGGCCTGCGGCTCTGGGCCGATGCCGATCCGGCCAGGCGCGAATACCGCCATCGCCGCGCCGACTTCACCTTCGGGCTCGACGGCGGCGGCTGGAACGAGGATCTGACGCTGCAGCGCTACGAACTGCTTTATGAGGCAGGCCTCGTCACTGAAGCCGGCTGCGGCAGGGAAGACAATCTCGGCCGGCCGATGTTTGCCGATCACCGCCGTATTCTGGCAACCGGGATTGCAAGGCTTCGCGCCAAGATCAAGTACCGGCCTGTTGTCTTCGAACTGATGCCCGAGAGTTTTACCCTGCTTCAATTGCAGCGGGCCGTCGAAGCGCTGGCCGGCCTGACGCTGCACAAGCAGAACTTCCGCCGCCTGATCGAACAGCAGGAGCTGGTGGAGGAAACCGGCGAGGCGACGAGCGAAACCGGCGGCCGGCCGGCAAAACTATTCCGCTTCCGCCAGACGATCGTCGAAGAGCGCGCGCTCGCCGGAACGAAATTACCGCTCTCCCGCAATTGACATATGCTCATCATGAGAATATCTCTTTGCCCGAGATATGCTCAAATCGAGCATAATTAGGAGCCGGCCATGAACCACCTCGTATCCGCGTCTTCCCTGTATGACCGCGTCAGCCGCGTCATTCCCAAAGCCGAATGGATGACGTTTCAGGACGATGTCGAAGCAATCCTGGAACTGAAGCGCAAGCGCAATGCGGTCATCCTGGCGCATAATTACCAGACGCCGGAGATCTTCCATGGCGTTGCCGATATCGTCGGCGACAGTCTCGCACTCGCCAGAAAAGCGATCGAAGTCGATGCCGACGTAATCGTGCTGGCCGGCGTGCATTTCATGGCAGAGACGGCAAAGCTCCTGAACCCGGAAAAGACGGTGCTGATCCCTGATATGGGTGCTGGCTGTTCGCTGGCAGATTCGATCACCCCGGAAGATGTCGCCCTGCTGCGCCAGGCTCATCCCGGCGTGCCCATCATCACCTATGTCAATACATCGGCTGCCGTCAAAGCCGCCTCGGATATCTGCTGCACCTCGGGCAATGCCAAACAGGTGGTTGAATCCCTCGGCGTGCCCAGAGTGCTGATGATCCCCGACGAGTATCTTGCCCAGAATGTTGCCAAGGAAACCAATGTCGAGATCATCGCCTGGCATGGCCATTGCGAGGTCCATGAGCTCTTCACTGCCGAGGATGTGCGCCAGCTGCGGGAAAACCACCCCGGCGTGACGGTGCTTGCCCATCCCGAATGCCCGCCGGATGTCGTGGCTGAAGCTGATTTCGCGGGCTCCACCGCCGTCATGTCCGACTATGTCGGGCAGAAGAAGCCGGCCCGGGTCGTGCTGCTGACCGAGTGCTCAATGAGCGACAATGTCGCCGTGCACCACCCCGATGTTGAGTTCATTCGCCCCTGCAATCTCTGCCCGCACATGAAGCGCATCACGCTCTCCAACATCCGCACGGCGCTCGAAGAAAACCGCCACGAAGTGACCGTCGATCCCGCGGTCGCTGTCGCTGCCCGTCGGGCTGTGGAGAGGATGCTGGCAATATGAGCGAGATTGCCGATCGACTAAACGGCCGCACCGTCATCGTCGGCAGCGGCCTTGCGGGCCTGATGACGGCGCTGGCCCTTGCCCCAGAGCCCGTTACCATCGTCACCCGCGCGGCCCTGGGCGCGCAGACGTCGAGCGCCTGGGCACAGGGGGGCATTGCCGCCAGTCTCGGAGCTGATGACAGCGCCGAGCTGCATCTTGCCGACACGCTTACTGCAGGCGACGGGCTTTGCGATCCCGTTATCGCCGCCGGCATCGTTGCCGAGGCGCCGGCGGCCATCGCCGCGCTGGAGCGGGCCGGGGTCCGCTTCGATAAGACGGCTGATGGCAGCTTTTCGCTGGGTCTGGAGGCCGCCCATAGCCGCCGTCGCGTCGTGCATGCGGAAGGTGACGGCTCGGGTGCTGCGATCGTCCGTGCGCTGGTCACAGCCGTTATCGCGACACCTTCCATCACGGTGCTCGAAGGTCACGAAGCCCGCCGTATCCTGACCGACGAGAGTGGCGTGACCGGGCTCCTCTGCGCCGGGGACAACGGCGCCGTCACTCTGCCAACGCGGCGGATCGTGCTGGCGACCGGTGGTATCGGCGGGCTTTATGAAGCGTCCACCAATCCAATGGGCAATTTCGGGCAGGGCATCATGCTTGCGGCGCGCGCTGGCGCGGTACTCGCTGACATGGAATTCGTGCAGTTTCACCCGACTGCGCTCAATTCCCGCCGCCAGCCATTGGCGCTGGTCAGCGAAGCCGTCCGCGGCGAGGGTGCCGTGCTCGTCAACGAAAGCGGCGAGCGCTTCATGGCTGGCGTGCCAGGCGCAGAACTTGCGCCGCGCGATGTCGTGGCGCGTGCCATCAGTGGGGAACTCGCGCGCGGTGGCAGGGTCTTCCTCGACGCCCGAGTGGCACTTGGAGATCGTTTTGCCACGCGCTTCCCGGTCATCGATGCGCTCTGCCGGGAAGCCGGCATTGATGCCAGTCGTCAACTCATCCCCGTTCGCCCCGCCGTTCACTACCACATGGGCGGTGTCGCCACCGATGCCGCCGGCCGCAGTTCCGTTGCCGGCCTCTGGGTTGCCGGCGAGGCGGCATCGACAGGGCTGCATGGCGCAAACCGGCTTGCAAGCAATTCGCTGCTGGAGGCTGCCGTCATGGGCATGCGCGCAGGATGCGACATTCTCGCAGGTCCGGCAGCAAGCACGCCTGTGACCCAAGCTGCCTATCCGCTGCCGGTCGTGGCCGATGCCTCGCTTGTCCGGCCGATCGTCTCGCGCCATCTCGGCGTGCTGCGCAATGCAGGCGCGATCCACGGCGCAGTCGCAAGCCTGCTGCCGCTGGCCGAAGGCGACGGCCCGGCCGCCGATCCGGCAATTGTTGCGCTATTGATTGCCGTCTTTGCCAGCCTTCGGACAGAATCGCGCGGCGCCCATGCCCGCACCGACTTCCCGTTGAAGCGTGCTGAAGTCGTGCGGCGGGCAATGACGCTTGCCGAAACCCTGGAAATTGCCCGGGCCACAGCCTCCCATCCCTTTGCAAGGAGTGCCTGAGATGAACTTCGCTTCCCTTCCGCGCGTCATTGTCGAGCCGCTGGTGCGTTCAGCTCTTGTCGAAGATCTCGGCCTTGCCGGCGACATCACCTCGGCAGCCGTCATCCCCTCAGATCATCGCTCGACGGTCGTCATGGCCGCCCGCCAGCCGGGCGTCGTTGCCGGCCTCGACGCAGCAGAGCTGGCCTTCCAGCTCGTCGATCCCGCCATCACCCTGAAACGGCATCTGCCGGATGGTGCCACGGTGCAGCCAGGCAGCGTGATCGCCACCATCGAAGGCCCGTCGCGCGGACTTCTGGCGGCGGAGCGCACGGCACTGAACTTCCTCGGCCATCTCTCCGGGATCGCCACGGTGACGGCAGGCATCGTCACCGCGATCCGCGATACGAAAGCCTCTGTCGTCTGCACCCGCAAGACGACGCCCGGTCTCCGAGCGCTGGAAAAATATGCCGTGCGTGCCGGCGGCGGCATGAACCACCGCTTCGCACTCAATGATGCGGTATTGATCAAGGACAATCATGTCGCCATCGCCGGCGGAGTTTCGGAAGCAATCCGGCGCGCCAAGACCGGTGTCGGCCATATGGTCAAGATCGAGGTGGAGGTCGACACGCTCGATCAGCTTCATGAAGCCATGGCCGAGGGGATCGATGCCGTCCTTCTCGACAATATGACGCCCGATCAGCTCCGCGAGGCAGTCGACATCGTTGCCGGGCGTGCGATCACCGAGGCCTCAGGCCGCGTGACGCCAAGAACGGCACCTGCCATTGCCGCCTCAGGCGTCGACCTGATCTCGGTCGGCTGGCTCACACACAGCGCCCCGGTGCTCGATATTGGCCTCGATTTTGTCGAAGCCGATCTCGAAAGCGCGACGCTGTTGCGCCGGGTCGCCCAAGCCTTCTAGAGAGATTTGGCCGCCTGAGCCGCTCAAGCCGAGTGGGGCTTGCGGCTCCATATCGGAGTTGAACTCCAGAAGTCCGATCACGACACCGAGGTCCTTCACGGTGTCACGATGGCATCGCGCCCTCGTCCTCCCGAACCCGCGCTCCGCACCCGCCGCCTCCTGGATTCAACGTCCGAATTCGAGACTTGTACTATCGCTGACCAGGCCGGAAATTTGCCTGAGGCCAACAGGTGTTTTTCGCTGGACTTCGCGGCACGCTGTTGCAAAGCTCGGCAAGTCTCTGGCGGAGTGAGGCGAAATGGAGGAGATACTCTTGGAAAAACAAAATGTTATTCCATTGATGTTGGAGTGGACGGC
>UEIF01000024.1 GCA_900468805.1 Hyphomicrobiales bacterium | reverse complement strand
GGAGGGGCTTAAACTGCCGCACCCGTTTTCCACATTCTCAACGCTTCGGGAAGGACAAGGCGGTGCTCTGGGGTTAGCCCCTCCCCCTTGTGGGGAGGGGTTGGGGAGGGGTTTCCCCCGGTACAGCCACATCCTCAATCCCCACCCTGGCCTCCCGCCACCACAATATCTTCATCAATCACAGCAAGCGCCCGGTTCAGATGTCCCTCGAAGACGAGGTTCTGCTCGTCGGCGGCGACCCTCAGCTCCGGCATGCCCTCCATGCGCACCACATGGGATTGGCCGAGCCCCTCCTCGATCCCCTGCCGCAGCAGATCGTAATAGCGGGTGCCGACCCCGGTGATGGCAATCGGCATGCGCTCCGTCAGGCTCAGCATGCGCGACAATCCGTTGCCGAGTGCCAACCCCGCCTGCCGGAAGGCAAAGCCCGAGATGCGGTGGCCCTGCCGCGCCCTGGCCGCGATCTTGTCGAGTTCGGCCAGCGGCACGAACTTTGCCGGGATCGTGTCGAGCGGCACTTCGAAGGCGGTGCGCAGGATGGCATAGAAGCCGGCATAGGCCTCGATGCAGCCGCGCGTGCCGCAGCGGCAAAGCCCGCCATTGGCCATATGCAGCATGTGCCCGAAATTGGGCGCCGAGACGTCATGCCCGCCATGGCTCGTCCGCCGGACTATACCAAGCCCGATGCTGTGCCCGAGCGAAAGGGCAGCCAGCGAGCGGAAATCCGCGCCTTTGACATTCTCCTCATGGGCGCCGAGTGCGGCGGCCACCAGCAGCGTCTCGTTGTCGAGGATGATCTTTGCCTGCCATTCCGGCCTGAGCGCCGATTCGAAATCGATCTGGTCGCTTCCGAAGATCGGCGACCAGACGAGAACCGGCTCGGAGGAATTGACCAGACCCTTGCTGCTGATCGAAATGAGCAGCACCTTCTGCTGTTCGATCCGCGAGCGGGCGAGGATGCGCAAAAGCCCCTCCCGCACCGAATTCGTGAAGCGGGAAGCCCCATCAGGATCATGCGACCTTTGCTCGCTGAAACGGTCGATCAGCTTGCCGGCGTAATCGACCAGCGAATATTGCACCGCATCCGAGGATATGATGACGACGATGAGATAGCCGCAGTCCCGCCGCTGGCGCAAAAGCACGCGCGGCCGCCCGCGTCCGCTGGCGGGCTGCTGCTCGGATTTTTCGATGATCTGCGCCTTTTCGAGATCGGCGGTGATCGCAGAAATCGTCGCGGAGGACAGCCGCGTGAACTCGGATATTTCAGTGTGAGCAAGCGGCCCGTGGCGGCGGAGAGTGGCGAGCACAAGCACGCTGTTTCTCTGCCGTACGAGCTCCGTGCTCGATTTGGTCAGCATCTATCGCCGCCTCTTCCCCGTTCGTTCCGCCCCTTATTGCCACAGCATCTCCAGCCCCCTCCAGTCAAAGGAAATAAGCCGGTAGTGCGGTGTTGACAGTTGAAAAAATCTCTGACACTAAATTTCTCGACTGTCGAGAAAAAAATCCGAACCTTTCTGGACAGGCTTTCGCGGTGGCCGGAGGAGGCTAAGGCTGGGCCGGCTGCAATTCACTCGGGAGGACATTATGAAGTCTCTTTATAAGCTGATGGCCGGGGCGGCCATTCTCGTTTCCGTACACTCGGCTGCCATGGCTGCCGATCTCGTCGTTGGCGTTTCCTGGTCGAATTTCCAGGAAGAGCGTTGGAAGACCGACGAAGCTGCCATCAAGAAGGCTCTCGAAGCCAAGGGCGCAAAATACATTTCCGCTGACGCTCAGTCTTCGGCCGCAAAGCAGCTGACCGACGTCGAATCGCTGATCTCCCAGGGCGCAAACGCCCTCATCATTCTCGCTCAGGACTCCGATGCAATCGGCCCGGCTGTCGAAAAGGCTGCCAGCGAAGGTATCCCGGTCGTCGGTTACGACCGCCTGATCGAAAACCCGTCTGCCTTCTACATCACCTTCGACAACAAGGAAGTCGGCCGCCTGCAGGCTCAGGAAGTCTTCAAGGCAAAGCCGGAAGGCAACTACGTCTTCATCAAGGGCTCGTCTTCCGATCCGAACGCAGACTTCCTGTTTGCGGGCCAGATGGAAGTCGTCAAGGCTGCGATCGACGCCGGCAAGATCAAGAACGTCGGCGAAGCCTATACCGACGGCTGGCTGCCGCAGAACGCACAGCGCAACATGGAACAGTTCCTGACTGCCAACAACAACAAGGTTGATGCCGTTGTCGCTTCGAACGACGGTACGGCCGGTGGCGCAGTTGCTGCTCTCGACGCCCAGGGCCTCGCCGGCACCGTTCCGGTTTCCGGTCAGGACGCCGACAAGGCTGCTCTCAACCGCATCGCTTTGGGCACGCAGACGGTTTCCGTCTGGAAGGACAGCCGTGAGCTTGGCAAGCGCGCTGCCGAAATCGCTCTCGATCTCGCCGGCGGCACTGCGCTGGACAAGGTTGCAGGCGTGCAGACCTTCGAAGGCGGCCCGAAGAAGGTGAAGATGCAGTCCATCTTCCTGACCCCGCTCGCCATCACCAAGGACAACCTGAACGTCGTCATCGACGCCGGCTGGATCTCCAAGGCTGAAGCTTGCCAAGGCGTCAAGGCTGGCTCCGTCAAGGCTTGCGAATAATCCTCGCTCGCTGATTTGAATACCGGCGCCGCAGCGGCCTTCCGCTGCGGCGCCGGATGCGGCTGAAGCCCATTCGGTGGCGCTTCTCCGTTCTCGCGCACATCGCGGATGCTTCGATTCCCTGCCAGAATAGTGCCGTTGTATCGGCTATTTTCGGAAGCGTCCCGGTGGTCATATCCAGAACAGGGCGATCGTCGGCCAGCTATCCCACCAGGAGCAGGCCTGCGCCCAAACAATGGGGGAAACGGCAAACCCATGGCAGACATTACCCAATCGACCTCATCCGGCCCGCGCACGACAGTTGAAGGCCCCTTCACGCGCTTCCTGCGGGCAACGGAAATAGACACCCGGCTTCTCGGCATGATCGGCGCATTGCTGGTCATCTGGGTCGGCTTCCACTTCTATACCGGCGGCCTGTTCCTGACGCCCCGAAACCTCTGGAACCTCTCCGTCCAGACGACCGAAATCGCGGTTCTCGCGACCGGCATGGTTCTGGTCATCGTCACCCGCAACATCGACCTGTCGATCGGCTCGATCCTTGGCTTCGTCGCCATGATCATGGGCGTGGTCCAGGCAAAGTTCCTGCCGCAATATCTGGGCTTCGACAATTCCTTCACCTGGGTGATCACGCTGATCTGCGGCCTGCTCGTCGGCTCGGCCATCGGCATGTTCCAGGGCGTCATCATCGCCTTCATGGGCGTGCCCTCCTTCATCGTCACCCTCGGCGGCTTCCTCGCCTGGCGCGGCCTTGCCTGGTATGTCACGAGCGGCCAGACGGTCGCCCCGCTCGACACCACCTTCCGCATCATGGGCGGCGGTGCCGAAGGCGCGATCGGCGCCACCTGGAGCTGGATCATCGGCGTCGTTGCCTGTCTGCTGATCGTCGTCTCGATCGTCGGCTCGCGTCACCAGCGCCGGCGCTTCAACTTCCCGCGCCGCCCGCTCTGGGCCGAATATGTCCTCGGCGTCCTCGGCTGTGTCATGGTGCTCGGCGCAATCTGGGTCTCGACGATCTATTACTGGCCGGTCGCCATCGCCAAGCGCTATGCCGAGGCCAACAGCATCGCCTGGCCGGAAACCGGCCTGATGATCCCCTACGGCATTGCCGTGCCAGTGCTGATCGCCATCCTCGTCGGCATCGTCATGACCTTCATCGCCACGCGTCTGCGCTTCGGCCGCTATGTCTTCGCCATCGGCGGCAACCCGGAAGCCGCCGAACTCGCCGGCATCAAGACCCGCTGGGTGACCGTTCGCATCTTCGCGCTGATGGGCTTCCTCGCAGCGGTCGCCGCCGCCATCTCGACGGCCCGCCTCAACGCCGCCGCCAATTCGCAGGGCACGACCTACGAACTCTATACGATCGCCGCAGCCGTCATCGGCGGCACGTCGCTCGCAGGCGGCACCGGCACGATTGCCGGCGCCATGCTCGGCGCGCTCGTCATGCAGTCGCTTCAGTCGGGCATGGGTCTCGCCAACGTCGACACACCCATCCAGAACGTCGTCGTCGGCGCGGTGCTCGTCATTGCCGTCTGGCTCGACACTGTCTATCGCTCCCGTGCGAAGTAAGAGGAGTACGAACCATGGCTGAACAACGCTCTCCCCTTGTCGAACTGAAAAACATTTCGATCTCCTTCGGCGGTATTCACGCGGTCGACAATGCCTCGGTCGATCTCTATCCCGGCGAAGTCGTGGCCCTTCTCGGCCATAACGGCGCCGGCAAGTCGACGCTGATCAAGATCCTCTCCGGCGCCTACAAGCGTGATTCGGGCGAGATCCTGATCGACGGCGAGCCGGCCGACATCCGCAATCCGCGCGATGCCAAGAAGTTCGGCATCGAGACGATCTACCAGACGCTCGCCGTCGCCGATAATGTCGATGCCGCCGCCAACCTCTATCTCGGCCGCGAGCTGAAGACCCGCTGGGGCACGCTCGACGACGTCGCGATGGAACATTCCGCCCGCGAGGTGATGGGCCGCCTGAACCCCAACTTCAAGCGCTTCAAGGAGCCGGTGAAAGCACTGTCAGGCGGCCAGCGCCAGTCGGTTGCCATTGCCCGCGCCATCCTGTTCAACGCCCGCATCCTGATCATGGACGAGCCGACGGCAGCCCTTGGTCCGCAGGAAACCGCGCAGGTCGGCGAGCTCATCAAGCAGCTGAAAAAGGAAGGCATCGGCATCTTCCTCATCAGCCACGACATCCACGACGTCTTCGACCTCGCCGACCGCGTCTCCGTCATGAAAAACGGCCAGGTCGTCGGCCACGCCCGCACCGAGGATGTCACCAAGGACGAAGTCCTCGGCATGATCATCCTCGGCAAGGTACCCCCCAAGGCCATCCCCGGCCCCGGCGCCATGCAGGTCTGATACAAGCAACATCCAGCAAAGAGGCTCCGCCGCCCGAAAGGCCCGGCGGAGTTTTCATTTTTGGCAACAGCTTGGCCGGAAATCGCTTTAAAACCCAAGTCCCAGAAATTCCGTGAACTTCGCGATTGAAGCAGAGCCAAAGCTAGGCTAAGAACCACGACATCGGACGACGAGTCACATCGTCAGGCATGCACCCGTAGCTCAGCTGGATAGAGTGTTGGATTCCGATTCCAAAGGTCACAGGTTCGAATCCTGTCGGGTGCGCCATTTTTCGTTTCATTTTATCCATTAGCCCGGCAAAATGCCTCAAACTCACGCGCCGGTGCCGTGCGGTGGCGCTCCTTGTGCCGCAGGAGGGTGAAGCGCCGAGGCGGAAGCTCGATCTCGACAGCGCGCAACTGGCCGTTCTGGATGAACGGCGTGACAATCGCCTCGGATAGGGCAGTCACGCATGCGCCACTGCGCACGGCGGAAAGCACGGCCTCGTTGGACGGAAGGATGAGCGCCACGTCGAGGGACGAAGGCGAGACGCCTATCGCTCGCAGCGCGTCCTCGAGGACGGATCGCGTGCCCGACCCGGATTCCCGCAAGATCCAGCGCTGAGATCTAAGGTTCTCCCGATCGATCTCGTTGGCGTTCTCCAATCCGGTGACCAGAACCAGGCGGTCGTCGGCGATTGCGGTTGCCGCCAGAGCGGGCTCGTCCCGGGTACCCTCAATGAATCCCAGTTCGGCATCGCCCGCAATGACGGCGGCTGCCACCTTCGCCGTGTTCTCGATCGTCAGATTGACGCTTATGCCCGGATAGGCCTGCGAGAACTTCAGAAGAAGCGGCGGAAGCCAATAGTTCGCGATTGTCTGGCTGGCGTGGATATCCAGGTCGCCGGTCTTCAGGCCACCGAGTTCGGAGAGGACTGCCGCCGTCATCTTCACGCGGGCGAGCGTCTCCTTCGCATCCTGCAGAAGCACCCTTCCCTCCCGCGTCAGCTGAATGCCCCTTCCGACCCGGTCGAACAGCGTCACGCTGTAGAAATTCTCCAGCGCCTTGATCGAAGCGCTGACGGCGGAGGGCGTGAGGCGAAGGGCTGCGGCGGCCTGGGTCAGGTGCTCGCGCTCGGCCACGGCGACAAAGATTGATAGCTGCTCAAGAGTCATGCGGAATCATTCTGTTCCGACGAATGAAATGTCAAATATTATTCGATAGAACAAAACAGAGTGGAAGCTTAACCTTCAAATGCCCATCGCATTGGAGGAAACATGTCGTCCGTGCCAAGATTTGTAGAAATTATTCCCGGGACGCTGCTTGCAGTGGCGATCACAGTGGCGTCTCAAGGCATAGTGGCCGGAGAAAAGGCTGCAACGGGTGCCGAGCTTCTGGACGGGCTCGTGATCGCGATCATTCTGGGCACCGTCTTCCACACGGCCTTCGGGCTGTCTCCCGTCCTGAAAGCGGGCGTCTCCTTCTCCAGCAAAATCCTGCTGGAGCTTGCGATCGTACTGCTCGGAGCATCGGCAAGCCTGGCGACCGTCGTCAGTGCCGGATCGACCATGATCCTCGTCGTCGTTGCAACCGTGCTGGCGTCCCTCATGATCAGCTACAGCATCTGCAGGCTGCTCGGCCTCCACGACGGTCTGGCGACCCTGGTAGCCTGCGGCAATTCGATCTGCGGCAACTCGGCGATCGTGGCGGCCGCCCCTGTGATCGGAGCGCGGTCCGACGACGTTGCCGCATCGATCGCCTTCACGGCCGCGCTCGGCATCGTTGTCGTTCTCGTCCTCCCGCCCTTGTTCTCCGCGACCCATCTTACCGAATGGCAATATGGTGTGGTTGCCGGCATGACGGTCTATGCTGTCCCGCAGGTGCTTGCCGCCACAGCTCCCATCGGCGCTGTCAGCGTACAGATCGGAACTCTGGTCAAGCTCATGCGGGTTCTGATGCTCGGCCCCGTCGTCCTGCTTCTGCGGTTGAAGAAGGGAGCAGGCGACGCAGCGCCCCTCTCGCTCACCCACCTCGTCCCGTGGTTCATCCTCGGTTTCTTCGCAATGATGATCCTCCGCTCTCTTGACCTGATCCCGGACCACCTGGTCGGGGCGGCGAAGACGGTTTCGACCTATCTCACCATCGTTTCAATGGCCGCACTCGGCCTTTCGGTGAACATGCGGACGGTTTTCTCCTCAGGGGGCCGGGTTCTTCTTGCAGGCGTGCTTTCGATGCTCGCGCTCGGCTTGATGAGCCTCGCCGGACTTCTCCTCCTTCACGCAAACTGACGGCTCCCGGTCGTTCTCAGCGGCGATCACGTTTGAGCGGCATTTCTCGCTTGAGACAAACCAAAGCGATGATCCCACTGCCGACTTCACTGCCCTGCTTATCAGGACGCTGCTGATACGCGACCCGCTAGCCGATTGAGGGCAGCGCAAGCGGTGCGATGCGGCGGTCACCTCCTCTGGCAGGCAAACCGGTTTCATCGAACGCATGCCCCGTTCCGCATAAACCAACTCCCCCTGGCACACCCCTTGCTTCGTTAACAATACGCCATCCCATCGGGAGTATTGTGTCATGGAATGGGACACCCCAATCGAATTCGATCCCGTGATCCTGATACTTCACAATCCGGACAGGCTCCTGTCCGTCCGAACGGCGATTGGAGCCGCCAACGCGCTCATGAAGGAATTCCCCTGCGATGACGGGGAGGAATTCCTTGCGGCGATCAGGATCTGTATCGATGTCGTCAATGGCAACGCTGACCCTTGGGAATTGAGAGCGGCGATTATTCGCGCTGCAGAGGAGGCTGGGATTACCGCCATCGCCGTATTGCACTGAGCCGGCCGTTTTTTGACCTGGCAGGATGCGGCGTGTGGAAGCCACGGAGCGGAAAACCGCCCCTCGCCGGCCCTCGCTTTCGCGGCAATGGCGGCCTCATACCGGGCCCGTGTAATCACCGCAATTCCGCTGCACATTTCGTAAGAGTATTTCCTCAATAAAATCAGCGTCTTAAAATCGACGATTACAGAATTACGAGATTACGGCGTGTTTCTGTTTCTCATGGAAATATGCCAACGGCAGCTCGTAACATCAGTCTTCTTCTCCGCCTGTGTTTCGCCATTGTCTTCGTAATTGCGTAACAACAGCCATAAATAATTGAAATTATTACCGAAATAATATTACGACATCTGCGCAGGAATGCGTAACCGCTGTCAGCAATTCCGCGAACCGGCTCGCAAAAAAGCCGCTCCGAAGGGCGGCTTCCTGCACTCACGGAGCACATTCTAGAAAATCGCGTCTCGCCTTCGCGGGCCATGCTCGAACTCGATGCGACCATCAACCCATCTTGCCCAGGGCAGGCCGTCCTCATCGCCACGAACATAAACGCGCACGGTGCGCCCGCCGCGATTGACAGGCTTCGAGTCCGGTTTGAACCCCAGTCCGACAAGTGCCCTCTGCAGGTTTTTGTGCCAGCCGGCCGGCAAGCGGCTTGCATCCTCGCTTCCGCCGGTCAAGAGCTTGCGCATGTCCGCGCAGGTCAGCCTCATGTCGCCGGGAGGGATCAGGTCGCGGATGATCTCGTAGGTGGGGCCGAAATCCATCACGCCCTGGTGCAGGGTTTCAAGGTCGGCCCGCAATGCCGGGTCATCCAGCCACAGCGGCTCGCGCTCGTAGATCGTCATGACTTCGGCCCAGACCTGCGCGCGGTCGGCCCGGATGGCCGCGATATCGATCGCGGTGGGCCTGACCGGCCACCAGCGGCGATTGCCCGTCGTGTCCGTCAGGAACTCGTCGGCGTTCGTCGTGGCGTAGAACACGAACTGGCGCGGCACGTCGTCGACCCTCTGCTTATACGCCCCGCGCGCGCTATCTATGCGAACCGTGATGAACTTCCTGATCGTATCGATCTCCCGGTTCGACCGGCCGGCAAGCTCCGCAAGCTCGACAAGCCAGCGCCCGCGCGTGTTCTCGATCACTTCGCGCGCGCCGTCGCCCACCGTCACGCCGTCGGTCACCCATTCCTCGACCGGAACGAGCGCCCGGCCGAACGACGATTTTCCGAGGCCCTGCCTGCCCTGCAGGGTCAGCACGTGATCGAACTGGCACCCTGGCTGAAAGACGCGTCTGGCGAGCGCTGAGAGCCATTTGCGCGAAAAGGCACGGTTCAGGGGCGTGTCATCAGCGCCGAGATGAGAGGTCAGGAAAGTGTCGACGCGCCTCCTTCCATCCCATGCCGGCAGCGATGACAGCCAGCCTTTCACAGGGTGATAGGGATGCCGCCCGGCGACCTTGTCGATAACGGGATTGATATTGGAAACCCTCGGCGTCAGGCCGAACCCTTCCAGCCATTCGACCGCTTCTGCAAGGTCGTTGTTTCCGACGGGACGAGGCTTCCAGTCGCCCTGTCGCAAATCCCATGGCGGGCGGGCAAGCAACATCGTTTGGCCGCTGAATTCATCAAGGGCGAGCATTCCGCATGCGTCGGGGTGGTGCTCCAGCATCACGGTCCAATTGAGCGTGAGGCCCGGATGGGGATTGCCCTTGTCATTCGTCTTGAGCATGGCGAGCCAGTCGCGCGGCGACGCATGTGCAGTCACAGGTGGCATGAGATTTTCCGCGTGGGATGTGGGATTTCCCCCTTCTCCCCAGCGGGGAGAAGGGCCCGAAGGGCGGATGAGGGGGCTCCGGCCAAGAGGCTAACCACAGGAGAATCTCTTCCCTCTCAGCCCATCCGGAAACGAAACGTCAGTAATGTTCGACTGCATCATCCGTCGGCATCCGTGGCCCCCTCATCCGACCCTTCGGGCCACCTTCTCCCCGCTGGGGAGAAGGGGACGTCGCGCCTTGCGCAACCTGCCACACATTCACCAATCCACCCCTCGACCTGCCCTTCCACCCAACCGACAGCCCGCTTGCCGATCTTCACCGGCTGCGGAAACCGCCCGTCGGCAATCATCGCATAGAGGGTGGAGGTGGGAAGGCCCGTCCTGTTCTGAACCTCCGGGCGGCGGAGAATCCTTGATGTCATTGACCGTTTCCTTCTGGAATGCTTCGGACCTCCCCAGAGCTATTTGGAAACGGTTGGCATGTTGACATGAGCATCGCCGATGCATTGCGCCGGCGCAGTTCTGCGGCCTCGCGGGAAAACTGATCTTTTGTCGCGCCCGGATTCCAGACGATGTGCGGAAACGGCGGATTACTCGGGATAGGCCTCAGCGCCCTCCAGCGCCGCCTTGTGGAAGAGGATGAAGACGAGGGGGTTGCCGGGCTCGGACATTGCATCGCTGCGCTGGCCCGTTATCTCTCCGGCCACGCCGCTTGTATATTCCGCGACCACTTCGCCGAAGCTGTTGCGCTGGATGGCCACCTTCTGTCCGGGTTCGACCTTGTCGTTGAGCTTGACCAGATGTTCGACGATCCCGCCCTGGGTTGCCAGGATCGGGAACGCACTGTTGCCGACGAAGACATTCACGTCCTTGCCTGTCCGGCCCATCGGCCCGGCAACGATGCCGTGATGCTTGAGGACGTTCATCGTGCCTTCGACGAACAGCGAGATCATCTCGATGTCCAGAACGCGGGCAGCGCCGATCTCCGGCGTGAAGGAGGGGATGCCCACGTCCATGAACGCGTTGTGCAGGACACCGGGATAGACATGGTTGTCGAAGATCTGGCCGACGGGATAGAGCTCCACCATCGCCTTGACCTCGGGCACATCCATGCCGCCAATATTGAATGCGGTGACTTCGAACCCGGTTGTTCCGGTGTGGAAGTCGATCGCGAAATCGGCGTTCGGCCGCAGCAGCCGGTTGAACAGAAGCCCGGCATGTCGGCTGGGCGCGGAGGCACCGTTCTCGTTCCCCGGCCATTCCCGGTTCATATCGATCAGATCGACGCCCCTGCCCTGATTGGGCCACCTGCGCTGCATGCTTTCAAGGGCCGGGCGGGATATGTCGGTGACCGCCATGACCGTGCCCGACATCTGCGCCGGATCGAGCTGGTTCATCACGGTCTGGACCGTGTGAATGTTGCTCATCTCGTCGCCATGCACACCGCTGGTCAGGATACCGCGCTTGCCAGGCTTTGCCCCCTTGGCGACCGTCACGGACACGTACCAGTACTGCCCCGTGGGCATCTGCGCGCCCTGAAAATACAGGAAGTGCTTCTGCCCGGGCTCCAGGTCGTCGACGTCGAGCGCGCTGACGACCTTTTTGCCCTGGATGACATCGCCGGTATAGACCGTTCCCGATGCCGGTCGGGCAGCGGGTGTCGCCGCCTCCTGGGCTTTTGCGGCACCGGCGCTGACCGCGAGGGCAGCCGATGCGCCGACCGTGGCGATCGATGCGATCAAGAGATCGCGGCGATCGATGCCATTCTTCGATTTGTCCGACATGATGGAGGCCCTTTGTGATTTGAAAATCTATTCACAACAACGGCATGTACATCGACCGCGAGAATCCCGCGCAACTTCAATCTAGGGTATGCTGCGGACCTGGCAAGGTCGCGTAATCTCCGCAAACCTGTGCCGGGCTCCGGATGGAACGCCGGCGCTCTAATGCGCAGTATAGGCGCCATCCACCAGGTAGTGAGCTCCTGTAATGAAGCTTGCTTGTTCAGACAGGAGGAAGCAAACGAGATTTGCAACTTCGTCCGGCGTGCCACGCCTTCCCATTGGCTGGAGCGCTGCCATCCGGCGCGTGCTCGCTGCCTCCAGATGCTCCGACAGGAGGGGCGTATCGATCCAGCCGGGACCGACAGCATTGACCCGAATCCCGAATCTCGCATATTCGATCGCGGCAACTTTCGTCAGCCCGACCAGCCCGTGCTTGGCGGCGGTGTAGGCTGCCGCGGTCGGCAGCCCGACAGACCCGAGGGCGGAAGACATGTTGACGATTGCCCCCCCGCCCAATTTCAACATCGCGCCGATCTCGCATTTCGTGCAGTAGAAGACGCTGTTCAGATTGACGTTCATCAACCTGTGCCAGTCATCAAGCGGGTAATCTGCGACCGCTGCACGCACACCGTCCACCCCGGCATTGTTGACGGCGAGATCCAGACCACCGCATTCCTCGACGGCAAATTGGACAAGCTTCTGCACGCCTTCGAAGTCGGTCACATCGACGACAAAGGGACGAGCCTGTCCGCCGTCCGATCGAATTGCCGCTGCAACCGCGTGAGCGCCATCGGCATTGCAATCGGCAACGATGACCTCGGCACCCTCGTGAGCGAGCTGCCGGGAAACCGCCGCTCCAATTCCGGAGCCTGCGCCCGTCACGATCGCGACTTTTCCTTCAAGGCAAAGTTTCATCGTTCTGTCCATTCCGATATGCTAATACTCCTGCAAAACGAATACCTGATGCAAGGAGTTTCATGGATGACTAAAATGCATGCTATTGCAAGTTGCGCAGCTTGTCCGCCTGGCAAGCACATAGTTCCACAGAAACGAATGTCCCGGCCAAAATCGGCACGCCGTTAATCTCGAATCATCGAATCTGACTGAACTCTTTGGCAGGTGGAAATGGACGAACGGGCAGATGTCACACGCCGAGGCCTCGTTTTGGGTGGCCTGGCTCTGATGCTTTATGGATGCAGTACGACATCGGATGGCCCGCCGCTGGGCTACCGGGTTTTGGGAAGGGACCCCGATGCCGATCCCCGCTATCGCCGGCAGGAAGTGGCCTATGACGGAAACGAGCCGCCCGGCACCATCGTCGTCGATACGGGTGCACGCTATCTCTATTTCGTGGAGGACGGCGGCGTTGCCACGCGCTATGGCGTCGCCGTTGGCGAGGAAGGCTTAAGCTTCAAGGGCGAAGCCTCGATCGGCCGCAAGGCGGAGTGGCCCTCGTGGAAGCCCACCGACGACATGATCGAGCGCAAGCCGCGGCTCGCCCAATATGCCGATGGCGTACCGGGAGGACCGGACAACCCGCTCGGGGCTGCGGCCCTTTACCTCTACCAGGGCGGCCAGGACACGCTCTTCCGGCTGCACGGAACCAACGCGCCCTGGTCAATCGGTCAAGCGGTGTCGAACGGCTGCATCCGCCTGACCAATGCAAACATCGTCGACCTCTACTCCCGCACCCGGGTGGGAACGCGTGTAGTCGTCATTTAAAGCATGTCGCGCAAAAGTGCGCCGCGGTTTTGCGATAACGACATGCGAAAACGAAAGCCTGAAGCGTGGCGAGCGGACCTGACGGATCACGACATGCTTCAGAGCGCCGTGCGTCCATTCGGACGCACAAAGGACGCTCTGAGTTTCTTGCTTGCGCATCAGGCTTTCCGAAAATCGATTCCGATTTTCGGGCCGATGCTTGAGTGCCGTTTACCATGTGAAATTGCGGGGTTGGCCACACCGGTAAGTATCTGCTAATGTAGATTCGTTGCACATTGCATCACTCCCGCACTGTCCAAGGTGCCGATTATCGTCAAACTTTGAGGTGCAGTCTTTCAGGCCTGCACCAGGATGAGGAGAGGACTTAATGAGCAGAATTTTATTCGTGATCCTCGCAGTGCTTGCGGTGGCCAATCTGAGTGCCTGCGGGTCGATTGGCAAAGGCAAGGGGAAAGCTCCACCGCCTGCAGCAACGGCCGTCTACAAGTAAAATTCGCATAACACTTAGGAAGGGCTCGACAGGCCCTTCCTCTCTCTGACATCCTCAAACGGCCAGGATTGATCCCGCCTGCCATTCTGGCGCAGAAACGGCGCATCAACCGGCATCAGGCCCGCATTCGCAGGAGCCTGCACATGGAGCGTGTTGATGGCGCTTGGAAGAAGCCGCTTGTGCTTGGTCGCTATTTTGGCGGTTGTGGTATCATCGTGTCAGTCAGAAGACAAAGCCCCCCAGCCACGTTATACATCCGATGCCCGTGACCTGAAAAAACCGGCCACGACTCAAGAACAAGCGGGACGGCGTTTTATCGAGTTCCGCTCGCGTTATGCGCTGACCTACGGCCACACCTATGTCGTCTTCGGCAGCGCCGACAAGAACGGCAGAATGAACAGTCCCGAGGTTGCGGGACTTGCCCCGGCTTCGGAAGATGCCGCTCCTTATGTGATCGGCCACTTCATTCCCGTCCCCGCCACGACAGGCGCGACGGATGGCGACCTCGAGGAGCAATACCGCTCGGCAAGCTGGCGCGTGATGCTGACGGACGCCGAATATGACGACACGGTCGCCTATATTCGCAAGCTCCAGGCGCGCAGCCGTCTATGGGAGGCGACCGTTTACAATTGCAACGCCTTCGTGGCCGATATCGCCAAACATATGGGTTATAAGACGCCCGGCATCTGGCTTCGTCCGCAGCAATTCATTACAAATCTGCGGGAGATGAATACGGGTTGATAGAAAAGCAGGGCGATCCCGGAAAACGGATCGTGGAAAGGTTCTGGTGCCGATTTGAACTTGTCAGTTCACACCATTGGCGAGATCGTCTGGGTCCTCGGAATTGTCGCATGGTACATCATTCGGTACCCGTTTGAGCGCCGCGGCAAACGCGTGCCCGTCGTCAGCAGCCGGCGGAGCGTTTCGGAGAAGATAGCCCTTGCGGCGGCTCTCGCGGGGCTGGCGATCGTGCCGGGATTTTACGTCGCGACAGGCATCCCGAAAGCCGCCGACTACCCTGCCCACCTGTGGGCGGTCGTGCTGGGAGCGGCCATCTTCTGCCTCGCAATGTGGGTCTTTCGCAGAACCCACAAGCAGCTGGGGAAAAACTGGTCCATCACGCTGGAAATCCGCCAGAAGCACGAATTGATATGCGCCGGGCCTTACGCGCTCGTGCGCCACCCCATGTACACCTCCTTCATGCTGATGGGGCTTGCGCAGGCTTTCCTGCTGTCGAACTGGGTGGCGGGCTTTGCGGGCCTTGTCGGTTTCGCGGTGCTGTTCTTCCTGCGGGTGGACAAGGAAGAGCGTATGATGCTGGACGTTTTCGGCCCTCAGTATCGCACCTATATGGACAAAACCAAGCGGATCATTCCTTATCTCTACTAAAGCAATTCCTGCAAAAGCGTGTAACGGGTTTGCGCCCGGAATTGCGTGAAAACAGGGAGATAGAGCGTCCTTGTGCGTCCGAATGGACGCACGGCGCTCTAGGGGAGGCACGATGAAGGGACGAACAATAAGGCTTTCGCCCGCAAGGCGGCTTGTCGGAGATCTCATGCGATTTTCGATCGGCATCCCGCGCGTCACCGTGCAGCGGCAGATGAATATCCGCCCGCTGCTGGATGCCCGAAGCGCCTGCGATCCGCGCCCGTCATGGACCGTGCTGTTCCTGAAAGGCTATGCGCTGCTCTCGAAGGAGACCCCGGATCTCCGGCGCGCCTATATCAAATTCCCGTTTCATCAGCTCTACGAATATCCTGAAAGCGTGGCCTCCATCGCCCATGAGCGCGAGCATGAGGGCGAGCGGATCGTTCTCCTGAGCAAGATAAAGGGGCCGGAACAGCGCCCCATTCCCGAGCTGGAAAAGCTGATCCGCGAAGCCCGCTCGCTGCCGATCGGCGATATCAAGGACTTCCGGCGTTCGCTCAAACTTGCCCGCGCGCCTGCCCTGCTCCGCTGGTCCATGATGTGGCTCGGGCTCAACCTGGCAAAACGGCGCGGGCATTATTTCGGCACGTTCCAGCTCTCGGTCTATTCCGGCCTCGGCGCCGAGTCCCTCAATCCGCTGACACCGCTCACCACGCTGCTGAATTACGGCCCGATCGACGCGGACGGCACGGTCACCGTGCGCATCCACTATGACCACCGCGTGATGGATGGCGCCAGCATCGCCCGGGCATTGGAGCGGTTCGAAAACATCCTGAACGGCGAGGTCACCGACGAGGTCAGGGCGCTGCCGCAGGCGGGAAAACCCGCCGGCATATCGATTGCGGGACTTGCCCCATGAGCGGAAGCGCCGAGCTGCGCCTGGCTGTCGTCGTTCTCGGTGCGTCCCGCGGCATCGGGCGGGCCATTGCCAGGGTGGCGGCGCGCGAGGGCAATATCGTGGTGCTCGTGGCACGCTCCGCCGAAGACCTTGCGGCTGCCGCAACGGAGATTACGCAGGCCGGCGGAAAAACCTTCACGATCGAACTCGACCTCGCCTCTGCGGATGCATCCGCCCGGCTGGAATCCTATCTCGCCGAAAACGGGCTCACCTGCAGCGTTCTGGTCAACAGCGCCGGTTACGGGCTGCGCGGCGCGGCAACCACCCTGCCCGCCGATGAGCAGCTCGGGATCATCGACGTCAACATCCGCGCACTCGCCGACATGACCCTGCGCTTCCTGCCGGGCATGGTGGCGCGCCGCAGCGGCGGCGTCATCAATCTCGGCTCCGTCGCCGGTTTCGCGCCCGGCCCTTACATGGCCTTCTATTACGCCAGCAAGAATTTCGTGCGCGCCTTCTCGACCGCCCTTCATGAGGAGGTGCGCCGCTTCGGTGTGACGGTAACCTGCGTCGCCCCTGGCCCTGTCTCGACCGACTTCCTTGAAAAATCCGGCGCCAACCGGGCCGCCCTCTTCAAGGTGCTGCCCAAGCTCGATGCCGATTATGTGGCCGAGCAGGCATGGCAGGGTTTCAAGTCCGGCCGCCGCCTCGTCATTCCCGGCATCTCCTCGAAGCTCGCCGCCTTCATTGCGAGAATCTTGCCCTCAGCGGTGGCCCTGCGCCTGATCGGCCGGGCTCAGCGCCGCAAAAGGGATCCGAGCCCCCATCGGCCAGAGACGAGCGCTACGGCAAGAGACGAGCACTACGGCACTGGCCCCTAAACCGGAATCGGCTTCGGAAAGCCCGATGCGTAGGCTCTGGGAGTTAAGGCGTCCTTCGTGCCTGCGGCTGGACGTGCAGCGCTTCAGCTGAGGCTGCAACGCCCGGGATCATTGCTGGTCGGTGCGGTGCGCGAAAACCTGCTTCGAACCATCCGGCTGATCGGCCTGCGGTGCCTCGAGCCTGATCCGCAGCCACCAGTTCGCACTCAGGCGCGGCGCCGTCAGCTGTCCATCATGAGGAGCTGGTTTCACCACCTCGTTCTGAATGCGATTGCCTTTTCCGGGCGCAATATCGTCAGCGCAAGCCACGGTCAAAGGAACAGCAAGAGCCGCGCTCGCGAGGAGCGCTCTCCAGGCAGGTCTTGCAGCGCTTGGCATGACGGGCCGGTTTCTCATCAGCCCATTCAGCCAGAATATTAGACTTTACGGAAGTACGAAACGGTAAATGCGCCGGCAGTAAACGTAAATATACTGACGGTTCGCGCCCGAAACCGTCATACACATCAGGGTGGGCTCGGCAAGATAAACATTCATTCGATTGACTGAAAGTTTCGTTTGGGTTATAAATGAGACATGACTGATGAACAAACCCAACCGAACCGCGCCGAAATCACCCGGGAAAAGCTGCTGTCGGCGGCGCTCGATGTCTTCGGCCGTTATGGCTTCGACGGCACCTCGACGCGCCAGCTCAGCGAAGCCGCAGGCGTCAACCTGCAGGCCATTCCCTATTATTTCGGCGGCAAGGAAGGCCTCTATGTCGCAACCGCGGAATATCTGGTCTCGCGCATCGAGCACCATGTCGGCGGAATGCGGCAGCGGATCGGTGCCAGGCTTATGGAACTGGCTGCTGCCGGAGAGGCACTGAGCGAAGAGGAAGCGCGGCTTTTCCTGACGGATATGGGCACCACCATGGTCAGCCTTTTCGTCAGCAAGGAATCCGAGCCCTGGGCGCGCTTCATCATCCGCGAACAGATGGAGCCGACCGAGGCCTTCGCCCGTGTCTATCAGGGCCTGATGCGCCCGATGATCGAGATGGCGAGCCGGATGATCGGCACCATCCTGCAGGAAGACCCGGCCAGCGAGCATGTGCGGCTGCGCACCCTCGCCTTCGTCGGCAACATCATGGTCTTCCGCGTCGCCCACGCGGCCGTTCTCGCCCAGATGGAGTGGCAGTCGGTCGGGTCAGAACAACTCCAGACCCTGCGCAACCTCGTTGCAGAGCTTGTCGGCCAATTGCATCAGCCGAAAGGAAATACCCGATGAGACGGATCCTCCCCCTTGCCATCCTCATTCTCGTTGCGGCGGGCGCTGCCGCCTGGTGGTACGGCCTGCCCCAGAAGCTCGGCTGGCTGCCGGAACGATCAAGAGAGTTCACGCTCTATGGCAATGTCGATATCCGGCAGGTCTCCCTCGGCTTCCGTGTCAATGGCCGGCTTGCCTCGCTCGCCGTCGATGAGGGCGACATGATCAGGAGCGGCGATGTGCTCGGCAAACTCGACACCGCGCCTTACGAGGCTGCCGTTGCCTCCGCCGAGGCCGATGTCGCTGCCCTGCAGGCGACGCTCGACAAGCTCAGAGCCGGCCCGCGGCCGACGGAAATTGCCCAGGCCAGCGCCTCCTATGACGAGAGCCTCGCAGCGCTCAGAAACGCCAATATTGCCTATGACCGCGCTCGCCAGCTGCGCCCGCAGGGCACGATCTCCGAAGCCAATCTCGACACGGCGACGGCCAATCGCTCAATGGCGGCCGCGCGTGCAGACTCCGCCAATCAGGCCCTGAAACTGCTGCAGGAAGGCACTCGCGTGGAAGATATTTCCGCTGCCGAGGCGCAGTTGAAGGCCGCCCAATCGGCGCTGGTCTCCGCCCGCATCTCGCTTGCCGATGCCGAACTGCTTGCGCCGAATGACGGTATCATCCTTTCCCGTGTGCGGGAACCCGGCGCCATCGTCTCGCCGGCCGATACCGTCTATGTGCTTTCGCTGACGCAGCCGGTCTGGGTGCGCAGCTATGTGGCCGAAGGCGATCTCGGCCGCCTGCAGCCCGGCATGAAGGTTCAGGTGACCTCGGATACGCATCCGGACAAGCCCTATGAAGGCACTGTAGGATTCATCTCGCCGGTCGCCGAATTCACGCCGAAATCGGTCGAAACGCCCGAGCTTCGCACCGACCTCGTCTATCGCCTGCGCATCGTCATCGACAAGCCCGGCCCCGATCTGCGCCAGGGCATGCCTGTTACCGTGCACTTTCCCGCGCCGGCCGCGCAATGACCTCCTCCCCGCAAACGGATGAGGCGCTGGTCCGGCTTGCCGATGTCACCAAGCGCTTCGGCGATGGCCCGCCGGCGCTGGATGCAATCTCCGGCGAGGTCAAGGGCGGCGCGATCACCGGCCTCGTCGGCCCCGATGGCGCCGGCAAGACGACGCTGATCCGGCTGATGACCGGCCTCATGCTGCCGGAGAGCGGCACGGTCGAGGTGCTGGGCTTCGATACCGCCAGGAACCCGGCGGCCATCCAGGCCTCGATCGGCTACATGCCGCAGCGCTTCGGCCTCTATGAGGACCTCTCGGTCCAGGAAAATCTCGATCTCTATGCCGATCTGCGCGGCCTTCCCAAGGCCGAGCGCGCCGCCTCCTTCGAGGAACTTCTGACCTTCACCGACCTGAAGCGCTTCACGACACGGCTCGCCGGCAAGCTTTCGGGCGGCATGAAGCAGAAACTCGGCCTTGCCTGCGCGTTACTGAAAAAGCCACGCCTGCTGCTGCTCGACGAGCCCGGCGTCGGCGTCGATCCGATCTCGCGGCGCGATCTCTGGAAGATGGTCGAGAACCTGACGCAGGAAGGCATCGGCGTGCTCTGGTCGACCGCCTATCTGGATGAGGCCGAAGCCTGCGACCATGTGCTGCTGCTCAACCAGGGCAAGCTGCTCTTTTCCGGCAAGCCGCATGATCTGACCGGCCGAGTCGAAGATCGCGTCTTCAAGGTTTCGGGTGTCACCGGCCGCAGGCGGCAGGTGCTGGCCGAACTCTTGCAGACGAAAGGCGTCATCGACGGTGTCATCCAGGGCGATGCCATCCGCCTCGTCACCGGCAAGGACGAGACGCCCGACATCGGCGGCGCCGGCAACGGGGCGAAGCTGACGCCCACCCCTGCCCGCTTCGAGGACGCCTTCGTCGACATGCTGGGCGGCGGCCCCGGCGGGCGCTCGAAACTCGCAGAAGCGCAGAAATCACCCAGCGAAACCGGCGACCGCTCCGTCATCGAGGCCCGCGGCCTGACCAAGCGTTTCGGGGATTTCACCGCCGCCGACAAGATCACCTTCGATATAAGCCGCGGCGAGATCTTCGGACTGCTCGGGCCGAATGGCGCCGGCAAATCCACCACCTTCAAGATGCTCTGCGGCCTCTTGAAACCAACGGAGGGAGAAGGCCGCGTCGCCGGCTTCGACCTGCGCAAGGATGCCGCCGAAGCCCGCAACCAGCTCGGCTACATGGCGCAGAAATTCTCGCTCTATGGTGATCTCACCGTCATGCAGAACCTCGAATTCTTCGCCGGCGTCTATGGCCTCTCAGGCAGCCGCCGGCGCGAGCGCATCGAGCTGATGACCGAGATATTCGATTTCGGCCGCCATGCGCGCCATTCGGCCAAGGACCTGCCGCTCGGCCTGAAACAGCGCCTGGCGCTTGCCTGCGCCGTCATGCACGAGCCGCGCGCCCTGTTCCTCGATGAGCCGACGTCAGGCGTCGATCCGATCACGCGGCGCGAATTCTGGACCCATATCAATGCGCTCGTCGAAAAGGGCGTCACCGTTCTGGTGACGACGCATTTCATGGACGAGGCCGAATATTGCGACCGCATCTCGCTGATCTATCGCGGCCGGTCGATTGCGCTCGGTTCGCCCGACGAGTTGAAGGCACGTGTCGCGACAAAGGAACAGCCTGACCCGACGATGGAGGACGCCTTCATCGCGCTGGTACAGGAATCCGAAACGGAGGAAGCCGCATGAGCACCTCCTCCCGCATCCGCCGCTTCACAGCCCTCGTGCGCAAGGAAAGCTATCAGGCGATCCGCGACCCCAGCACCATTCTCATCGCCTTCGTGCTGCCGCTGATCCTGCTCTTCCTCTTTGGCTACGGCGTGTCGCTGGATACGACGCGCACCCGCATCGGCCTGGTGCTGGAACAGGCGACACCGCTGACGCAGGATCTTTCGGCAAGCTTCCAGGCCTCTCGCTATTTCTCCGTCACAGTCGGGCGCGACCAGCGCATGTTCCATGACGATCTCGTGCTCGGCAAGGTGCGCGGCATTGTCGTGATCCCGGCGGATTTCGCGACGGACTATGCCGCGGGCAGGCGACCGCAGATCCAGGTTCTCGTCGATGGCTCCGACCCGAACACCGCCAATTTCGTCCAGAACTACGCGCAGGGCGCCGTCGCCAACTGGGAGCGCCAGCGCCAGTCAGAAACGGTGGCATCAGGTCCGCCCATCTCCATCGAGCAGCGCTTCTGGTTCAATCCGGAGCTGACGAGCCGCAATTTCCTCGTCCCCGGCTCCATCGCCATCGTCATGACGCTGGTCGGCACCCTTTTGACCTCGCTCGTCGTCGCCCGCGAATGGGAGCGTGGTACGATGGAAGCGATGATGGCCACACCGGTGACGGCGGCCGAACTGCTGGCCGGCAAGATCCTGCCCTATTTCCTGCTCGGCCTCGCCTCCATGACGCTCTGCGTGCTGCTCGCCGTCTTCCTCTTCGACGTACCCTTCCGCGGCTCGGTTTTCGCCCTTTATGGGCTGTCGGCCGCCTTCCTGATACCGGCGCTCGGCCAGGGCCTGCTGATCTCCACGGCAACCAAGAACCAGTTCCTCGCCTCGCAGATCGCGCTGATCACGGCCTTTCTGCCGGCGTTCCTGCTGTCGGGCTTCCTCTTCGAGATCAACTCCATGCCCCAGATCATCCAGTGGATCACCATCATCGTGCCCGCCCGCTACCTGATCCCGAGCCTGCAGACGGTGTTCCTCGCCGGCGATATCTGGCCGATGTTTGCCCGCTCCATTGCCGTCATGCTCGTCATCGGCGGCATCATGTTTGTGCTGGCGGCCCGCAGCACCAGGAAGAGGATCGGCTGAGATGTGGTGGACCCGCCTGAAGGCTCTCATGACAAAGGAACTGCTCGCCGTGATGCGCGATCCCAAGGGACGCTTCGTGCTGATCGTGCCGCCCCTCATGCAGCTTCTCATCTTCTCCTATGCGGCGACGCTCGAAGTGCGCAATGTCGATGTCATGGTGCTGAACCGCGACAGCGGCCATTGGGGACAGGAACTGATCCAGCGCATCCAGGGCTCCCCGACTTTCCGGCACATCGAGACCGCCGCCAACCAGGCCGACATCCGCGAGGCGATCGACGGCCAGTCCGTCATTGCCGCAATCGAGATCGGCCCGGATTTCTCCCGCAACATCGAGGCCGGCATATCAGCCGATCTGCAGATCATCCTCGACGGCCGCCGCTCCAACGCCTCGCAGATCGTCTCCGGCTATCTCACGCAGATCGGCATGACGCTTTCAGCCGAAACGCCGGCGGGTCGGCGCGCCATGGCGAGAACTGTCGCGACCGTGCCGCGCAACTGGTTCAATGCCAACCTCACCTATCAATGGTTCATGGTGCCGAACCTGATCGCCAGCATCGCCCTCTTGATCGGCCTCATCGTCACCGCTCTTTCGATTGCCCGCGAAAGGGAACTCGGCACTTTCGACCAGCTCATGGTTTCGCCGCTGCGCGTGCATGAAATCCTGATCGGCAAGCTCGTTCCGCCTGTCATGATCGGCCTCTTCCACATGACACTCTATGTGCTGGCGGCGATCTTCATCTTCGGCGTGCCGTTGCGCGGTTCCCTCCTGCTGCTCTACGGCAGCTCGATCTTCTATCTGGGTTCGGTGGCAGGCCTCGGCCTCTTCATCTCGGCCCTGTCTATGACACAGCAGCAGGCCATCCTCGGCGCCTTCCTGTTCATGGTGCCGGCCATGCTGCTCTCGGGTTTCGCAACCCCGATCGAGAACATGCCGGAGTGGCTGCAGCCGGTGACAATTATCAATCCGCTGCGCTATTTCCTGGTCATCGTCAAAGGCGTTTTCCTGAAGGATATCCCTGCAGAAGAAGTGTTGAACCAGACGATCCCGCTGGCATTGATCGCCTGCGCAACGCTTGGTGCCGCCGCCTGGTTGTTCCGCCGCAGGCTCGAATAGGCCTCACGCACTGTGACCTCAGTTGCCAAAGCGTGACTCCTGAAACCAGGAACATCGAAACGGCAGGCTCGTTTCCTCAGCGCAAACCAAAACAATTCCCAGCAGATCTACGACGCGGTTTCGCGTCCGGAATTGTTTGCAAATGCAATGAGATAGAGCATTTCCGTATCTCCTCGAACAGCGGAAATCCTCTGGAACTAAGGAGAAGCAAAATGTACAAGATCATTCTTGTGTCCGGCGCGCTTGCGCTCTCGTCGCTCGCCACCAATGCGATGGCAGACGGGGCTGTTACGGGTGCAGCCGGTGGCGCAATCACCGGCGCAATTGTCGGCGGTCCCGTGGGTGCAGCAATTGGCGGCGTGGCAGGCGGTGTCGCCGGCGCTGTCGTCGATCCGCCGCCGCGCGAAGTCGTCACCTACGTCCAGGAACAGCCGGCTCCGCCGTCTACCGTCGTCGTGGAGCAGCCGATCGTCGTCGGCAAGCCGCTTCCTGCCGAAGTCCAGGTGATGCCGGTGCCGGATAATCCGCGCTATGCCTATACGGTCATCAACAATCGCCATGTGATCGTCGAGCCCCGGACCCACCGCGTGGTCCAGGTCATCGAATAAGCGATCAGATCATCGAATGAAAAGATGCGGCCCCGCCTCGACTGGCGGGGCTTTTTTGTCAGGTGCGGTTCCGCAGCGCTTCTGCCTGCGCATAGAACTTCTTTTCCCATTCCTTGTGATTATCCAGCCCTTCGCGAATGAACGGCGTGAAAACCGCAAGATTGAGCAGAAGCCAGTTGACGATCCGTGCCGGGAATTTCAGCGGCTTCACGAAATCGATGAACAGAACGACGCGCGTCTTGTCCGTGTGGTTCCAGGCCTCGTGCTCATAGGCATCGTCGAAGATCAGCGCCTTGCCTTCCTGCCAGTGGCAGATCTGGTCCTGGACGCGGATGGCAAGCTTGTCGGTGGCATCAGGCACGATCATGCCGAGATGCAGGCGCAATACGCCATTATACGGGCCGCGATGCGCCGGCAGGTGTTTGCCGGGCTCGAAGATCGAAAACATCGCCGTCTTCAACCCCGGGATCTTCTGCACGGCCTTCCAGGTTTCCGGGCAGGCCCGGATATTCTGCTCCGACTTCAGGCCGAAGCCGGAAAGGAAGAAGGTCTTCCACCTGTTGTCCTTGGAGATGGTCTGCACGTCGGTGGCGATTTCCTGAAAGCTCGGCAGCTCGCTCTGGCGCACGAGCACGCGGTCAAGCTCGGCGCGGATCTGCGGCCAGGCCTTCTCGACCTCCTTCGCCCACGGGAAAACGTTGATGTCATAGACCGGCGGATTGCCGAGCTTTGCATATTTGAAGTTCAGGCGCTCGGCCCAGGCGACGATGCCCATGAAGAAGCGCGTCACGGCACTGGGGCGATCCATGGGGGAGATCCCGGCAGTGACGAAGCCCTGCTCGGCGAAGGTGGATCCTGATTTTTCGGGAAGGGGTGTATTGGCGATACCGTCAGTCATAGGCTTTCCATTGCTGACTAAAGCAACTCCAGCAAAAGTGCACAGCGGTTTTGCGTCCGGAATTGCCTCAAGACGAAAAATAGAGCGCTTCCGTGTTTCGAAGAAAACGGAAATGTTCGGGGAAATTGCATGGCCTTCCGCGCAGGAGCCGACACGACATCAGCGCGTTTGCCATTTCCTAAATATGGATAATCCCGACCGCGCCTCAAGTATCGCTCTAGCGGTCAAATGCCGCAGGGAACCGCCGCGCGAAACACGGCAGTTCCCGTTTCCCAAAGACATATCCGGGAAAAATATCAGACTTTCAGTTCGCGGCGTTCGCGCTCGCTGACCATGGCAAGGTCGAGCACCTTCTGCAGGTTTGCCGCATGGCGGAAGTTCGGGTCGAGCTGCACGCCACTTGCCACGGCCTCGGCAAAACGCTGATAATTGGTGGCAACCGGCGCTACCTCGATCGGCTTCCAGTTCGCAGTTTCCACGTCCTCACCAAGGCAGCCATACAGTTCGGAACCGCTTGGACGGTGGATGACCTCGAGGCTGCCCTTCTCGCCGTAGATGCGCAGCCTCAGCTCATTCAGATGTCCGGTTGCCCAGCGGCTCGCGTGGATGACACCGAGCGCGCCGTTGGCGAAATCGACCGACATGGTGAAGCTGTCATTGGCATCAAGCATATACTCGCCGATCTGGCCACCCGGCGCCTTGTTGAAGGTCTTGAGCCGCGCAAAGACGTGATCGATGTCGGTCGCAGCGCCATAGGCTGCAAAATCGAGAATGTGGATGCCGACATCGCCGAGCACGCCATTCGATCCGTGACCGGTGGATAGGCGCCACAGCCAGGTGGATTCCGTGCGCCAGTCGCCCCAAGCACGCGAAACGAGCCAGCTCTGAAGATAGGAGGCCTCCACATGCTTGATCGTGCCGAGCTCGCCCGAGAGCACCATCTCGCGGGCGCGCTGCAGGGGAGCGACGTTGCGATAGGTGAGGTTCACCATGTTGATGACGCCGGCCTTTTCAGCCGCTTCCGTCATCTCCAGCGCCCTTGGATAATTTTCCGCCAGCGGTTTCTCACAAAGCACATGCTTGCCGGCCGCGATCAACGCCATGGTGGTCGGGTGGTGAATCCGGTCGGGCGTGATATTCGTCGCCGCATCGAATTCGCCCCAGGCGATCGCCTCCTCCAGCGTCAGAAACCGCTTCTCGATATTGAACTTATCGGCAAAGGCGGCCAGACGTTCGGAATCCGTGTCGACGGCGCCGACCACGGTCACACCGTCCATATTCATGAAGTGGGCGAGCTGGTTTTTCGCCATCACGCCCGTACCAAGAACGAGTAGTCGCATGGATGCTCCTCAGCGGTAACCGGCT
>UEIF01000023.1 GCA_900468805.1 Hyphomicrobiales bacterium | reverse complement strand
GAAGCTGCTTGACGCCCGCTGATGATGCGGGCGTTTTTGCGTCGATGTCCACTGTCTGCGATCGAGTCGTGCCATCGATCTTTCCCGATCTTTTCGACTTGCCGTTCTTGCATGGGTGCAGTGCAACATCAGCAATAGTAAGTGGTTCGTAGTCGGCGTATAGATAACCGCATCGAAGCGATGCATCTCCTCCCGCAGAGCTTCGAGGTTCAGACGGCCCACTCCTCCTCCCAGGGCTGTCTGTATGAACAGCGGCACTCCTCCTCCCAGTCGCTGTTCAATTCTTTCGAAAGCCTGCCGCACCTCCTCCCGCGGCAGGCTTTTTCGTTTTGGGCTATTCTCCCGATGGTCAAGATTGAGTTGCAGTCGACATACGCTGCCTTCGAGATTCGCGTCCGCCAGCAAAAAAAGCTAGGGCCGCTCTAGTCAGGAATCGAAAGGGAGCGCGGGGACCAAGTTTCATTCTCCTTCAATAGCTGCGATGTAAGGTGCGTCGGCTCGAACCTTGCTCAGGTGCACCAAACGGGGCGGGGCCACAGCGGATCCGCACCGATTGCCGCGAGTCTTTCTGGCAACACCAAAGCGCGAACTGTAATCTTGGACGGATTTGTCTGGATTAGAGCGTTTCAGTTACGGTATCCGTGGGACTGCAAAGCGATTTGCACGAGCAGGACAGCTAGAAAAAGCGCGTCCGAGATCTCTAAAGCAGGACCTTGATGAACGCGGACATGATAGCCGCCTGGGCGGTGGAAAACGGATTCCATGCGATCGATTCGGGGAATTATCGTCGCCATGACAATGCGGGCGTGATCACGATCGAGATAAAGAGAATGTCATTTCTCCTCATCGATGAGAGGCAAGGACTGCGACCGCGCCTCATATCGCGGTTGTTCAAAGACATACCCATTTCAAGCGGGAGCGGCCGCTTGCAGGTTCTTCTTGACCGCAAACCCAATCATTGAGCCTGACGCGGTGACCAGGGCCCAGCCAATTCCCCAAGGTGGCGGATCGTCGCTGACGCCGATGAGCACCGTTACAAACGCACAAAACTTTCAGTATTTCTTCTTGCGAACGATCTTGTTGCCGCGTGGTCCGCTCACGACCGGTGTTCGGTCGCGGTTTTCTGCAAGCAGGTTCCGCCAGCGTTCCAAGCGATCAGCGTCCAGGGCACCGCTTGCGACAGCTGCCTGAACGGCGCACCCCGGTTCATGTGCGTGGGTGCAATCGCGAAACCGGCAAAGCGGCGCCAGTTCGGTTATTTCTGCAAAGAGGGTGTCTATACCATCGGTAACATCGCTCAGGTAAAGCGTTCTTATCCCAGGTGTATCTATGACCCAGCCGCCGCCTGAAACAGCATGCAGCGATCGCGCCGTGGTCGTGTGTCGACCCTGGGCGTCGTATTCGCGGATGGCGCCAGTTTTCTGCCTTGTGTCAGAGCCAGGGCCGGTCATGGTGTTCACCAGCGTCGATTTTCCGACACCGGAGGATCCCACCAGCGCAACCGTCTGGCCAACGCCGCACCAGGGCCTCAACAGGGAAACGGCGTCTGCGGAGCGACCATTCAAGGCGATCACAGGCAGATCACGCTGCAAGGCCTCGGCTTGCGCCTGGAGCATGCCAGCATCTTCAGCGGTATCAGCCTTCGTCAGCACAATCACCGGATTGCTCCCGGCCTGGTTGGCCATGATCAGGTAACGTTCCAGCCGGGCAAGATTAAAATCTGCGTTGCATGAGGTCACGATAAACAGAGTGTCGACGTTGGCGGCAACAAGTTGCTGGCCACGTCCGCCTTCCGGGCGTCGTTGAAAGACGCTTTTTCGGTCAAGACGGCTGATAAGCATACCGGTCAGTGGATCGGCAAGAACCCAGTCGCCCACCGCGTAGTCAGCAGTGTTGGTATTGGCCGGAAGTTTCAGCCCGACAGGCCCGTTGACATCGATCGCCTCGATGCGTGCCCGGTGAACTGAAGCGATGCGTCTGGGGATCAAGTGCGCTTCGCTGGGCTGGACCTGATCTGAGAAGAATTCAGTCCACCCAAGCATTTCCAGTGGTGAAGAAAGGTGGGAGCTGGTCAAATCGTGTTCCGCATTCGGTAAGGCTGCCATAAAGGGATTTTCAATGGTTCCCGCTGCTTCTCGCCTAACCGCGGGGGGGATCCCGTTTTGGCAAAGAGGTTGCGTAAGCAGCAGCCTCGCCGGGATAGGGGAAATCATCGCCGAGCTGACGGTCGCCATCGTAGACTTTGAAGATAGGCCCATCAACTTCAACGATCTTATAACCATTCACGTATTCGATCTTCGGTGTTTTCCAACCCATCAAAAGCTCTCCAGTCCGGTCCGAGGTTTCTCTGCTCTAAAGATGGTGCCCGACGGCTCATACTGGGCAGTCAATGATCTATCATGTGCTCGCGCAAAATACGATTAGCCAACGCCGATTTCGCATTTCGTTCCTCGCTTCAGATTCAGCAATTGGGACTAATCTGACCTTAAGGATGGAACGAAACGCGCAGCCACGCCTTTTCCGCAAAACCATAGCGAGGAGAACGACCATGGGAAGTACATCCGACAAGATCACGGGAAAGACCAACGAAGTTGCTGGCAAGGCCCGACAAGCCGTAGGCAAAGCCGTGGACAACCACGAAGAGCAGGTGAAGGGAAGCGTCCAGGAAGCGAAGGGCAAGGCGCAGGAAGCGAAGGGCGAAGCCAAGGACGCGGTTAAGAAGGTCGTCGACAAAGCCTGATTGAAGGCTTGGGGAGCCCGCGAATTTCGCGGCCTTTCTCTTTTTAGGGAATCCCGATGAAGATCACAAAGACAACAATCTCGGCACTTGCGTTTGTACTCGCCGCAGGAAGCGCGCTCGCTCAGGCGCCAGCCGATCCAGCGGTTGACGCCTGCAAATCGACGGGACTTCTTGCCCTCCAAGAACGGTCCGCTGATATCACCGATCTAATTCTGGATATGGAAAGTCTTGCGGTCAGCAAGGCGGACACAAAAGTCGGAGACGTTCCCGTGAAAATGGTCGTACTCGGTGAAGCATACATCGCTCGCAAGGAGAAGACGGGAAAGCCTGATCGTTTTGTTTGTCTTCTTGGCGAGAAGGGCAAAGTTCTTCTCACCTTCTTCACGGCGCAGTGATCGAGCCTACGAAGTTCGATGGTTTTGCAGGAAGGCGGCAAGGGCTGTGCGGATTTTGGTTACCACCCGATGGTTCATTTGCCGCACGAACGATCGTGATCTCTCCATCGTTCATATCGAGAGACCAGCGGTCGCCACTACAGCTCGTGGAAATTCCTTCACATCCTTCATGTCTGCTCCCTGCTTGGAACCCATTTGGATTTCCCGCCGTCTTGGGCTGTTGCCCGGCATCCGCTACAGCCAATTCCGTTTAAGTCCTACTTGAGGAGCCCTGCGGCGCGCAGCGCATGTTCAATGACCGTCTGCACATCGCTTGTCGGTTGCGAATTGGCCTTAGGCTCCGAGATAACATTCTGTTCTCCTCGAAGTTTCGTCCGGCGCTCGAAGGAGGGGATCAGTCCCCAACTGCGTGCGACGAGCTCCGTCGAAGAGACACCTATATCAAGCATGTATGGGGCGGCTGTGCCGTAACCGCTCGTTACGTCAATTGGTGTGCCGTGTCCCATTCCTGCAATGCGATAGAACTCGATCGGCGACATTCCGCTCGCGTCCATCCATACGCGGTGCTCGACGCCATCGGCAACGTCATATCTGGTAGGATCAGCGGACACATCGTGGACTGCTCGCCATTGGTCAACGATCGCGAGCGCATTGACTTCCGCAACCGTGTGATCAGCTGTTCCGTGCCATACCGAAATGGTCGGCCATGGACCGGTGTGAGATGACGCTGAGCGCAACCGATCCCGCAGACGTTCAGGAGAAGGCAGACCTTGACCCCGCATGCGATCGAAGGCTTCGGGTATTGTGGAGGCAACACCGTAGGGAAGTCCTGCAATGATGGCGCCACCGGCGAAAACCTCCGGGTAGCAGGAAAGCATAGCATTCGCCATGGCGCCGCCGGCCGAAAGTCCGGTAATATATATCCGGCATGGATCAATACCGTGGCTCGCTGTCATGGCGGCGATCATCGCGCGGATGGAGGCTACTTCCCCGTGGTCGCGCTCGACATCGCTATCGACGAACCAGTTGAAGCAGAGGTTTGGGTTGTTCTGCCGGGACTGTTCGGGAAACAGCACCGCAAAACCGAAGTCGTCCGCCAGCCTGGACCATCCAGAGCCCCCGTCGTATCCCGCAGCTGTTTGCGTACACCCGTGCAGGACCACGACCAGTGGGACGGGATGCGGCGAGCCCTCAGGAACGTGATACCATCCGACCAGTTCGCCGGGGTTCTGGAAACTCCCGAGCCGCTTCAGTCGATGGGAAGGAGGCGTCGCGGCCGAGATAGTGCGGAAGCGCTTGAGCCGTTCCAGTGTATCCGACAGACTTCGCATGAGAAGTGCTCCACAGAATGCGGAAAGCCTTCTGACGTTCCTAGTGGGCTAACTAATGCTGCAGCGCACAATTGCAAGGCTCGGGCGTGAGAAGGATGTCGATGTCATGGCTGAACCCGCAGCACTTGGGTGGCTCGACCGTCTCAGCGGCCGATATAGGCGGCCAGTTCCTCAGGTGTGCCGTTTGGAAAGGCCTGCTTCAGATATTCCAGAAAGGCAGACACGCGGGCACTGAGCAGGCGTCGTGACGGATAGAGCGCCCAGAGCGCAATCTCGGATCCCTGGATATCCCCCCAATGCACCAAAGTGCGGTCCGCCATATCGTGGCTAACCAGGGAGATTGGCAGACGTGCAGCACCAACGCCGGCGCGGACGGCGTCGCGGACCATGATGAGCGAGGACATGGCGAGGACGGGCTCGATCCTGATTGCCGCAGCACCCTCTGTTGTCATGACGTTCCAGGTTTGTTGGTTGCCAGGCCCACGAACGACGCCGGGAGCATGAAGGTCTCCAGCGGGGCGGGCGAGATCGGGGCTTGCCACGACGACCAAGCGGTCTCGCAAAAAGGCTCGCCCAACCAGACTTTCGTCCGGATCAGGATTGACCCGGATGACCAGATCGTAGCCTTCCTCGATCATGTCCACGGCCCGATCCTCGGTCGTGATTTCCAGTCGCACATCCGGGTATTTCAGCGCAAAACCTGCCGCGATCTTGCCCATGGCGGTCTGCGACAAGAGGAGTGGCGCGCTGATCCGTAACCTGCCGCGCGGTTTCTCCGCGCCCGAGGCGATGTCGGCTGCCGTCTCGTCGAGCTCCGTCAACAGAGCAGCGGTCCGCTCATGAAGGGCGCGTCCTTCCTCGGTGAGTTTCAGGTTGCGCGCGCCCCGTTCGAATAGCCGAAGCTCCAAGGCAGCTTCCAACTCCGTAACCCGCCGGGACAGCGTTGCCTTCGGACGGCCGGAGGCGCGTGCAGCTTTACCGAAGCCGCCATGACGGGCGACGAGATTGAAATCAGCAAGAGCAAGGAGATCCATATCTGTTCCACTGGCGAGACGATCTGTCCAAAAAGATGGTCTATTGGATCGACAATGAGCCGTCCATATTCGGGGTGTCAAGCAAAACCAACCCGGAGAAATGCCATGGCCATTCTTGTTACCGGCGCGACAGGCAATATCGGCGCCCAAGTCATCGAACACCTCGTCAACCGTGGCGCTGACGTCCGCGCTCTCGTCCGCGATCCCTCCAAGGCCAACTTCCCGGCTGGCGTCGCCGTCGTAAAAGGTGACTTTCTCGACGTTGACTCCCTGCGAAGCGCCCTTGATGGGATCTCCTCACTATTCCTTCTGAATGCGGTCGTGCCAGACGAATTCACCCAAGCTTTGATTGCGCTCAACGTCGCCCGCTCGGCCGGCATCGAAAGGATCGTCTATCTCTCGGTCATCCACCCGGACGTCTACGTGAACGTGCCGCATTTTGCCGGCAAGTTCGGCGTCGAGCGGATGATCGAACAGATGGATTTCCACGCCACGATCCTGCGCCCGGCCTACTTCATCCAGAACGATCTGACGATCAAGGACGTCATCACCGGCTACGGCGTCTACCCGATGCCGGTCGGAGAAAGGGGCCTCGCCATGATCGATGTCCGCGATATCGCGGAGATCGCCGCCCTTGAACTGCTGCGACGCGAGCAGTCTGAACAGCCGCTTCCCCTCAGCCGCGTCAACCTCGTCGGTCCCGACACGCTCACCGGACCGGATATCGCCGCAATCTGGACCGAAGTGCTTGGTCGCCCGATCCACTACGGCGGGAGCGATACGCAAGCCTTCGAACAGAACCTCAGGCAGTTCATGCCCGCCTGGATGGCCTACGACATGCGCCTCATGGGCGACCGCTTCCTGACCGACGGCATGCTGCCCGAAGGCGGCGACGTGGAGCGCCTAACGGCACTCCTAGGCCGGCCACTCCGCTCCTACCACAACTTCGCCTCCGAAACTGCTGCCTCTGCCTGACGCAGCGTCGCACACCCCGGACAAGGACTATCGTCATGATCTATTCGACCGCTACCGTTGTGGTAAATCCGCACGGTGAGACAAAACTGACCCGCGAGCAGGCCTGGAAGGGCCTAGAGCTGAAGGCCCGCGATGCGCGTCTGTTCCTTCCGCCTGGCCTGTGCACCCGCTGTGATGTCGTCGAGGAAAGCGCAACGCACTTCGTGCGCGAAGCCATCATCGCCGGCTCTGAGATCAGGGAGATCATCACCCTTGAGCCGCAGAGCAAGGTCACCTTCTTCCAGGCGACCGGCCCCCGTGAAGGCGCCATCGTCAACGAACTGTTCGAAGATGAAACCGGTGCACTGCAGCTTCGGTTCTACTGCTACCTCGGCCTTCGCGGAAAAGAGCCGAATGGGCCTGAAGAGCAAGCCGAGCAGATGCAGTTCGACAGTGACAAGGGCTACAAATCTGCCCTGCTGTCGACCCTGAAGCGGACCCGCGAGCTGCTCGCAGAGGGCCGGCTCTGATCATCACCATCAACACCCCAGGCAGAGCTGCCTCTCGGTAGGCGCCCTGCCTTTCAAAAGGACAAAAGCAATGAGAACGTCCGAGAATGAAACCCAATCAGCCATTGCGCCAAAGATCCTGGTCCTTGGCGCCACTGGCCCAACCGGCCGCCACATCGTTGGCAGGGCTCTGAGCCGCGGCTATGATGTCACGGTCCTGGTACGCTCCCCGGAAAAAGCCCCCGATCTCAAAGGAGCAAAGCTTGTTATAGGCGACGCTCAGGATGAGAAGTTGCTTCGCCGGGCCATCAGGGGGCGTGATGCGGTCATCAGTGCACTCGGCACACCCGCAAGTCCTTTTCGTGAAGTCACCGTTCTTTCGACCGCGACCCGAGCGCTCGTCAAATCGATGCAGGCGGAGCAGGTTTCACGCCTTGTCAGCATCACAGGAATTGGTGCTGGCGATAGCAATGGACATGGGGGCTTTCTGTTCGACAGGTTGATCTTTCCGTTGCTTTTGCGGAAGGTTTACGAGGACAAGAACCGTCAGGAAGCCCTCATCAAGAACAGTGGACTGGATTGGACTATCGTGCGGCCCTCCATTCTCAATAACAAGCCCGGAGGTAAAGTGATCCGGACGCTTACCGACCTGACTGACTTCCATGGCGGTGAAATCGCGCGACAAGACGTTGCCAGTTTCGTGTTGGACCAAGTGGTCGGCGATGCCTGGGTCCATCGTGTACCGTTGATAACCTGGTGACAGAGTTCAGCCTTATGCGCTGTGAGGGCTAGTACGGTCATAAAGGCCATCGTTGCGGATGGTGGAAATCAGGCATTGTTTGGCTGCACCGCTTTGGGGACTGTCAAGCCTCGCTTCAGCAGGGATTGAGGCGACGAAGGCACAAGAACGTGAGCACACTGATCACGCGTTCCAGAGCAAGAGGTGTGTCACACCTTAGTTGTCGTTCGCTCGAACAGAAACTGTCGCGGTCCTCCCCGCAATGAGCCGGACTGGGCTCGGGATGTCATCGATCTCGATCCGAACCGGAATTCTCTGGGCCAGCCGAACCCATGAAAATGTTGGCGCCACGCTTGCGAGAGAGCCAACACTGTCGCTCCGCTCTCGATCTTCAATACCGGCGGCGATACCTGCGACATGCCCCATGACCGATTCCGCCTCACCCATGATATCGATCTTCACTCGATCGCCGACCTGGATTCGTGGGAGTTTGGTCTCTTCGAAGTAGCCCGCGATATAGATGGATTCTCTTTCCACGAGCACCCCAACCGCGTCCCCGACGGAGACATAGTTCCCGCGACGCAAGGAGAAGTTGGCGATTGTCCCTGATGCTGGTGCTTTCACAGTTGTCCGGTCAAGGTTCAGCTTTGCCAGATCCCGAGCCGCTAGCGCCGACTGATATGTAGCGTCTGCCTGATGCATCTGGCTTTCCGCATGCTGCCGCTCTTTCAAGCTGGCTGCTTCTCTGGAGGCGAGCAGTTGATACCGTTCGAAATCGGTCCTCGCCAGTTCCGCCGCGGCTTTGCTGCTCTGCACCTGGGCCTCCGCTTCGCGCAGCGCAAGTTCGAAGCGGTCTGTTTCGATCCGAAACAGGGGCGTCCCTTTCTCCACCTGCGCGTTGTCCGATACCAGAACCTCGATGACGGGCCCCGAGACATCTGCTGCCAGTCGAACGACATCCGCACGGACATGAGCGTCCCGTGTCCACGGCGCTTCCATGTAGAAGGACCATAGGTGCCAGCTAAGAACTGCTGCGCAGCCCACCATAGACAAGGTCAACAGGGCTCGCCCTGAGGTGATCGTTAGGTTCTTCATCTTTGCAACCAGTTGATAGCGGCGGAAAGCCCACCGAGGAGGGTGATGTAGAGTGCGAGGTTGAACAGGGAGCGATGCCACACCGCTGGATAAAACCCGAGCTTGGCGAGAACCGATGTGAGAATGCGGAATAGACCGTATGCACACAGGGCGAGTGCCGAGAACCATGGAAGGAGGACACCATAGATGTCGAATTGTCCGGTCACGCGCCGATCCTCCTCGCGGGAGGTCTTATGAAAACCGGTGGTCCAGCGTCCGGAGCGAGGCACAGACGGAGCGCGGCTGCGTGCACCACAAGTTCCCCGTCTACATCCGCTGCGATCATTTCCAGAGAGGAATGTATAAGGTTATCCAGCATTCCAACGGCATTTTCCAGGACGTCGCCACGTTCAGCGGGCGCCAGGTGGTACAAGATCTCCAGTCCAGAGAAGACGGCTTCAGCCCTGAGGCGAATAGGCATCGATGCTTCATCCGCGAGCTCCCGCATCGCTGTTATATGAAGTCCTGCTCGCAGATCCCGGATAAGGTCGGCAGCGGCGGTATCGGAGGTCGGCGATAGTTTTGCCGCTCTGGAGGCAAAGAGACCTGCGAGATCGATTCCGCGATGGTAGGTGACATGAGCATTGGCATGTCTGCCGGCCGCGATCCTGGCGACATGCTTTTGGGTAACGGAAAAGAGCCTCCTGGCATTTGTCTCCGCTCTTACAGATCGGAAGATGCCGCAAACGGCGATCGTCCAGGCCATCGCAAGAAGGGTCGCGATCGCCGAGTTTGCAAACGTCACGAAGTCGCTGCTCTGGTGTGCCTGGAGGGTGAGAAGAAGGGGGAAATTCACGCACAGCCCCATGCCGACGATCGCGAGTGAAGGCAAAGCGAGACATATGCCGGCAGGGATCAGGAACAGCCCGAGGGCAGCGACGAGGGGCACGAAGCCGTTGATCATCGGAAGGATAGCGAACCCGTAGACGAACGCTGCGATGACGGAGCCGATCGTTACGTCGACAAATTTGCGCATGGCTGGGACAGGATCGTCCATTGTCGCAAGAAGGCAGCAAAACACTCCCGAAATCTGGGCAAATGTCATCCCGTCGGTCCAGCCGCTTGCAATCCAGAAGAAGGTGGAGGTCGCCAGGCAGATCGCGACGGCCAGCGCCGATAGCAATGCCATGCCGATGTCGCGGTGCAGAGCCGGCGTCTTGCCGGGAGCAGCGAAACGACGAGCAGCCCTCGCCGCATTCTCTTCCTCTATAGCTTCACGAAGAGAGTTAGCCTCATGAGAAATTCGATGAATATCTCGCAGATTCCGGGCGGTATTGGCAAGAAGAAGATTTTCCCAGAACGGGGGCGCGCCGGAAGAGGTTAGCGCGTCGATCATTGCTCTGGAGCTCTCCGTGGTATCGGTTGAATGAGAACTGATCCTTGCGATCAAAGACAGAGCCTGCTCCGATTTCGAGGTGTTGAGCTTGGCGAGTGTTCGTCGCAGATCCTCTAGTTCGCTCATCAACGGAAGCAAGGACACCATCCGGTGCTGCAATGATCTCACCAGCGAAACTGCACGTTGATATCGGGATCCGTCATATTGAAGGTGGACCGTGAACGACCGAAGGTCCGCCGCGTCCGCCGCCAAAGCGTGTCGTTCTGTTCTGCTGTGATTTTCTTCTGTCTCGTCAGTCGCCGTCGCCGCGAGGACCTTCCGCGCCTTTGCCATCCACCCGTCGATCCGGTTGACGAGTACCGTCCCCACATGAACTGGAAAGACGACGTGGCTAATAATCGGGGCGCATGTAATCGCAAGACCGATCTCCTCGATGCGGGAGACAACAGTGTCGAACGTGTTTGCCGGCGCGGTGACCAGTGGCAGTCCCGCCAGGAGCACCGTGTAACCGGCCAGCAGGGAAACATAGCTGCGAGGCGTGCGATCAAGAAGGCTAACGAAAGTGCATCCCGACACCCATGCAATGATCGCTGCGGAAAGCAGCATCGGCTCGTTCACAAGGTTTGGAACCATGATGACCGTCGCGCCGCCACCGATCAGGGTCCCCAGCAGTCGATAGAGCGATTTCGATGCGATCGCGCCTGAAAGCGGATGGGCAACAATGTAGACCGTTGCCACCGTCCAGAACGGCCGCGGCAGATCGAAGCTTATTGCAATGTAATAGGCCAGTATGGCCGCCAGGAATGTCTTCAATGAAAAGATCACGTTCCCAGTAGTGACAACCGGTCGAGTGCTCACAAGTCATCTCCCGACTGGTGGTTCTTCCGCGAGACGCCTTGCTCTTCCATGGCGCCGGTGAAGCCGTAGATCGCGGGCGAGACGTAGCAAAAGAACGGAACCGCGATGCAGGCATGCATATAAGCGTCGAGCGGGTCGGCGCACGAAACAGCCGAAGCGGCTGGCAGCTGGTGGCCAAAGAACCCGCGGACCCTCAGAAGGAAGGCTTTCGTAACCTTTCGCGCACTGGCTACGCGACTAGGCCCGACGCGCACATATTGTGGAGGCAAGATGTAAAGCCTGCGATAGCGCTTCTGAGGCAGCCGAAATTCAGTCTGGAAGATATCAGACCACCAGTGAGGGGCATGCTCGTGTATCGCCATCGTCATTCTCCGAATTCTTTCGGACGACCCTATCGACAAAGCACGTAGGGGAATTTAGATATTCTCTCAGATGATCACTGAATCCCACCAAACGCGGCTATCCCTTTCTGCAGCCCTCGTCGATCATGATCTCGAAAACTCTGCCGCGCTTGCGCGCGCCGTGAGGATCGACGTGTCGCAGAACGAACGCGAAGCACCTGAGCATCGTCATCGAAAGGGGCAGCTCGTCATGGCGTTACGGGGAGGGGTGACATGTCGCGTTCCCAGCGGGATGTGGATGGTGCCACCTCATTGCGGCGTCTGGGTTCCGGGAGGGATGCTGCACAGCAATGTGGCGACCGCCAACGCACGTTTGTTCTTTCTGTTCATTGAGCCGGGTGCTGCCGATCTGCCGGATCGATGTTGCACGCTTTCGCTTTCCCCGCTCGTCAGAGAGCTCATCATCGAGATGGCTGACCAGTCCCCCGTCGCGAACGCCCATGCTGATTTAATTTCGACGCTGCTTCTATCGGCTTTATCGCGGATGCCGGTAGAGGATCTGCATCTACCCCTGACAGATGAGCCTCGCCTTGACTTGATCGCATCGGTATTGGTCGATGACCCGTCTGACCGGAGCACGATGGCGCAATGGGCAAAGCGAGTGGCAATGAGCGAGAATTCTCTCGCTCGTCTTGTTCAGCAGCAGACTGGCTTGACCTTCGGCCGTTGGCGACAGCAGTTGCAATTGATCATCGCAATCCGAAGCCTTGCAGCGGGGGCGACGGTGCAGCAGGTTTCGGGCGAACTCGGATATGAATCCGTGTCTGCATTCATCACCATGTTCAAGAAAGCCCTCGGCGCATCGCCAGCAAAGTATCTAGGAAACTTCTACCGTTAAGTGTCGGGGAACACAGTTACTGAAGCACCCTGCAGGAGATGAAGCATGTTCACTCACGTGATGATCGGAAGCAACGACCTGGAGCGGGCCAGAAGCTTCTACGACGCCACCTTCGCTGCATTAGGAGGCAAGCCCGGAGAGATGGATGCGAGAGGCCGACTGATCTACGCTCACGAGGGGGGCCGACTGATGATCACAAAGCCGATCGATGGTAAGGCGGCGACTGCAGCCAACGGCGGGACGATCGGTATAGGTGCTGCAAGCCGTGACCATGTTCTAGCGTGGCATGCCGCCGGTACCGCGCATGGTGGCACGGCAATTGAGAGCGAGCCTGCGGAGCGGCCGAACGGGGCATTCGTAGCATATCTTCGGGACCCTGACGGAAACAAGCTCACTGTACGGTCTCACCCGAGGAAATGAGATAGGCGTGCGAAGCGGCTACCCGCGAATGTCACGTCGATGGGATGTTAATCTAGCAGAGCGTTCAGTCGGCATAGTTCTGCTTCGATGTCGGGTGCGTCACCTTTCACAAATGAAACGCGCCCAACTCCGGGAGTTTCGAACAAACCAATCCTTCAGATAGCGCCGGAAGCTCGCGTCCGAGGTCTCCGACATGCTCACGTATTCGTCCAGATGAAAACCCGTCACTCGCGACCAGTCGATTCCTTCAAGAGCGGTGAGTGCTTCCAGCATTTCAAATTGGCTTGCACCCGTCGCCACAACGATGCTTGCTTTTCCATGTTGAATTATGGCCTCCTGAATTCGCTGGGCACCGAGCAAAGCAGCCGCCGCAGCGCTATCGACCTTGTCTTTAAAAAAATGCGTTGTGATCATTTGTTTCTCTTTCGAAGAGCTGGGAGGATCGTTAGTTGGTTCAGGCTCATCGCCGCAGCACGTAGTTCGCGATAGTGGCTTGAGATGACGTCGTGGCGCGGGATGTAAACAGGTTGGCAATCGGATCATGGATGGAGACGAAGCGTTGCCAATGTCGCTTCGACTTGAAGCATTTCATGATCCGGTCTCGCCGCCTGATTGGCTGACGGGAATTCTCTGCTCGATTGTTCAGCCCCTTGTGAGCGCGATGTTCAACGCCGGGCATGATCTCACGCTTTGCGGCATCGTAGGATCGAAGCTTGTTAGTAACCATCACACGCAGCGCGCGGCCGTGACCCTTTAACAGTTTTCGCATCAAACGCCGGACCGCCTGGGCATTTCAGCGACTTTGAACCAGCAATTCAAGAGCGAAACCATCCTGATCGACGGCGCCCCACAGCCAGTGCTTCTCGCCGCCGATCGAAACGACAGCTTCATCGAGGTGCCACTTATCGCCGAGCCGACCGGATGAGCGACGGCGGATCTCGTTGGCAAAGGCACATCCGATTTTCTCAGCCCACAGCTGGACCGTTTGATGCGTAACCATGATGCCACGGGCGGCCAGTATGTCCTCCTCCATCCGCAGGTTGAGAGGGAAGCCGAAATAGAGCCAGACGGCTTGGGCGATAATTTCGGCGGGAAAGCGGTGGCGGTGATAGAGCGGATCACGGTTCGTCATGACCCGTCATCTCATATCGATGTCCGTCTTTCGTTAAGTTTACGATGCCACCCGCCTAGCGGCAACGACCGAAATCGCGCTGGAACAGCTGTCGGATGGTGCGGGCGTAATCACTATTGGAGATGACGGCCCGAGCCTGCCCAAAGAGCTGCATAAACGCGTGCTTGCGCCGTTCTTCAAGGTCGATGCGTCTCGAAATTCCTCAAGCAAACGCGGTTTCGGACTTGGGCTCTCGATAGTCGACGATACCGTCAAATCTCATGGTGGCGAGTTGTCCTTGCGCGATCGTCAACCTCGCGGGTTGGAAGTTAGAATAGTGCTGCCAGGGTTCAACACGGGCACTCGGACATCGCGTGTAGCATCCCATTCCGGGAACGACCCAAGGAGGGGTTTCGGCAGTCTGAGCCGTACATATAACTTAACAAAACTGAACATAATGGAGCGCGGGAACTTTCTATCGTTCGGTCAACCAAGGAGATATGCGTCATGACCGACCCCACCGCAAAGCATATGCCTGCGCGAATCCTCGTGTTCTTGCCCGAGGCAGCGGTGAGCATCGTCGCCAAACTGAACGAAGAAGGGTACGTCGCAAATCACGTTTCGTCGCAGGCCGACCTCGAAGGTAAACTTACGGTTGGCGGTTACGACCTCATCGTCACCACACGCCCAAATATCGATATCGTCCGGCGCGTCAGGCCCCTTCCGGTCGTAAATATCGAAGTTTTCCTCAACGTGGCGCAAGCACGCGCCATGTCAGAGGCTGGATCGCAGCTTGACATGGTGGCCCTTTCTCGAAGGATCAACGCGTTGGTTGATCGTCGATCCGCACCTATCGCGGTGCCTACAACAACCAAGCGTCGTTCTTGCGAAAACGCGATGATGGCGAAGTTGACGGAACGCATTCGCGCCATCTCCAACCGCTTCACCTGACGCCAAGCTCTCTCAATCCTACCGATTCTGCGCACTGCGGTCGTTCCGATCACGCGCCGACCAGACATCCGCTTACCCATCCAGGAGATACCCGTGGTTACCAAGTCGATTCAATTTTGTCTCTTTGCGCTCGTTGCTGTTTCCACTGGCTGTGTGAGCACCGATCCGATCGCGTATCAAGGCATCGCATCTTCCAAGCAGCTATCCGTCAATACGCAAGACAAGGACGGAAAAATACCACTCATTTACTCACATGGAACCGTCGATTTTAGCGCGTACTCAGCTATAATCGTTGAGCCTGTGGAGATCTATCGAAACCGCGATAATCAATTTGGCAGCATCACCGAGAAGGACAAGGTCGAGCTTGCATCCTACATGCAGCGGTCATTCGAAGGCCGCCTTAGGCCCAAATACGCACTTACAAAGATCCCAGGTCCCGGCACGCTTAGGCTCAAACTTGAACTGACTGGCGCAAAGACCAACGCCGTCGTGATCTCGACCGTGGCAAAATTGATGCCGATGGGTCTGGCCGTAAACGGGCTCCAAGCCGCACGTGGAAAAGAAGGAACGCTCAGCGGTTCAATCAATTATTCCGTTGAGGTCTATGACAGCGCGTCGAACAACCTACTCCTGGCTTATGTCTCCAAGCAGTATCCGAGCGCGTTAGACGTCGGCGCTAGCCTTGGCCCACTCGGTGCGTCAAAAGTCGGAATAGACAAGGGCGCGGACGCCCTTCTCTCCAAGCTACAGCTGAAATTACCCATCGCGGCTCGCTGAAGGCGATAACGAGCTCACATGGCAACGGATAACTGGCAGCTGCCTTCACTCAGACAAATCGACTCTGTTGTGGACCCACCGAACTGCTTCGGTACGAGAACAAGCGCTCCGGCCCGAATGAGGAGTTATCTCGACGGGCCTGATCAATCCAGCATCAACGCCCTACGTGTTTTTGCCAGCGGAAAGCTGCCGGTCAAATTTTCTACTTCAATGGCCCCGTGAACGCCGCAGCAAGGGGGGCCGGGACAGCTATAGCAGGGAAACAGGCGCGTCACGCTTGTACGAGCCGGTGCCACAATTGAGTGGATTGCTCCTGTCTTCGTAATCCGCAGAGGATGGAAGATAGAGCTGCGAACCCCTTTCCCCGGACATCGAGAATAATGAGCCGCCATCGATGGAAGCGGCGCATGTAAGGAGATCTGCTTTTGGGGCTGATTGCAACAAATCTTAAAATATCAACACATCCGGCATGCCGCACTCTCGATAACAAGGGCGAAGTAATCGTCTGCAAGGTGCAAACGGCCAACAGTGGTTCTAGTGATGACGCATCGAAAACAGCATAAATGCATACCGGGGCGTTCCGTCAAATCGCTTTTGGTCTCAGCATTGTTTACTTCGATGACCCTCTGTTCCGGCGGGAAATTGTTGGCTCAACAGGCCATAACGGTGAGTGTCGGCGCCGCAGAGCGTGCCACCATTTACGACCATGTCGCGGCCGTTGGAACATTGATCGCGCAGGAGGAAATTAGGGTAAACGCGCTTATCGAAGGCAAGGAAGTGAGGGAAATCCTCGTCGAGGTGGGCGCCGTCGTATCCAAGGGTCAACCACTGGCAATACTCGATGTAGCGGAGGCGAGCTTCGCGCTTGACAGAAACACGGTTCAACTTTCACGCGCCGCGGCTGCTGTCGCGCAAGAGCAGAGTAGGGTTGACGTCGCCGCCGTCAACGAGCGCGAGGCGCGTAAAGTTGTCGAACGAAGCAGATCACTGGTGGGCAGGGGAGTTGTGTCCCAGCAGCTTCTCGATGAACACGAGAATGCCTTTTCTCGGGTCAAGTCCCTGCTCGAGCTTGCGCATCAATCGCTGATGCTGGCTGAGGCGGATCGAAAACTGATCGAGCGCGAGCGCGCCGATATTGCGTTGACGATTGAACGAAGCACTGTGCGTGCGACAGAAGCGGGTAGGGTTCTCAGTCGCAACGCACGCATTGGCGCCATGACCTCATCCTTAGGCGCCCCGCTATTCATCTTGGCGAAAGACGGCCTCATCGAGATGGAGGCCAATGTGAGCGAAGCGAGCTTTGTTCGCCTCGAAGAAGGGATGGTAGCTGAGATGAGCGTGGCCGGTGAACACGAAACGATCCAGGGTCGCGTGCGATTGAGCGCGGCGCAGATAGATCCTTTCACGCGTATGGGTACGGTGCGGCTGGCGCTCGACCAGCGTCACGCCTTGGTACCAGGCGCGTTCGTCCACGGCAGCATTGAGGTCGCACGGCGTTCAAATGTCACGGTACCTGCCACCGCCGTCAGGATCCAGAATGGCGAAGCCAGTGTTTTTGTCGTTGAAAACGATCGTGCGATCCTGCGCCCTGTAATCCTCGGTTCCCCGGCGGGTGCCGCGATAGAGGTCCTTTCCGGCGTTAAGGAAGGCGAGATCGTAGTCACCAAATCGGGTAGCTTCCTGAAGACGGATGAAAGGATACTGACCGTTCCGACCTCCGGTTTGAAAGCTGGCGAACTTTCCTCGTTAAAGGCCGAAGAGAGTGTGGCGCGATGAACAGCAATATTTCCGCATGGGCAATCCGGAACCCATTGCCGTCAATCCTGCTGTTCGCGGCCCTGACGATCGTCGGCATTTTCAGTTTTATAAAATTGCCGATCACCTATTTCCCGTCGATCAACGTCCCACTGGTAACCGTCACCATCGATCAATCGGGGGTGAAGCCGAGCGAACTCGAGACCGAAGTAACAAAACTCGTCGAGAATGCGATTGCGTCGTTGACGGGTGTTGAGGAGTTGACGTCAACCATCACGGAGGGTCGCTCAACGACCACGGTCGAATTCGAGCTCGGCGTGGTCTCGACCGACCGTGCCGTTACCGATGTTCGCGACGCCATTACCAAGATAAGATCCGATCTTCCGGACACGATCGATGAACCGATTATCGAACGAATGGAGCAAGAGTCACAGGCTGTCGTGACCTATGCTGTTTCCGGAGAAGGAATGAGCAAGTCGCAAATCTCCTGGTTTATTGATGACACGCTCATTCGCGAGCTGCAAGGCGTGCCGGGCGTCGGCCGCATTGATCGTGTCGGCGGCGTGGAGCGAGAAATTCATGTCGAGATCGACCCCAATCGGCTGCATGCGTACTCTTTGACAGCAAGCACCGTGAACAAAAGCCTGATGACGACCCAGTTGGACGCTTCCGGCGGACGTAGTGAGCTCAACGGCCGCGAACAGGCGCTGACGACGGCGGCGGCCGTCGAAACCGTCGATGATCTCGCAGGCCTTCGTATCGCAACACCCGGAACCCGGAACATCCTTCTCGGCGAGCTCGGCGAGCTCTCCGACACCGTGGCGGAACCGCGCGATTTCGCGACATTGAATGGCTCCGACGTCGTCGGGTTTTCCATATACAGATCGCTCGGCGCGAGCGACGTGGCCGTTGCGGCATCGGTGGCCGAGGCCTTGCACAAATTAGGACCGAAGTATCCCCTGGTGAAGTTCGCAGTTGTGGACGACAGCGTCAGCTTCACCTCCGGAAATTATCGATCGGCGATCGACACCCTGCTAGAAGGCGCATTTCTCGCCGTCGTCGTCGTTTTCCTGTTTTTGCGAGACTGGCGTGCGACGCTCGTGGCGGCAGTCGCGCTTCCCCTCTCTATCCTGCCAACATTCTTCGCCATCGATATGCTAGGGTTTTCGCTGAACATCCTCAGCCTGCTAGCGATTACTCTTGTGACAGGCATCCTTGTCGATGACGCGATCGTTGAGATCGAGAATGTCGTGCGCCATCGCAACATAGGGAAATCCGCGTATCGCGCCGCTCTCGATGCGTCAGATGAAATCGGGCTGGCTGTGATCGCAATCTCGGCGACCATTATCGCCGTGTTCGCGCCGGTAGGCTTGATGAAAGGGGTCACTGGCCTCTACTTCAAGGAGTTCGGTCTCACCGTCGCCATCTCTGTCTTCTTCTCGCTCTTGGTCGCCCGGCTCATCACCCCAATCATGGCGGCATACATCATGACCAGTCTCCCGCATCGGGAAAGGTCGCAGAGCCTTGCCGGGAGGATATACGAGAAGGTGTTGAGGCAGCAACTTCGCCGCAAATGGACGACCGTCGCAGCCGCGGTCACTTTCTTCGCGATTTCCATCGCCGCACTTCTAACGCTTCCGAACGCGTTTTTACCCGAGGAAGACAACGGTCGCCTCTCCCTGTCGTTGGAACTGCCGGCGGGATCGACGCTCGCTGAAACTAGGGCCGTCACTGACGAAATCGCTCAGCGGATTCGCCAGCTAAAGGAGGTCGAAGGCGTGTTCATTCGAGGTGGGACGAGCCCGTCGGGGGAACTTGATGTCCGTCGCGCCGCGGTCTCCATTGACCTCGTTCACATGTCTGAGCGGGAACTCTCTTCTTTCAAGGTCGAGGATGCCGTCAAGAGAATACTCTCGAACATTCCTGATGTTCGTCTGCGGTTTCTCAACGCAAGCGGCGATCGGGACCTAACCTTCGCGGTCCTGAGCACAGATGGAGACAATGCCCAGGAAGCAGCAGACGCCATTGTCGCTGAAATGGCGACCCAGAAAGGGTTCATCAATCCAGCAATGGACAATGCTGCGATGCGGCCCGAACTCAAAATGGAGGTCAAGGCTGACAAGGCCGCGGTACTTGGTGTCCCGACCGCATTGATCGCCGAAACACTCCGAATTTCAACGATTGGGGATGTGGACAGCAACTTGCCGAAGTTCATCGAGGGGAGCCGTCAGATTCCCATCCGCCTGTTACTCGCCCGCCAGAGCCGCAACGATATGGCGGCGCTCGAGTTACTTGGCGTGCCGACGGCCGCTGGCCATAATGTACCCCTGTCCAGTGTAGTCGACTTCCGATTCGACGAAACCGTCTCGTCGATCGATCGTTTTGATCGCGAGCGAACAATCAAGATCGGCGCCGACTTGGATGAGGGATTGACGCTCGGGCAGGGTGTAGCGCTGTTGGCTGATCTGAAAACCATTCGGTCCTTGCCCGAGGGAGTGCGCATACAGGCAACGGGCGACTCCGATACGCAAGGTGATGTGTTTCACAACTTCGCCATCGCGATGGGCTCGGGCCTCATGCTTGTCCTCATCGTCCTGATATTGTTATTCGGCAATGTGTTCACGCCGGTGACCATTCTCGCCGCGCTTCCATTGTCGGTCGGGGGAGTGGCTTTCGCACTTTTCCTGACGGGAACGCCCATCTCACTTCCCGTTGTCATTGGCATCTTGATGTTGATGGGCATCGTGACCAAGAACTCGATCATGCTTGTCGATTTTGCTGTCGAGATCCAGGCCCATGGCCATTCACGGTACGAGGCGATGGTCGAGGCTTGCAAGGAACGTGCCCGTCCCATCATCATGACGACGCTCGCGATGGTTGGCGGCATGGTGCCATCGATGTTCGCGATAGGCGATGGCGGCGAATTCCGTGCACCAATGGCGATCGCCGTTTCGGGAGGGCTGATTGCCTCGACTTTGTTGTCGTTGATCGTCATTCCAGCGCTTCACCTGATCGTCAGCGATTTCAGTGACAGGGTTTCCGCGCGGTTTCGCTCCTATTTCAGCAAACCTGAGATCGACGATCTCGCATACGGCGCGCCTCGCCCCGATCGGGAGGCTCCATGACTGGAATGACAAAAGAAGGGGCTTGCGGAGGCTTGCTTGTCACCTGCTGTCACGGGGGATGAGCCCAAGCGGCGACGGTAACGGTGGCGGCGACAGCCGTGGCTGTGACGATGCCAAGGCTGGGGATGGCCGCGAGCCTGCGGCCGGCCTCATTCTCTATGCGCCAAGCCCGAAGTTGCTGGTCCAACACGGATATCTCGTCGCTAAATGCCCCGATCTGTCGGATAAGGATCTCCGGAGTAGCGCGAGCATATCGTGGCAAGTCACCCTCGGCAGACAAAACCTGATGCACCAATGTCGCGAGATTGGCAATATTGGGATTTGCAACGAGACCAAGTTCTGCCAGATGTGCCCGCATGCGTTTGCCACCCTGGTCCGTTGGCAAACGAGCAATCACCGAGCGCGATGGGTCATCGGAATACTCTGCTGCTCGACCGTTTTGACAGGCACAAAGCGTATCGTCGGGCGCTGCACCGCTTGGCAGATTGCTTCCGCTTCCAACGCATCGCTCTTGTCGCGCTTAACGCAAGCCTTCACGTAGGAGGGGGATGAGCCGGACCTCGTGGCCGATGGGCCGCGCGAGCCCAACACTCCGATCAAATATGGCGGGAGCTCCGAGAAGAAGGGTCTCATTTGTTTCCAGTGAAGCCGCTCCACCAACGCGGCGGAACCGGTCTCGCCGATGCGGTGTACGCCACCGGTGCTGAAAAACGGCTTTCTGGCGAAGCCGCCGATCGATGGGCGCGAGACGTGAGGGGCAAATCGGACTGGCCATCCGCGCTGGTCAATTGCCCCCTGCCGTTTTCGATCCCTGATCGGGACGATCCGGCAAGCTAAATCCACTGTCAGTGGGCTTTCCGGGAGCAAAGGGTACACGCAGAATTCCGTCCACAGGATACCGCTTCCAATCCAACCAAAGGCGGCTGTATTTCTATTTCACATCGAGGAAGGGCCTCTTCGCCTCAATCGTGGTCCTGGTATCGACATGGCTTGGGATAAGGATCTGAAAAATGAGCCCCCTCGGCGCGTTGTCTGCGAGAGAGACGGTGCCGCGATGGGCGTGCACGATATCGGCGACAATTGAAAGTCCGAGCCCGAAACCTTCCTGTGCTTGCGTCCGCGCATCATCCCCTTTGAAGAAGGGCTCGAAAACCCGCGTTCTCAAATGTTCTGGAATTCCGGGTCCGTTATCGGTCACAACGATCTCGCAGCCCGCTTTGCCTTTTCGTAGACTGACAATGACTTCAGTTGCGAACTTGATGCTGTTGTCGCAGAGGTTGGTCACTGCGCGCATGATGGCCAGTGGCTTGCAATCGATGATCATCCGATTGGGTCCCTCGAACCGGACCTGGAAGCCGACATCGCTGAACTCCGCGCAAACGGTTTGCAGCAGGCTAGCAACATCAGCACGTTGCATTGGTTCGGTCGCGTAGTCGTCCCTGAGATATTTCAGGACTTCGTTCAAGAGGCCGTCGATGCGCATGACGTCGGACAACAGTCCCTCGCGCACCGGTCCGTCCTCCATGCGATCGGCCCGAAGCCGTAACCGGGTCAACGGGGTTCGAAGATCATGGCCAATGCCCCGCAGCATTCGTGTCCTTGATTCGACCATCACCCGTATCCGGCTTCGCATCGCGTTGAGAGCATGGGCGAGCGCGACGATCTCGACAGGTCCACGTTCTTCGAAAATCTCCGTGCTGTTTGCGATGTCCGAATGGGTGGCCGCTTCGGAAATCCGTTTGATTGGCTCGGTTATAACGCGAATGGCGAATATAAAAAAGAACGCGATCAGGACGACGATGGCGACAGAATAATACGGGCCCTCGTTCAGGATCGAGCTGTTCAGGATCGTATCCGGAAAACCGGAAAGGATGAGGAGCGTGGTGTCGTCGACCTTTGATGCAATCACTCTCTCTCCGTTCCAGAAGGTACGCCAACCTCCCACGGGTGGCCGGATGTGATCGGTTGGAAAGAGCCAGTCGATGGCCATGGCCAGCGCGCCTTCAGGTTCCGACGGTCCGGTGAAGGTCTCGCTGACCGAAAAGGGTTCCAGCGAGAAATGCCAGCCGGCAGCGCGCGATGACGAGAGGATTATTTCGCGTGCGCCGGGTGTGGACGATTTCAGGAGTTCCGCCATCGTGTCGACGCGCATGACGATATCTTCCATGTCCGGCGCGGCATTCCTTGCCCACTGTTCCAATACTCTGCCGACGACGCTGACGAGGATCAGCGCCGCAACGATGATCAGGGTGATCTGGCCTCTTATCGTGGTGGGGAGGAAACGCTTCAGCCTCATAGTTCCTCGACATTCGCGGTAAACATGTAGCCGCCGAGACGTACGGTCTTGATAACAACGGGGTCGCGGACATCATGCTCGATCTTTTGCCTCAATCGACTGATGTGAACATCAATGCTGCGCTCGATTGGACCGGCCAAACCAGCATGGGTTACCCCTAAGAGTTCCTCTCGCGTCAGAACGCGGCCCGGGTTCCGGCAAAAGGCAAGCAGGATATCGAACTCATGCGTGGTCAAGCCGACGCGTGCGTTGGTGGGATCGTAGAGCTGTCGTCGAATGGGATCCACGAACCATCCGTCAAAACGCAGTTGCTTTTTTCGCGGATCCTTTAGCGAAGGCAAGGCCGCGCGCCGCAGCAAGCCGCGTATCCGCGCGATGAGCTCCCGCAGGCTGAATGGTTTCGTGACATAGTCGTCGGCGCCAATCTCTAGACCGACGATCCTGTCAATTTCCGCATCGGCCGCCGTCAGCATGAGGATGGGAATGTTCGTCGTAACCCGTAGCCGCCGGCACAGACTAAGGCCGCTTTCGCCAGGCAGCATGACATCAAGGATCACCAGGTCGAAATTGAATACCCGCATGCGCGCATCCATTGCAACGCCGTCCTGGGCGATCTCCGCGATCATTCCACTTTCGTTAAGACTATCGCGCAGCATGGCGGCGATCAGTGCGTCGTCCTCGACAATCAGAATTCGAGAGGCGTCCGACAAGCTCTGGCTCCCTTCACCATCCATAGGGCACTTTGCCTATTTCTGAATAGCACGGCGGCGCCTGTTTTTTGGCTTGCGGCAATATTAAAATTTGTTTCAGATTTCGCCTATTTCCGGCCGACCTGAAACAAAACTTCACACGATCAAACATTCTGGCTGTCCGCGCCGTGGCAGAAGAGAGGCATTGAAACCGCCTTTTTCGATGCAGCCTCGAGCGGGCAAACGTGTGAAGGCAAGGACCGGAGATTTCATGTTTTACAAGTTCATTTCAAAGGCCGCAGCGCGCGGAACACTTTCCATCGCACTCGTTATTACGCTCATGCCATCGCTTGTCCACGCTGCCGATGCATCACAGGATTCCGATCAGGCTGCCATTCCGCCCATGCCCGATCCCCAGCGCTTTGGTCCGGTGCGCCAGAAGCTTCACGACTGGGAGGTCATGATCGGCGCCGGCGTGATGTACCAACCAAAATATGAGGGTAGCGATGAAATGGAAATTTCGCCGCTTCCGTTTGTCTCTGCGACCTTCTTCGATCGATTGACGATCGATCCGACCGGCGTCGAGCTGAAGGCCTACGAACAGGGTCCGTTCCAGGTCGATGCGAAGGTCGGTTACGACTTCGGTCGTGGGGAAGACGATTCAGACGATCTACGCGGGATGGGCGACATCGATGGCGGCGTGACAGTCGGCGGCAAGGCGACGTTGAGCTATGGACCGGCCGAGTTTTTTGTCTCCGTCGACAAGACCATTGGTGGCAGCGACGGGCTCCTGGGGACGGTCGGTGTCGAGTTGACGCAACCAGTCAATGAAAAGCTAATGTTTGGTGCGGGTGCGTCCGCGACCTTCGCCGACAAGAACTATATGGAATCCTATTTTGGGGTCACCGAGGCTCAGGCCGCACGTTCCGGATACAACGCATACAAACCGGGTTCGGGTTTGAAGAGCGTCGATCTCTCGGTGTCCGCGACTTACATGTTCAATGAAAGCTGGATGGTCCGCGCTGAACAGGAAGTCGGATTTCTGGTGGGGGACGCCGCGCACAGCCCTCTCGTGAAGCAAAAGGTCCAGCCGAAGTCCATGCTGGTCCTGGGTTATCGATTCTAGGAACAGAGGTGGTCAAGAGCCCAGCCTGTTCAAGCATGAGCACGCGCCGTGCCAGCCTGCCAAGTCAGGCATTGGAAGAACTCCAGCCGCCAGGCCGCGCCACAGCGGATGGCGAAAGCACGCAATCCCCAATCAAAACTGTTCAAACAACCACTTCTTTTAAGCGGATGGTCCTAGTGCAAACTTCACCTTCAGCGTCAAAGGACGTTGGTCGGCTTCCCTTCAAAAAAGTTCCCTCTGCCGTCCCCCTTGACGAGGCAGCTGGCGGGCAATGGAATCCCCTAACCCGTTACGTCTCCTTGGATCCGCTGGATGCACTTGGAATCCTGATCCTCTTATCCAGCATGATCTTCGTCATGTTTCCACAGATTGACGTGCGCGTTTCGCGGTTCTTCACCTCCGGGACGCACTTTTATCTTTCTGACAATCCACTGCTGCTGTTGATCCGCGACGCTAACCGCATGCTTCCCTATATTGTCTTGCCCGTGATGATTGTCTTGATGATGGCGAAACCAGTCAAGCGTTCAGATCGTCTGACGACAAGGCGCGCCTTGTTCGTTGTGTTCAGCTACGTCCTGGGATCGGCAATCATGGTTCACTTGTTCAAGAACTTCTTCGCCCGGGCCAGACCCCGAGATGTGATGGAGTTTGGTGGGGCGATGGAGTTTACGCCGGCATGGCAATTCGCATCGATATGCGAACGCAATTGTTCGTTCCCGTCCGGGGAAGCAGCATCGGCAGCTGCATTTCTGGCTCTTCTTGTGTTCGTGCCCAACGCGTACCGCAAATACATCACTGCGCTGATTGTTCCGCTATCCATAATCGCCGCCCTGAACCGTGTCGTTTTTGGAGCCCACTTTCTATCGGACGTCGTGCTTGGGTGGATCCTTGTGTGCTGGCTGATGCTGTGGCTTCACCGGAAAATGGGGCTGAATACCGACGTGTGAGGGCGGTGGATTCATATTGGAATTCCCCCCAAGGCAGCATTGGAACCTCCGCGCCAGCGGCCGAACTAACTGAATAGCTCTCCTCCCGGCGGAAAATCCGGCGGGCGAAGCGAGAATGTAGTGGAACGAAACAGCAGAGCTCAGCTTCGCGAGCAATTTAGAGACACGGGTCAGGTTGACGGTTCGCAACGAGAAGAAACGTCCCGTCGGTTGTTCTGCGTACACGCAATGGACCTCCTCCCAGCGTTTCCTGCTTGGACTTGCTGTGGATCAGAAACAGTTGTCGGCGCGCTTAGTGGCTGCGCGGCAAAACGTTTGCGTCAAATCAAACAAAGGCGTCAGCATATGGACGTGTTCCTCCAAATCGATGGAGCCAAACTGGGGCAAGTTCTCCAAGCTCCCGACGTTTCGGTGATCATACCAACACTCAACGAGCGGGATAATGTTGGCATGCTCATTGGCCACCTGATTGCTACCCTCCACGGCCTGAACTGGGAGGTGATCTTCGTGGACGACGATTCACCCGATCGCACCGTCGAGGTGCTGCGCGACATAGGGCGTACTGAGCCGCGGATACGCTGTATTCGCCGCGTCGGCAGGCGTGGGCTGGCTGGGGCGTGCATCGAGGGAATGTTGGCCGCACAGGCAGACATAGTCGCGGTCATGGACGCCGATCTCCAGCACGATCACCGGCTCCTGCCGGATCTGGTCGCCGCCATCCGCCAAGGCAATGATTTTGCCATCGCCACCCGCTATAGCTTACCCTATCAGGAAACGGCGCTCTCGCCATGCAGGAGCGCCATTTCCCGGATCGGGACTTTCGTTGCACAACGTGCAATCTCGGCAAGGATAACCGATCCCATGAGTGGTTTCTTCGCGACACGGCGCGACCTGGTCGAAGCGATGGCGTCCCGGCTGAACAAGCAGGGTTTCAAGATACTCTTCGATATCCTGTCAAATGCGGGCCCGGATGTCCGCATTGCTGAACTACCTTACCGGTTCGCGACCCGTTCGGCCGGCGAAAGCAAGATGGATCATCGCGTCGCTCTTCAATTCTTGGAGCTTCTTGTTGCCAAGGCAACGAGAGGAGTTGTCTCCTTGCGGCTGATTTTCTTTGTCCTGGTCGGTGTCGCTGGCCTGGCCTTGCACATGGCGCTGCTAGTCGCGGCTCTTGCCACGGGCACGGATTTCGCGCGCGCGCAAGCGACCGCAACCGTCGTCACCATGATCGTCAATTTCTCAGGTAATAACCTGGTGACCTATCGTGATCAACGGTTGCGAGGCCGAGGCTTCCTCCGGGGGGTGCTGATATATTCCGCATTATGTAGCCTTGGAGCCGCGGTCAACGTCGGCATTGCGACGGCTTTGTTCACGGTGGCTGGTCCTTGGTGGGTCGCGGGTCTTGCGGGTGCCTTCGTCGGCGGTCTCTGGAATTACGTGGTGACGCAAGCCCTCGTCTGGAACCGCGCACGCGCATGATGACCATCGACTTTCTCCCTTGTCGTCGGAGGCATGCGCGATGGTAATTCTACCACACCCAACCGATAGTACCTTGGGCGGCAATTCCGTTGAGAGGAAGCAAGTCGCGCGACCCTTTCCCGGCGCGAAGCTATCCGCGGATCTCCCCATATCGCCGCGGCGCATCGCGGTGGCGATCGTGCTCGCGTTCACACTCGAGCGACTATTGTGGGCCTATTCCCTTGGCTTTGGAATAGACGAAAGTTATACGATCGGCCAGGCAAGGTTTCTCGCGTTATCGTATTTCGACCACCCGCCCCTACACTATTGGATAACCCACGCGGCGGGTGTTCTTTTCGGAACAAGCTGGGCGGTTCGCATTCCCACGGTCCTGCTGTTTTCGGCGACGTCGTGGTCAATTTTCTGCCTGACCGAGCGCCTCTTCGGCGGCATCGCGGCGGTGTTGTCCATCCTTTTCCTTAACCTTTCGCTCTTCTTTCTCGTGTCGGCCGGCGCCTGGATCGTGCCGGACGGCCCCCTTCTTCTCTTCCTGGCCTGCGGCGCACAAGTCATGGCGAGGATTTTTTTCCCGCGCCCGAGTGAGGAAGAACCCTCGATGTCCTGGTGGTTGCTCGCGGGAGGGCTTCTCGGCCTTGCGGGCCTGGCGAAATATTCGGCGTTCTTCACACTGACCGGTCTCGTGTTCTTTGTGATTGCAACCAGGCATCGGCGCCAGTTGTCAAGGTGCGGTCCTTATGCCGCGTGCCTCGTCGGCTTGGTTGTGGTTCTACCGGTGCTGGTCTGGAATGCTCAGCATGACTGGGCGTCGTTGCGCTTCCAGAGTGGGCGAGGCACTTGGCAGTTTTCCCCTTGGGCCCTGGCCCGCATGGTTCTCGGACAGATCGTCTGGTTGGGGCCCTGGATAGCGCTTCCGCTCATACGCACGGTACTTCACGTATTTCGCAAGGGGCGAACGGAAAGAGAGTTGTTCTGCCTTGCCCTTGCAGCTCCGGCGATCGGTTACACAACGCTTCAGGCGCTCGGGTCTGGAACCGGGTTTCCGCATTGGCCCATGCCAGGGTGGTTGTTCGTCTTTCCATTGCTGGGCGCTCGGTGGGGCCGCTGCGCCTGGCCAACCATTCGCTATGCCATCGCGACTTCATTCCTGACGCTCATGCTCTTGACAGTAGGCGCCGCGTTGGGAGCTTCAGGAGCGCTTCACCGGTTGAATTTCACTTCCTTCCATGACCCAACCCAAGATTTGGTTGATTGGTCTCCGATTGCGGACGTCCTCGCGCGGTTGAAGATTGGAAAGCCGGATGGACCCGCAGTAGCGGGGCTGAACTGGGCCGAGGCCGGAAAGCTGGATGCCGCGGTGGGGGAAATCGCGCCCGTGCTTGTGCTGGGAAGCGACAAGCGCGGATTTGGCACACGGTCAGATCCGCGTCTGTCCAGCAGGCAAGGCCTTGTCATCGTCGCTAGCGAGGAAGCATGGGCAAAGGACGGGATGACGGTATCGTGCATGCCAAAAGATCCCCGTCCCACCGCGCGCGTGCAGATCGGCCGGGGAGGGCAAGCGGAGCTCGTCCTGCTTGTCATACCAGTCGAGGGGTGCATAGGGGCGTCACGTTAGCACGAAATCGTTGCCGCCGGTGGAGGCGACAACGCCGCCCATGCCGCGCAAGAAGGTGAGCATGGTAACGATCGGACTTGAATGCGGTCGACGCCTTTGCGTTGCCATTATGGTTCGAACACTACAACTGCATTCACCCGCACAAGGCATTGGGGTATCGGTCACCGCGTCAGTTCTTAAACCGTAAAACAGAAACCCGATTCTGTCCGGTTTTCACGGGGCAACTCCATGGGCTACGTTGCAACACTCGTCGTTGGAACGTTTTGCACCACGCCGCCGATCATCATGCATAGCATCGGCCAACTCCAGTGAACGCACCAGGAATCTGCTCGTTGAGCGCGCGGGCGCCACCAGGGCCGTAAAATTCTCCTGTGTGCGACGGGGTTTATCAAATCGAAGCGGTTGGTCCAAAGTGTCTGGCTGGCCGGGCTTGGGGTTTAGAGCCCGGCCAGTTCTCCCAGCCGAATTCGAGACAGTCCGTCTGAGATCTTCGGTCGTGAAACGCGTAACTGCGCTCACGATAGCTGCTGCGTTCCGCAGAACTCGTTGCGGCTCGGACCCTCTGGTCGACCTGAAGCGGTAGCAATTCGGGTGAGCTTCTTGTTGACCACGACAGTTCTAAAACCGTTCGGAATTCTTAATAATTAATTTTGGTTAAGTTTTGTTGCTCTATACCGGGTGCCATCACGCATCTGTCTGTATTAACGCCTGCTGATATACATAGAATTGGTCAGGTGGCTTATTTTATACTGAGAAATTCGGCAATTTCGAAATATATCTTAATATTACAACACACATGGCAACGTTCCTCTTTGCCCTAATCGTGTCTCACGAGCTATCGGGAGCACCACATGCGTTACGAGAACCTAGACGCTGAATATGGCCACACTTTACAGAATCTGGCACCTGTCTCGGTCCCATTTTTAACCAAAAAACTCCGGATTCTTCATGTCCTGTTTGCATCCGAAATCGCCGGATCGGAGCGTTATTGTATCGACCTTGCCAATGCTCAAGCAGCACTTGGCCACGATGTGCACTTGGTTTCCTCATCTCGCGTCGACATTAGAAAGCACCTACACCGCGAAGTTGTCCTCCACGCCTTCTCCACTCGGCTTTTTCGACGCTGGCGGCTTCGCAAGTTGATTGCAGCCGAGCGGATTGAGATAGCGCATGCGCACTTGAGCCCGGGCTGCAAGGCGCTGGTTACGGTCCAAGGGAGCGTTACGAAGATTGCGACTTTACATGTCGGATATAAGCCCAAGCAACATGCGCGATTGGACGGAATCATCTGCGTCAACGAAGCGCAATTGTTGCGCATCGGCGACTATGCCGGCTGTGTCAGCCGCATTCCAAACTGGCTTCCGGAAGTCAAGCAGACAGAACGTTTCGACCTTCGGATCAAACTGGGATTACCTCCGGCCGCCAGGCTGATCGGTACGGTCGGACGGCTGCACCCGAGCAAGGGAAACGACGTTCTGATTTCCGCTTTCTTGCGCGCGGCACCTGACAATACGGCGTTAGTTATTGCGGGCGTCGGTCCACAACGGGCGGTGCTTGAAAAGCTGGTCGCTGGAGACGAACGGATCCGCATCATTGGTTATTGTGACAATGTAACCGGCTTTTTGCGCAATCTCGATCTGTTCGTCTCGCCGTCACGCGAAGAATCGGCGGGTCTTGCGATTCTCGAAGCCATGAACGAGGGCGTGCCGATAATAGCCTCGGCGACGGAAGGCCCTTCGGAATATCTCCGCGATCATCAGGTTCGCTTCGTTGAGCCCGGCTCTGTCGAAGCTCTCGCTGCGGCTCTGTCTGACGCCCTGCGCTCCGACGACACTAGCCGGCCATGGCGCATCGACTACGATATGGTGCCCTTCTCAAGGGCGACCGGCGTAGACAATGTTCTGCGATTTTACGGGGAAGTCGAGGAATGCAGATCGGGTTTCGTGAAGTGATCAATGCGTTAACCATGCCTACGAAGATGTGACCGATGCGTTTTAAACCCAGCAGCGATTTTTGGAAAGTCGGCATTGTGCCGGCCCCGGCCGAGGCGCTCCTTGATGCCGAGACACTGACGGACTGTGCGAGCCGCATCACCTGGCTGCCTGATCCCGGACCCTGGCGATACCTCGCCGATCCCTTCGCGATAAAAAGAAGTGACGCGCTTCATGTGTTCGTTGAGGCCTATGATTATCGGACGAAGCACGGCTTCATCGAGCGCCACGAATTTGGACCGAATATGGAATGGCGAGGCAAGAACGTTGCCTTGGCCAGGCCCTTTCATCTCTCCTATCCTTTTCTTCTTGAACAAAACGGTGACGTGCTGATGGTGCCGGAAAGTCACAAGGCCGGTGAGATCGCCCTTTATCGTGCCCACGCTTTTCCGGACCGCTGGATACGCGAAGTGGTACTGTTGGCCGATATTCCAGCTGCTGAGACCTGCCTCATCCAACACCAGGGAACTTGGTGGATGTTTTACACTATTGTAGGGGCAGGTGCGCGCGACCAACGAGAGCTGCATATCGCGTTTTCCGAACGGCTAACAGGCCCGTGGAAGGTACACCCGAGCAATCCGGTTTTGGAGGATCGAGCCGGCGCGCGCCCGGGCGGAACGCCATTTGTAGGCGTCGATGACAAGATCATACTTCCAGTTCAGGATTGTAGCGTCAGCTATGGCGGAAGTATACGCTTTCTGCAATTTAATGAGCTGAGCCCCACCCATGTCGCCTGCGAGCACCTTCCTCAGCGGTTGACCGGCAATTTCGCCGCATCCGATTATGCCGACGGGCTGCATACGTTCAGTATTTGTGGCGACGTTACACTGATCGATGTGAAACGTATCTCTCGATCCTTTACCCGCCACATCGTCAATTTGAAGCGAAGGGCAGGATTGGTTCGCACGAGGTCATCCAGCCGGTAAGGACAACCTCCGCGTTGGCGACTTCCGAGCACCTTGTGTCGTTTCCATTTCGCTGCCGCGTCGTGACAGTAGGACCTCGACAATCCCCGCAACGAGAATGGCGGTGCAAAAACCGACCACGGTAGCCGCGGCATAGTCCGTTCGCGGGCTGGGTAAGATCCGGCCACCTATTTGCCTTCTGCAATGAGCAGGAGGGACAGGGGATCTATACCGTGGAACTTTATTGCGAGCGGGGGGTCTAAGGGCGAATTCAATCCCATTCGAAAACAGCAAGCGGAAGTTTCTCCGCAATGCGATTCCATGCTCGAGCGTGTCCAGCGTTGAAAGAATCCCGGGGTGTGCTCGCAGTTTCGATAGTCTCGCCGCTCGGCGGATGAACGTTCTCGCTGGCATCATTGGTCTCAGCCGGTCTTGACCTCGGCTTCGCGCCGGGAAGGACGCAGGATCTGAAGAACGGAGGCTTCGAGCTGAAGAAGGCGCGGGGCGTTGATTTCCGGATCGGGCTCGGTGTTGCCTAGAGCCGGGAGGATCAGACCGCCGCTCGCAATGATCTCATCGGCATCGTCGGCTCGGCCGGACAGGTGGGGGCGGCCTTCCAGGAGCCTGATACCGTCAGTTGCTCGTGATCATGACAGCAGGTCAAAGCGTTGTGAAACTGAACACCTCTGGCGCCTTGCAACGGTTCAGGGCATCCTATGATGGCTGAAAATTGTGTTTATGGCAGTTGGAGGAATGCCGATGCGCTGCTTTACCGTGCTTGGACCCTCGCAGACCGGAAAATCAACAGTCGTGGAAAAGCTCGGCTCCCTGGAGGGGGGGCCGAGAAAATCCAAGTCCCCTTATGGATTGAACCTCACAGAATTCACCTTTGGAAACGAGGCGTGGTGTGCGCTGGATGCGCCAGGACCCAACGAAGCGTTGGCGCATGCACAGCACGCGCTTCTTGCCAGTGACGCCTGCATCCTGTGCGTTTCATCGGCACCCGAGGAGGCTGTGCTCGCCGCGCCCTATCTGCGGATAGTCGAGGCCTCGGGGACGCCGTGCATCCTCTTCGTCAACCGAATGGACGAACCGAGAGGGCGGCTGAGGGACGTGATCGCCGCGCTTCAAGACTACGCCAACCACACGCTTTTGCTTCGCCAGATCCCGATCCGCGAGGGAGACAGGATCATAGGCAGTTGCGATCTGATTTCGGAACGGGCGTGGCGCTACCGGGAAGGCCAGACTTCGGCGCTGATCGCAATCCCCGAAAGCGCCGCCGAGCGCGAGCACGAAGCGCGCAGCGAGCTCCTGGAATACCTGTCCGAATTCGATGACTGGCTTCTCGAGGAACTGGTCGAAGATCGCGAGCCACCCAGCGACGCGCTCTATGCCATTTCATCGCGGGTTCTCAGCGAAAACAGGATTATTCCAGTCCTGATCGGTGCCGCAAGTCACGGCAACGGCATGATGAGGCTGATGAAGGCGCTGCGCCACGAGGCGCCGCCGGCAGGGGTTCTTCGACAGCGCCTGGCTCGTGCGGGCAATATCGATGAAAACAAGCTGACCGCCGTGAGCTTCCATGCCTATCATCGTCAGAATATCGGCAAGACGGTGCTGGTGCGTGCGTTTGGTGAGGGACTGCGGCAAGGCGCATTCCTGGGCGGCTCCAGCCTCGGCGCCGTGCAGGATCCCGCAAACGGACGGCCGAACTCGGCGATCGGGCCTGCGCCGGGGGATGTCTTCGCGACGGTCAAGTCCGACCATTTGCCCGTTCCGTCGCTGTTGACATCAGACGCGACGGTCGCCCCACCCGAATGGACCGAGCCACCTACGCCGATGCTTGAAAGGATCCTGGTCCCGGGCAGCGAACGCGATGAAAACAAGCTCTCCGAAACGCTGACAAAACTTTCCGAGACGGATCGCGGTCTTGTCGTTTTGCATGAGGAAGGCACTGGCGCCCAGCTCGTCCGCGCTCAGGGCCCGGTACATCTGCGCGATCTCTGCCGAACCCTGTCCGACGTCTTCCACATCGACGTAACCGATCGAACGCCCAGCCCGATCTATCGCGAGACAATCGCGAAGCCGTCCGAGGTTCACTACCGGCATCGCAAACAGACCGGCGGTGCCGGGCAATTCGCGGATGTGAAGCTGAGCATCCGCCCCAACGAGCGCGGCCGGGGCTTCACCTTCAGCGAAACCGTCAAGGGTGGCGTCGTTCCGCGCAACTACATCCCTGCCGTTGAAGCTGGCGCGCGCGAAGCGATGGAGAAAGGCCCGCTCGGCTTCCAGGTCATCGATGTCGGCGTAACGCTGTTCGATGGTCAGCACCATGCCGTCGACAGTTCGGAACACGCCTTCAGGACTGCGTCGAAAATGGGAGTGCGACAGGCGCTTTCCGAAGGGTCGGGCGTTTTAATGCAACCGGTCTTCCGCAGCGAAATTCACATTCCGTCAATCTATTCCGGCAGCCTCGTCCAGATCGTCTCCGCCCTCAAGGGGCAGGTTCTCGGCTTCGACCGGGATGAAACTGCCAAGGGATGGGATATCTTCCGGGCACTTATTCCGGGCGGCGCGCTTGACGATCTGGCGCGGGCGCTGCGCTCGGCGACGCAGGGCATTGGTTACTTTTCCAAGACCTTCGATCACTTCGAGGAGCTATACGGCAAGGAAGCGGACGCCATCGTGAAGGCACACAAGGAACCAGGCGTCGCACACTGAAACGTTCGCGCCACTTGATGCTCGTTCGCAGAATGAGGCTCATGTCGTTTGGCAGTTAACCAGGTTCTCCTCACTTTGTGTGGAGCGGTGGTAGCATTCGTGCCCTCAGCGGGTCGAAACCTGCTCGACGGTCATCGAAATGGCAGGTCTGTTGATCGGATCAGACAATCGCTAGTGACTTCATCGGATATATACTGTGATGGTCCTGCTCCCATGTTGAATCCTTGCAGCCTGCTAAGTGATCATGAGCGTCGTCGCTCCACGGGGTTGGAGAATAAGAACGCGCTGTCCGCCAGCGCCCATGTAACTGGTTTTCAAAATATTGGGGAACTATCCGGCCTCAGCCGCATTATGTGGTACCCGCATATTAAGTTTCCCATCCTTGGTGTCCTTCTGCATGGCAATCCACTCAGTTCCTGTCCTAATCGTTGAGGATGAGCGGTTAATCCGTATGAGCCTCGTCGAAGACATGGAGGATGCGGGCTTCAGAGTGTTTGAGGCGGGCAATGCCGACGACGCTCTCGGGCTGCTATCTGAGCATCTCGAGAGCGAAGCTGTATTTACCGCTGCCGACGTGCACGGTTCGATGGAAGGTCTGAAAGTGGCGGCTCTCGTGCGCCAGACCCGCCCCGACGTGGCGATCCTTTTGACATCCGGCTATCTGAAGATCCCAAAGCACGACCTGCCGGGAATGATACCTTTCTTCTCAAAAACCTATGAGGTCGACCGCGTCGTAAACCATATCCGCGAGCTGACGGTTCGCAGATGCGGGAAAGTTTGCTTTGCGCCGGCCTTTACGCCATAAAATCAAACAGATTATCAGCCTTGCAAGCACTTCAGCCCGTCGCTTCGCATTTCGGCGCTCAGGTTCAGAGATAACGGACAATCCATGGCACTGGTCAAGACTTCCCAACTGGGTACAAAAGCGGCTGCAAGCAAGGGCGCTCCGGCCGGGCCAGTCGCCAGCATCGCCGACAAGGTAGCGACCTCGCGTCGCTCCGAGGATCGCTCCCGCGTCCGGCAGCAGAAGGCAGCCGAGCGGATCGGCGCTGCGACGGAAGAGCTGGCGACGGGTGTGGCGGAAGCTGCGGCCGCGGCCGAAGAGCTACGCCGCGCGCTGGAGCAGATCGCCAGCGGGGCCGAAGAGGCTGCAGGTGCGGCGCACGAATCTCTGTCCGCCACCACCCATCTGTCAGCCCGGTTCTCCGAGGCTCGCACGGAAGCGGAAACTGCGCGCCGGCGCGCGGAAGAGCTGCAAAGCTCGGTCTTCGAATCTGCCGCGCAGATCGACGGGTCGGTCTCGGCCATCGACGCCAATGCGTCGCGCCAGATCGCATCCGTCGCCGTCATCGACAAGTTGCAGTCCCAGGCGGAAAGCATCGGGGCGACGACGGTCGCGGTGGCCGATATCTCCGATCGAACCAATCTCCTGGCGCTTAATGCGGCGATCGAGGCGGCGCGGGCCGGCGAAGAAGGCCGCGGATTTGCGGTCGTCGCTGACGAGGTGAGGTCCCTGGCGGAAATTGCCGAGCGAAGCTCCCGCGATGTCAGCCAGCATGCCGAGACGATTGTCGATGGCGTTCGCCGAATCGCCGATCTCATCCGGTCCGCCGCCACCAAGGCGCAGGTGCAGACGGGCTTGGGCCGGACCGTTTCCGAGGAACTGCACGCCATTCGTTCCGGCCTGACGGCGCTTTCGCAGGGCAGCCAAGTGATCCTGATCGCCGCGGTCGAAGCGGAAGTTGCGACGCGCGAGGCCCAGAAGGGTGCTGAAGCTGTTGCCGCAGCGGCCGAAGAGCAGTCGGCGGCCACGACTGAGGCACAACGCGCTGTCCAGCAGCAGAGCGCGGCGCTGGAGGAGAGCCAGCAGACGGCGCAATCGCTGGCCACACTTGCCGATGAGCTAATGAACGAAAGCGGCCGGGCCTCGCGAACGGAAGAGTTGAGTTCGGCGGCTGAAGAATTGTCCGCGACCGTCCAGGAGCTTTCCCACGCGGCCGGCGAAATTCTCATTGCGATCGAGCAGATCAGCCGCGGGGCGGAAGCACAGGCGGCTGCCACGCAGCAGGCCAATGCGGCCATGACCCAGATCGAAAAGAGCGCTTCCCAGACGCAGGAGAGTGCTCAGCAGGCAAGCCAGCGGGCCGAGGAGATCAAGACATTCCTCGCCAGAAACAAGGACGGGCTGAACGGTATCGCCGCCGGCGTTTCCGACGCGCTCGGCGAAACGCGCAATGCCTTGAAGGACCTGAATTCGCTCGGCGAGATCGGTTTCCAGATTGAGCGGACGGTGGACCGGATCGTTCTTGTCGCGGTGCAGACCAGCATGCTGGCGGTCAGCGGTTCGGTGGAGGCGGCAAGGGCCGGCGAGGCGGGCCGCGGTTTTGCGATCGTTTCGACAGATATCCGCAAGCTCGCGCAGGATGCCGCCGAGAATATCGATGGCGTCAAGGATATCGTGCGGCAGATCCAGGTGCAGATCGCCGCCGTGCGGCGGGAACTCGAAATGATCGTCGTCGCCTCCGAGGCTGAGATCGTCAAGAACAAACAGATCGTCGATCGGCTGGTGGCGGCGGAAGCCGATGTGGACCTGATGGTGCGTGGCAACGCATCGATCCTCGATGCGACGCAGGCAATCCTCGTCGCCGCCAAGCAGGTTCAATCCGGAACGCAGCAGATCGCCTCTGTGGCGCAGGAGGCGAGCGCCGCCTCCGAACAGGCGGCGACGGCAGCCCGGCAGCAATCTCGCGGGGCAGAAGATCTGGCGGCGGCGGTCGAGGAAATCGCATCGCTGGCGGACGAACTCCAGATGTCCGGAAACTGAAGTCATGGCAAGGTCACCCTCCTTGGCGGATGTCGATCGGCGGCGGCTGGTATTCCGGGTCGGAGAGCAGAGCCACGAGATCGACGCGAGCCTTGTGCTGGAGGTGGTAAGAGTGCCGCACATTACGCGGGTGCCGCACGGGCCCGAGGCGCTGGCGGGCATCGCCAATCTTCGCGGCAAGCCGGTCCCTGTCCTGTCGATGGGCAAGGTGTTGAACGGCAGCCATAGTGCGCGCCGGGACGGCAAGATCATTGTTTACGATCACGGCGGCGCAGTCGGCCTTCTCGTCGATGACGTGCTGCGGCTTTCGGCCGATGCCATGGCCGCGCCGCTTCAGGGGCTGAGCGGCTTACTGGATACCGCGTTCAAGGTGACGAGGCGTTCGCCGGCCGAACGGACCGCCCATGGCGACCGCGATGCAGAGGTGGAGGCCAGCGCTCAGCTCATCGCCTTGCTGTCGTTCCGTGTGGCGGGGCAGCTCTATGGCCTGCCGCTCGACGATATCCGCGAGGTCGCGACGTTGACCGGCGATATAGCGGTCATTCCGAATGCCGCGTCGGCGGTGGTCGGCCTTATTCCGATGCGCGACAGCGTTTTGCCGCTGGTCTCGCTGGCATCGCTTCTCGGCCTCGAAGGCGCGCAATGGGCGGGCGAGGGCTCCCGGATCATCGTCGTCGAGCACGAGGGTGATCTGGTGGGCCTCGTCGTCGACGGCATGGACGTCATCCGCCGGCTGTCCGAGGATGCCATCGATACAGTGCCAGCGGTGCTGCAGCGCGGGCGCGGCGATGCGCAGATCGAGGCGATCGGCCGGATTGCCGATGGCGGCCTGCTGATCTCCATCCTGTCGCCGGAAAAGCTGTTCGGCCACCATGCCGTCACCCAGGCGATCGGCCAGAATACAGGAGCCAAACCGATGGGAACGACACGTGAGAGGCAGGACACGTTCGAGCAGTTCCTGATCTTCCAGCTCGGCGACGAGAATTACGGTCTGCCGATCGGATCGGTCGACGAGGTCGTGCTGGTTCCAAGCGAGGTCACCCGCATGCCCGGCGCGCCGGCCTTCGTGATGGGCGTCATCAACCTGCGCGGCAAGGCCATTCCGCTGATCGATCAGCGCACCCGTTTCGACGCGCCGGCCCCGGCGCAGACGGCCAAGGCGCGCGCCATCATCGTGACGCTCGGCACGCTTCAGGCCGGATTCGTGGTGGATGGCGTATCGGAAGTGAAGGCGGTTTCCTTGGCCGCATTGTCCGCCGTGCCGGAGTTCCCCTCCGCCCAGACAGATGTCTTCGATCGCATCGCCCATATCGAGAAGGACGGCCGGATGATTCTGCTGATTGATCCGCAGGAGCTTCTGAACCGGGCGGAACGGGATATCGTGGCGGCGATCACCGGTGACGAGATGGCGGTGGCCGGTCCGTGATCCGTCTTCTCATCGTCGAGGATTCCGCACTGATGCGGAAACTGCTTGGCCAGATCTTCACAGCCGAAGGTGATTTCGAGATCGCATTCGCCCGCGACGGCACTGAAGCCCTGAAGGTCATTTCGAGCTTCCAGCCCGACGTGGTGACCCTCGATATCCACATGCCGCTGATGGACGGGCTCTCCTGTCTCGATCGTATCATGCTCGAGCATCCCTGCCCGGTGGTGATGGTGTCGTCGCTGACGGAAGAGGGCGCGGAGGAGACCTTGGCGGCGCTGGAGATCGGCGCGGTCGATTTTATCGCCAAGCCCGGCGGCGCGATCTCGCTGTCGATCGATGAACTGGCCCCGCGTCTCGTCGAAAAGGTCCGTTTGGCGGCAACGGTGCGGATCCGGCGTAGCCGCCGGCTTGCCGAGCGCGTTCGTCTGGGGCGGATCATTCCAGCTCAGTCCATAATTCCGTCTCGCGGTCGCGGGGCCACCCCTCAAGGGCCGGTCCGGGATTCAAGTCGAACTGGCCTCGTGCTGATCGGCACATCGACAGGCGGTCCGCCGGCACTCGATGCTGTTCTTGCCGAACTGCCGGCAGATTTCCGCTGGCCGGTGGTGGTGGCGCAGCACATGCCCGCCTCGTTTACCGGACCTCTGGCTCGGCGGCTGGACAAGCTCTGCGAATTGACCGTCAACGAGGTCAGCCGGCAGACGAAGCTGGAGCCGGGCAATATCTACATCGCCAAGGGGGATGCGGATATCGTCATCTCCTCGCGCGCCGGATCGCTGGTCGCAATGGCGGCGCCGAGCGATCAGGCCTATCGGTGGCATCCAAGCGTCGACCGGATGGTGCGCTCTGCGATGAAACATGCGCCGGCAAGCGATCTCGTCGGCATCCTCATGACCGGCATGGGAAATGACGGCGCCGCCGCCATGGCCGATCTGCAGGCGGCCGGCGGATACACGATTGCGGAATCTGAAGAGACGGCGGTCGTCTGGGGCATGCCGGGAGAGCTGGTGCGCTTGAATGGCGCGAGTGAAATCAGACGCGTCGATGAGATCGGGGCCACTCTGCTGGATCGGGTCTGCTGATGGTGACCCCTCCGGCCAACTCGGAAAACTTCGGTGCCGCCCCGCTTTCGGGGGGCGATCTCGAGGAAATTTGCGCCATCATCTACCAGCGCAGCGGCATGGTGTTCGGCGAGACGAAACGTTATTACATCGAACGCCGCGTCACCGACCTGATCAACCAGCGCAAGGCTCAATCGGCCAGGAACTACATTTCCATCTTGCGCGACGATCTGCGCGAGACCGAGCTGCTGATCAACAGCTTCACCGTCAACGAGACCTATTTCTATCGCGAACAGCACCAGCTTGCGTGCCTCAGCAATTCCATCCTGCCGGACGTGATCAGAGCGAAAGGACCGGGCGATCGTATCCGCATCTGGTCCATGCCCTGTTCGAGCGGCGAGGAACCCTATTCGATCGCCATCTGGCTGCTGGAAAACTGGCCGCTGGTGGATGCCTACAATATCGAGATCACCGGTTCGGATATCGACACTGCCATCTTGCGGCAGGCGGTCGACGGATATTATGGGCAGCGGTCGCTTTCGAAGATTCCGAAGGACATCCTTGACCGGTATTTCGAACCGGAAAAGGATCAGCAGCGCCGCGTGATCGGCGACTTGCGGGAATCCGTCACCTTCGCCAAGGGCAACATTGTCGATCGGCCAAGCCTTACGGCACTCGGGCGTTTCGATGTGATATTCTGCCGCAACTTGCTGATCTATTTCGACGAGGCGGCGCGCGAAATCGCTGCCCGCAATATCCACGAACTGCTTTATCCCGGCGGCTATATCTGCCTTGGCCACACGGAATCCATGTCGCGTATCTCGGAGACTTTTGAGCCGGTCCGCTTTCCCGACGCCATCGTCTATCGAGAGGCGGGAGACAAATGAATGGATGAATTGATCGCCCAATTCGCCATCGAGGCGCGCGAACTGGTCCAGCAGGCCTCGGAAGATCTCCTCTCGCTGGAGGCCAATCCGCGTCAGCGCGAAAGCCTGGAAAGCGCCTTCCGAGCGATCCACACACTGAAGGGCTCGGTCGGCCTTTTCGATTTCGGCCCGATGCTCCAAATATTGCATCAGGCGGAAGATTTGCTGTCGCAGGCGCGCGCCGACAAGATCGTCGTGGACGCGACGCTCATCGATCCGCTTCTCGCGGTGATCGAGTGGGTCGATAGCAGTATCGAAGGCATTTCCGAGACAAGTCGTCTTTCCGAAGCGCAGGAGAAGCAGGCGCCAAGGCTTCTGAGGCTGGTTAACGGCGAAATGACCGAGCGCGACGCCGGGGAGGTTGCTCTTGCGCCCACGGCAATTCCGGATTGGGCACTGTCCCTTCATCAACGGGTTCCCCCAACGGATGCGGCAGGAACCCTGATCGCCATCCGTTACGAACCGCATGCCGAATGTTTTTTCAACGGCGACGATCCGCTGGCGACGATATCGCGGCTTTCAGACCTCAGGCATCTGGCATTTTCACTCAAGGAACCGCGGCCATCGCCGCAGGATTACGATCCGTTCCGCTGCAATCTGCTGATCGAGGCCGTTTCGGGTGGTTCGCTTGTCGAGGCGGAAGGCGTGTTCCGGTTGATCCCCGATCAGGTCAAGCTTTTCACGCTGCATGGAGCAACTAACGATCAGGCATCTGCCAAACCGGAGATATCGCCGGACCGCCCGGCGGATCGTCAATCGACAACCATGCGGGTCGATTCCGCGCGTATCGACAAGCTGGTGGAGATCGCCGGCGAGCTGATCACCGCCAAGAATGGCCTCGTGCCGCTGGCGGACGAAGCGCGCAGCCATGGCAATGGCCCGATGGCAAGACGCATCCTCGCCAACCATCACGAGATCGAGCGTCTCGTCGCATCCCTCTACAGTGCCGTCACCCAGGCGCGGATGATCCCGCTCGAACACACGTTCCGCCGTTTTCCGCGGCTGGTGCGGGAAACATCGGCACGGCTCGGCAAGGCGCTCGACCTGATCATCGAGGGGGAGACCGTCGAAGCGGATCGGGAAATCGTCGAGAACCTGTTCGAACCCTTGCTGCACCTCATCCGGAACGGTCTCGACCACGGCATCGAGCCGGAAGCCGACCGGTTGCAGCAATCCAAGCCCGCCCGAGGCCGCCTCCTCTTGCGCGCCCGGCAGCGCGGCGACCAGATCGAGATCGAAGTGGCCGATGATGGCCGCGGCATGGATCCGCAACGCGTCCGGGCGACGGCGGTTGAACGCGGCCTGGTATCGGAAGGTCAGGCGTCAGTCCTCTCCGACCGGGACATCCTCCAGTTCGTCTTCGCGCCCGGCTTTTCCACCGCATCCTCGGTCTCCGACCTGTCGGGCCGCGGGGTCGGCCTCGACGCGGTCCAGAGCTCCGCCAAAAGGCTTGGCGGGACACTCGAGCTGCAAAGCACGGTCGGATCCGGCACGTCCTTCGTCCTGAAGCTGCCGATCAGCTTTTCGATGACGCAGCTGATGGTCGTTCAGGTCGGTGATGAGCGTTATGGCATCCCCATTTCTGATGTCATCGAGACACATAAGCTGCCGGCGAGCGCCGTCCAGTCCGTGCGGGCGGGCAAGGCCTTCATGATGCGCAATCGGACGATCCCCCTGCTGCATCTCAGCGAACTCCTGCAGATGCAATCGCTGAGCGCGCATTCCAGCGATCTCAAGGTGCTAATCGTGCGAGCCGGGGAAGACCAGATCGGCGTGGCCGTAGATGCGATCGCCGAGCGTGCCGAGACATTGACACGGCCGCTGGCCGGCTTGCTACAGGGCGTGCCTGGGATTGCGGGGACGACGTTGCTCGGGGATGGAAAGGTCTTGCTGGTGCTGAACATGGAGGACCTGGTGCAATGACGGTCAGCCTCAATACCGACACCATTACCCTGTCAGGGCCCTGCGGCGTCGAAGAGGTGGAAACGCTGGTGGGTTATCTGGAAAGCCAGCCGGGCCTTTCCGTCGATATTAGCGCCGCAAAGACCATCCATACGGCACTTTGGCAGGCATTGATGGTGTTCAGACCCCATATAGTCGGCACCCCTATGTCATCTTTGATAGTGGACAGGCTTCTGCCCGCGCTAAACGTCTATCTCGACGAAACCTGCGAGCCGTTGGTCAAACTTGCAGAGTCATCGTTATCCCAATAAGGGTATAATCAAGTGCGTGGCACGCAGGGCCGCGACGACTATTCGGAGTATGAAATGACGATCACAGTCCTGGTAGTGGACGACAGCAAATTGGCCCGGATCGTGGCGGGCAAGGCGATCGCGGCCCTGCAGCCCGATTGGACTCGTGTCGAGGCAGGCAGTGCCGCCGACGCGCTGGAGATCGTCAGCTTGCAACAGATCGACGTCGCAATCCTGGATTTCAACATGCCGGACAAGGACGGGCTTGAACTCGCTTCCGAACTGCGCGCAGCTCACTCGAACATGCCGATCGCCGTGATCACGGCCAATGTTCAGGACGAGATCATCGCCCGGGTCCGTGCGTTGAATGCAACATTCGTCGCAAAGCCAGTGACCCAGGAGGCTCTGAGCGGCTTCATTTCGGGCGCTGCGCTGAGGCTCAAGAAGGCCGGGGTATGACCGACAATACCATAGCGCTGGATGAACTCGAACGCGACGCACTGACCGAGCTCGTCAATATCGGCGTCAGCCGCGCTGCAGCGAGTCTGCGGAAAATGGTCAACAAGCAGGTGATCCTTTCGGTCCCTTCGGTCGAGATCGTCACGCGCAGATCCGCGGCATCCCTTATTGGCCAGCGCGAAAGCGAAAGCCTGATCGCCATCCAGCAGCAGTTCGAAGGTCCGTTTTCCGGCCGCGCCATGCTGATATTCCCGGAGAGCAACGGGCTGTCCCTGGTGCGTGCGATTGTCGGCGACGAAATGGGTGAGGCAGATCTTGTCGACATGGAAGAGGAAGCACTGGCAGAGACTGGCAACGTCATCCTCAACGGTTGCCTCGGCTCAATGGCGAACATGCTGCAGCACACGCTGAAAATGTCGCTGCCGGATGTCCGGCGGGGGGATAGCGCCCTTCTGTTCGAGGTGCTTGGCAGTGCAAACGAAGAAAGCTTCGTGCTCTTCCTTTATATCAACTTCTCGGTTCGGGAGCGTGATATCCGCGGATACATCGCGATGATCATGGACCTCCCGTCCTTGGAGAAGCTCCAACAGCTTATCTCCGTATTCATCGAGCGTGTGATGACGGAAACTGACTGACGTGGGGCGGATTGGGTATCGGCGGCGATTATGAGTAACGATGCCGACAACAAGGCGACGGAACTGGCGCAGGTGCGTTCGGAACTCGAACTCGCTCAGCGCCGGCTGCAACTGACTCTGGATGCCGCGGGCGCAACCTGCGGCTGGGAGTGGGATATCGTCCGCAAGCGGCTTGTCGCTGACGCCCGGTTTGCCGCGATCACCAACCAGGATCCCGCAGCGCTTGCCGACGGTGCCTCGACGGATCATTTCTTCACCTCCGTCCATCCCGACGACCTTAAGCGTGTGAAGGTCGCCGTCGCCGGAATTCTGGCCGGTTCGGAAGTCTTCTCCAAGGAATACAGACTGCTGCGCGGCGACGGCGGCTACCGCTGGGTTCATGCCAGCGGCCGGGCCGTGCTCGACGAGGCCGACGAGCCGGTCAAATTCATCGGCATGTTGGTCGATATTACCGAACGGAAGCGCGCTAACGAGCAGTTGCGCATTGCCCAGTTCGCCGGCGGCATCGGCACGTTCGAGCATATCGTCGGTTACGGCACGATCAGCGTGTCCGAGCAGTTCTGCCGGCTGTTCGGCCTGCACCCGACGCGTATCCTGCCGGTTCGCACGTTGAACGACCTAATCCATCCCGATGACGAGCGGGTGATCGATCTCAGCGATCCGGACGGCGTGCAGAACGAGATCAGCATCGAGTTCCGTGTCCGGCGTCCCAGCGATGGCGAGGAGCGCTGGCTCTCTCGGCGCGGTGAATATGTCGACGACACCGAGTCTAGCGGCCGGCGCTATATGGGTGTGATCTTCGATATTACCGAAGCAAAGCAGACGCAGGAAAACCTGCGGCAGGCCAACCAGGCCCTGTCGGAAATCGCCCGCGAAAGCGTGCGGGAACGCAATCGCGTCTGGAAGAATTCGCGCGACCTTCTCGTGGTCATCGGCGTCGATGGCGTGTTCCGAGATGTCAGCCCGGCATGGATCGATATCCTGGGCCACCGTCCGGACGAGGTCATAGGCCGTCGCGTCACCGATTTCGTTTGGGCCGAGGACCGGGAACAGGTCAAGCCGGATCTCAAACGTGCCGTCGAGAACACTCATACGGACCTCGAAATTCGCATGACGCGCCAGGACGGTACGCCCCGCGTCGTCTCGTGGATGACGTCCCGTGAGGAAGACCGGGTTTATGCCTATGGCCGCGACGTCACGATCGAAAAGCAGCAGCAGGCGGTGCTCGAAGATACCGAAGCCCAATTGCGCCAAGCCCAGAAGATGGAAGCGGTCGGCCAGTTGACCGGAGGCATCGCCCACGATTTCAACAACATGCTGACCGGCGTGATCGGCGCGCTTTCCGTCATCAAGCGCAGGATTTCCTCCAATCGGCTGGACGATCTCGACAAGTTCATCGATGCGGCGAGTTCATCGGCCGCCCGCGCCGCAGCCCTGACGCACCGCCTCCTGGCATTTTCCCGCCGGCAGTCGCTCGATCGGCAGGCGGTCGATGTGCGGCAGCTTATCGGGTCGATGGAAGACCTGTTCCGGCGCACGCTCGGTGAGCAAGTGGAGTTGCTGATCAATCTGGTGCCCGACACTTGGAAGGCGATCACCGATGCCAACCAGCTCGAAAGTGCCATTCTCAACCTCGTCATCAATGCGCGCGACGCCATGCCCGACGGCGGCAAGCTGACGATAGAGACCACCAATGTCGTCTTCACGGAGGCGGATCTTGCGCGCGGCGAAACGCTTCAGCCTGGAAGCTATGTCGTGCTGGCGGTCAGCGATACGGGCATCGGCATGTCTCAGGCGACCATCGAAAAGGCTTTCGATCCGTTCTTTACGACAAAGCCCATCGGGCAGGGAACCGGTCTCGGCCTGTCGATGATCTACGGTTTTGCCCAACAATCCGGCGGCCATGTGCGGATCTACAGCCAGGTCGGTCTCGGCACCACGATCAAGCTCTATCTGCCTGGCAGCCTTGAAGAGGGATCGGCGCAGAAGACCGCCACCGATCTCGACATCATTCCGCCGCGCGGCGAAGGCGAGATGGTTCTGGTCGTGGAAGACGACGAATCCGTGCGCATGCTGGTCGTCGATGTCTTGAAGGAACTCGGCTATCGCGTGGTCGAAGCAATCGACGGCACGGAGGCGATACCCATCATCGAGGGGACGGGGCGTCTCGATCTGCTGATCTCGGACGTCGGACTGCCGGGTCTCAATGGCCGGCAGCTTGCGGAAATCGCCATGACCGCCCGGCCCGCTCTGAAAGTGCTTTTCATCACCGGTTATGCCGCGACAGCCGCATCGCGCGCCGATTTTCTGGCGCCGGGAATGGAGATGATTACAAAACCGTTTGCGATTGATAACCTCGCTCAGAAGGTCCGGGAGATATTAACAACTCCGCAAACGGTATCGTCCTTAGAAAGTGATTGACTCATCACGCTGCACGAAGGGGCGTAGTCGCCAAAACTCAGCGAAATGAACGCGATTGTCGTTTGTCACTTAACCGTAAGAATGCGCCCGTTCCGGCAGGTCGTGGCACTTAGTTTGAGATTTTTCGGTGCGAATTTTGGCGCTTGACGCTCACCGAGTCGGCGGTAACCTTCTGTGAGATATGGTATTTTCCGACGAAGCTTGGCGAAGCCGAAGAATAGAGTGGCCCAGCCGCCGATGGCGACTGCCTCCTTCCATGAAAGTTTCGCCGCCTGGCAATCATGCCGGGAAGCATTGCCATGAAGGCGAGGACGAAGACCGTGCTGACAACAAGAACGATCAAGACGAGCCACGCGAAAATATCTATTCCACTGACAGGCAATCTCCGTCAGCCTCTAAGTCGTCGCTCCGGGTTCATGCCGCAATCTCGGAAAAAATTACTCCTGACCTTGCCCCCCGAGTCGACAGATTCCTCAACTGCAAGGCTCAAAGGGCCTATGGATAAAGCGAAAGGAAGCCATTGTGAATGACCGTGCCGGCAATTTGGCTCGGGCAGCCACCCGACTTCAAATGGTCATCTAACAGTTAGGCAATTTCCCGCCTTGATGCAGCGTCATCGTGCAACTGCCGTGTTTTCACTTTCGATGCCGTCTCGTATTCTCCGTGAGAAGCGTTGAGGCGGCGGGCCACGATGTCGTGGTTAAGCCACCGCACTGAGCCGGAAGGTGAAGACGATGCACCGAAAATCAATTGTCCGGTCGCTTCCACGACCAACGCGCTCAGGAGATCGCTGATCATGACCTTGCTGTCACGGTGCATTGAGGTGATCTCGTTCGACGTCCCGATCGTCAGATCGGCCTGTGCCTGGTTATTAGGCATCGGCCAAGCGGAGAAATTATAGAACGGAGTCATGACTTCGCTCGCCTGCAACTCGCTGATCTTGCGAACTACATCATCTAAAGTGAAACCATCCGACAAAAGCTCTTGGCACTTCTGCCATTGTTCAGCTGCCCATTCGCCGCCGTGTTCCTTCTTCAGTGCAAGCAGTATGGGAATCAGAGGCAGTTCAATGCCGGTGAACACGTCGGATGAATTGGTCCGAATCTCGGGACAGTTGTAGACGCTCGCCTTCACGCCCATCGCCCATGCATCCTCCGCAATGCCTTCGAGGCGCATCTTGGCGTAGCCCTGAGTGTAGTTTGTGTATGTCTGCCACCGGTATTCTCCGTCGATGAGGATACCCGTGCCGTGATAACCATATGCCGTGTACCTGACCTGGCCGCCCGAGGATTCAATGCGTTCCCGGATCGCCGCGCTGAAATCGATAAGATGGCGGAAGGTGTTTGCCGACACCTCGTCGAAATTGCGAAGGATCAGTTTGCCCATATCGCTTTCGACCAAGGCTTGCGACGACATATGCCGGGGACCCGTTCCCTTGTAGATTCTATTGGCGACGACTAGGAAGACTTTTGCCTTGGGAATGCCTCCGGCCATCGTATGGGCAAAGAAGACGTTGCGCCCGTCAGCTATCATGCCGTCGAGGGTGGCCATGACCTGCGACAGTGACTTTGTGAACCGTGTGGTAGCTACGTCCTGGCATTTTGCGATGTATTCCCAGTCGAGCTTTTCACTCTCCCAGCTTTCCAAAGTGAGCCCAGCCAGGAGGTCGGTAGGCGTGGGACCATTCGCAGGCGCATCGAGATCGAAGCCAGCCATCAGCGGAACGTTTATGATTGTTCCGCCGAGCCTTGCTTCCGCTTCGCCGAGTTCATCGTCGGTCAGGGGCCGAAGGGCATTCTTTTCGTCGCGCCGCCCGACCGTAATTCCAACGATTTGCATCCCGGCTTTCCGCGCTTGATCGAGAAGGCCGGTCGCGTAACCGCGACCGAACAATTCGCCGAAGAGAACGAAGACGTCGCCCTTTCGAAACACCGTGTTTTCGGAGATGCTCTCCAGTGCAATCGGTTTTTCCATGTCGAGTAACCGCTCCAATAGTCGATAATGGGTAATTGAACACAACCGTTCTCGATGGAAAGTCATTTAAAGTGACGGATCATGTCGAAACGTGAAGCTTCACGAAGACCCGACGGTCGCTGTACGCAGTTTGGGACCACACTTTTCGCTTAGGAGGATCAAGCTAGAGAGGCAATTACGCTGATCCGTCGCGTGGTACTAAACCCTCGTTGTCCCAACCTTGGGCAATATACATGGCGTGTTAACCGCTCAGGCAGATTGCGTATTGTCGATAACGCGGAAGTAACGCGAAGACGCAACGGTGTGCGCCACGCATAGAGAGAAAGATGGCCGTGGCTACACGCTTCACACATTTCAAGCTGGTCGGTCCCGCGATAATCGCGATTGCTCTGCTGATCGCAGGGCTTGCGGCCATACCGTATTTCGGAGTGGCCCAACTCGACGCGAAGATTAGAAATCGCGAGGAAACGCTCGTCAAACGAAACATCTCGATTTGGGTTTCCGACGTTGAGTTTGCCCTTACAGCCTGGACGATCTGGGACGAGTCGATCGCGAGGATCGACAACAGCTTCGACGCAGAGTGGGCGGACCGCAACATTGGCGCCTCCCTGATCGGAACATCCCGGACGCGATTTGCTGCCATTCTCGATCCAGAGGATCGTATCATCTACTCGAAAATCGCCGACGAGGTTGCTGAAAGGCCGTTTTTCGCCCGTGGATCCAAATCCGTGGTGACTGGCGCGCGCGCCCTCGTGGATAAGGTGCGAGCGGAGGAAAAGGCACCGAAAAAGGCTGGTATTCCAGATCCCATTGCTTTCAGCAAGATCGAGGTGCTGGGGTCCGACGCTGTTCTCCTTACTGCGAGCCTCTTCCAACCGGATTTCAAGACGTCGACGCCGCGCGGAAGCCGAGCGCCCGTCCTTGTCTCTGCCGTTCCCATCGCTGGGAGCCTGCAAGCGTTTCTCGGAGACCGGTTTCTTCTGGACGCCGCCGCAGTGGGCCCACTCGGCTCGGTTGCGCCTGACCGCTCGCGCGTAGAGATCGCGGTGGGGGAAGACGGCCGGACCGAAGTCCTGTCATGGCGCTCGCCAACCCCTGCACGCGACCTTCTCCTACAATCACTACCGCTTGTCGCCACCGTCGCGGTCGTGCTCGTTATAGGTGGTGCAGCCGCTGTCTGGTCGTCACGTCGAACCGTGGCCTCGCTGCTTGATGCGGAACGGCAAATGCGCCATGCCGCCACCCACGACTTCCTGACCGGTCTTGCCAACCGTTCGCTCATCGACACGGAGTTTGCGCGGCTGTCCGGGTCCGGTCGATTATCGGTGGTGTGTCTCGATTTGGATGGCTTCAAACTCGTCAATGATCGACACGGTCATGCGGCCGGCGACGAGTTGCTGAGAGAGGTATCCAGGCGTCTCGAAACGGGCTCCCGCGAAGGCGATTTGGTTTTCCGTTTGGGTGGGGACGAGTTCGCGATCCTGATGCCGTCCGTTTCAGAAAAGGAGGCTGTTCGTTCGTGCCGCACCCTGTCATCCAGCTTGTCGGCCCCGTACAGTCTTGCATGCGGGCAAGTGACAATCGGAGCGTCGTTCGGATTGGCGGATGTGGCCGAAAACAATGCCGAAAGCTGCGCTAGCGCGCTTCGGAGGGCAGACGAGGCCCTATACGCCGCGAAAAGAAAGGGAAGGGGGAACATCTTCGTTGTGCCCCAGCGCTCGACTATCCAGGCGGTTCGTTCATTCGGGTAGACAGGGTAACGCGGGGTTCGCGATGACCGAAGTAGAAACCCGTTACATACGAATGCCAAAGCCCGAAAAAATGATCATCCGGAAGGCGCGGTCGAGCATGCGTACGAAGCGTCCAAGGCTCGAAATGGGGACGCAGCGGGGGCTCGAGCGAGAAGACACTTGAAGCCACCGGTTCGCTGCCTCCGGGACGTTACATTCACTCCCAAGGACATCCGTTCCAGAATTCCCACGAAGACTGCCTGATCCGCGCCGTCGATCCGAACGCGTTGACGGAAGAGAGGTGACCCATCCTTTCCTCCGCCGTCGAACGTGTCCGAGATGGCCAGTCGCATTCAGGTCTGAAGTCAACGCTCGCCACTTAACGCGTTCCGGGATGAGGCTTGGTTGCTGGCGATCGCGATCCAATTCAAGCCCCCAATTCCGAGTTACTTCGCTGCCGGGAGGCTCGGCTCCCACGAGAAGTGATCGCCGTCGGCTGTGATGCGACCAACGCCTGGGAAGGGAAAGTGCGGCGTGAATACGAGTTCGTTGTCCTTCGCTAGTTTCTTCAAGGTGTCGATGCGGTTCTTCTCGCCGCCTTTTTCGTCATTGTCGAACCCAACTGGCCATTCCGGTTCTACAAGCGAGATGATCGAGCTGTGAACCGTGTCTCCGATGTCCAGTAGCTTCCCCTTGCCGGATACGATTTCATAGCCGACATGGCCCGGTGTGTGGCCCATTAAGCTGACCGAAGTTATTTGTGGCACAACCTCCACGCCCGGCTCGAAGGTCTTCACGTTATCGTCGATCACCTTGACGATGTCCGCAAGCTGGGCGTTCTTCTTGGCGAATGCCCATTCCGCCGAGGACATGCGGATCGTTGCCTTGGGGAAGGCCAGCTTCCCGTCCTTAACAAGACCGCCGATGTGGTCTGGATGCGAATGGGTTATCAGAATGTCGGTAACTTCTTCCGGCTTGGTGCCTGTCTGAGCGAGGGACTGCTGGAGCGCTCCGCCGACCCCAGTATCGATCAGGATCACGTGCTTTGGCTCTTTCACCAACAACGCATCCACGCTCAGCGTGACGGTATCGGTGGGCGCACCCGCTGCCTTTAGTAGTTCACCAATTTCCGCTGTGGAGTGGCCGACACCGAAGATCTTGCCGTCGTTCGGCAGTACGAACTGGGCGTCGTGCAAGGAAACCAAATCGAGGGAACCAATTTTAAAGGCCCTTGAGTCCGGCTGCTGCGGAGGCATTTGCCCGGAGGCGGAGGCTGCAATCGCCAATGCCGTCAGAGACGAAGCCACGAATAATGTTTTGGAATTCAACATGACGCGATCCTTCACTTCGGGGCGATGAAGTCATTTAGTCTCCCTCACCGAGCCAGGTCACCTCGCACTCAAGCGAAGATACCACCGCTGCGATTCTAGCGGATATAATCCAAGGCGCTAGGGTAGGAGTAGGATACCCTATTGCCCGCCCAGTTTCCAACTATCCCCAGACGGGCAGGCTACGCCGTCGACGCGCGTCATGCCGTCGAGTGATTGCCGACTGGTTACAAAACCGCGACATCCGTCCGGTCCATCGTTACCAGCATCTATTTGTTCGATAACGCCCGCGCTGCCTGTGGATGGGTTGGCCCAAGCGAGCGCAGTTGCACCGACAGCACCGCGACCGACTGTGTCTGCGATCACCGCTTGATCGGTCAAAAGCGCCTGGTGCGAGATTGCTGACTGGGCGAGGGGCGTCTCAAGCGGCTCGATATGTGAGCATGCCGTCAAAGCCGCGATGCTCGTTGTCCAGATGAAGTGCTTCGAATTCATTGCTCGGATAAAGCGTTTTGCCTGTTGTGTTTCAAGTTAATAGTAGTTCACATTCTGGCGAGGTTTCAGTGATTGCCTTGATGGGCGGGCATCACGCGAAGATCGTGACAGAAGACGGAGCGCGTCTTCAGGTCTGTGCGACACGGATGATGATCGGGGCCGCGAGGTCGCCAACGAATACGGCGCCGTCGATCTCGACCGCAATCCAGAATGCCTTGTCAATCGCCCCGATGTCACGACATATTGGCCGTTCTCGACCTCATACCCTTTGACCTGATCCTCGCGCTCGACGGGATCGCCCGTCTCGCTGTCGATAAACTCGCGATTGACCCTGTTGCCGGTCTTGCGGTTCAGCGTATTGACCGCGATCCATTCGGAGGACGATGCGGCGGTATAGAGCGCCATCGGACAGGAAACCTCTCCCAACCTGTAGCGCTTCCAATTGGCTCTTGAACCCGCCATGACATCGACACTCCGGACGCAACTCAAACAATTTAAGTGATTCGGCAGCGAATTGTTCCGAGTTAAAACGAATCATTTTTCAATGACTTAACGCCAGGGGGTGCAGTATCGGTAAGGCGCTCGTGCGCGACGCGGGCTTACGCCTGCTCAATGCCGCTGACATCCTTGGAATTCGCGGCGTAGTCGTACATGTGATTTCCGATGACGCACGAGCCTTCTATGAAGCGGTCGGCTTCCTGCTTTCGCCGCCGACCCATGATGCTGATGGTTGGATTGCATGACCTCAACAACGCTCTGAACTCTTAAAGGAAACTCATCTGCCGGAGCTTTCCGTAATCGGACCGGTGCCCTACATAGGCCGGACCATCAGTGAACCGGATTCCATGACATCCCAACCATTCGACTTTCTCGCTCACGACGGCGAGCTAGCCACCCAGATCCGGAACTTCGACTGGACGAGGACATCGCTCGGTCCTCCGGCAAAATGGCCGCAGATCGTCAAGATGACGACGACGACGATCCTGCAGTCGCCCGTGCCAATCGTGACGCTCTGGGGTGACGACGGGATCATGATATACAACGACGCTTACTCGGTCTTCGCCGGCGCCCGTCATCCGCAACTTCTCGGTTCCAAGGTGCGGGAGGGGTGGCCTGAAGTCGCCGACTTCAACGATAACGTGATGAAAGTCGGCCTTTCTGGCAAGACGTTGGCCTACCAGGATCAGGAACTGACCCTTCATCGATCGGGCAATCCCGAACAGGTGTTCATGAACCTCGACTACTCGCCGATCATCGGGGAGGATGGCAAGCCGTGCGGCGTGATGGCAATCGTGGTCGAGACAACCGCCAAGGTGGAGGCGCAGCGGTGGCGCAACGGGGAGCAGGAGCGCCTGCGTCGGATGTTCGCGCAGGCTCCCGGCTTCGTTGCCTTGATGCATGGCCCGGACCACGTCTTCGAACTGACGAATGCAGCATACAGGCAACTGATCGGACATCGCGATGTGGTGGGGATGTCCGTGCGCGATGCACTGCCTGATCTTCGCGGGCAAGGCTATTTCGAGCGGCTCGACGAGGTCTATCGGACAGGCATCGCCTATGAGGGCAAGGCGCTTGCGGTCGACTTTCAGCTGTCTGCCGACGCACCCGTAGAGCGGAAATATGTCGACCTGGTCTATCAGCCGATCTTGAGCACCGATAGAGAGGTCGTCGGCATCTTCGCGCAGGGCTCGGATGTGTCGGACCGCGTCGCTGCGGAGGAGGCACTGAAGGCAAGCGAACGCGAGACCCGGCAGGTCCTTGACGGGGCGGTCGACTACGCGATCCTGGCGCTTGATTTGAACGGCCGCATCCTGCGCTGGAACGAGGGTGCACGACGGATCTTCGGCTGGACGGAAGACGAGGTTGTCGGCATTCATTGGGAGATGCTGTTCACGCCGGAGGATCGTGCATCCGACCGGGCACGTGAGGCAATGGACGCTGCGCTCGAGCTTGGGACCGCCCACCACGAACGATGGCACATGCGCAAGTCTGGCGCACGCTTCTGGGCGAACGGCGAGATCAGTCCTCTTCGAGACCCCGAGGGAAAGCCGGTCGGGCTGGTCAAGGTGCTGCGAGACAGGACCGAGGAGCACCTCGCGGCACAAGCGCTCAAGGAAGCTGAAGCTCGGCTTCGGCGCGCGCAGGAAGCGGGCCGTGTCGGCGTCTTCTCGCTTGACCTCACCACCAATCTGCTCAATCCGACGCCTGAATTCTGCAAGATCTACGGGCTTCCGGAGGACGATGAGATCTCCATCGAACGGGTGGAAGAACTCGTGGTTGAGGAGGACCGCGAGATCGGGTCTAACGCGCGCACCCGTTCCACGGGAACATCGCCGTTGAACGTCGAGTACCGCATCCGTCGCGCCGACAATGGGCGCAAGCGCTTTATTGCCCGGCGTGGCGAGTTCGAGACCGACAGCGACGGCAATCCGATCCGGTTTGTCGGAGTCGTTCAGGATGTGACCGACCGGCGCCGGGCCGAGCGGGAGCTGCGGGAAAGCGAAGCGCGGTTCAAGGCGCTGGCACAGGCGATCCCCAATCACGTCTGGACCGCCAAACCTGACGGAGAACTCGACTGGTTCAACGGGCGTGTCTACGAATATTCCGGGGTTCATGAAGGTGATCTCGATAACAACCGTTGGACCGACATCGTCCATCCGGACGACCGTGCCGGCGTAGCTGAGCGTTGGCAGGCCGCTCTTGATGCCGATCAGCCCTATGAAACGGAGTTCCGGCTGCGGCGGGCAGACGGGCGGTACCGCTGGCACATCGCCCGGGCTGTTCCGACCAAGGACGACGAGGGTAAAGTCGTGCGCTGGATCGGAACCAATACGGACATCGAGGAACAGCGCGAGACGCGCGCCAAGCTCGAAGCCTTAAACGAGACCTTGGAGCAACGGGTGGCGGAGCGGACCGCCGATCGCGACCGCATGTGGCGGCTGTCGACGGATATCATGCTCGTTGCCGATTTCCAGGCAAACATCACCGCCGTCAATCCGGCGTGGAAGAGTATCTTCGGTTGGGAAGAGGACGAACTGGTCGGGCGTTCGTTCATGGACTTTGTTCATCCAGACGACCGGGCAGCCACGCTTTCGCAAGTCGCTAGGCTCGGCAGCGGTGCGACGACGTTCTCCTTCGAGAACCGCTATCAGAAGCGGGATGGAGGCTACCGGCTCATTTCCTGGACGGCCGTGCCGGATGAGGCGTTCATTCATGCGGTTGGCCGCGATGTAACCGAAGAGCGGGAGGCTGCCGCCAACCTGCGCCGGACCGAATTGGCTCTTCAGCAAGCGCAGAAGATGGAGGCGATCGGAAATCTGACCGGCGGTGTCGCCCATGACTTCAACAATCTGCTGCAGGTGATTGCAGGCAATCTGCAGTTGCTTGGCAAGGACGTCGTCGGAAACGAACGGGCGCAGCGTAAGATCACCAACGCGCTCGCGGGCGTCGATCGCGGATCCAAGCTCGCATCGCAACTGCTCGCCTTCGGCCGCCGGCAGGCGCTCGATCCGCGGGTCGTCAATGCTGGCCGGCTGATCCGCGGGATGGACGAGATGCTGCGCCGGACCATCGGCGAGGGGATTGAGGTCGAGACCATCGTTACGGGGGGCCTGTGGAATACGCTGGTCGACCCGATGCAAATCGAGAACGCCCTTCTTAATCTCGCCATCAACGCGCGTGACGCAATGGACGGTTTCGGAAAGCTGACCATCGAAGCGGGCAATGCCTATATCGACGATGCCTACGCGCGGCAGCACCAGGAGGTCGAGCCCGGACAATATGTCGTCGTCGCCGTCACCGACACCGGAATGGGCATGGCGCCCGAACTGATCGAGAAGGTGTTCGAACCATTCTTCTCGACGAAGCCGGAAGGCAAAGGCACCGGCCTTGGCCTTTCCATGGTCTACGGTTTCGTCAAGCAGAGCGGCGGGCACGTGAAGATCTACAGCGAACTTGGTCAGGGCACGACGGTGAAGATGTATCTTCCTCGTTCCATGCAGCAGGAAGATCTTGAGGTCTCAACGAACGACATTCCCGTCGAAGGCGGCCCGGAAACGGTCCTTGTCGCCGAAGACGACGAGGGCGTGCGGACAACAGTGGTCGAGATGCTGCAAGAGCTGGGCTACCGGGTCTTGAAGGCGCCAGACGCGACTGCTGCGCTGAACATCATCGAAAGCGGCATCCATATTGATATGCTGTTTACCGATGTCGTCATGCCCGGGCCGCTCAAGAGCAGCGAGATGACCAGGAAAGCAAAGGAACGGCTCCCGGGCATCGCCGTGTTGTTCACCTCCGGCTATACGGAGAATTCCATCGTTCACGGCGGCAGGCTTGACCCAGGCGTACAGCTGCTTTCGAAACCATACACGCGCGAGGCGCTCGCACGAAAGATCCGCCAGGTTCTTGAGATGGAAAGAGGGACAACATCTGCTGGTGGCAGACCCAATCCGAAAAGAAAAGTCCCGGAGCCGGCAACGCGGGAAAAAAGGCAAAGGCGCGTCCTGCTCGTTGAAGACGATATGCTGATCCGAATGGCGACTGCCGACATGCTCGCCGACCTTGGCTGCGACGTCCTGGAAGCAGGTTCTGCAGAGGAAGCGCTACCTTTGATCGCGGAGGGCGGTACAGATATTCTGATCACCGACCTCGGCCTGCCGGGAATGTCTGGCGAGGAGTTCTGCCGCTACGTCAGGACCAGATGGCCCGACATCGGCATTGTCTTCGCGACGGGCGCGAGCCACGGGCCAGAAATGCCAGACAGCACGCGAACCGCCTTGCTCCCCAAGCCGCACGGATTGGAAGAGCTGAAGAAAGCACTGGAGGCGGTCAGCACCGGATAATCCCGGACAAGTCGAAGGACGATGCGGCGACAGCGCTGCAACGGCCAGGGCCACTTTGCGTTCTATCGCGATCAGCAGGAGTTTTCCGCACACCTATTCAACAGGGGGAAATCCACTCGCATTGAAGGCGCCTATGCCCGAGGGAAGGGACGGCAGTCGACACGCAGCAGCGCCTCATCCATCGGAACCAGACCTTCAATACAGCGTTAGGTCCTGCATAATTTGTGCGAGAGGCTTATGCGGCAAAAGGATCAATACCTTACCGACGCTCAAAGCGCCGGCGACAGGCTTGTCGCGGGCCATGTCCGAGAAGATCCGTTCGCGGCTGCTTTTAAAGCGACGCGTATGCCGATGATCGTTACAGATCCCAACCAGGGTGATAACCCCATCATATTCAGCAATAGCGCCTTTGAGCGGCTCACCGGCTACTCGAGAGAAGAATTGGTTGGAAGCAACTGCAGGCTTCTGCAGGGACCTGAGACAGACAAGACAACGGTGACGCGCATCAGAGAGGCGGTCGGTGAAGGTCGAGACGTTGCGGTCGACATCCTAAACTATCGCAAGGACGGAAGCACGTTCTGGAACGCTCTCTTCATTAGCCCCGTTTGGGACGATGAGGGTCGGATCGTCTATTACTTTGCCTCGCAGCTCGACTTCACCGATGTGAAGAGCCGCGAGGCCGAATTGGCAGCAGCCCGGCATCAGGCAGAGCAAGAGGTAGCCAAGAACACCGCAGATCTTAAAGCCGCGCTCGCCGCAAAGACACTTCTCGTCCATGAAGTTGATCATCGGGTAAAAAACAACCTTTTGACGATGGCTTCGATCGTTAAGCTGCAGGCCCGGACAACGAAAGACGAGGGCCGGAGACGAACCCTAATGGCCCTCCTCAATCGGGTGGAAGCGCTCAGCACGGTTCATCGCAAGCTGTTCACACTTGACGATATATCGAGATTTGACGTCTCCGATTTTGCCCGTGAGCTCGTCACCGATCTCATCGGCGCGCTCGGACGAGACGATATTCATCTGACCCTAGACCTGCAGCCGCTGTATGTGCCGGCCGTCAAGGCGACACCTCTTTCGCTGATCGTCAATGAATTGGTAGGCGATGCGGTCAGACGCGGCTTGAGCGACGGCGGTGGTGAAATCCATGTTGTGATCAAGCGGCTTAACGGGCATTTCCGCATCCGTGTGGAGGATATTGCCGAACCCGTCCAGCCCGACCCGGAAAGCGCGGACTATGGTCGGCTGCTTCTGGAAGCTTCGGCGCAACAGCTTGGCGCTCACATCGTGCGAAGCAACGAGGGCCGTAAAACTATTGTCGATGTGACATTACTTGTCGACGACCATCAGGAGAATAAAAAATGAGGGTGATGATCGTCGAGGACGAGATGCTGCTTGCCATGGAACTGGAAAATGAAGTGGAAACGGAGGGGCACGACGTGATTGGCGTTGCGATGAACAGCGATCAGGCTCGTGATCTTCTGGCTGTTTCGAGCCCGGATTTCGCGTTTGTCGACATCCATCTCATGGACGGCCCCACTGGAATAGACGTGGGGCGGCGCCTCGCGGAAGCGGAGATACCGTTCGTGTTCGTGAGTGGAAACATCAAGCGTCTTCCCGAAGATTTCGTCGGGGCTCTCGGGGCAATCGAAAAACCCTACACGATCAACGGGATGAAGAACGCACTGCAATATATTTCTGCCGTGGTTGCCGGCAACGAGGATGTAGAACCGCCGACCAGTCTCGTTTTGGCCGCTGATGCCCAGCCCCGGACCATCCGTCGGCACGCATGACAAGGTATTGCGGATATCGACATGTGATCTTGCGGCCGCGGGGCGTTTGAAAGTGGAACGACCTATGTTTGCCTTGGCCATCCCAAAAAAATAGCCATTCAGGCGCAACTGTGGACAAGCCGCCAGCCGCGTCTTCTCAGGCGTTCATCGCCAAGTCCCGGGCAAAAAACAGGCGCACTCTCACACCCTCTTGCGAAGCGGTCTCCATGACGACTTTTGCCTTCACGTTCTGCTCCAGGGATTTTACGATCAAAGCACTGAGCTTGCCCGGTTTTGGCCAGACCGTTCCGGGCTGAAGTCCGATTCCATTGTCGGCGACGGTGACCGTGCAGCCTGTCTCGTCGACAATGCTTTCAACGGCAATCTCGCCCGACTCCCTGCCGATGAAGGCGTGTTTCAGCGCATTTGTCATCAGTTCGTTGACCACAAGACCGGCGGGCATGGCCGCGTTGATCGAGACGGGCCAGGCGTCGACCTTCAGGTTGAGCCGGATTCCTTCTGTCGCATGGGCGGCCATGACCGCGGAGGCGATTTGGCTGATATAGACGCCAAGGTCCACCGTCTCCCCCTTTTCGTCCTCCGACAGCGAGCGGTAGAGAAGCGCCAGGGCATCGACGCGCCCGGCCAGTCTTTCAAATTGTTCTGGCACGACTTGCTTCTGCGTGTTGCGGGCCTCCAGCCTTATCAACGCCGTTACCATTTGCAGATTGTTTTTTACGCGGTGCTGGAGTTCCTTTAGCAGAGTGTCCTTGTCCAGTAGCTCCTGGGCGAGCGCCGCTCGCTCGTCGCGGTCGCTCTCGATAACTTCCGACAACGCGACCAGCCGGTACACTGGCTTGTCCGCATCGTCCAGAATCCTGTTGGACCAGGCATCGATACTCGCCGCTTGTTCGCCGACCCGTGCGGTAAACCGCCCGAGATACTCTTCGTCACCGATAACTGCTACGCTCAGAGGACGGCCGTCGGACTGATGTGCTATTTCAGAAGTAATCGCATGCCAACCCTGGCCTTGAAGTTTTGCTGCTTCGAGACCAACCAATCGCTCGAAGACAGGATTGGCAAAAATGATGAGCTCGTCACCGTCGAGACTTGATACACAGACGCCGAAGGGAATGTGGTCCAGAAACTGACGGAATTGCTCGGCCTCGAGCGCTTCAGCCAAGTGGGGCATCTCTGCGAGCTTTTCGACGTCGTCGGGGGTGGTGTTACCTGTGGAATCCATGTGGTCCTCCGGACAATCGTCCAGCCTGTATAGGTCAGAGATGGGCCGGTGCACAATGAACTTATGGGCTGCCGGAACGCTGTGATGAACAAGCCTGTAATCACTTGCCCGGATTTTGCGCCCGTCGCGATTGGGTGATCTGGCGCAAAAAGGGATAATCGCCGTTGTCCTCACCCTGCGATGCCGTGCGGTAAGAGAGCCGGTCAGTGCTTACCGCCTTCCTGGTCGGTCACCATGGCCTGCCTCGCCGGATATGAAGATCTTCCACGCATCGGAAGCGCGAAGCGGCGAGGTCGGCATATGGCGAGAGCCGGCCGCGGCCCGATTGCGAAAGGAACTTCGATGCCTTGGCTCTGGTTTCGACGGAGATGAGGAGGTTGCGACCGCTCGCCGCAACTTGATCGAATTTCTTTGCACGCTAGCTTGTACTGGCAGTAAACGCGGTTTGGAGGCGCAGCACGGTGCGGAGCTTGGATATGTTGCACCGTTTCTTGGCGCTTACTTCCACTCCCAGAGCCTAACCGAATGGTGCGGTCGTGTGGTGACGATGGCAGCGGGTTCTTTCGTTATTGCACGATAACGGCTGGCGTCGTCTGCGTCATTGACCCCGACGAAGATCATCTTCATCGAACTCTTGAATGGCGCGCCCTTGGCCCTGTGCTCGAAGCTGATGACAGCGTGCGGATATTCCGCGTTGAGGCCGATCATGGGTTCGCCCGTCAGAGCAATATGGTTCTGCATCGTTAAGAAGGCAGAAACCCGCTGATAGGCAGTGGCCGGCGAAACCTGCGTGTTGCCTTTTGGCGTTCGGGCATAGGCGATCGTATCCGTTTGCCCCTTTTGCCGTCTTGTCTGATAAACGAGAAGGGCATCACCCATCGCCAGCTCGATGTGAAGGTCGAAGGTCTGGTATCGATCTGGCCGTTCATAAAGGTCGTCCAGCGTCGCCTTCAAATCATGAACATAGTCGGTATAAATCGAGGCGGTCATCAATGGGTCCATGTGGGCATCAGCTCTAAAATGGTTGTCGACACAGGTGAGCGGTCTCTCGGCGTTGGCCCGACAAACCGCCATGGCGCTTTCAACGATGTTTCTCGTCTCTGCCACAAGGGCCAGGGCCAATGCAATCTTCGAGATCGGGGCAGAATGTTGACGATCGGGGCGGTTGGTCTGGTGCCGCCGGCGCTCAGCGCAGCACACGTCCGGTGGGAGGCGAACTATGATGGACGTATTTGGATTACCTCATCTGAAGGTTTGATGATGTTGAACGGCCGCTCGCTGCAGCAAGCGGGCAGTGATGGGCTCTGGTTTATTCTGTCTCAGTCATAACCTCCTCTCTTGATCTTCCGTGAAGTGAGCCTGCGGAGCAGGAGCCTGGGGCTCCTGCTCCGCAGGCTCGTGGGCAACGGCGGGGAGAGGAGATAAGCAGACAATGCGGAGGGGATCGCCTACGCATCGCGCTTTCGGCGAACGCTGCCAATCCTGCAGCGGCCACGGGCCGCGCTCTTTTTCTCGCTTGATGCCTTGTTGATCGAGTACCTGCGAAGCGTCCAGTCGGCTCAAACAAAACGGGCGCTCGACCTGATCAGGGAGCGCCCGTGTGTTGCTACCGACGGCAAACACCGACGTATCGGCAGGCCGTCAACATGGGCCGTGCTTTACTGCCGCTCGGCTGCAATGACAAATGCCGCTTTCGCAAACTGCCTATGCATAAATCAACATACTGCGACGCTCGGCGATGAGGCATATTCCGGCTTCTTAGCGCCATTTCATATCTCTCCTACAGCAAGCCCGACAACACGCGATCACCTGAGAAGTCAGCGCGTGCATACGATCGACCCCCCACGACGGAATGCTTACGGTGCCGCCGTCGGGTTCCTTCGGTGTCCGCGATTCTGCGGGGGCAATCAGCAACTCTCGCCACGTTAACGCTGTTTTAACTAATTGAAATACAAGCGCGGTTTCGTCGTGTATAATGACGCTCTCAATGGACTGGGTGAAGGCATGGCAGCGAATAGATATTCGGCCTTTGCGCCGATCGGACTAAAATTTCACAACAGTCAGCCGCAAATGATCGTCCGGAACCTGACCGACGCGGCGCGTGTTCTCATAGAAGATTGGCCTCTCGACGATGGAGAGGATTACGTCATAGCCGTCAAGGCTTGCGCTGATGCGCTGATCGGGGAAGTCAGCCCGGAGGAGTTCCGGCAGAGCCTTCTCAACGCTGCCCTCGAGGCTGGCATTTGCGCCCTCTCGCTGGTCTGCGACCCGGCTCTGCGCGAGGAGCGCGTCGAGCCACTTCGGTTTCCGCAGGGCCTCTGAAACAAAAATCTCAATTTGTTGGCTGACGTTGTGACACTGATGACGTCCCATGATGTGGGGGCCAGATTTGTGGAACACGTAGCGAATATCTGTAAGAAACGCTGCTCAACAACGTTCCCTCGCTTTCCTCGAGGCGCGCCAGCTCGGTGCGAGCGTGTTGACCGGCAACGTCCGCGACCTCTATTTCCTCTCCCAACTCATGCCAAGCGGTCGGGTGCTTTTGTATCGAGCGCCGCTGGAACCTTCCTCGCCAATTTGAGGTCTGCCGATCGTCGGCTTGGATCGACGTTTCCCGGCATATTTCATTCCGCATACCGCCTCCGGGCAAGAAGAGGATTAAGGACTGGAGCGCAAACGACGACTCCGCGCATGAAAACGAAGCCCTCAATAGCGTTCGTACTCTAGGGACAGCGGTCTTGCTTTGGCCAATTCCCGGAAGACGGCCCCTTGAAAGCCAGTGGGCTTAGCCTCACTTGATATGCTGACACTTAGACGTTCACCGAAGCTCCTACCAAGGCGGTTTCCTATTTCTTCGGTTCAAGGCAAACTGGAGTTGAAAGTGCTGATTCCGTCTACGCGCGCTTATTGACGCAACTCACATCTCACACCCAACGAGGTGAATATTGACGCAGTTCTTCGAATCCGCCCAAGGTATTATGGCAATGGGGGCGTTCATCGGGGCTGGCAGTTTAGCTGTCGGCGTTTTGGTTCCGTCCATCATTCGACTTGCGAAGAGCGGTTTGGATCGGCGACCGAAAGCCGAGGCAAGAAATCTCGCAATGATGACGGTACTGGCGCTTGATGACTTTGTCGGAGCAAGCTACGCGGCCGTTCACGACACGCCCGAATTCAATCCCATGGACGAGGGCGAGTTTACTTTTCACGTTCCGGAGCCCACGCTTGTCCTTCCCAGGGAAGTCAATTGGGCCCTTTTCAATGCCGAACTTTCAGAACAAATCCTGTGGCTCTCGAACCGTGTGAAGAACCTCACATATGCGTTGGATAGCCTGGACCTTTCGGGCCCAGGCTATGATGGATTCTTCGAGCGACGCCAGCAAGGGTATGCGGGGTTGGCGGCAGAGGCCATGGACATCATCGAGCGGATGCTCGAGGAATTTGACCTGACCCTTCCTGCCAAACCGGACTACTACCGCCAACGGCAGGGGTTCGTCTCGGCGATCCAGAGTGCAGGCGAACGTAGCTCCGCTCGCCAAAAAATTGGCGCTGAGGTGCAAACGAGTGGCTCAAATGTTTTGCAACTCTTTCCCAGGATAGGCGAGGAAGCTGATCGATGACGAGGGCGGGCGCGCCGCCGACGGATGGCGTCCACCGAGCGGAGCATCGACATTGGCTGCCCGGTGGCCCTGTCTTCGCCATGCAACATTGATGCCATCCCGCCAATCGAAGCACATTGTTTTCGGTGGAAGGCGAACCAAATCTCAGCTTGAATTCGTGAATTCAGGGCAGCAGACGATCGAATGATCGGCAGGCCGTCAAGCGGGCGTTGGGTCTTTGATGGCGTCGAGAGGCCCTTCAAGCGCCGTACGCGGCAGCACGAGTTGCGGCTCGATCATGATGATCTCGGGCAGTGCATCTTCCCCCAGCAAATCAAACCCTCGATCGAGCATTTCCGAGACGTTTGGTTTGATCATGTAAACGGGGAACGGAAGAAACGACCCGAACGGATCGTAGTCGAAGCATCCCACAACAATGTCGCCAAAGGCCTCGCCATCGTGACGTCCCATGAAACGTAAGAGCCCCTCGAAATTAATCGACGAGTTTACGAAGAAGCAGCGCGGCAGCCTGCCATGTTTCTCATAGAAGCGCTCGAAGGCGAGGGCGGTCATCCCCGGAGAATATCCGGTGGTCTCGATATCGTCCTTCGGGACGTCATCGCCGAAAATTGATTGCTTCACCGCGTGGAAGCCGAGTACTCGGTCGCGGCTTGCGTGGTCATCGCGCCCACCGAAAAGGCATACATCCTCGGGGGCAAGCGGCCCCATCCCCTCGGCATGCCGGATTATCGCGCTCGTCAGCATCTCCGCCCCCTGCCGGTTGTCGGAGATAATCGACGGGGCGTATTTGCCCGGCAAGTCGATGTTCACATGCGGCACACCTGCTCGCAGGCAGACCTGATGAACGCCGTCTGGATCGGTCGCGCCGGCAACGAAGAGGGAATCGATGGAGTATGCGATCAGCGACTCGACTGTCTGCCGTTCCTCCTCGGGGTCGCGTCGTCCCGAAACGACCATGGGCACCAGCCCACGCTGGCGCGCTTTCGCTTCGAACGTCTGTGCCATCGATGAGAAGAAGCGGGTATCGTAGACGGGCAGGAGCAGCCCAGTAAGGCCGGAGCGCGAGCTTCTCAGCCCACGGGCCTGAAGGTTCGCCGTGTAGCGGTGCGCTTTTGCAAGCGTCATGATTTTGTCAGCGGTTTCTTCGGAAATGCGCCGCTTACGCCAGGTGCCGTTGAGTACAGCGCTGACGGTCGACGGGGATGCGCCGGACACCACCGATAAATCGTAAATCGTTGCTTTCTTTTGCTCTTTTTCCGACATCCCCGAATCTCCTCACCGATCTTCACTATCTAGAACAATCGAACCTCTTGACGAAAGGCCTTTTAGTGATATGGTTATTGCACCATCGATTGTGCAAGAAAGCAATAACGATTGTGCAAAGGATGGGCGCTTTGAGGAAAGCGGCAGGGGAGGAGGTTCTATCATGGAGCCGAAAACGCTTAGCACACAAGCATGGGGCTCGTGTGGCGCATCTCCTTTGACCGTGTTTGGAGGAGGAAAATCCATGAAGAGAATGCTCGCAGTCACGCTCGGCCTCTCGCTGACACTTCTCGCATCCGTCGCCTTCGCTGGACCAAAGATCGGTGTTGTGGTGAAGATCGGCGGTATCCCGTGGTTCAATGCCATGGAGGCCGGCATTAAGGAGCAGAGCAGCAAGCTCGGTGTCGAAGGCTTCATGGTCGGTCCGACCAGTGCCGATCCGGCTCTTCAGGTTCGTGCTATCGAAGACCTGATCGCCCAGAAGGTCGACTTCATCGGTGTCGTACCCAACGACGCCAAGGTTCTGGAGCCGGTTCTCAAGAAGGCCCAGGAAGCCGGAATCAAGGTCATCACCCATGAATCGCCGAAGCAGGTCGGCGCTGACTGGGACTTCGAACTTGCTTCCGCCAAGGGCTTTGGCGAAGCGCATGGCAAGCTCCTTGCAGAAAAGATGGGTGGCAAGGGCTCTTATGCGGTCTTCGTTGGATCGCTGACCGTTCCGCTGCACAATGCCTGGGCTGATGCCGCTATCGCATACATAAAAGCGAATTATCCTGATATGAAGCTCGTCGGCGACCGCTACGGCGTTGCCGAGGACGTCGACAAGAGCCGCTCGACGGCTCTCGACCTGATGGCCGCGAACGCCGACCTCAAGGGCTTCCTGGCATTCGGTTCGCAGGGTCCAATCGGTGCTGGTCGCGCCGTAGAAGAGCGTCGCAAGGACGGCAAGGTGTTCGTGATCGGTCCGTTCTCGCCAGGGCAGGGCGCCAAGCTCATCAAGTCGGGTGCTCTGACCGGCGGGTTCATGTGGAATCCCAAACAAGCCGGCGAGGTCTTCGTGACCCTTGCGGACCGTATCTCCAAGGGCGAAGTTCCCAAGGCCGGTGATGACATCGAAGGTCTCGGAAAGATCAACCCCGAAGGCAACACGATCATCGTCGACCAGCTTTTGACCATCAACAAGGAAAGCATCGACAAGCTGGTCGCCATGGGCCTCTGACCCTCCCCAAGCCCAGGCCGGGGTCGCGTGGGACATGCTCCTCGCGACCCCCCAATCGAGATTTTAGGCACCTGCGCACCCCGCCGAGCGGGCGGCTGATCAGGGGGATATGCTATGAGCGCTGTACCGCTCCTTTCACTCAAGAATATCAAAGTTACGTTTGGCGGTGTGCGGGCTCTGAAAGGGGTCTCGTTCGAGGTCAATCCCGGCGAGGTGCATTGCCTTGCAGGTGAGAACGGCTGCGGCAAGAGCACGCTGATCAAGGTCATCACTGGCGTTTATAAGCCGCAGGATGGTGCTGAATTCCTTTTCGACGGCCAGCCAATCACGGCAATGACACCGACGCTGGCGCAATCGCTGGGTATTCAGGTCATCTGGCAGGACCTCGCGCTTTTCCCGGAGATGACCGTCGCCGAAAACATCGGGTTTCAGTACGCGGTCAACGGACAGTACGGCCTGGTCGATAAGCGGAAGATTGTGGATGCGGCCGAAAAGGCACTGGCGCGGCTCGGTGTCAGCATCGACCTTCATAAGCCGCTCAAGGAATTGCCGATCGCGCAACGCCAGATCGTCGCCATCGCCCGCGCCTTGGTCGGCGAAGCTCGACTGGTCTTCATGGATGAGCCGACCGCATCGCTGACACAGTCCGAAACCGACTACCTGATCGACATCGTTCGACACCTCTCGGCATCCGGTGTCGCGGTCGTTTTTGTTTCGCATCGTCTTGCGGAAGTACTCGAGATTTCCGATCGAATGACCGTTCTTCGCGACGGCTCGCTCGTCGGCGTTTTCCCGGGAGAGGGGATGACCCAGTCCCGCGTGACGGAGCTTATGACGGGCCGGAATTTCGACAGTTCCGTGATTGCCGCCGACCATGACGACGCAAGCGTCATCCTCTCCGTCCGCGGGCTCACTCGCGCAAGGGAGTTCGAGGACATCACGTTTGACCTGCGTCGCGGTGAGACCCTTGGAATAACCGGCCTGTTGGGTGCTGGCCGTACTGAACTTGCGCTGACGATCTTCGGTATGCACCGCCCTCAAGCGGGTGAAATCACCATCGAGGGCAAGCGCGCTCACTTTGGCTCCAACCGAGACGCCATCCGCGCGGGCATTGCCTATCTCTCCGAAGATCGGCTGTCACTCGGCCTCAACCAGCCGCAGTCAATCGCTGACAACCTGGTCATGTCATCGCTCGATAAGCTTCTGTCGGGCGGCATGATCTCGCCGCCCAAGAAGGCGAGCGTGGTCGACCATTGGATTAAGGCGCTGGGCATTAAGATTGGCACGCCGGATGACCCGATTCGAACACTCTCCGGCGGCAACCAACAACGCGTGGCAATCGCCAAGTGGCTGGCCATCGGTCCCAAGATTTTGATCCTCGATGCGCCAACCGTTGGCGTCGATGTCGGTGCCCGCGCTGGCATCTTCGAGATCGTGCGCAAGTTGGCGGCCCAGGGCCTGGCGATCATCCTGATCTCCGACGAACCCCCCGAGGTGTATTTCAACGCCGACCGCATCATTCACATGGTGGAAGGCAAAATCCACGCGACCTACGACCCCCGAAGCGTGTCGCTCGCCGAACTGGAGGCCGCCGTCTATGCGTAGATTGATCCTTGGACACACAACAGAATCCACGCTTCTGGCGGTCATGATCGTGCTATGCGTCGGACTGTCCTTTGGAACTGACCGGTTTCTTACGGTTTCGAATGCATTCGACGTGCTGAACGTCTCGGCCGTCAACATCATCTTCGCCGTCGGACTTCTCGTAGTCCTGATTTCAGGCGGGATCGACATTTCCTTCGCCGTTGCCGCGTCGGTGGTCCAATACGTGACCGCGCTCGCACTGGGTGCATTGGGCGGCGGAAACTGGGCCGAAGGTTTCATCATCGCTGGAGCCGTTGGGATCGGCCTTGGTCTGATCAACGCAGCTCTGGTCTATCGGCTTCACATCATCTCAATCGTCGCGACGATCTCCACGTTCAACATCTTCTTCGGGCTCCTGATGTTCTTCACCAAGGGCGTGTCGATTTACGACCTGCCTGAGTGGCTGACCACACGGGTTGTGTTCTACGAACACGAGATGGCCGATGGCTCGTGGGTGGAGCTTACTCTGCCAGTCGTCGTCATGATCCTCTGCTGCGTGGCAACCTGGTTCATGATTTCCCGCACGACCATTGGACGTCAGCTCTACGCATTCGGCGACAATCCCGAGGGTGCACGCCGCTTCGGTATCAACATCGGGGCCATGCATTACATCTCGTTCGGCTGGCTGGGCCTCATGGCGGGTATCGCCGGACTGATGCAGGCCCACTACGCCGAAGAAGTCGTTCCCAACGCTCTCTATGGTCGTGAACTCGATGTCCTGGCCGCCACAGTTCTCGGTGGGGCCCGGCTGGGTGGCGGGAAAGGGTCCGTCATCGGATGTGTCCTGGGTGTGCTGATGGTTTCGATCACTCAGAACGGCCTTAACCTCATGGGTGTCTCGCCATTCGCATTCAAGATGATCGTCGGTGCGATCATCCTCATCGCCATCACGCTGTCTTCCGCACGGATCGACAAGCTCCTGCCGTTCCTTGCCAAGGGCGGCACCAGCAGAGGGAGCACACACCAATGAAAGCCATGGCTCAAAGGTTCAATGCCACCTTCGGCGCTGATATGATGGGTCCGGCCATCGCCTTCCTGGCCGTAATGATCATCTTCGGTCTTGCAGCAAACAACTTCATCTCCGCTGCAACGTTCGGCTCCGTCGCATTCCAGCTTCCTGAACTGGGCCTCCTTACGCTGGCGATGCTGCTTCCGCTTTTGACTGGCGGCATCAATCTCTCGGTTACATTCACCGCCAATCTGTCGGGTCTTGCCGCTGCGTGGGTGATGCAATCATACGGCGGAGTGGATGCGCCTCCGTTCGCCTTTCTTCTTGGCATCTTGGCTGCGCTTGCCACCGGTGGCGCCGCGGGACTGATGACCGGTGCGGCGATCGCCTATACGCGTGCCCATCCGATCCTTGTGACGCTGTCGATGATGATCTTCCTGCGCGGCCTGGGGGAGTTTCTCACACGAGGCGGGGACGTTTCCGGTTTTCCGAGCTTCATCGCTCCGATCGGGCACGGACAGATATTCGGCTTCCCGATCCCGCTGATGATCTTCATCGTTTGTGTTGGTCTATGGCAGCTCTTGCTGACGCGCTTCAAGCTCGGTTTCGGCTTGCTGATGATCGGCTCCAACATCGAGGCAGCTCGCTATTCCGGCTTGAACACCCGTCGCATCCTGGTCCTTGTCTACATGCTGTCCGGGCTGATGTGCGCCGTTGCTGGGGTGATCATGCTTGCCCGCTTCAATTCCGTCCGCGTCGGACACGGCGAATCTTACCTACTTATCACGGTGCTTGCTGCATTTCTGGGCGGGATCAATCCGTTTGGCGGTTTTGGCCGCGTGCTGCCGGTCTTCGTTGCACTCATCGTGCTCCAACTCCTGTCATCGGGTCTCAACCTGATGGGGGCAAATCAACATCTCGCAACCGCGCTCTGGGGCGTTCTGATGATCGTGGTCATGGCCGCCAGAACCATCGTTTCGGCCTACAGGGCTTCACGCAGAAAGAAGGGATGAACCGTGCAGGGTTTTGGAATTCACGCAAGCATGTGGACAATGAACTGGGACCGCGCAGGAGCGGAGCGGGCCATTGCCGGTGCAAAGAAGTACCAGCTCGGGTTCATTGAAATCCCATTGGTCGACGCACCCTCTGTAGACGCCGAGCACACCCGTTCGCTTTTGGCAAAGAACAGGATCAGGGCAGCATGCTCGCTCGTGCTTCCTGAGGCGGCTTGGGCCTCAAAGCGACCAGAGGCCGCCATCCGCCATCTTGAAGTAGCAATAGACAAGGCCGCCGAGATGGGCGCTGAGGCACTCACCGGAGTGACGTTTGGTGGTACCAACGAACGAACCGGCTCGCTGCCAACCGAGGCTGAGTACGACAACCTTACCCGCGCCCTCGAGGCGGCGGCGCGACGCGCTAAGTCCAAGGGCATCCAGCTCGGCGTCGAAGCGGTAAACCGCTACGAAAACCATCTCGTCAACACCGCGGAGCAGGCCGCGGCGCTGGTCGAGCGGATCGGAATGGACAACGTCTTCGTCCATCTGGACACATTCCACATGAACATTGAGGAAAAGGGGGCCGCCAACGGCATTCTCGCCGCTCGCGATCACCTCAAGTACATGCACATGTCGGAAAGCGATCGCGGAACCCCCGGTGCAGGCAACGTACCCTGGGATTCGATCTTCGTTGCCCATTCAGCAATCGGCTTCAAAGGCGCTCTTGTCCTGGAGAGCTTTGTCAGCATGCCGCGCGAGATGGCCGGCGACATTTCCACCTGGCGTCCGGTTGCTCGCGACGAAGAGGAAGTCATGGGAGGCGGTCTCTCGTTTCTGCGCGGCAAGGCTGCGCAATACGGAATGCAAGGCTTTGGCGCATAGGCCTTAGTGCGCCAGGCCGAAATTAAGGGAGGAGTTCCTTGAGCAATATTGAAGAAAACGCGAGTGAGATCGCGAGGGTCGCCGCTGAACGGCTATCTGAAAGTGGCGGCAAGAGAGTGTTGATCGCCATTGCAGGTGCACCCGGTTCGGGAAAATCAACTCTTGCCGAGCGGATCGTGCAACGGCTCAAGGCGGATCATGGTGTCAATGCGGCTTTGTTCCCCATGGATGGCTATCACTACGACGATGTCGTCTTGGAACAGATGGGCCGACGGCCGTTTAAGGGAGCCATCGACACCTTCGACGCGCACGGGTTCCGTCGGATGCTTGAGCGACTCAAGGCAAACGAAGACGACGTCGTCGCCGTCCCCGTGTTTGATCGTTCGATCGAAATCGCCCGTGCCGGTGGAAGTCTAATCCCGCAATCAACTGATATCATTGTCTGTGAAGGGAATTACCTTCTTTCCCGACAAGCGCCGTGGGGCAGGCTCAAACCAATTTTTGACTTCACTGTCTTCGTGGATGTCAGCGAGGACAATCTACGCAAACGGCTCCAGGATCGCTGGCGGTCCTTCGGGCTCGATCCGACGGAAATCAATCGCAAGGTCGAAGAGAACGATCTGCCAAACGGTCTTGCCATCATCTCTGGCAGTGCTGAGCCCGACCGACGCATCGACAACAACTAGCCATGTCGGACCGAACGGCTTTCGGTTCGCTGCTTCGGCTCAAGGTCTCGTTGCCGCCTTCGTCGGCGCCGCGGTCCTGCCAGCCACCAACCAATACAGCTGAAACCTAAGGGAGACTCTTATGAAATACGGAATCTACTACTCCTACTGGGAGCATGAATGGAGCGCCAAGTTTGGCCCGTACGTCGAAAAGGTGGCGAAGCTCGGGTTCGACATTCTCGAAGTCGCCGCGCATCACATCAATGAATATAGCGATGCAGATCTCGCAGCGATCAAGCAGAGCGCGAAGGACAACGGTATCATTCTGACCGCGGGGATCGGTCCTTCCAGGTCCAAAAACCTGTCGTCGCCTGACAGTGCGGTACGGGCAGCTGGCAAGGCGTTTTTCGAGCAAACTCTCACCAACGTAGCCAAGCTTGATATCAAGACGATCGGCGGTGCACTCCACTCGTACTGGCCGGTTGATTACTCGCAGCCGATCGACAAAGCCGGTGATCGGGCGCGTGGTGTCGAGGGCATTCACGGCATTGCAGACTTCGCAAACAACCTGGGCATAAACCTTTGCCTCGAGGTGCTGAACCGGTTCGAAAACCACGTCCTGAACACTGCCGCCGAAGGCGTTGCCTTCGTAAAGGACGTCGGCAAATCAAACGTCAAGGTGATGCTCGATACCTTCCATATGAACATCGAGGAAGACAGTTTCGGCGATGCCATCCGCACCGCTGGCCCCTTGCTAGGTCATTTCCACACTGGAGAGAGCAATCGCCGGGTGCCGGGGAAAGGCAGAATACCCTGGCATGAGATAGGCCTCGCGCTCCGCGATATCGACTACAGTGGCGCTGTCGTCATGGAACCATTCGTCAAGACCGGTGGTACGATTGGCTCTGACATTCGGGTCTGGCGGGACCTGACTGACGGCGCAGACGAAGCGAAGATGGATGAGGATGCGCAGAATTCCCTCGCATTTTCTCGATTTGTACTTGGCGGCTGATCGGGAACGCGTCTTTCGTTCTGAACCAATCTTCGGCTTGAAAATGTTAACTCTCCTGCCAACCGCAGGGGAGCTCACCCGCTCAGCCAAATAACTATTCAGCTTCCGGCGCCAGGAGACGAAGGAGTGGCGGCGTCGACAATTCTGTTGACGCCCACTCGCGATTGAGTGAGCAGAATAAGAGCCACTCGTTGCTTGGGCTGCTCAGAAATAACGTGGTTTGATGCCTGCCGCTTCAATCAGATAGTCGCGGCTTCCTTCCAGTTCGACCCTGAGCTTGGCAATGTCGTGACCAAGCAAAGCGCCCTGCCACTTGCGGACCTTGCCGGCGCAAAGAACCGTCGAGACGTTCGATCGCTCCATAAGGGTTACGACAGCGCCGGGCACATGGTTCAGCGGAGCAACGTTGATTGCATTGGCGTCGAGCAGAATGATGTCGGCTTCCTTGCCCGGCGTCAGCGAGCCGGTCTTGTGATCGAGCTTCAGGCCGCGGGCTCCTTCGGTGCGCTTCCAATGTCTATATCGCCGCCGAATGCGATCCGCTTCTGCGGAAAATTCGGGAATGAACGCGGTTCGTCGGGAACAGAAGTATCGATCCTGCATCCAAATGCAGCAAACGGTGGACCATGTAATGGTGTAGCAATTGTTTGCTCCGAGTGTCCGGTCATCGTCATGACCAGAGGCCAACGAGAAACATGCCCAGCAATTCGCATTCACGTCGTCGATTTTTCAACCAACCGCTTTTCAACCAGCAGTCCAGGGCATCGCTCCTGGCGTTTATTGCCTTACTGATAACGGCAACCGTTTCCGGGTGTGCTGCCGTGCCGCTCAAGGAGGCGGGAACGCTGGCCTCCTACACGAATCTCGGTCCATCGAAGGGGACGCTCGGCAAGAAACGGCTCTACGTCGACGGGCAGCAACTGGCACGGGTGAAGACCGTCGCTATCGTTCCGACTGTCTTTTCCTTCAGCGCTGCGTCCAAAATCAAGTCCGAGGCCGACCGGTCTCTGGTTTCCAACGCTCTCGACCGGGCACTGTGCGTGGCGCTAAGCGACAAATACCAGATGGTCCCAGCCGGCCAGCCGGCAGATCTGACCGTCCGTTCGGTCGTCGCGGACATCGTTCCGACCAACAAGGCCGTTGCCGGGGTCGCAACCGTCGTCAGCGTTGGTTCGGGCTTTGCCTTGCCTGTGAGCGTGCCGCGCCTCCCCTTCGGCCTCGGTGGCCTGGCGATCGAAGCCGAAGCGCTCGACGCCACTGGAATGCAAAATGCCGCAATGCTGTGGGCACGTGGCGCCAACTCCATTCAGGACAATCCCCGCGTTTCCGAGGTCGGGGACGCTTATGGCCTCGCAACAAAATTTGCCGGTGATTTTTCGCGGGTGCTGATCGCCGGAAAGGAACCGAAGGGACTGAACCTCTCACTTCCGTCAAGACAACGCGCTCGGTCCTGGCTCGGCGGAAAGCCGAAATATGCTGCCTGCGATGCGTTCGGCCGCGCACCCGGGCTGCTTGGGGTGGTCGCTTCAAAGTACGGCGCTCCGCCGCAATGGACGGAAAGGAAGCCAAAGCCTGCAATGACGCATTGACGGAAGGGTTAGCGTGGGTGTCGCAGTCGCTCTGCGACGGTTTGGAACAGGCATAAGAGATCGACCGGCCTCGCCGATCGAGGGACGGGCGGAGACAGTGCCAGACCCCGGGCATTGCTCTGCCCGCCTGCTGTTTGCCTGCGGGAGCGCCAGCCTTGACGATCTCACCGAACGGCGACGTGCCTCTGTTGACAAATACACGATCCACCTGGGAAGACGTCGCAGGGACGATTATGCGGCGACGGGTTCTTGCGTGTTCGCGCTCGGACTGCGAGACTCCTTCATAGGAGACCGCATTGGCCGCGTTCCTGGCGCTTGTCCCTTCCGAAACCACCATCCGGCGCGCTTCGATGAGGCAACTGCGAGTAGTGTTGCGATGAGAGGGTGTGGTGATTGCTCTGGCTGACAGCCGGGACATCGGCGGTTTTGTGCCATAGCACAGTTCGCTCCCCATTGCTGACAGCCACGTTTGTCGCGATCGGGCCGAAGTTTCTCCGGCGATAGATTTGGGAAACCGATGCCTGCCGCTACGCTGGAGCCGGGTATTTAGGGACCTGATGCAACATTCTTCCCTTTGCATAAGGACGCTGTATTCTGATGTCGCCAGACACACTTCGACCTGAGGATGAGCATGCGTGTCGATCATTTTGAAATTCGTTCGAAGATGGGGTCTGGCTTGACAGGCTCGCCCGGCGACCTGAGACGTCAGGCCATGACATACCGGAACGCCAGGCACCTTCTGAGGTGCATGGCGTTCATAGCGGTCATCGTCGTCACCCCCTTCTTGAGCTCGCCGGCATCCGCCGCCAATGTTCTCGAACGAGCGATTGCGGCAGCCCAGCCCTGCAAGCCTTTGAAGGTCAGGCAATCGGTCTTGGGCGTGAAGATCCAATTGGGCATCGATAAGCTCGACTTCGTTAGGATCGACACGCTTGAAATCCGGGTTGACAGAGATTTGGCCGAGGCAAGCGCACTCGGCACGCTCGCCTGCCGGACATCGGACGATGCCCCTCTCCAGGGCGGTTTTTCGGCAAAGGCTCGAATTCACCTGCAGGCCAATCTTGCCACCTGTGTCATGAGCGGAAGTTCGATCGAGATCATTGAGGCCGGCGGCGAGTTTGGTGACGTTGTCACAACATTCGAACCCGAGATCTCGGCTGCCCTTCGCAAGGGAGTGGAGAATGCGTTGAAGAAGCTCTGCGCGAGCTGAAATCGGAGAGGATACTCGAGACGAGATGATAGGTCCGAAGGCTAGCGGATTCCTTATGTGGGTCCGTGCGTCAGCGGGACGGCTGACCTGAATTTGACATGTCATATATGATTGGTTGTCGCAATTTTTGTGCATATCTGGGACTAAACGGGCGAGCGCTATCTCGGTGTGGTCGTTTATGAAGGCGCGTTAGGGACCCGGAGAGACCCACCGTCGAAGCGCGCCAAAGGTCACGCCAGCAGACAGTCACCGGCGCTGCATAACCACGTGAACGATGGCTCATAGGTGTCTTAAGGCCGCGCTATCCGGCATGAAAATCTCACACAGGTATCAGGTCCAAAGAGCGCTGACGGCAAGTGTCAGGGAGAAGGCGACCAGCACCGCGCAACCGCAATGCCGCGCAAGAGGTGGCATTTGCGCGTGGCGCCCGACAAGCAGACCGCCAATACCAAGCCATGTTGCCGACGTCACCGTTGCGCAACAGACGAATGCCACCATCGCTGCGGGCACTCCCGCCTGGACGGCAGGCGCAAGGGTGAGGCCGATGATGATGGCCTTGGGATTGAGCAGCGTGGTGATGAAGAGCTGACCGGGACCGAGCGTGTCCTGGCCGCCCGCCGGTGCCGGAACCCATAGCTTGAGCGCAAGATAGAGAACCCATATCGCCGAAGCGAGCTTGACGATGCAGGCGATGCCTGGATGGCCATTAAGGAGCGGGGCGGCGATGCTCGACACCGGAACGATGATTGCGAGATAGGCGAGCACCACCGAGGCGATGAGCGACAGAGACCGCCAGACAGTCAGCGCTGTCGACGCCAAGGCCAGAACCGCATTGGTGGGGCCAGGAAGGATCAGCAGCGTGAAGACGGCGATAACGAATGTCGGCAGGTTCATCAAATCCGGTCCTTGATTGTCTGCCACCCTTCTCATGAATTCTGACGGACGGTTTTGATCTGTATCAGTTCGAGTACCGCTCCGGCCAGATTGAGATTTATCAAGGACGAGCAAGCCGAGGGGCGATAGCAACGGCATGCGATATTCGTCCGTCATGCGAAGACATCAGCACCCCTGTTGTGCTGCCTCATCGAAGACGAGCGAAGCTCTCGCATCACCATAGGGATGTAATCCATGTTCGAAAAGCGGCCTCTCCCACCATGCTCCTGAGAGATCTCGATCCAGTCACCGCCAGGCGCGTTCTCCACATCTATGACGATATTGCGGAGGCGTCGTGGTTCAATCGCAACCGCGCCACCGAATGGGAACTGCTCAAGCTGGTGCTTCGTCATCTCGCGCACGATCAGGACGAGGAACATCTCCAGAACCTATGCACCCGCGAAGCGTTCGAGCGTTTCTGCCGAAGCGCATAAGCCAGGCAATGGATCAATTCGGCGGGGAACGGGTGTGATTGTACTGTCGATACCCTGCCACGTCCACAGCGGTTCTGACTGTGAATAACCGCGGCGCCAACGTCTTACGTCGGTTGCTGTGACGATCAGGGTCCCGGCATGCCTCGGATCGCATTTGCCATAGGTGAGCGCGATTTCGCAAAAGCTATGCAGAAACTGGAAAAGCCGCGCCTCACTCGCGCGCGGGGGCGAGGCGACGCTTAGTAGCGATCGCCGGGTGACGATCAGTGACCTGATTTGCTCAGCGGTTCGAAGACCGACGCGACCGCATTTTTCCGCGTCGTCGAACCGGGCCGAGATGATCGAATATTCCATCTTGGGCTTCCCCGGACGTTCAACCATGACCGAACACGCATTGATCCGGATCAAGATCGATCTGCATCGCCGTCCCTGTCCTTCTCGCTAACCTGCCCGTCATCGATGCCCTTCTTGAAGGCCCGGATCCCATGTGCGACGTCGCCCATGAGCTGGGGGATCTTGCCGCGTCCAAACAGGATGAGGACGATGGCGAGGACGATCAGCCAATGCCAGGTGCTAAAGCTTCCCATTTCAATCACTCCTAGTCATGTGACGAGCTTAAACCTTCCGCCTCGACCGTACTTGATCTGGCGCAAATGCAATGATGTTCGTGAACTGGCGGTCAATTGCTGGCGGCGGTAGCCGAGGACGCGGACTCACGGATATGGATGCCCGCCCGCCTCATTGTCGCCGCGCCTACGCCGACCGTTCAGTCGCTCGACGGCATTCGGCTCCGGCGTGAGGATCGGCCGTGTCTGCAGGAGAAACATTTCGAGTGCGGCGCGCGCCTCGCCTCCGGTCGAACCGTCGCAGCTTATGAACTCGAGCACGTCGACATGTCGGTCGCGGCGGCTGTCTGCAGTCATGACCGACGTTCCCCGGCCTGGTTGGCGATAAAAGTTTGCCGACCGTCAACAACGTCGCGCCGGTTGGCGGCGAAGGCTCTGAGAAGCAGAGAGCCCATTCTTGCCTGTTTTGCCACATCGTCGAAAATCAGAGCCGCCTCCTCGACCTCGCCGATCTCAGAGGCGGGTCCGAACTGATCGAGTTCCTTCAGAAGCTCGAGGAGTGTTCCGACTTTCGTCCGCTGACGCAGTGCCGACATGAACAGCTCCTGCGCAACGGCGGCTCTTTGTCTTGGGACCAGGCGTGCGAGCAATTCCGCGATAATGAGGGTACAACTGCAGTCGCAATCCGGGTCCTTTGCAAAGGCCTTTATCTGACGCAGAGCAGAGAAGATCTTTCTGTCGCCAGCAGCATCGTTTTCCGCCAGGCTCGTGGTCATTGTGTCGCTTCCTTTGCGTTTCTCAGGCGCGCGACCCATTCCGCGCCGGTCTTGCCGTGGTGAAACCCGTTCGATAGCGGAATGTCCGGATAAAGATCGCGCAACCTCGCCAACGCCTGCCCAGACTCGATTTCTCCGTTCAACATCCCGCGAAAAGTCCGGGATACTTCGACCATGTCGCAGGTCTGCGGCGATAGTCGAAGCGAACTGACGCCCCATCCTGTCCATTCGTCGAGGGGCTCAAGAAGCGCCTGACATGTATGCGAAAGCGTCTGGACGCCATTCAGGGCAAGAAAGGGCTGACCTGAAATGGTTTTGACAGTAATGCCATCAGGATCCTCCTGGCAGACGAACTGGCAGTTGTCCTTGGTTCGCCCTTTCGAACGGGCATGAGCACAGCGTGCGGAGATGGCGAGCGGCATGCGGCCGAAGGCGAAGACCTCCAGGTCGAGATCCGGACAGGTCCTGGCAATGGCGGCCACGGACGAAGCTGGAAGCTCCGGCGGCAGGCAGATCATCGTCGCACCATTGGATGCCAGAACGCGTGCGGTCGCGGCGTTATAGACATTGATGAACGGTCCAACGGCGTGCGGCCGGCCCTTCAGAAGATAGAGGGCAGACAGATCATTGGCCTCGATAAGCCTGACTTCCTCCTGAGCGAGCGCCCTTTGATAGTTCGCCTCGCGATCGAGCGTGACGAGCGCCAGTGTCGAGAGCCGGACCTCTTTTCCTGCTGCCTCCAACCGCTCGATGACAACAGCAAGCTCGGCCTCCATGAAATGCAGGCGCTTCGAGCAGATCGTCTCGCCGATGACAACGACATCGACCGGGGCCTCGTCGGCGATCCCGAAGTAGAAGTCGCGCCATCGGTCGCTCGGCCAGAGATATTGGAGCGGGCCAAGTGTCAGCTTCATCTTTTACCTCCACCGCTTCTCATAGGCGCCATGCGTCGTCGCCAATCCCTCGCTGAGGGCCTTGAGACGGGCCATCAGCGCCGGACGCTCGCTGGGGGCGGCTTCCATCGTGGCACGGAGCGTCGAAACGACCTGCGAAATATACGCCTTGCCGCGTTGGCGCCCCTCCACCTTCAGCGCCGTGACACCGGCTGCCTGGAGTTCGTCCAACTGATCCATGACATCAAGTGAAACCGGATCCTCGAAGGCATAAGTCTTGCTTCTGCCGATCTCGAAGCGCCCTTTGCACAGGGTCGGATAACCGGCCGGTTCCTTCTCGGAGAACCTGTTGATCGTAAACCCGCCCAATTCAGACACCATGTCGGTGCCTTCCTGCCGGTAGCGGACATGGCTTGCCGGCGAGCAGACGCCGTTCATGTTGGGCGATTTTCCGGTGGCATAGGAGGACAGCGCGCACCGCCCCTCCGCCATGACGCAGAGGCCGCCGAAGACGAAGACCTCAAGCTCGCAGGCTACGCGACGAGCGATGCGGGCAATGTCGGCGACCGTCAGCGTCCGGGGGAGGACGACGCGTGCTGCGCTAAAACTTTCGACCAGATAGGCGAGCGCGTCCGGATTGGAGGCGGAAGCCTGTACGGAGATGTGCAGGCGCTGGTGCGGATGACGTTCGGCAACATGTGCCATCAGCCCGAAATCGGCGACGATCAGCGCGTCGGCCCCGGCATCGGTCGCTTCCTGCGCCCGGCGATACCAGAGATCTTCCCGCCCTGCCGTCATGAATGTGTTCAGTGCCACGAAGGTCTTGACGCCTCGGGCGCCGGCATAGGAAACGGCCTCTCGGAGCTCCTGCAGATCAAAATTCAAACCTGGGAAGTTTCGGGCATTCGTTTCGTCGCGAAAGCCGCAATAAACCGCGTCTGCACCCGCATCGACTGCTTCTCTGAAGGACGACGGCGTTCCGGCTGGACATATCAGTTCCATCTCGCACCTTCGGCTTCGAGAGTGTGGCGCCGGATGGACGAGAGTGCCCCCATCACGGGACGGCGGATCGGCCCCGACATGTCTCCGGCCAGTTTCACCAGATCGATTCCGCTGTCATCGAGCGCATTTCGAAGCGCGAGCACAGCTTCCATGTTGCCTGTCACGATAAGCTTGCGGGCAAAGAAGACGGCATCGCCGTCGACCCTGCCTTCGGCAAGCGCAAGCATCAGGAGCAGCGGACCGCTGATCCTGGCGTCGGCTTCCGGCGCGCGCCCACGCCGGAAGGTTCGGATACCGCCTCCGGCGGGCCGGATCACGAACTCGAAGGCAAGGTCGGTAGGGGCAAAGCCAAAACACGAATATCGATAGTCTCCGAGCCGGTCGAAGAGCCGGGGGTGGGATTTGAGAACCTGCTGGAACAGCAGGGATGCGGCGCGCGCCGCGATCGGCAACGGCACGATACCGGCCGCAGTTATCAGGCGGGATGGAGCAAGCATTGAGGCCTCTTCTCGTGAGGTCGGCACCTTAGGGCCTGGCGCATTCGCCCTGTTTGTTTTGAGACAAAGACAGGAGTGGTTTCCTCGCCGATTGCATCCCCATGCTAAACAATCCACTCAAGATCAAACGTCATGCCGACCTGCAATCCTTCATCCACGAACTCGAGCAGCGCCGGCTGCTTCTGTCGCTCGACGAACCCGTGTCGCTCGTCCACGAGCTGACAGCCCTGCATCAGCACGTCCTTGAGGAAAACGGGCCGGCCCTTCTCATAAGGGCACCGATAGACGCCGATGGACGGCGCAGCCCTATCCCCGTGCTCGTCAATCTGTTCGGCACCAGGGAGCGCATAGAGCTTGGCTTCGGGGTCGGGCAGGGCGGCCTCGGACGACTTGCGGAGGACCTCGCCGATCTTCGAAACCCATCTCCGCCAAAGTCGCTCGCAGACGCCTTGAGCAGATTGTCCCTGCTCAAGGCCGCAAGTCGCATGCGGCCCAAGCATCGGCGCACGGCCCTGTCGCAGGCGGTGGTCTACCGGGGAGACGATATCGATACCGGTATGCTTCCAGTCCAATGGTGCTGGCCGGGCGAGCCGGCCCCCCTGGTGACCTGGCCGCTGGTCATAACCTGCGATCCCGACGATCCGGACGACATCAACGTCGGCATCTACCGGATGCAAGTTCGCGACCGCTCCTCGCTGATTATACGCTGGCTCGCCAATCGCGGTGGCGCAAAGCACTTCCGCCGATGGCAGCGACGCGGTCAGGACATGCCGGTGGCGATCGCGATCGGCGCCGACCCTGCAACGCTGCTTGCCGCCGTCATGCCTCTGCCCGAAGGCGTGAGCGAACTGAACTTCGCCGGTCTTCTGCGCGGCGCGCGCACGCAGGTCGTCAGCGCTCTGACCGTGCCGCTCGACGTGCCGGCCTGTGCCGAGATCATTCTGGAGGGACGCGTGTCGATCGACGAGACTGCGCCCGAAGGACCGTACGGCGACCACACCGGCTATTATAACAGCGTAGAACCCTTTCCGATCGTCCGGCTGAGCGCCATCACCACCCGCCGCTCGCCCGTTTATCTGTCGACCTACACCGGCCGCCCGCCGGACGAGCCCTCCAGGCTCGGGGAGGCGATGACAGAGCTGTTCGTCCCGATCCTGCGGCGACAGTTTCCCGAAATCCGCGACCTGTGGCTACCGCCGGAGGCCTGCTCCTACCGCATGGCGGTCGTCTCCATCGACAAGCGGTATCCGGGACAGGCCCGCAGGGTGATGATGGGGTTCTGGTCGATGCTTCCGCAGTTCAACTACACCAAGCTGATTATCGTGGTCGATGCCGACATCGGTGTGAGGAGCTGGGAGGACGTGATGTGGGCCGTGTCGACGCGGTTCGACGCTTCGCGCGACCTGACGGTCCTCGAAAACACGCCGATCGATTATCTCGATTTTGCATCGCCCCGAGCGGGTCTCGGAACGAAGATGGGCCTCGACGCCACCCGCAAGATCGGGCCGGAGACCGACCGCGAATGGGGTCGCGAACTGCGCATGCCGTCAGACATTGCGGCGCGCGCGGCAACAACATGGGAAAGGATCAAACGTGACATCGTTTCATGAGCAGCGCGACGTCGTGCTGGCGGTTACCGGAGCCTCCGGGGCGGCTCTTGGCCTTGCCGTCCTCGATCTCTTGTGCGGGCTCGGCGTTCGGGTGCATCTCGTCGTCTCGCAAAGCGGCAAGCGGACGCTTCTGCACGAGGCCGGGGCCGACGCCCATGACCGGATGCTGCCGAAGGCTTACAGAAGCTATGACAATGCAGACATCGGCGCGACCATTGCCAGCGGCTCGTTTCGTGTCGCAGGGATGATCGTCGCGCCTTGCTCGATGAACACGCTGGCTGCGATTTCAACCGGCCTTTCCTCAAGCCTTGTGGCACGCGCTGCCGACGTCCAACTCAAGGAGAGGCGACGGCTTGTGCTGATGACGCGCGAGACACCCTTGCATCTCGGGCACCTGCGCAACATGACATCAGTCACGGAAATGGGTGCGATCGTGATGCCGCCGGTTCCCGCCTTCTATAATCGTCCGCAGTCGGTGCAGGAGATCGTGGATCACCTTTCCCGTCGCGCCGTCGATCTCCTGGGCCTGCCGGTCGCGCCGCTGGCAAGCGCCTGGTCCGGCGAGGCGGACTTCGATCAGCCGAAGACGGAAATCGGGTTGGCGCCGAAGAGCAGGGCGTGACCGCCCGCAAGGAGCAGCCAGGCGACCAGCGCGATCGTGGCCATCGCTGCTGCCACAAGCGCCGTATCCGATCTGGGCTGGACCCCGGAAACAAACGCCGCCAGGGGCCAGACGGACGTCTGCGCGGCGTAGATCTCCCAGTGAGCGCCGAGACGCTTTCTCGCCCGGCGTTCGGCCATTGGAATGCCGGCGAGTGCGAAAAGCCCAAGCCCCCCGAACAGCAGGAGCGAGCGCAAGTCTCCGTTGGCGATGACATGGCCGAGTGCCCAGAGAGCAAATCCCCATGGCACGGGGTGTCGGGTGATTCGCGTGACCGCGCCGGCCGGCCCCGCCGAGCGGATCGATATGGACAGGGCATTTGCACTCATCAGACCGGCAAGCACGAGAAAAAATCCTATTGGCGCGAGCACGAAGGTCATCGCGGCATGCCACGGGCGAAGCTCCCACAGCGGGACATAATCGAGCGCAAGTGCCGCGGAAAAGAGCCAGACCAGCGCCGCGAGCGAGACAACGGAATAGGCAAGGATATAGGTCGGCTTGCCGATCGACCGGATGATACGAAGGCGAATGTTCGGGATCGCCGGGATCGAATGCAGCATGAGAAAGACTGTAAACGCGCTGACGAACTGAATCACCTAGTTATCCCCCTATGTCGAAGGTGATGTATCGGTCACGGCCCGCCGCAACTTTGACCAGAGTCAAGCAATGGACGACCCGGTGACGAGATTTCGGCCATGTGCGGCCTGCAAAGGCCTGCCTGCCGCCAAAACGCGCATCTTTGCGCCAGCGCAAAGAGCAGGGCGATCGCGCTGTTAAACGTGACGGCGCCACTCATCTTTAAGGATCGCCATCATGCTTCGCGCTGCCAGTCTATTCGCCGCTCCTCTCGCTCTCCTCGCAATGCCGCTTGCGCTGAAGGCTGCCGAATATCCGATCGGCTCGCCTCAGATCACGGCCGGCATGGAGGTCGCAGCGGTTTACCTCCAACCGATCGAGATGGATCCGCCCGGCATGATGCGTGCTGCGGCGGATTCCGACATCCATCTGGAGGCGGATATCCACGCGACCGCCGAAAATGCGAATGGCTTTGCTGAAGGCGACTGGCTTCCCAGCCTGCATGTGGAATACACGGTCAGGAACCTCGACAATGGCGAGGAGCAAGTCGGATCACTTGAGCCCATGGTCGCGAGCGACGGGCCGCATTATGGCGATAATGTCAAGCTGTCGGGACCGGGCCGCTATCGCCTGGAGCTCAACGTTCATCCAGGCGGTCACGGCGAGATGTCTTTCGGACGCCACGTCGATAAGGAGACGGGTGTCGCTCCCTGGCCCGACGCCTTCGCGCTGAAATTCGACTTCGTATTTGCCGGCATTGGCAAGAAGGGCGGTTATTGATGCGTGCCATCGGCTGGTTGATGCGGCTGCTGGCTGCGGCCGTGCTGATGGTACCTTGTCCGACCGCCTTCGCCGAAGACGAAGATCCGGTTTTCGAGGTTCATTTCAGCAATGGCGTCGTCTCGCCATCGGTCATCGAGGTGCCTGCGAACACCCGTTTCAAGCTTGAACTCCACAATGACGGCTCGACCCCGATCGAGTTTGAAAGCATTCCGCTGCGCAAGGAGAAGGTTCTCGCACCCGGCGCATCGAGTTTTCTCGTCTTCCGCTCATTGAGCGAAGGGAACTATGCCTTCTTCGATGATTTCCATCTCGACATGCCTCCTGCAACGCTGGTTGCCCGATGAGCACGGATCTTACTCTGCAAATATTCGAGATCGCTTCGGTGGTCTGGCGGGAAAGCTTCGAAGCCCTGCTGGTCGTCGGAATCCTGCTGGCCTGGTCTACGAGGGCGGCACCGGAGGCACGCGGGCGGGCAACCAGCTGGATCCTTGCCGGCGCAGGCGCCGGCCTCGCGCTCGCCCTGATGCTGGCATTGATCATGAGCCGTGCCGCCGGTGTCCTTGAAGGGGATGGCGAGGATATCCTGCAGATGATCATGGCTGCTCTTGCCGCCATTCTCATGCTCAGGATGGTCTTCTGGATGCGTTCAATGGATCGCGGCCAGACACAGGATCTAGCAGACCGCGCCGTCCGACATGCAGAGGCAGGCAACTGGCCCGGGCTTGCCACGCTGGCAGCGCTTGCGGTGGCCCGCGAGGGTGCGGAGACGGTCGTCTTCCTGTTTGGACTGATGGCTTCCTCGCAAGGCTGGCAGGCCGGTTTTGTCGTCGCTTCAGGTCTGTCTGGCTTCGTGCTTGCCGCAATCAGCTTCTGGGCGTTCAAAGCCGGGTCAAAATTGGTTTCCAGGACGGTGCTGTCGCGCGTCAGCGAGGTGCTGCTCCTGATGCTCGGAAGCGGGCTGACGATGATTGTCGTCGATAAGGTGATTTCGCTTGGAATTTTCTCACCGATGACGGGGCCGTTGTGGGATTCAAGCGGGCTGCTCGATGATGGCAGCGGTTTCGGCGCCTTTCTCGCCGGTCTCGTAGGCTACCGGGCCCGTCCGGAGCTTCTTCCTCTTCTCAGCCTCGGCTTCTACTGGCTGATTGCGTCTCTCGCCTATGCGCCTCCTTTGACCGGCAAGGCACCGGCATGACGTCTTCTGCTAGTAGTGCGCAGGCGCTCGTCGCGAGGTTCGGCGACCTCCTTCTCCGCTATCAGGCGGCCATCCGCCGTCTTCAATGGGTGATGGTGGTCATCTATGCGTGCCTTCTCACGGTCCCGCTCTTGTTGCCGCGTCCCACGCACACCGATTATGTGTGGAACAATGTCGCCCGCTTTGCACAATTCGTCTTCTGGGGCGTCTGGTGGCCCTTCATCATTCTCGCTACCGCGCTGGTGGGCCGCTTCTGGTGCGGAATCCTATGCCCGGAAGGTGCGCTTTCGGAATTTGCCAGCCAGCGCGGCGCCGGGCGGGCAATTCCGGGATGGATGAAGTGGTCCGGCTGGCCGGTCGTGTCCTTCGTCTCGACCACGGTCTACGGACAACTGACAAGCATCTACCAGTATCCGAAGCCTGCCGCACTGCTGCTTGGCGGCTCGACCTTTGCCGCCATCATCATCGGTGCCCGCTACGGCAAGGCAAAACGAGTGTGGTGCCGGTTTCTGTGCCCCGTCAACGGCGTTTTCGGCACCGTTTCGAAAATCGCGCCTCTGCATTTCCGTGTTGATCCCGACGGCTGGCGCGCCGGCGCTCAACAGCAGGGACGATCCAACGCTGTCAACTGTGCGCCGCTCATTCCCATCAAGACCATGCAGGGCGCCAGCGCTTGCCACATGTGCGGCCGGTGTTCCGGTTATCGCGGAGCAATCCGGCTTTCCTGGCGCAATCCGGCCCGCGACATCGTCCACGGCTCGGGCCGGCTTGCGAGCACGTGGGAAACGGTTCTGATCGTGCCGGTTCTCCTCGGGCTCGTTCCAGCCGCCTTGCATTGGTCTGATAGCGGCCTTTTCCGGATGATCCGCTTGTGGTTGGTGGAACGGTGCCTCGATCTGCATTTGGCCTGGCCGCTCTCACTGCGCCTGCCTTGGTGGATCCTGACCGACTATCCCTTGGAGAATGATGTCATGACGTCAGTGGATGCCGGCGCGCTTCTGGTACTTCTGTCGGTTTCGGTCGCCGCGGCCACGATCATCTTCGGCATTCCCCTTGCCACATGCACAATGATCCTTCGGATGAGGGGACGCTTCCTCCACCATCTGGCGCAGGCGCTCATTCCGCTTGGCTCCGCCTGTCTCTTCAGCGGGCTGCTTTCGTTGACCGTCTCGCAACTGCGCTCCGACGGCGTCATCATACCGTATTCGGATCTGTTTCGCGGCGGTATTGTTCTGGCTGCGGCCGGCTGGTCCGCGGCGTTGGTGTTCCAGATCGGTGCCCTCTGCGACACGCGTCTTGCCACCAGAATGTGTGCGACACTCATCATGGCCGTTCCGATTACGTCTTTCTCGGTCGCCTGGATTGCCGCCTTTCTGAGTTGACGCGGCGGGCCGGTCACGATGCCAGACCGGAGGCGTGTAAAGTGACGGAGGCGAAATCGACGGGCTTGTCGGTGTCGGATGCCTTGTCCGGCGGGCTCTTGGGAAGGTCGACGTGACGTGCCGGACGGCGCCGTCGGCGTCTTTTGATTTCGACGATGAAGGGCTTTTGCGACATGCGCATAGGCATTCCTTTCCTTATGTCCGAAACGCGGTCACTTGCCGCGAACCACAGAAAGATTCTTATGGTCTGGCGCTTTCGTTCTCTTTGACGGAGGTCAAAGACGTCGAAATGCTACCCGTTATGCTCTGGTCCATCATGGACGAGAGAGGAGGAGCCCGCATGTTGCCGAGGTTCATCACAGCATTCCTGAAATCTTCCGGAGAAACAGGCGTCGTGCTGATGGAGCACGAGGGCGCACAGCGCGTGGTCATCGTCGATCGCGACGCCCTGCAGGAGATCAGCCATCCACCGCGCGCCGACGAAACCAGGCTGCAGGAGCATGTCGGAACGATATGCGAAATTGCCGCCTCCAAGATGCGTCTACAGCCGCAATCGTCATTTTCCCGGATACGGATATCGAAGGACGACGTTGAGGCGTGGAAGGCGTCGCACGATATGCTCCACTAGGAAAAAAGCTGTCTCAATATGGCCGGGCCCGGCTTGATTCTTTCAGCCGGCGCACGGGTGTTCGATACTTCTGATGTGGAAATAGTGTCCGCCGCGCATGCACGGCTTGAAATGGTTACGACTAACCGGCGCCATGACCGCGCCCGGCACTCTGCGTAGCCGGGGTCGCCGCCGCCGGTATCGTCGGAGAGCATCTTCTTTACTGTCTCAGCGGCGCGATTCTTGTCGGCAGCGCCGTGACGGTCTGCCTTCAAAGCGGGCGTGGCCGCCGTCCGCGCCCACCAGATCGACGAGCAAGTCCGAGCGAGTTCCGACGATCGACCGAATGCTTGCCTCCTCCATCAAGCTGAAGGCAGTGGAGAGCGCATCCGCTGTTGTCGCGTCGTTCGCCACGACCGAAACGCGTCGATGGATAGCCGGTGCGCTCCCATTACGCGGGTCGAGAATATGGCCAAAGCGACCCGCCGCGTCAAAATGAAAACCTGCGGCGCTCGAGGTCGCGACGGCCTTGTCGACAATATCCAATATCTGTTCGGGACGATCGTCGTCCTGGCTTTCCGCCAGTCCGATCCGCCATGGGGTTCCATCCGGTTTGGAGCCGATCGCCCGATCCTCTCCCATGTCGACCAGGCTGCTCGTCACGCCCGCGTTTCGCAGCAGGTCGACGATACGGTCGGTTATGTATCCTTGTGCGACGCCATTCAGGGTCAGCGCCATACGCGGACGCATGACGACGCGGTCTCGACTGAATACGACCGTGTCGAAGCCTATCTGCTTGAGCGTCAGGTCGACCGCGGATTTTGCCGGACCCGCGGGATCGGCATCCGGAGCCGAGAAATGCTTGTAGAAAAGCGACCAGAGCGGCTGCACGGTGGGATCGAAGGCGCCGCCAGTCAGCTCCCAGAAGCCTCGGCTCGTTTCAAGCAGGGACACCAGGTCGGACGAAGGCGCTGCCAGAGCTCCCGTCCTGTTCAATTCCGTCAGGGCCGAATCGTTGCGACTGAGGCTGAACACCGTTTCCAGCCTGGAGACTTCGGCAACAACCAGTTCGATCAGACGAGCGGCCTCGACAGGGTTCTCGTGGTTCAGAATCAAGGTTGCCGGCGCGCCAAGCGCCTGTCCCGTCCAGACCGTGGCAGGGAGCGCGGCGTCGGCAGTTCTCAACAATGGCAGCCCCGCCGCGGCTGCGAAGATTGCAATAGCTCGACGACGACTGAACGTTCTAGCCATGATCATGTGCCTCCACCTTCTCGTCCGCGGCGGCGGGGCGGTCCGTTTCCGCGCCCGAACCCAGGACGTAGTCGCGGGGGACGTCATCGAACGTCACCACGCTGCCACCATTACTCGCAGCGAACTGCATGGCTGCCTCCTTGGTCGAGAAGGGCACTGTTTCTTCGGCTCCCATGCCGCCGCGGATCGAACTGCCGATGACGTAGAGCGCTGTTCTTGCGTCGACCCAGTTCTCCGCTCCGGGTTTCTCCCAGCTTGGGGCCTTGCTCATGTCGGACACATAGATAGCGACGAAATCCTTCGGCTCCTCTGGCAGCATCGTGAAAGCGAGCGTGTCGCGTGCCGACGAGAACCAGATCGGCTCTCCGACCCGCGCGTCAAGGATCACCTGACCTTTGGGTCCCGCATGTTCGAGCACGTTCATGCCGCAGTATCTGCCGATGGCATCCGTTGTCAGCGCGAAGGGGGCAGGGGGCACCGGTTGCTGTTTATCCTCGCATCCCCCCAGCAGCAGAGGTGACAGGAAAGTCAAGGCAAAGATCAGGTTCCTCATAGCTCTCTCCTTGAAAAGATCAGGGCGGCAAGTGCAAGTGGCGCAACCGTCCAGGCGCCGAGGGCGCACACCAGCATTGTGCCACTGAGCCCGGCATGGCCTGCGACGCCCGCCATGCCGGAGAAGGCGCGGGCCTCGCCCGAACCCAGATTGAGCATCCGGTAGGCGTCGGTCGGATTCAGCAGAAGAAGGGCGTCCAGCAGGCCGGCAGGCAGCGTGTGTCCGCCCGCGGCCACCAACGCGCCCAGCAAGGCCATGTCGTAGATCAGCACGAAGAAGAGCCAGACGCCGATGGTGATGCCACCCGCGGTGCTGCGTTCGCCTACGATGCCGCTCACGAAGTAGCCGATCGCTACGAACACCGCGCCGAGCAGCACCGACGAAGCAAGCATCGCGGCGAAAGCCATCCAGCTCGCGGTATCAATTTCCGTTCCGGTAGCGGCCAACGCGACGGCTGCCGCACCGTAGCCGAAAAGCGTGGCGAAAGAGAGTATGGCGATGTGGCCAAGAAACTTGCCAAGGATCACCTGGTTCCGCCCGATCGGATAGCTGAGAAGCAGAAGCATGGTGCCACGCTCCATCTCTCCTACGATCGCGTCGTGAGACAGCAGGAGTGCAATCAGCGGCACCAGGAAGATCGTAAGACTGGAGAGGCTCACTATGACCACGTCAAGCCTGTTCACGCCGACGTTTCCCGTGGGTGCGCTGCCTAGAAACGACAGGGTCAAGGCCAGCGCCGCCAACAGAAGCGTCGTCGCGAGGACCCATCTGTTGCGCAGGCCCTCACGGATCTCCTTGGAGGCTAGGATCAGGATATTCTTCATGTCCGCGCCCTCCCGCCGTTCAGAAAATGCGCGTAAAGGTCGTCCAAAGTGGGTTCGGTAACGTGGAGCATCGCAATGTCGTCGGGATTGGTGGTCACCTCCTTGAGGAGGGCGACCTTGTCTTCCATCGCGACGTCAACTTCGAAAGTTGCTGTACCGGTTGCCTTCCAGGCGACCTGTGCGCTCTTCGAACTTTCGATACTGGCGCGATTTTGAAACCTAATGCTGATGCGCGTAGGCAGCCGTGCGAGAGCCCGCAGATCGTCAAGTGTTCCGTCGGCGATCGTCACGCCGTCGTTCACGATCAACACCCGGTCGACCCGGTCTTCGAGTTCGGTCAGGGCATGTGACGACAAGAGGATGGTGGTTCCTTTCGCGCGCAGTTCGCTCAACAGATCGTAGAACCTGCGACGCAGCGCCGGATCAAGGCCGCTCGTCGGCTCGTCCAGCAGCAGAAGGCGTGGTTCCCCGAGCAGCGCCTGCGCCAGCCCCAATCTTTGGCGCATTCCCTTGGAATAGGTGCGCACGGGCCGGTCGGCAGCGGCTGCGCCCAGTCCAACACGTTCCAGGAGGTCCAAGGGGTTTGCAGCCGCGACCCGCTTCAGCCGCGCGTAGAAAGCGAGTGTTTCGTGGCCTGTCAGGGCCATATGGAAGGCGACGCTTTCAGGCAGATAACCAAGCCTCTGACGCACGGCGAAATCGCCGCTCGCAGGATCTTCCCCCATCACCTCAATGCTGCCAGCCGACGGACGAATGAGACCCAGCATCAGCTTTATCAGCGTCGTCTTGCCCGCGCCGTTGTGGCCGACCAGTGCGACCGTTTCGCCCTCGTTGAGAACGAACGAGACGTCCTTGACTGCCTGCACCTCGCCGTAGCGCTTGGCCACGCCGGACAAGAGAACGGTCGGATGCGTCATCGCCGTACGTCCCCATGGGCCGCAGGAGGTTCCATCAACGGATGGCTGTCGACCACGCCGCCGGGAAGCAGGGCCGGAAACTGCGCCTGCGCCCATCGGATGAACTGAACGGCTGGGCTTGTGGTGAGGACCTTCGCCTGAGGCGAGGTCCACAAGACCTTGTCGATGAGATCGTTGGGGCGGTATGCATTGTCGCCGACACCGTCGCCATCGAGATCGAATGCCGGGTTGTCGCTCCAGTAGTTGCCGCGGCCGTTCTCGGACCAGTCCAGATACCGTGTTCCGACATATTTGACCTGGTTGCGGTTGTTGATGAAAGAGTTGCCGCTCATGGTATTTCCTTCCGACCCTGCCGTGAAATGGATGCCGATTGCGCAGCCATTGAACTCGTTGCCGACGAGTCGATTCTTGTTTGCGTTGTAGACGAAGACGCATTTCTCGGGGCCGACGCGCAGACCAGTCACGTCTCCGTCGGGTCGCGGTGTACCGTCATCTGCGGGCAGTTCGGGTGTCGCGTCGCGCGAGCCGGCGGTCGTCCATCGGCTTTCAGGCTGTAGACGTCCCCGGACGATGTTTCCGGTGACGAGCGAGCTATTGGCGAAGTTCAGAAGCACGCCGTGATCCCGGTCGCCATCAGAGACATTGTCGATGATCTTCAGCCGACTGGAGAACATGATCGCGTAGCCGACCACGTTCCCGATCGACACATTTCCGCGGATCTCGCTGTCGTTGGTGTACATGTAGTGGATGGCAAAACGCAGGTTGTGGAAGCGGTTTTCGCTGAAGACGTTTCGTTTGCTGGCGTTGGTGGCGATCCCGTCGCGACCGAAACTGATGTCGTTGGCCAGCACCTTGGCGCCCGGGGCATTCCAGACTGTCACACCGTTTCCAGCCTCGCTCAGCCGGCCCTCCTTGAGGCCGACGATCCTGTTTGCGCGCGTGATAGAGTCCTTGGCTCCGTGGATGTAGATGCCGTAGAGGTTCACCGCCACGAGGTTGTTCTCGATCACCGCACCCGTCGCCGCCTCGGTCGCAAACACGCCTGAGTCCATCATCTCGAGGTTCGTGCCCGAACCGCGGATTTCAACGCCGCGCAATGTCACATCCGCGGCGTCGATGGTTACAACCGTGCCATGGCCGTTCCCGATGATGGTCGCGCCAGGATCACCTTCCACGACCATCGGTTTTTTGATCGTCAGTGGCCCTCTGTAGCTGCCGGGGCGCAGGATAAGCCGGTCTCCCGCCGCCGCTTGCGCGACGATCGCCGTCAAATCCTCCTTGTCCGAGGGCGTGACAATGCGATCCGCCGCCCCGGCACTTGAACAGGTGGCGGTCCAAAGGACCGCCACCGCCATGATAACAGCTTGACGCATCAGGCTGACTTGGGCTCCACGAGCATGCGGCCCTTCATCTCCATGTGCATGGCATGGCAAAACCACGAGCAGTAATACCAGTAGACGCCCGGCTTGCTCGCAGTGAAGGTGACGGATGAAGTCGCCTGCGGCCCGATCTCCATGTTGATGCCGTAGTTGACGACGGCGAAGCCGTGCGTCAGGTCCTCGACTTCATCGATGTTGGTGACATAAACCGTCACCTCGTCGCCTTGTTTAACGGTGAACGACTCCAGGCCAAACGCCGGTGCCGACGACGTCATGTAGACGCGCACCTTGTTGCCGTCTCGGATGACTTGCGAATCTATCATCAGATCGATGTTGTCCTTTTTCGCCTGTGCGACGGCATCGGCAAAGAACGGGTCGTCACGGCTCCAAAGGCTGACTGGATTGATCTTGGATGCATGCACGATCGTCGCATCATGGGGTTCGGCGAAGGTCGGGTTGTCGTGCACGAGAACCATCTCGTCGCCCGAAATGTCGATGAGCTGGTCGCTTTCCGGTTTCAGAGGTCCGACGTTCAGATACCGATCCTTCGAGAATTTGTTGAGCGAGATCAGCCATTTTCCATCGGCTTCCTTGGTCTGGCCCATCGAGGAGTGGTTGTGTCCTGGCTGATAGTGGACATCCAGTTTCTGGCGGATCGGATTGACTTTCTCGCCGGCGAAGGCGCGCTTGGCGTCCTCGATGTTCCACTTGCAGATCTGGCTGTCGATGAAGAGGGTGGTGTAGGCGTTGCCGCGGCCGTCATATGCGGTGTGCAAAGGGCCGAGACCGAGTTCCGGTTCTGCGACGACGGTATCCCGGGGCTGGATCTTGTCGTCGAAGAGATCGTCGAATTTGCGGACATCGAAGACGGTGACGGTGGGCGAAAGCTTCCCCGCTGCCACGGCGTGAATTCCGTCGGGCGCGGTGTTCATGCCATGCGGGCCGTTTGAGACCGGAATGTAGCGGGTGTAGCGCGAGCCGTGCCGTCCGTCGATGACGGGGACGCCACTGATTTCCTTGAAATCACCCTTCTGGACTGCTTCTTCGATGCGCTTGATATTAAAGACCACAACCCAGTCCTGGTCTTTTGCCATCATCTGCTCGAGATTGACGCCGTTTTCTGAATTGTAGCAGGTCGAATAGCAATATTTGCCCTGATAGTCGGCGTCGACATTGTCAAGATTGCCGTCGACGATGACCTGCCAGGCGACCTTCATTGTCTCCCCGTCGAGAGCCGTAAACACGGCCTGGTAGTTCTTTGGATCGTCGAGGATCTTTCCATCGTTGGGGATCGGCACCCCGTCTTCGCCGTTGCAGAATACATAGCCGGTTTTGGGGTATTTCTGAACCCGCAGACCGTGAACCGTGTGCTGGTTTGGCAGCTCGATGATCTTGTCGCACTTCATGACGTCGAGGCGAATGCGGCAGACGCGGGTGTTGGCCTTGTCGTTGGCGTAGAGATAGCGTCCGTCGTAGGTGCCGTCGGTTTGCGACGGATGCGGATGGTGCAGGTCGCCGTTGTGGTAGACGCCGCCCTGGTCCTTGAGGAACTCGACCGTCTGGGGAAGCAAGCCTTCGGTCAGCACCTTGCGGCTCTCGTTGGTCTGGCCCCAACCCGTTGCGCTGCAGCGGTTGAACACCGGAACGCGCATGATTTCGCGCATTGAAGGGACACCCACGATGCGGACCTCCCCGCTCTGGCCGCTCGAAAAGAACGTGTAGTATTCGTCCAGCTCGCCGGGCTTCACTTCCCATGTCTGGCGCCGGGACTCGGCGGCTATGGCGGGTGTTGCTGTTCCGCCCGAAAAGCCGAGGACTCCACCGGCAGACGCGGCTCCCGCCGCGGCGGCCATGGCCGTCGTGCCCAGTAGCTGACGTCTGTTGAACCGCGGCTGTTTGTCTTCCGTGGACATGCTTTCTCTTCCTTCGTTATGGCCGCGACCGAAGGGTCGCATGCCGATTAAGTTCGTTCGATAGGTTTGCCGTTGTGGGTGACGACCGTCTTCGGCGGCTTCTCACCGCGTGACTCAGGAGTGGAAAGTGCCATGAATTTCTCGCGCTTCAGGCGTACCTGGATCATGTGCGGGCAGCGCTGGTCGTCATGGTACAGTTCCTGGCAATGCATGCAGTAGATGCACTCGTTCACATTGATCTGGCCCTCGGGATGGATCGATTGGACCGGACATTCCTTGGCGCAGCGCTGGCATGGAGAGCCGCATTCCGGATAGCGCTTCAGCCATTCGAACATGCGTATCCGGCCGGGGATCGCGAGTGCGGCGCCGAGAGGGCAGAGGTAGCGGCAGTAGAAGCGTTCGATGAACAGGCTGGCGGCAAGCAAGGCCACGGCAAAGACGACGAACGGCCAGTCCCGCACGAATTTCAGGATAATCGCAGTCTTGAACGGCTCGACCTCCGCCGCCATCTCGGCGTAGCTCATCGAATAGAACGACAAGCCAAAAAGCCCGAGGAAGATGATGTACTTGATCGGCCAGAGCCGTTCATGCAGCCCCCAAGGGAGCTTCACCTGCGGGACTTTGAGCCGCTTTGCCGTTTTGCTCAGCAGTTCCTGCAATGCACCAAACGGGCACAGCCAGCCGCAGAACGGGCCGCGTCCCCAAAACAGCAGACCTGCAGCGACGGCGGCCCAGAGGATGAAGATCAGCGGCGCCGCAAGAAAAAATTCCCATGTGAAATTTGTGATTAGCGAGTTCATGAATGTCAGCACGTTGACGACCGACAACTGTGCATTTGCATACCAGCCGAGCCAGACGAGCGTGAAAACGAGGTAGCCGTTGCGCACCCATGCAAAGAGCTTGGGCCGCTTTACCAGCCAGTCCTGGAAGAAGAAGATCAACGTCAGAACAAGGAGCGCGCAAATCGTAGTCCCGATGTTGAGGCGGCTGTTGTTCCAGATGCGGATCCATAGGGGATGGTCGTCCTGGACTTGATTGGAAGCGTCGTCCTGCGTCGGCACCGGAGGCAGGGGAGCGGCAGCTTTGGCTACGCTGATGTATTGCGATGGTAGCGTGTACTCGAGATTGTAAGGAATTACCGCCTTGTCCCGTGCACCGCTACTGCTGCGCTGTGCGAGCAGTTGGAGGTCCCAGGGTTCGGTGATGTCGAACCCGAAATCCGGGGGAACCACGAAGAGTGCGATCTCTCTCAGATCTGGAGCGTCAGACGCGGCAAGCGTCGCGATCCGGGTGTGATTCCGATCGCGGAACCTGAGACCCTGTCCGTCCTGTAGCAGTTCGATCCGATCGAAGATGCCGCCTCGGACGTAGCCAGACCCCTTGAAGGAATAGGCCCCGTCCCCGGCGACGAGAATTGCCGACTGACCCGCCTGCAGGCGGCTTTGCAGGCGCTGGTATGCTGGATCGCCGAGGAGGGTTCTGCCAATCGTTGGAACGCTGACCGGGGCCACGTAGAGATCGATGAAGCGGTCGTCGGGGTTCGTTGTCTCCGGGTGCGATGCCGCGTCGGCGTGCCCTGCTTCCCCGAAGGCTTTCGAGACCTCTGCCACGGATAGCCGCAGGCTGCGAACCGAGCCGTCGCCAAGAAGTGTTTGCCAGTCTTTGACATCGCTCCGGGAGAGATCCAAGGTCTTCACGTCGGGCGGTGCTTTGAGGCTGGGTTCAGCGCCTGCGCTCAGCCTGTTGCTGCGAATTAGCTTCACCGCGGAGCGTATGACACTGTCGCCCATGACGAGAACCGTCACGGTGGCGCCGCTGACGATCTCCACCTGCGGTGGGCGTTCTTCGCCGGCTGCCACACGGCCGAGATTCTTGCCGATGATAGAATTGAGCGCGGCGACGACTTTCGCCTGCGGGATGCCGATCAGAACGATCGGTTCATGATGTTCGATGAGTTTGATTCCGCGAACGACACCCGAGGTGTCGATGCCGACTGCGATTTGTATTGGCTTACCGGAATAACCGGTGGAACCGGTAAAATCTGAGCTCAGGTAGGCATAGCCCACCATTTCTTCGCCCCTATAGACGGGCGCGATCGGCGGCTGTCCCGAGGGAGTGCCGAAACGATCGGCGCCCTCGAACAATTCGCCGGGCTGGACCTTTTCCAGATATGCCGGAAGCTGGCTTGCAGGGAATGCAGGCGATATCGACATCGTCGCAAAGGCGATCGCCGCAACCCAAAGGACCGTTATGCGCCGTATGGCCGTACTTAGCTTGTGTGATGCCATCCCACGCGTTTTCCAGTGATTTCGACCCAGGCGTTACGGGTATAGATGGAAAAACCGATGGCTCGTTGAGCTAGATCAATCTTCTGGGATGAAGGTTCGGGAAGGATAATCACAACTTCCGCGAACGGTTTTCGATTGCCCGCACGACAAGAGGAGTGAAATGACAATGCCGCAGTCCAGTCGCGATCCATGGGAACTCACCTCTTTGGGCGATCTCCTGGCGCTTGCCGCGCAGATGGAGCAGGAGGCGGTCGACGGCTACGTCGCTTTGGCGGATCGGATGCGGGAAATGGCCCGTCCCGACCTTGCAGACCTATTCGAATCCCTGGTGGTCGAAGAGAAGAGCCACCTGAGCAAGGTGGACGAATGGCGGAGCACTTCGTCACTTCCTGCCGCACGTAACCTCGTTCGAGCCCCGGAGGAACTTTTTGACGACGAGGGGGCAGGGGTGGTGGCCCCGGAACTGCTCAGCGCCTACCGTGCATTTTCCATGGCGGTGCGCAACGAGGAGCGCGCATTCGTATTCTGGACTTACGTTTCCGCCCACGCCCAGTCGGACGAAATTAAGAAGGCCGCCGAACGCATGGCACGCGAGGAGCTCGGACACGTGGCGAAGCTAAGGCGTGAGCGCAGGCTTGCTTTCCATGCCGAGCGCGACAGGATGTTCGATGTTGGCCAGCAAACCTTGGGTTCGCTGGAACAGAGGCTGGGGCTTCATCTCCAATCGATGGCGGCGAAAGCTGTTGGTCCAAGGGAAAATAACGAACTGCAATCTCTTGTGGACCAGTCGAACCACAGGGCAAAATCGTTGGGCGAAGCGCCTTTCGAAAGCGCGCCGCATACGTTGAGATCGTCGCAGGCCGCGCTGGAAAGCGCCCTTCCGCTCTGCGAACTACTCGTCGACAGCTATCTGAGCATCGGGGATATTGCCGGCAATGATCAGGACGGCGAGCGTGCGCGGGCTTTTGCAGCACAGGTTATCCATTGCCTCCGAGCGCTGCGAAGCCTGCCTGTGACCCCAGTGGGGAGCAACTGAATATTCGGCCCGCATTGGGGTCCTCATCCGGGAAACTGCCCGACAATCTGCCAGCTAATCGCCTTCGCCTTCCGCCAGTCTCAGAAGACGCTGCGGATCGGTGACCGTCAACTTCTGCCTGCCGCCCTCGACAATGCCCTTGCCTTCCCAGGCACTGAGGATTCGCGACACCGTGTGCAATGTCGTACCCGTCATCTCGGCGATATCCTGCCGCGATATCGGGAAATCGATTTTAATCGCGGTTCCGACCGCCTTGCCGGCTTGTTTGGACAGACGCAACACGGCATGGGCAACCCGCTTTTCCACTTCTTCGGTCGACATCTCTCGGATGCGCGTATGCGCTTCCTCAAGCCGCTGGCCGATCGTCTGCATGGCAGTCATTGCCAGGCGGGGATTTTGCTCGACGAACCGCGACCACATGTCGGTCGGCCATCCGAGGATGAGACTTTCCGCTGCGGCAGTGGCTGTTCCCGGATAGTCCTGTCGGCGCAGCGCCATGGCGAAGCCGAACAGGTCGCCCGGATGGACCATCCTGACGATGATCTGCTGGCCGTCATGGGTGACCTGCGTGACCTTGAGCCTGCCGTGCAGCAGCAGAAAGAACGATTTCGCTGCAGCTCCCTGCTCGAAAACCGCATCGCCCTGGGCGATGCGGCGCGGTGTGGCGTGCTCGAGCATGACGTCGAGGTCGGCATCCGTCATGCGCTCGAAAAGCGGCAGTGACTTCAAAACTGTACGGTCAACCTTCATTGTCGTCCTGCTGAACCTCTTTGAAAATGGCGCCGCCGATCATATCGGCTGCGACGCGGCGCGTGAAGTCTTCGATGCTCTCGGTGAAGCTCAGCCGCCGGACGAGCCTGAAACCAAGATTGTCGGGCGGGCTGCCGACCGAGCATCCGCCGCCTTTGGGGTTTCTGACGAAAGTGCTCATCGGAGCGCGGTGCCTGCCGGCGGCGATCATGATACCGCAGTTCGCCGGGTCGGGCTCGTCGACGACGGCTTCCTTCTCGAGGTCGACACGCTTGTTGCAGGTCGAGGTCCATTCCCAGATGTTTCCACCGAAATCGGCAAGCCCGGTCTGGCTGACGCCAAACCATCCCTTCGGCTGCGGCGCCGGGTCGCTCGAGGCGGTGCGTCGCGCCTCGCGTTCATAGTCTGCAAGCCAGCGCAGGGCAGGGTTTTTGCTGTTCGCATCGGTGCCGAGTGCGTCGTCGGGGAAACGATCGGCGGCAGCGTAGGCGAGTTCGAAGTCGGTCGGAAGCCGCCATTGCTCGCCCGACTTCTGCGACAGCCAGTTCGCGTAGCGCAGCGCGTCCTCATAGCTGACGCCGGTGACCGGCGTGTCGTCGCCGGAGGTTGTGCTTCGCCCTTCCGGTTCGGGGCAGGCGCCATCGGCCACGCAACGGTCATACTCGAAAAGGCTGGTCTGATATCTCATGATCGTCAGGGGCATCCGGACGTAGGCCTCGCGCTTCGGCGCATCGACCGCCAGGCCCCTGCGGAAATACTCGGTCGCGTCGCGATACTGGAATTCATGGCGTGCAATGGTTATGACCTCGGGAGCGGCAAATGCGGCATCGCGCCGCCCGATGTTTATCAACCCGGCCTCAACCGCAAGCGTTGCCGAAAGGACCGCAAGAAGCACAAGCGGAAGTACGATCGAAATGCCGGAAATTCCTGCAGTCTCGGCGTGCGGTGTCATGTCCTTTTCGCAACATGCGCCCCCTTTTTAAAGAAAACATACTGTGCAGGCCGCCCTCACGGCCTGCACAGTCCCATCAAGGTCAGCTGGCCGACGGCGACTTCACCGAAGTCATCAGATCGTCGTTCCAGTCCCCGGTGACCTTGAAGTGGGCAGCCGCACCGAGTTCGAATGCCTCGATGAGGTTGTGGTTGACATAGGCGTAGATGCCGGGCTGCGCGAAAGTGTAGAGCGCCGCACCCGCTGTGCCGCCCGGGATGAACCAGGTCTCCTGGTCTATGTCGGGCACGTTCGCAAACTTGCCGGTCGCCCAGACATATTCGCCATGCCCACCGATGAGATGCGGTCGCGTGTCGCGATTGGCCTGCGAGTGCACGATGAGCACGGTCTCGCCGACCTTGGCGGTCATCGCATTGTCGCCCGTCAGCGCGCCGACGGCGCCGTTGAAGACGATGTGGGTCGGGGTTAGCGTCTTCATCACCGCAAGCGTATCCTCGTAGGCCTCGCCGGGGCTGTCATATTTCTTGAACTTGCCGGCCTCGTCGCGCGGGATGTAGAAGTCCTGCTCGCCGACATAGTAGATCTTGTCGTAGACGAGTGGTTTTCCATGGCCGTCGGTGAGACCCTCGCGCGGGAGAACCATGATTGCGCCGTTCATCCCCGACGTGACATGCCAGGGCACCATGCCGGGAGGTGCGCAGTGGTAGACGAAGACGCCTGCCTTTGTCGCCTTGAAGCGCAGGACGGTGCTTTCGCCGGGGTTGACGACCGTCAGCGCGCCGCCGCCAAGCCCGCCCGTTGCGGCGTGAAAGTCGATATTGTGCTGCATCGTGTTCGTTTCGGGATTGACCAGCGTCAGCTCCACATAATCGTCCTGGTGGACGACCATCAGCGGGCCGGGCACCGAACCGTCGAACGTCATCGCGTTCACCTCGGTCCCATCCTTATCGAGCACCATCTTCTTTTCCTGGATGGTCAGCGTGAATTCCTTGATCTTCGGGCCAGCCTCGGCTTTCTGGCTGTGCGGATGGACGAAGGGTGGCTTGACCAGTTCGACCTTTTCTCGCTGAAGCTTGGTGAAGTCGACTGTCGGCGCCTTCCTGGGCGCGTTCGCTGCCACCACCTCGTCGGCATGGGCAGCGCTATTCGCGATGATGATCGGCGTTAGCGCTCCTGCGACGGCAGCGCCCGTAAGCATCGTGCGACGGGTCATTTGCAGAGTGTTCGTCATTTCTAATCTCCCGTAGTCGAAGAGCGAGCGAACGCCGCCCGGTCGAGAAGGAAGGTAGTAGAAACCCCATTGGACTCTTTGATTTGGAGCAAACTGACTATTTGTGTCAGCGCAAAGTTCTGCCGCCGCTGTTTGCGTAATCTCAACGACTGCCCCGACAATCCCCGGCATTGCTGTGTCGTCAATTTGGAGACACGGAAATGAAAAACACTTCGGATGCCGCGCGAGATTTTCCGCGCGGCATGTCGCGAACCGGACCGGTCCTCTTCTCCTATGGCTTCCGGCCCTTCTTCCTGGCATCGGCGCTCTGGGCTATTGCAAGCCTCGACCTGTGGGTGGCCTATCTCAGCTTCGGCATCCCTGTCGCATCGGATTACGGACCGTTGTATTGGCATGCGCATGAGATGCTGTTCGGCTTCGCACCGGCGGTGCTGGCCGGCTTCTTGCTGACGGCGATCCCGAACTGGACCGGCCGCCTGCCGATCGCCGGAAGGCCGCTGGCAGTCCTGTTTGCAATCTGGTGCGCCGGCCGTATCGCGATGCTGGCCAGCGGCTCGGTCGGGATCATCGCTGCGGCCGCCATCGACAGCCTGTTTCTGCCTGTCATGCTCGTTATCTGCGCGCGTGAGGTCGTAGCTGGCAAGAAATGGAAGGATTTAAAAGTTATCGCGGGACTTTTTGTCCTTTCGCTTGCAAACGTGGTCTTTCATATCCAGGTCATCGAGGGCGCAGGCCCGGAACTCGCGATCCGTCTCGGGATCGGTGCCTACGTGCTGCTCGTGACGATTGTCGGGGGTCGGATCCTGCCCAGCTTCACGCGCAACTGGATCAATCAGTTCGGCCGTACGGACTTTCCGGTGCCGTATAACACCTTCGATGCAGCAACCATCATCATCGGTGCGGTCGCGCTTGTCCTGTGGACGTGCGTGCCGGAATCCACGGCTGTTTGCGGGGTGGCGGGCGTCGCGGCGATCCTGAACACAATCAGGCTGGTCCGCTGGCGGGGCTGGGCCACCTGGCCGGAGCCCATTCTGTTCGTCCTGCATGCCACCTTCTTATTCGTGCCGATCGGTTTTGCCGCCATCGCTCTTCAAGCATCCAGATGGCTGCCCGAAGTGGGCGTGCTGCATATCTTCGCGATCGGCACGATTTCAATGATGATGCTGGCGGTGATGACGCGGGCAACGCGCGGCCATACCGGACGGAAACTGAAATCGAGCCGGACGACCAATATTTCCTACGTCCTGCTTGGCTGCGTTGCACTTGTCCGGCCGCTTGCCGAACTCGTTCCCGCGCTGACGACGGAAATCCTTGCTGTAGCCGCGATCGGCTGGACGGCATCTTTCGGATTGTTCGTGGTAGAGCATGGCCCACTCCTGTGGTCGGGACGCAAGCCACTGACCGTGAAGGGAGGCTGACAGTGTCGCACCGGAAAGGCCGCACGATCGGCCTTTGTCATTCAGGCCTGCTCACGTCCCGGCGTCATGCCTGAAAGCCGCATTTCCAGCTATGATCAGGGACGGAAACGGTGGTGCTTATGGCTGATGCATGGATGCGCCGGATATGCCTCGACGCGTTCACTTGCACTTGTCGAGCCTCAGTGCATCCGTAATCTCGGCTCTGGCCACGCCAATAAGCGTTTCCATAGCAGCGCGGGCAACCTGTGGCTCTCTCATCCTGATAGCATCCAGGACTGCATGATGCTTCTCGAGAGCCTGTTCGTGAGACTGGCTCGCGCGGTTTGTAAGGCGGAAACTTGCGAGTAGGGCGGCTCTGATTGCACTGGCAAACTGCCTGTAGACCCAGTTGCCGCTGGCATTGATGATGGCCGTATGGAAGTCCAGGTCTGCTCGGCTCCATTCTTCGTTATCGCGGGAATTGGCATCCACCATGTCCTCATACGCTTGGGCGATGCGAGAAAGCTGCCTGGCGGTGGCATTCGTGGCCGCCTGTGCGGCAGCTGCAGGCTCCAGGAGCTGTCGTGCGTCGATCAGGGAAGTATAGAATGTCTCGTCGCCGCCTATGGACAACATCACATCGAGCACGAGAGGATCGAGATAATTCCAGTTCTCGCGTGGGAGGATGATCGTTCCCGCTCTCGTGCGGGAGCGGGTCATCCCCAACGCTACCAGATATTGCATCGCCTCACGCAAGCTGGTGCGGCTGACATTGAACCTGTCCGTCAAGTCCGCCTCGTTCGGAAGTGTCGATCCCTCGGCTAGTTCCCCTGAGACAATTTGCTCGACGAGTTGCGTCAACAGCGCTTCGCGGACGGAACGCTTTCCGCGGCCCGCGATCTCCTCTCCGCTTTCCGTCAACGTCCTCTCGGTTCGCATCACTTCTCCGCATTCCTGGCTTCGCACCATTCTTCGACAATGGCTGTCGGTTCATTTCGCCCACCCTTACCCAACTCAACTAGCACGAAACTCGCCAGAAAAACCACACTTATAAGAAAATAAATCGTATTTATATTGACATTAATCGGATGAATAATATTGTTTGCTGGTGACGGTGGAGCCGCAAGGCGGATTATCCATCGATTTCGCATTCAAAAGGGAGGGAGCGATGAAGCTCGTCACGAACGCCGCCATTTTGGCGCTCAGCACATTCAGCGCCGCGTTGATCACGCCGGCCTACGCCCAGGACAAGGATTTGAAAGTCGGCGCGATCTATATGGATGCACAGGGTTTCTACGCCGGTGTCCGGAAAGGCATTCAAACGGGGGCGAATGACGCTGGCCGCAAGCTCGACATCATCGAGACGAATGCTCAAGGTGACGTGAGCAAGGAGTCTTCTTTCATCGACTCGCTGATTTCCTCTGGCGTACAGGCAATCATCGTCTCTCCGGTTTCCGCCGACGGTTCCAATCGTGCAATCCGTCGCGCCCATGAAGCTGGCATTCCTGTCGTCTGCTACAATACCTGCCTGAACGACGCCGACATGAAGGAATATATTTCGGCTTACGCGGTCGGCGACCCCTACGATTTTGGGCATAAGCTGGGCGATGCGGCTGCCGACTATTTCATTGCAGAGAAGAAGGACGCGCCGAAGATCGCTGTTCTAAATTGCGAATTTGTCGAAGTTTGCGTTACTCGCCGTAAGGGCTTCGAAGAAGCATTGAAGGCGAAGGTTCCGGGCGCCCAGATCGTCGCCAACCAGGAAGGTGCGATCCTTGACAAGGCCGTCTCTGTCGCGAGCACGATGCTATCGTCCAATCCCGACATAGACGCTTTCTTCGGCGAAGCCGGTGGCGCAACGCTTGGTGCCGCTCGCGCGGTCAAAAGCCAGGGCAAGACCGGCAAAGTTGTCGTTTTCGGCGGCGATATGACGACCGAGATCGCGCAGGAAATTGCAGATTTCACGGTTATCAAGGCGGTCGTCGACATTTCAGGCCAGGGTCTCGGCAAGCTCGCGCTTGCGCAGGCCATCAAGTCGATCGATGGCCAGCCGCCGGAAGGCATCAAGGTTGCGTACGACATTGATCTCTACAAGTCTTCCGAAGACGGGAAAGCTTGGTTGAAGGCGCACGCCGACGGTATCCCGTGATGTCTTTGGCCTGATGGGACCAACAATCGAGGCCGCCAGGCGACTGGCGGCATCTCCTCAGCGATGGAAAGCTTCATGACACAGATATCGCGCTTCGTTCAGGCAACGGCTCGGCATCCGCTCGCATCGATTCAAGGATGCACTCGCCAGTATCCCGGCGTATTGGCGCTGGACAACGCAACTTTTGAAGTTGCCGCGGGCGAAGTAAGGGCGCTTCTGGGTAAGAATGGTGCTGGCAAGTCGACGCTCATCAGGCTTCTGACCGGCGCTGAAATTCCAGATCGCGGAACCGTCGCGGTCGATGGGGAGGAACTCCGTCATACAGGTTCTAGCCGGGCGCAGGACGCTTTCGACAAGGGAGTGCGGGTGGTCTACCAGGAACTCAGCCTGGTGCCGGGAATGACGCTTGCGGAAAACCTGTTCTTGGGGAGGTGGCCGCGAAAGGCGGGCATCATACAATACTCCGACATGGAGGCCGAAGCCTCGGAGGCGATGAGCCGACTGGGTCTTGACCGGGCCCCCAACGCGCTTGTGGCTGCCCTGAGCCCGGCAGAGCGCCAATTGCTTGAGATAGCTCGTGTCCTTCTCGGCAAGCCGAAGCTCGTCATCCTTGACGAGCCGACGAGCTCACTGGCGGCAGCGGAAGCAGAAAAGGTAATCGCGGCGGTTAAGCGGATTGCATCTGAAGGGATCGCCGTCATCTATGTCAGCCACCGCATGAATGAAATTCGCCAGATCGCCCATTCCGCGACCATTATGCGAGATGGCCGCATTATCGATACCGTGGACGTGAAGGGCGCTGATACACGCGAGATCGTCCGGCTCATGCTTGGCTCAGAAGCGTCTCAAGCAGCGGCGCTCGAAAACAGAAGCCAGGAGAAGACAGTTCTCGAGGTAAGAGAGCTGACGCTCGCTCCCAAGCTCACCGCCGTTTCTTTCGCCCTGAGAGCAGGCGAGGTCCTCGGGATAGCCGGGCTGCTCGGATCTGGACGCACCGAACTGCTCCAGGCAATCATGGGTGTACGCCGCCCGGACAAGGGCAGCGTACTCGTTGACGGCAAGGCGGTTCAACCGGCCCAATACAAGCGAATGATTTCGAGTGGCTTTGGATACACGCCCGAAAGCCGGAAGGAGGAGGGGATCGTCCCGCTTCTCGGCGTCGACGAAAATACGTTGGCGACGAATTTTGCCAGCGTCAGCAAGCGCGGGATCCTGTCCTCCAAACTGATGGCCGACGCGACGCGCAAAGTCATAGAGCGATTGCATATCAAGACGGCACGCACCGATACACCGATTGGCACGCTGTCGGGTGGCAACCAGCAAAAGGTGGTCATCGGCCGGTGGGTCTACGCCAACAGCCGTGTTCTGCTGCTTGATGAGCCGACGCGAGGCGTGGATGTCGAGGCGAAAGCACAGATCTATGCAATCATCCGTCAGCTCGCCGCCGAAGGGCGCAGCATTGTCTTCGTCTCAAGCGAGATCGAGGAGCTGCCCCTGGTTTGCGACCGGGTTCTCGTTCTGCGGGATGGGGCTCTGCACGAAGAATTCAAATCACCAAACATCGATCAGGACGCCTTGATGGCCGCCTGCATCGCAGGACATTGAGGGAGACATAAGATGTCGCTCGATCAGGCTGCAAAGCCCACTTCCGCCCGCTCAAAGAACTCGGGTTTCACTTTCTCGCAGCATATGAACGAACTGAGCTTGTTCGTGGCAATCGCTGTGCTTTATGTCGTCTTTACGTCAACCGCGAACGGCTTCCTGTCGTTCAACAATCAGATCAACATTCTTCGCGATGCCGCAACAATCGGCATTGCCGCATGGGCTGCCACGCTCATCATCATTGCTGGTGAGATCGACGTCAGCGTCGGACCAATGGTGGCATTCATCTCCGTAATCCTGGCATTTTTCTTGCAGTGGGGTGTTCCCACTCCGATCGCGTTCGCACTTGCAATCGTCGTCGGCGCGTTACTGGGTTCTATCGCGGGTGCCCTGCGGGCCTATTTCGATGTCCCGTCCTTCGTCGGCACTCTTGGCCTTTGGAGTGCCCTGCGCGGCACGGCTCTCTTTGTCACGGACGCGCTTCCTGTTTCTATCGGGCGGAATGATACCCTGGACGCATTGGATCGCTCCTTTCTTGGAATACCTCCGGCTGCGATCATAATGCTGCTGCTATTTGCGGTGTTCACATTCGTTAGCCGAAAGACCGCCTTCGGTCGGTCTGTCTTTGCGATTGGCGGCAATGCTCATGCAGCGTTCCTGAGCGGCATCAGCGTATCGAAAATCCGTGTCGCGCTTTTTGCAATCGCGGGAGCCATGGCCGCAATATCCGGGATCTTGCTTGTTTCACGGCTTGGATCCGGAAACGCCACGGCTGCGACGGGTCTGGAATTTGACGTTATTGCCGCAGTTGTGGTTGGGGGCACCTCGCTTTCGGGGGGGCGAGGTTCGATGCTCGGCACGCTACTCGGCGTCCTTGTTATTACCCTCATCGGTAATGGCCTTGTTCTGCTTGGGATCAACCCCTTTTTCCAGCAGGTGGTACGCGGCCTTATTATCGTTATTGCGGTGCTTGCCAACATTCAGGCAATCAAGCGCAGCATGTCGCGCAACAAGGGTTGATGCATGTCGGTAATCAACCTCGCAGCCGGTTCCCTCTCGCTTCGGATTTCGACAAAGGGCGGACTCGTGCTTGGCTTTTGGCGAGACGTCGGCATCGGCAAGGTTCCTTTATTGCGCCCGAGCCAGTCGGATAACGCTGATGCGTTGGGTTCCTCTTGTTACCCGCTCGTTCCCTTTGGAAACAGAGTGAAGGACAACCGTTTCCAATTCGACGGTGTTGACTACCAGTTCACACCAAATACCAGATGGGACAGGCACTATCTTCACGGAGAGGGTTGGCAGTCAGAGTGGGCCCTCGGACGGAGGACGCCTCAATTAGCGGAAATGACCTTCACCCACAGGGGCGGAGCAACTCCCTACGAATACCGGGCTCACCAACAGTTTACACTAAATGAGGAGGAGCTGACGGTGACCCTCGCCGTCGAAAATCGTGGCGAGCGCGCGATGCCGTTCGGCCTCGGTTGGCATCCCTACTTTCCGATGACGGCCAGGACCGCCCTGCAGGCACCGGCGCGCAGATATTGGACCGAAGCAGAAGGCTGGCTGCCGGGTGAACGAGCTGAAATTCCCTCCGACCTCGATTTCACCTCGCCAGCGCCATTGCCCAATCGATGGGTCAATAACGGTTTCGAAGACTGGAGCGGCGAGGCCCTGATAACATGGCCGGAGTGGCACACGGCGCTGCACCTGACGGCGGATGCTATCTTCAAGCACGCCTTTATCTTCGTGTCGGACGCAGTCTTCGATCCGAACTTCAAGCGGGACTATTTCTGTTTTGAGCCGATGAGCCATTTGGCCAACGGACACAATTTATCTGATCTCGGTGACCTGAAGGTCTTGCAGCCGGGCGAGAGTTTTTCGGGAAGTATGCGCCTGCGTCCGTCAAACATCTGATTTACAAACCGGAGTTCATGAATGTCGGTCAGAGACCGTTACGACTACATTATCGTTGGCGGAGGCAGCTCCGCTTGCGTCGTCGCGTCAAAGCTGGTGCGTGACGGCAAAGCCAGAGTTCTGATACTCGAGCGAGGTCCAGCGAAGGCAAACCCCATCATGCACTTTCCAGCGGGGTACATGAAGTTCCTCGCCAAGGACACGTATCTTTCGATGCATCAGACGAAGTCACAGCCCCAACTGAACGGACGCGGCCCGATCGTACCACAGGGGAAGGTGCTGGGAGGCGGCAGCACAGTCAACGCAATGGTTTACATGCGAGGCCAGGCCGCCGATTTCGATTTTTGGAACGAGCTCGTGACACCGGAGGGGTCTAACGACGGCGCCTGGTCTTATGACGATTTGCTGCCCTATTTCAAAGCGCAAGAAGATAATGACCACCTTGCTGGTGAGTTTCACGGAGTAGGCGGACCATTAAAGATCTCGCATCTCGGCCATACCAGTCCGATGACGCGAACATACGTGAAGACACTGCAGGGCATGGGCATCCCCTACAATCCAGACTTCAATGGCGCACGCCAGTTTGGGGTCGGCTTTATGCAGCACACGATTGATTGGAAGACGCGCAAGCGCTCCAGCGCTGTTGACGCCTTTCTCACACCAATCATGAACAACCCGCTGCTGACGATCGAAACTGAAGCAACGGTTACATTGCTTGAGATGAACGGCGACCAAGTGACCGGTGTTCACTATGTGCAAAATGGGACCAGTAAGAGAGCAGAGGCTGGCAAGGAGGTTATCCTCGCTGCAGGCGCATACCAGACGCCGAAGCTTCTTATGCTGTCGGGCATCGGTCCTGAGAATGAGCTGACGCGGCACGGCCTCAAAACTATCGTCGCCTTGCCCGGTGTCGGAAAGAACCTGCAGGACCACTACGAATGCCCGGTGGTCGCGACCACGAAGGGTTCATTTGGTTACTATGGCCAGGATCGGGGCTGGCCGATGATCAAGGCGGGGTTGCAGTATCTGATGTTCAAGTCGGGGCCGGTGTCGACCACTGGGGTCGAAACGTGCGCGTTCTATGACCCCGACGGCAATAACGAACGTCCCACCATTCAGATGTTTTGTGTCCCGACCGTCTATCTTGATCGGGACGTCATGGGGACGGAACCTGGTGACGGGGTGACAATCAACTCGCTTCTGCTCCGACCGAAGGCACGTGGTTCGGTAGCATTGGCTTCGGCGGATCCATTGGAGAACTCAATCGTCGACACCCAGGTTTTTGGCCATCCGGACGATTTGCGTCTGACTATGGCAGGTTTCCGTTTCGCGCGAACGGTCCTCGATGCATCGCCAATGAGAGATCTGATCGAGAAGGAGATCTTTCCTGGACCCGACGTGACCAGCGACGAGGCGGTGGCTGCTCACTGTAAACGCACTGTCAAGACGGGTTACCATCCCGTAGGGACCTGTAAAATGGGTCGCGACAGCGACCCGGAGGCGGTCTTGGATCTGAACTTGCGGGTGAGGGGGACACGTGGCCTCCGAGTAGTCGACGCGTCGATGATGCCTGCGATCGTCAGCGGCAACACCAACGCTGCTGTCATGGCTGCAGCGGGAAAAGCCGCAGACCTTATACTCGCATGAACAGGCCCATGATGAAGATCACCAAACTGACCACCTATATCGTCCCGCCGCGCTGGCTGTTTCTGAAGATCGAAACCGACGAGGGCATCGTCGGCTGGGGCGAACCGGTTGTCGAAGGCCGCGCGCTGACCGTCGAAGCTGCCGTCCACGAACTTGCCGACTACCTTGTCGGCAAGGATCCCTTCCTGATCGAAGACCACTGGACAGTGATGTATCGCGGCGGCTTCTACCGCGGCGGCGCCATCCACATGTCGGCGATATCAGGCATCGACCAGGCGCTCTG
>UEIF01000008.1 GCA_900468805.1 Hyphomicrobiales bacterium | reverse complement strand
TGATTGAGTCTGGAGCCTAGGGCAAGCTGCTGCACCATCGCGACCTGGCCGGCCTTCGTTGCTGTGTATGCTGTCGCACCAGGTGTGGTGAACGTTCTTGTTCCGTTGATCGACGAGACCACGACAATCGAACCTCCTCCGGCACGCTTCAGCTCGGGCACTGTCGCGCGGATGGTCAAAAAGGTGCCGGTTAGATTGACGGCGATCGTCCTGTTCCATTCCTCGAGCGTAAGGTCGTCGATCGGAGCCCAGACTCCGTTAATACCAGCGTTGGCAACGACAAGGTCTAAACGACCAAATGTCCGCACCAGGAGGCTGACGGCACTCTGCAGCTGTTGCTCATCGGAGACGTCAGCCAAAAGCGGAATCGCCTTTCCGCCAACGGCGAGGATTTCATCCACTGTAGAGGAAAGCTCCGCCGCGGTATGACCGAGCGCGCCGATATTGAATCCATCTGCGGCGAGCGCAATCGCCGCCGCTCTGCCGATTCCGGACCCGGCTCCGGTCACTAGTCCAACACCTGACGTCATATCATCTCCAAGAGGGGGCGAGTGCGCGGCTCTCAACGGGGCTGGCCGCGAGACCATGGCGTCGATTGTTGCCAAAAGCGCGTCACGTCCACGGTCATCGCCTCAAACACCTGCTAAAGCCGAGTGGTTCCAAAGCCGGAGTGGTTGGTACGCTAAGAAACGAGAAGGCACCGGACAGGAACCGTTGGCGCCATTCAGCAGCAAAACATGCATGCCGTGAGACCCCTGCGATTACTCAACCCGGCAGGGTAAGGCCCGACCCGCTTTGGCAGCTTCGCGTTTGTTTCCCCCGCGATTGCGGTAACTACCGGCGTTTTCATAGCCAGCGAAGCAGGCGCGCCGAGGAATGTCATCGGAATGGCTCTCATGCTCCTGTCGGCGGCCGTATGCCTGCTGGGTCCCCGTTATGGGCAATCGAGGCCGGCGATGGCGCTGTCAACCAGTGGCTCTCCTGACTGAACGACCCCGCAATTCCTAAACGAGAATATAGCACTCGCATCCCGTCAGCGCGAAGGACGCGTCTTGATAGACCGCCAGTCTGCCAGGGTGGCCACCTATCACGCAAATCGATCGTTCTTTCGGGGCTGTGAGGGAACGAAATTCGTATCCAACGCTTAGAAAGCTTATGCCGTTGGAGATCGCTATGAACGAGAAAACATTCGCCCAACTCAGCACGGTAAGCAGTCAGCTCCATTCCAGGGTTCGCGAACTGTCCAGGGGCGAGAATGACCGCGACATCGCATTGCTGATGTCGGCACTTGCCGTGACAATGGATGCGCTTGCATCTCTCGGTGATGGTGTCACGCAATTGACTGGTCCGAGAGGGCTAGGAGCCAAAGGAGAATAATTGGATCCTGCAGGCGGTTGTATTCCGCGCTGGATACGCTTGCGCTAATGCGTCGGCGCATTCCTTACAGGCACCGCACATACTGTTCTTGCCCCACAAAGGCGCGAGATCATCAAAAGGCGATGGTTAGGAGCACCTGCAAAACCAGTTTACGGGAGAAGAGGCGGCACCTGCATCGGCGGCCGGGTGACGCGCATCGACGGTCGGTGCGCGTTCGTGTTGACAAGCACCGTTCTTCAGTAGCCCGTCATTTCCAGATATCCAACCCCTGACGAAGTCCCCGAGAATGCAATCGGCCCCTCCCAATAAGGCGTTGTGGTCGACATCCACGATTGGTCGTTGAGGGGTTCGGTTGTTATATCAAGTGACTTTTCATGAATCTGGACATGCCACGCGACCGGAACTTGTCGGCCGTTCACGCTCGCATGTCGAACCGGCTCGAGCTTGACCGCGTCGCCAGAGAGGGGAACGGTTTGACCGTCGGGCGAAATCCACGTCGCGGAGATGAACCCATCTCTGTCGTCGCGGAGGCGGAACGCCATCACCTTCTCACCGCCTTCCAGATGCAATGAAAACCAGTCCCACCCCGTCTGATCGGAAGAGAGTGGTTGGGACGACCACTCTCTGTCGAGCCACGCTTTTCCGCTAACATGCACGTCGGCGCCACCGATTTTAATTGTGCCCGAGACCAGATAAAACGGCTGAGAATAATAGTAGCTCGCCTGTCCCTTGGCAGATTTTACGGAATATCCACGGTCGCCTTGAAGAACCACTGGCTTGCTCGTCTCAAGATTGAGCGTATAGCCGAAATCAATGCCTGCCGCGCTTAACGATATGTTTGCGAGCCCGTCGGCACCTGGGACAGCCGTACCCCTCATTTCCCAGTCGTCGATCCAGGCACGGAATGGGGCGGCCGTGACATTTGCCTGTCCAACCCCGCCCCGGGCGAGGCGCTCTGCCACATAATGGCGGCTCTCTGACGTTAGGGCAGCGTGACCCATCCAGATTTGCGGGTCCGAAAATCCATTTCGGTTTCCCGGCTCCATAGCCGATCGAAACAGGGTCCACTGCGCACCATACTGCTTTCCATCATCATCCATTAGGTTGGCCGTCACATACCACCACTCGATCCTGTAGTCTGGATGCGGGCCATGATCGGAAGGAAGGGAGATTATGCGTCCGCGTTGAGGCATTGCAAAACCCTGGGCATCCGAACCGAGCCCTGCAAATCCCTGCGAGGGGGCACTTTGCGGCAAGCTGGCCACAGCCAATGCGCCGAGGACAGTGAGAACGATTCTAGCGTTCATAGGTGAAAATCCTCAGCAGGTCCGCCGGATCGATCGTTGCCAGGCGTTGGACAGGCACCAGAACGGACAGGAGTGCAGCGGCAAGCGCAATAGCCCCAAGCCAAAGCCAATCGGACGGAAAGAGAATCATTGGCAATCGCCATCCGAACGCCTCGACGTTAACAATTGCTAGCAGGACCCAGGCGAGTGCCAGACCGACGGGTATTGCGGCAACGAAAGTCGCAATCCACAGCGCGAGCGTCCGGAGAACCTCATAAAGCGCCAAGTCACGCCGTCGCACACCAAGTGCCCAAAGGGGCGCCAGTTGAGGAAGCCTGATGCCCGAGAGCGTCAGCAAGCTCGAAAACATCGCAAATCCAGCGACCGCAAGCGTCAGTACGTTCAACGCGCCGGTTACTTTGAAAGTTTGCTCGAAAATTGCCAACGACTGCTGTTTGAGAGCCGCCTGGTCGACGACCGCATTTTCCGGTAGGCCGAACTCGTTAATGAGCCCGCGCTTGAGATCTTGTGCCTGGGCGGGCTCAACCCGTATGCCGTAGCGAAGTTTCGATATGTCGGGATAGTGATCCACCAGCGCATTTATCCCGACCATCACTTGTCCCTTCGGATTGCCGTAATCGGAGTAGACCCCGACGATCGACACGTTCCACCCACCCGTCAGAGTGACGGTCTGGCCCACCCTTGCCAATCCCGCCCGCCACATCTGCTCGTTGATGAGCGCTCCCTGTCCGGCTGCGACCCGGTCCCAGGCGTCGGCATCGGCGGAAATCAGGGGCCAATAGTCCCTGTAGGTCGGATCATCCGCGACCCCATAAATCTGTAAGTCCTCGCCTGATACTTCGCCTTCAGTGCTCCAGATTGGCAAGACAGCCTTCGAACGCTGCGGCAGCCACGCGCGCAGCCGCCTGGCTTCTTCTTCATCTCTTGCGGTCACGTAAAGCTCGGCGGCCAGTCTCTGATCGAGCCAGCCCACAAAGGTAAGCCTGAAGCTAGACACCATTGTTCCGACCCCGATATTGGCGGACAGCGCCAGAAGCAGCGCCATCAGAGCGAGAGAAAGGCCTGGCAGTTGCAGTCTGGTATCGGCCCAGAACCATTGGACGAGGGCGCCGCGCGATGCACCCTCTGCGGCCACAAGAGCAAGAGCGATGATAGGTGGGAGCATCAAGGCCGCTGCAAGCAAAAGGCAGCCAAGGATCGCAAAGCCCGCGAGGAGACCGGATCCAGCAAGAGCAAGCAGGATCGCCAAAATGAGCAACAGGCCACCGGCAACGGCCTGATGCACCAACCCACGTGCAGACGACCTCGCCCATGCCCTTGGCTGGGCAGCCGCCAACAGGGGCAGTCTCCACACTCGCCACAGGCTTTGCGCCGAGGAAATGGCGGTACCGGCAAGAGCAACCCCCAGTCCTGCGAGCCACCAGTCCGCCCGTAGCGAAAGCGATCCCGAGACTGACGCACCGAAAAGACCTCTCAACGTGGCAGCGACGCCCGGCATCAAGGCCGACGCAACAAAGTAGCCAAGCACAATGCCGATCACTCCTGACAGGAAGGCCAGAACCCCGAGCTCTATGACCAGCATGACAGTCAGCGCCCGCAACGAGACCCCCAGAGAGCGCACCGTTCGAAATGTCCCGCGCCTCTGCTCGAATGACAGTCCGGTAGCCGAGTAGACGATGAACAGTCCAACAATGAAGGACAAAAACCCGAAGGCTGTGAGGTTGAGATGGAAGCTGTCGGTCAACCTTGCGGCGTTCGGATGGTCGTTCTGGCGCAGCATGACTTCCGGCGCGATTTTTCCGAGAGGCTCCAGATCAGGTAGTTGGTCACGAGCAACGACCAGACGGCTGATCCTTCCCTGCATGTCCAGCAGTTTTTCCGCCGCGGAAATATCCACGAAAGCTGCATCTTCCGGAATTTCATCCGAGATGGTAATGCTCATGTCCGTGGCGCCGCGCAGCCTTTCTGCGGTCGCCGCCGCAACGATGAGTTCCCTGCCCGACAGGAAGTTGCTCAGGTTGGAGTTGATGGCGATCGAGAAACCATGCTGGTCTTTCGGCATGGTCAGGGGCTCGATGCCAACGAGCCGCAGCCGTGCAGGTCCGACCTTGATCGATCCTTCGATGACAGGCGAGACGTCCCATCCGGCCTGTCGCAGCGGCTATAAGTTTGGAGAGGAATTCCCTTTCCATCGCGTGCGACGATCTGCCGGAGCCCGCCCTGCTCCAGCACCGAGGCCGCGCGGGCATAACTCGCCCGCGCTTCGGCATTGATCGCCTGCACACCAGACCATAGTGCCGTAGCAAGAGCAATGCCGAGTACCAGGGTCAGGAGCTGGAGAGGCTTGCGGCGCCAATGAGACGATAGTGCCAGAAAGGCGGACAGGCTCATTCGGCAATCCTTCCGCCGCGGAGCATCACCTTCCGATCTAAACGATTTGCCAGTTTTGATGAGTGAGTGACGAAAAGCAGCGCGGACCCGGCAGTTTTGGCGAGCGTCAGCATCAGGTCCAGGACGGAATCACCCGTCGCTTCGTCCAGATTGCCGGTCGGCTCGTCGGCGAGGATGAGGAGCGGCCGGGCCGCAAGCGTGCGCCCGATTGCAACGCGCTGCTGCTGACCGCCGGACAATTGCTCGGGATATCGCGCGATATAATCCTGGAGCCCCAGCTGGGCGATGAGGTGTTTCTCCCATTGAGGGTCGTATCGGTCAGCAAGTTTGGCATGAAAGGAAATGTTGGCGGCAACGCTTAGCGACGGGATGAGGTTGAATTGCTGAAAGACGAGGCCGACCTTCGTCCGGCGGTAGTTCGCCCTCTGGACGTCCCGGAAAGCGCCTATGTCTTGTCCGTCCATGATGACAGATCCCGCATCCACCCGATCAAGCCCGCCCGCCAAGTGCAAGAGGGTACTCTTGCCGCTCCCCGATTCCCCCGTGAGCGCCACGGTTTCGCCCGCAGAAACGTTGAGATCTGCCCCCTTCAATATCTCCACCGGGCCTTCGGCCGTGATGTAGGATTTTCTGACGCCGGACAGGCTTAAAATCACTTTAGTCATTGTACCCATGGGATCTCACAAGCGCCTATCCGCTTTGATGGTGAATGCAACAGACAAGAATTGTCGCTAGAAGCAAGTCTCGCTGCTCGCGCCGCGGCCGGTCCTACGTCCCGCCCTCAATTCTGTTCGGTCATGATGCCGGGCAAGCCTTTCTGTGGATCCCCAAGCCGCACGGTCGCGGCGTGTCTTCGCGCTTCGCTCGCGCTTGAAACGGGGCCGCGAAAATACACTGGCTCTAACCCCATTGTCAGGAAGTGCCGAATCGATCACGAGGCTCGGACCATTCGCTGATCCATGAACATGATCACGCTGGCGCCCACGACCCCTCCTAGCCTACAGGCGGCTCCTTTAAGAAACGCCCATGCAGGGTGGTCCCGACACGCCATCATCCCGCAGGTTGGTTGAACATCCCCAACCCTTTGACGACGGCTTAGTTCCGGTCTGCCGATAACGACAGCGCAGGCTGGGCGCCGGTGGGACATTTGTTTGGGCGGCAAAGGACCTGGTGGTGCGAATGGTTCACGGCGGCAAGCGTCGACCGCCTCATGTTTAAGCTCGCTAAGGTCTTCTCCCGCTTTTCCGGTGCACACCAGCCCTCTGCTCATGCCGATAAGGGAGGCTCGTGGAAGCGTTCGGCGATAACGCTCGTGGCGGGGCCATCTCGCACGATGGCAATTGAGTGCCGGGGCGCTGCCGGTTTCGGAGATGAAGGATCCAATTGTCCCAGAAATGCTCAGAGCCGGCCACCTCGGGAACAACAACGATACAACGGGGTTTGAGCGCATGACAAATTGGAGCAAATCTACATGAACTTTATATGGCTTTTTGTCGTGGCTGGCGGCGCGGCGCTCCTGGGGCTCGCGTTGGCTTTCGGTATGATCACGCAGGATCCAAACCGATCGCTAGGTGCAATCGTTGGTGCCTTCGTCGTTGCGGCCCTCGCCTTTGTTGGCGGCTTGTATGTTTCCCGCGCTCCCACCGCCCCTATTGTTGCCCCGGATCGTCAGGGTACGGATGAAAAGTTGCCCGCAGCACCGGCACAGACCAGCGAACTCCCGGGGAAAAGCAAGGGAAATTAATTGCGAAAGGCTTGCACAGGGATGAACGGGCCTTGTGTGGAACTGCGTGGACCAAAGTCTTCTCTAGGCGACTTATCTACGGCAGACGCCCATCACGCCTATCTTGCGGGGGGATGATCACTTAGGGAACTCCAGCGCTGGCTTGACGTTTGCGGTGCGGCGAGAACTGCGCGCAAGACGCGCGCTTGACGTCGACGGTGGTCGCCACGCTAATGAGCCCTAGCCGGCGCCGATCAAGGGAACATTTCGAATGAAAAAACGTTATTTTGAGGGTCCTCTGTTTCAGTCTGCTTGCGGGTTGTACCGCGGCGAATTTTGACGGTCCAGGGATCGCACCGATATCCGGCAGCATCACGTATAACGGACAGCCCCACACCAAGCTGACCAAATCGCCTGTCGGCTCGACTTTCCCCCATGACTTTACGGACCAATGGGGCCGACAGGTGGAGGAAACCTACATCATTCGCCCTGATCGTAGTCTTGCAATCGTCGACCGCCAATACCGCCCAGACATTTTCGGCGACGACTAGAGGCGAATTCATCGGGACGCCGAAGCCTGGGCGATGATGTCTCTTGGGTCAGTACAGATATCGGCGCACATGCGCCATGATTGCAGCTGGGCCGCCTGGGAAGGCTAGGCCGACCGGCTCAATGGTTAGCTCTCGGTAGCGCCTGTCCTAATTCGGTACTCTTGGTACGTTCCCAGACATTGGCGGAGTCGAACTTTCCCTGCTGGAACAATGGTAACTGCTTGGGGTTAGCGCAATGCAAAGACGATCCAACCTGAAAGGCAATACTCATGATCATGAAGATCCTGGCAACATCGGCGCTCGCGCTCGCGCTTGCGACTTCTGCGATGGCCCAGTCGTCCGGAAGCTCTGGAAGCTCCGGCGGAGGGAATTCGGGCAGCGGCACGTCGTCGGGTAGCGATACATCCGGCACCAGCGGCGGAAACTCGGGTACCAATGGGACAGGCGGCAGCAACATGAACGGGAATAAGGGTGGTGGCGGTTCCACTGACTCGGGCGCCGACGCCGGCAACCCCTCGGACAGCTCCAGCAATTCCGGTGCATCCGGTGGCGACACGAATGACTGCCAGCGCGCCGCGGGAACCGGCACCGGCAATCCTGCGCCGGACAGCTCCGCTCAGTCGGGCGCCGGCAAAGCCTGTTGAGCCCATTGGATTTAGAGGCGGCGAGTTCTTGACACCGCCAGCATCAATCCATGAGCAAGCCTGTGACGGATGATGGGCTTGCTCCATGCTTTCCAATGACCATTCGAAGTGGCGTGGCGCCAAAGGGCGCCTTCCCAGACGGCGAAGAGAGCGCTGCGAGGTTGCACGGCGGCAGCCGACATCGTGAACCAGCAGCGGAATGGCGCGTTTGGACTTTCCTCGTCCGCAAACGGTCCTCCAACGAAGCCAATCGCTCACATTTGATCCTCCTGATCAAGCGCGGGAACTCTCGACGCAAAACGTTGTTTGGGAGGTTCAACCAGGAGGAGGCCATGTCAGAGGGACGAGAACAAGCCCAACCACACCCGGCTAAATTCCAATCTCCCGGTGAAAGCCGCTATGATGATCCGACGATGGGGATGATCAATGCTGAGCTCGCCGACAAGGGTTTTTTCGTCACCAGCACCGATGAACTCATCACCTGGGCACGCACAGGCTCGCTGATGTGGATGACCTTCGGGCTTGCCTGCTGCGCCATCGAGATGATGCAAATGTCGATGCCCCGTTACGATGTCGAGCGTTTTGGCGTGGCACCGCGCGCGAGTCCCAGGCAATCGGATCTGATGATCGTCGCCGGCACACTCTGCAACAAAATGGCGCCGGCCTTGCGCAAGGTCTACGACCAGATGCCGGAGCCACGTTACGTCATCTCCATGGGCTCTTGCGCCAACGGCGGAGGCTACTATCACTATTCCTATTCGGTGGTGCGAGGCTGCGACCGCGTCGTGCCCGTCGACATCTACGTTCCCGGCTGTCCTCCGACCGCTGAAGCTCTGCTGTACGGCATTCTCCTCCTGCAGAGAAAGATCAGACGCAACGGCACAATCGAACGATAGGAGGCTGTCCTAGCTGTGAGCCGCGGTAGCTGGTGGGTTGGAGGCCAAGCACAACGCTGAAGAACCGAGCGAAGGAAAGCTTGTCGGGGACATGCCAGCGCTCTTCAAAACAGCGTGGATTACGCCGACGGGATTGAGACTCCCTGGGCGGGTTAAGAGCCATGTCCGGTCCGCCAGACCTCCCCGAAACGTATCCGGCAACATCGTCGGCTCCCCGCTGACCCGCGGTCAAGCCACACTTCGAGTCTTCAGCGCAGTTGAGTGCCAAGGGGGGCTCGTCGCCCTCCTTTTGCCAAGTCGGCCCTATGTGCGAAATCTTCACGACGACGGTCGGGTGGTACACCGCCTGTTCCTGTGAAAACGCTGAGCCTAGCCCTCGATCAGGCGGTTCGCCTTACCATGCGGGCGAGCGCGATGAGAATGCAGGCCCCGATAAAGCCGGCGATGAGATAGCCAAGCCATCCGCCAAGGACGATGCCGAAAAGCGAGAGAAGGAAGTTCGCGACGATCGCTCCGACGATCCCGAGCAGGACGTTCATCAGAACGCCCATGTTACTTTTCATGAGCATCTCTGCCAGCCATCCCGCGATACCGCCGATAATGATTGCGGCGATCCAGCCGATTCCTGCGTCTTCCATGAGATTTCCCCCGATACGTTGAACTATGTGACCGCCCGACAGATTCTACTCGTTGAAATGCCTGCCGCCGATCGGGGTTTTAACACCCACAGGAGCAATTGGTTCCGCCTTGCCATGCCGCTGATCGGGAACCGTCGGATATCGACGTTGGTCGCCTTGACTACGGGGTCATTCGCCTCCTGCGTGGGGAATCGCTTGAAGCGGTAGTCCTGGCTACCGATCATAACCTTGCTGACGACGGCGGTTTCCCCAAAGGGTTTGCTGTTGAACGTTTCTGACCTGTGCGAAGCCTTCGGCCGCCTGCTCGGTTGCCTCGTGCCGATCTTTGGCGCGCGGCAATGGTCTTCGTGTCGAGCGCGAGGACGGTCCGTGGCCTCCTGCACGATATGTCCGTTTACGTTGCTGCCGTTGCACGTACTTCCTTAAAATCAGTTTGTTATTTCAGGCCGAAACGTCGATGTCACATACCCACTGCAATCCCTCGCCGGAATATCGCAGGCGGCGTGGTGGCGCCTCACCTGATGAAGCCCAGGCAGAGCGATGACCAAAATTGCAACCCTTCGGAACGAACTCGTTGTCCGGAAGTTCAAGAGGCTCTACCCCGCCCCCTCGACCGATTGGAGTTTCTCATGAAGACCACTTACGTTCTCGCCAGCATCGCCGTCATGCTTGCCTCCCCCGTGCTCGCGCAATCCGCCGCGGAGAAAACAGGCGTCAATTCGGTAATGGGTGTCGCCCCGAAGACGGAGGACTTTGTTACCGAAGCGGCAGCGAGCGACATGTTCGAAATCGAATCCAGCAAGCTTGCTGTTGAGCGTTCGCGGGATCCGGCGACGAAAACCTTTGCCCAGCAGATGATCTCCGATCACACACGGACGTCTGAAGAATTGAAGGCGCTGGTGTCGGGCGGCAAGGTCAAGGCGACCATTCCGACAGCGATGAGCTCATCTCAGCAAAGCATGCTCGAGGCCCTCACGAAGCTTCAGGGCGATGATTTCACTAAGCAGTACCATTCGGATCAGGAGGACGCGCACGAGGATGCTGTGGACCTCTTCAAACGATATGGCGACGAGGGTGACAATGCCGAGTTGAAAACATGGGCGGCAAAGACCCGACCCGCGCTCGAGCATCATCTCCAGATGGCGACAGACATAAACAAGTAAGCGACGGCGCCGCTCGCCGGCGGCGTCCCTTCGCACTTCAAATGGCGCTGAGCGCGGTATCGCGGGTGCGGTCTTGACGATGGATAAGGTCGCCGCCTCGACGTCAGCCGAGTTCTTTGACCCGTTGAATGGGTCCCTATGCCGGATCGCCGATGTTTTGCCGGCGAGGCGTCTTGCTTTTCGGGCAGTAGCGGCCGGCTGCATGTTCCTGCGCACGGGGAGGTTCCCGCCGACAAGGATGGACGAGAAAAAAACCGAACCGACGCCACCGAATTCGGCGACGGGAATCCAGCGCATTGCGCCTTAAGAGCGACTGTGATCTTGCGAACAGACGCGCTGCACCCAGCCTTAAATCATGATCTCGCCGCCCGTGACCGGAACGATTGCACCGGTCATGAAACTTCCGAGGTCGGAGGCCAGTAGTACGTAGGCGCCCGCGAGCTCGGCCGGTTGCCCGGCTCGGCCGATCAAAGTCTGCTGCCCGAACTTGGCAGCCTTCTCTGCGGACATTGTCGAGGGAATAAGGGGCGTCCAAATAGGTCCGGGCGCCACCGCGTTGACGCGGATGCCCTTGTCGGCGACCATTTCTGCAAGCCCAGCCGTAAAATTCGACACAGCGCCCTTCGTCGACGCGTAGGCGAGCAGCTGGGGCGAGGGCTGACGCGACTGGATGGACGTCGTATTGATAATTGAGCTGCCGGGCCGCATATGCGGAATCGCGGCCTTCGACAGGAAGAAAGGCGCATAGATGTTGGTGCGGAACGTTCTATCCCACTCTTCACCCGGAATGTCGGAAATGTCCGCATAAGTTCGCTGGAAGGCAGCGTTATTGACGAGAATGTCGACGCCACCAAGCTCTTGAACCGCCCTCTGAACCAAATCCTTGCAATGGCCCTCAGCAGTGATATCGCCCGGTACGGCCACGGCCTTTCGGCCTGCATCTTCCACCCACCGAACCGTGTCCTCCGCGTCGTCGGTTTCATCAAGAAACGAGATGAGAATGTCAGCGCCTTCGCGAGCGAAAGCGATCGCGACGGCCTTCCCGATTCCGGAGTCGGCGCCGGTGATGAGAGCCACCTTGCCTGTCAACCTGCCGTTTCCCCGGTATGTCTTCTCCCCATGGTCAGGAATAGGCTGCATTTGCGCGGTCTTGCCGGGCGGATCCTGCTGTTGCTTCGGGTACGGCGGGATCGGGCGTCGTTCGTCGCTCATAAAAACCTCCTGTGTAGCGGCTGCGACTCAACCTCCAGGATGGAAATCGGTTCCCTTCGGCAGGCGGCAAGCCTTGCAAGCAACGGCCATATCAATGGTGACGGTGAGCGCTGGCAATGCGAAAGCGAGCGGATCCGTGAATGGATCGATCAGAATTGCCGGTCCAAAAAAACAAGCCTACACCATGTATGCCAGGTGCGAAGATCTCGATGCCGCCCTTCTCCTCACGACGCGGTTCGGTTTCGAGCGATCAACGATTGCTCAAGACGCGGTCAGCCATAGAACGCGAACTCGCGGTCGGCGCTTTCGTCTATCGGTACAGCCGGGCTAAGGGAGGCGCCTTCGTTGCCTGCTCCTGTTGGCTCGTCGAAGCCTATGCGTGCTTGGGCGACGTCCCGCAAGCGAAGGAATGTTGGAGGCCCTTCTTGGCCCTCTTGGAAACAATTTTGGCATCCTCAACGAGCAGATCGATCCGGCGACCGGAATGGCCCTGGGCACCTTTCCCCAAGGACTTAATCACCTTGCCCTCAGTTCTATTCAAATCTCCAAATCGTCTTCGCGGGCACAACATGCCGAACGACAGTCGCCCTTACCCTGCTGGCCTCCTCAGGCAAGTCGGGCCCCAACCCGACCGCGCCGGGGGGATCGGGCTCAATCCATCAAAGGAAGGCTGAGCCAGCGAACTCTTGGAACGGAGGTTTCTATGAGGTATTACGTCTATGCAATCCACAACCCGAAATCGCCTGCACCACGTATGCGAAGACAGACACGATGCTGCCGAAGCAGAACGTGAATTGCAAAGTCGAAATCGTCCAGACGCTAATTTCTTAATCCGGATGTTCCGGCTCACAATATCGGTGAAGCAAGGATGAAAGCGGCTGGTATGCGGCCATATCCTCGTTCCGACGATTGATGGTCTGAGACGCCCCCGGGGAATTGGAGCATCAGTCCAGGCGCAGTTTTCGATGCGGCTCTGGCTGGCTTGCCTCCAGGTGGAGCAGATGAGATGAGCGAAAACTTCAGCGCCAGAGAGACCTTCGCCATTTACGGCGAGAGCGAAACCACTGTTACAGTTCTACGAGATGGGTTTTCCGTCGAAGAAAAGACCTTCGCGACGATGCGGGATGCGGTGGATTACCTGAGACGATTGGACCCTGTCCCCCTTAGGATCGTGCTGCGAATCCGTGCCCACGGTCGCGACATACCATTCGAGGGCGAAAACGTCACCAAGCTGATGCAGGATCTTTGACCGGGGGCGACAACCACAAGGCCCCCGGGGCTGATGTTGGCATATCGACGGAGCCGGTTTCGATCGAGCGCTCGGCCTGGCCTCACCGATGATGCGATGGGCTTCGAGCACCATCACGCCCCCGTTCTTTAAAAAAGGGCACCGACTCCGGCTCTTCGGCAACAACGAAATCTGACTAGCTGCGATCGCGAAGCTTGCCGTAGAGAGTGCCAATTTCGTCCAGCATGCGCCCGTAACGCGACCGTGGCGGGGCCGACCGCAGACCAGCAATGACGAGAGCGACCGCACCGGCAATTGCGGCTACAGTCATGAGACCGGAGACGGGATAGAGCTTCACGCCGGCTTCAGTTTGTCGCCCCGCCTGACGAACCCCTCCTTTGATCTTGCTGGCGGTGTCCGAGACCTGCTGGCGAAGGGCGTCCAATTGCTTATAAAGGGCGCCTATCTGTTCCTTGGCATTGGCCTCCGGCTGCGGTGGGATGCCAACCGATGCCGAGTTCGTGTCTACAACGGCCCGCGGTACAGGCTCGCCTAGTTTTGCGCCGTCCGAGATGAGAGTGGCGGTTCCATTTGTCTTAGCTGGCATGATGTTGCTCCGTCCTTGCCGGTGCCGTGATTGGCGCACTTTTTGATCGGACCTATACGCCGCGTCATGGCAGATTGTTCCACGTGTCAGTGATTTCGTCGCTCATGGCGTTCAAGTGCGAGGCCATCGCATGCGCTGCCCGTCGCTTTAAGGGCGTCAGTTGTGCGCGTTGAACCTGCGGTTTTTGACGATGCCCTTCCCAACCTGCGCCGCATCAAAAAAGCGCCAGCAATGTGCGGGTACGCTAGCAGACAGGATCTCTCAATACGTTGAAGCAGTTCGCCATTCTACCATATGTAAGGAAACCCTTGAGGATGATTGCCATGGTAAGCAGGCTCAGGAAGACCCTGACCGTGCAACAGCGCACGGCGGCATTCGAGCATACACACAGGGTAGCGGCTGAGGCGACCGAAGAAGAACGTCGTCGGCGCAATGAGAAGAACGAGAAGTTGCGCGCCCTTCGACTGGCCGCCGATCGCAACGTGACGGTTGGATGTGGCACGCACCATGTTGCGCCTCTCGCCATTCCTTACCCGGCAAAAAACTGGAGATAAAGATGGACCAAATCATGATGTCGAATATGACGCCAGCGGAACGCCGCCGTGCGGCTCGCCTTGCCAAAGGTTACAGTCTTGAAGATCTCGCGATTGCGACGGGCCTCACAGTCGGCGAGATTGCAGCGACAGAGCGGCTCGATAGGACGGTGCCGAGGAACCATGCGGATCGCATAGAACATGCTTTGAGCTAAGATCGGGTGGTGTAGTTTCGGGCGTTTGTTGCATCACGCGGCGAACGCTTCGGTGGCGATCGCAGGAGACTATTTACCGCTCGAGATCGCGGCGGACCGACGCAACAACCTCGTCGCCTTCGCGCGCTCGAACAACGAGGGCGCTCTGATTGTCATTGCCCTCGGCAGGTCTTCGACGCGCTCAACCACGGCCCACCCCAACCTACGTATCGCATCGGACTATCCGGTATCCGGCTCCCGCCACGACTTGCCCACCGCACTATCGGAATGTCTGACGGGCGACGGTTCGAGGTCCAAGACCCCATCAAGATAGACGTCCGCGATGACCTGCCGTTTGTCGCACTGTGGGCTGAGTAGGAACGGCAAGTGGCTTACGGCGGCATCGCGCGGTCGACCTTCAATGTCGATGATGCTCGCCTCCGCGGAACAACATGCCCGCGGCGCCGTTTCATGCGGGGCGCAGTTCCCGTCCGCGCCAGAGGCTCATGCGCACCGTCGCGATGGGTTTTTCTCACAACTCTCGCCCAGCCAGCGTCGACACACCAACTCGCCGAACCTGGAGCATCGTCGCTGATAGCCTTGTTGATTGTGAAGCGAGAGCGAAGAAATAATGGATAACCATCATGGAAAATACCGCTGAATCGATCGCTGCCACTCCAACCGCGCTTGCGCAGCTCGGCGCGTTGGCCATCCACTATGGCCTCTCGCTCGCCGGCGCCCTCGTGCTTCTTGTTGGCGGATGGATCCTGTCGGGCCTTGTCAGCCGATGGGCTTATAAGGGCTTGTCGCGGATTCACGGAATTGACGAGACGCTCGCGCGATTCTTTGAAAACGTCCTGCACTACGGTCTCCTGATCCTTGTATTCGTCATGGTCCTCGGGCAGTTCGGCGTTCAGACAGCTTCAATCGTTGCCGCCCTCGGCGCCGCCGGGCTTGCAATCGGACTCGCGCTTCAGGGAACGTTGCAGAACATCGCGGCAGGCATCATGCTTCTCGTCCTTCGCCCTTTTCGGGTGGGTGAGTACATCGAGACTTCCAGCATCAGGGGCAAAATCATCGAGGTGGGCCTGTTTGCGACCGAACTGCGGACGGCAGACGGGCTTTACCTGCTCGCACCAAATTCCACGTTATGGAATACGCCGATCATTAATCATAGCCGCGAACCGGAACGTCGCCAGGAGCTTTCCATCGCAGTCGGCAACGATGCCGATGTCCATCTTGCAAAACAGACGCTCCTCGACATTGTAGCCTCCGACAAGCGCGTTCGCCGCGAACCAAACCCCCGGGTCTATTCTGACGACTTATCGGCAGACAGGACAACGTTGAAGATCGAATATTGGGCGGCAACCGGGGAATGGACTGAAACACGCCATGATATAATTGACAGGCTGAAGGCCGGATTGAGGGCCAAAGAGATCGCTATCAAATGATATTCCCAGTTGCGTCGGCTCCCGCAGTACAAGCGACAGCACAAGCAGACAGGGCGACGAGCAAAGCAGCAGGCAACGGTAGGCGCTTAAGGGCGACGGGAACGTCGGTATGGCGGTGAAGATGACGTTCCGGATGATGAACGGAGGCCGGCTCGCAAAGTTCCCTCAGCAGGGGCAAGTCCGAAGCGTACCCGCCCGAGCGGCATAGCATTGTCCCAAGCGAGCGCGGTGTCCGCGGGAGTGCCATCCAGGGATGGCACTCCCGCTTTGATCAGGCGACCTGCTTTTCAGCGTCGATTTGCAGCGGGACCTGGGCTGCGCTTCCAAGACCGATTTCGATCTTCCGCGGCTTCATTGCCTCAGGAATTTCCCTCTTGAGTTCGATGCTCAAGAGGCCGTTCATCAGCAAGGCATTTTCGACCTTGACGTGATCGGCCAGCTCAAAACGGCGTTCAAAGGCGCGCCCGGCAATTCCACGATGCAGGTACTCGCCGCCTTTTTCGTCGGCCTTCTGCCCCTTCACCACAAGCACGTTACGCTCCTGCGTGATGTCGAGGTCCCCATCGCCGAAGCCTGCGACAGCCATCTGTATGCGGTAGCCGTCTTCGCCGGTCTTGACGATGTCGTAAGGCGGCCACGTATCGATGGTCTGCAGGCGCGATTGTGCATTGTTGAGAAGGTTGAAGACACGGTCGAAACCGATGCTGGACCGATAGAGCGGTGCGAAGTCAAATTCGTTTCTCATGACCAAATCCTTCGTAAAGCGAGATGGATAGAGACGCGGAAACCAGCGTCTCCGGTTCTTCCGGCCCCTATTGGCGACCGGCCAAAAAAATCTGGTTTCGGCGATTTTCGAATTCAAGAGGTCGTCAAAAAAATTTGAGCGTCATTTTGACCCCTTGTTCCTCCCGCTCTCGCCGGCCTCAATGCTTACCTCGTAATCGGCAATATTCTTCCTCAGTCACGGCAGCCTCCTTTATGCGAAGCTGCTGGGAGGCACGAGACAACTGGTCGAATGTGTGAGTAACCGGCGCGTTCAGGACAACTCATCAAGTTGAACCAGCGGAGCGGAAGCCGGCCTCCGGATCTTCGGATAGCTGGACAGTCTCCGTCCCACAGACCAAACCGACATCCGCCGGGGAATGAATGGGCGTGGTTTTGCCACTGGATGGCTTGAAGTTGGCGGTTGGGCCGTCAGTGGCGTCTAGTCGTCATTCTCAGGTACCTGCGTGGCTCCCAAGCGCAAACCCGAGCCAAGAAACCACCAATATCCGTTTGGCGTCACCGGCCAAAGAGAGCTGGGGAAAACGGCGCCACAGGGAGACCACCGTCGCTTTTCGTCTCGGCCAGAACGACATGCCGATGCTGGGGCGATAGTACCGCCTCCAGCTTCCTAGACGCGCACACCGCTTGGTCTTCTCTTTCGGCACCACCACATCCGTCGCGCCGACGCGGTAGTCCCTATGGATGCTCAGCGAGCAGCCGCGTTGCCAACGCGATGGCCAGCATTCTGCGTGGCATTCACGGTGTTTGCGGTGTCTTGACCCATGCCCCGGATCGTGTTGCCGCAGGCGGACAGCATGAGCATCATGCAAAGGGTGGCTGTGATTACAGAAGTGCTTTTCATTGGGAATCCCCGGTTGGTTGAACAAGGGCATAACCGCCGAACGGCGCATGGGTTCCACAAGCTTGACGCAACCAACGCGCGGTACGCCATCATCATACTGCCTCCCAAGATTTCATCACGGTCAGCCTCGCCCCAGGGCGAGGCTTTTCTACCTTGAGCCCCGGGGGATGCGACGCCTCTGTTCGTCGGGCCAACGCGTTCATCAACTGCGGCAGCTGGCGTATTTGCTGTGCGGCCCTCCCTTCCCCGCGGTTCACCACCATATCGGTCAGCGCCCATTCAATGAAGCGTTCCGCTGATCACCATTTTCGAAACAAATGCAGAGAGCAGTTGACTGTCGAAGTGGCCGGGAGAGGTCATCATCATGCTGATTGCCTCGGCCTGGGAGAAGGCCCGTTTGTAGGGCCTGATTGTGGTGAGAGCCTCGTAGACGTCACAGATGGCAGCAAGCCGGGCGACATATGGGATCTTCGTCCCAGAAAGCCGGCCGGGGTAACCTGAACCGTCATATCTCTCATGATGATAGCGGCAGATGTCGAGCACGGGCGGCGGCACTTGGCCGACTTTTGACACCATCTCGTAGCCGCGTTGCGGATGTTCGCGAACGAGCGCCATTTCTTCGCTGGTCAACTTGCCCGATTTCGTGAGAATTTTTTCGGGAAGAGCGACCTTGCCGAGATCATGCACGATTCCACCGAGGCCGAGCAGCCGGACCTCTTCTTCGCCATGACCAAGGTTGCGCCCGAACGTGACCATGAGGGCACTCACCGCCAGCGAATGGAGGAACGTCACCTCGTCCTTTTCCTTCAGCTTGGCAACGGCGATAACCGCCCCGGCGTTTTCGAACGTCGCCGCCATGATCCGTTCGACCGCCGATCCTGCCGCATCGTTTGCGAAACTTTGACGGAAGCGGGCATCGGCAAGCACCTGTTGGAGATGCGGACCGATTTCCCCGATCGAGCGGCGCGCGCGATCGATCTGCTTCACAGAAAACACGGTCAGCAGCATGGCGTTGAAACTTGCCTGGTCCTTAGCCATCGACGGTGGCGCAGACCGGTCTACGTCGGTACCTTTCTCGATATCGATGACGACGCTCATGACATGTCGCGACATGATCGTTTGGAGGTCGTGGGCTGAGGACACCAGAAAAGGCCTGAACGGAGAGGCGGTTTCCGCTCCGCCAACCTCGACGTCTTCGATGAACATTCCAATCTTGAGTTGATTGACCTGAATTCTTCTACGCATCCCCAGTCCTTCAAAATGACAGTATTGGCACCGAGATAAAATGGCTGCCCTATCAGGTGCGCCACGCAGTGTGTACCATCCAGGGTCGCAAGCTCATGAAGCTTTCGCCGAGCCTGATCGCTCCGGCACGCGCTGTCCGTGCGCGGCAAGCATATCGGCCGCTCTTTCGCGATCCATCGCTTTCCAAAACAAGTACCCCTGTCCGAGCTTGCACCCAAGCCTGCGAAGCTGATCAGCCTGAGCCTCCGTCTCGATACCCTCCGAAACCACCCGGATACCAAGGTCGGAGGCAACGCCCATCAGGCCTCGGACGATAGGCACGCCCGCATCTCCCGGCACCATCCGGTGAATGAAGGATTTATCGATCTTGATGATGTCGACAGGCACGGTCAAAAGGTGGGTCAGGGAGGCGTAACCCGTTCCGAAATCGTCGAGCGCAACCTTCAAACCTTCCGCTCGCAGTGCCTTGATCTCGTCGGCCACCACTTGGTCCCTTTGGCCAAGATAGACAGATTCCGTCACCTCCAGGATCACGTGGGCGAGAGGCACCCTGGCTTCGCCGAAGACCCGGCACAGCCTCTCCCGCAGATTGCCGCCCCGAAAATCGGCGGCGGACAGGTTTATCCCGACATGCTGGAGCGGCAGGCCACGCCCAATCCAATTGCGCATGTCGGCTGCGACCCGTATCAACATGCGCTCAGTCAACTCAGACGCAAGACCGGCGTCCTTTGTCGCTTCATGAAAGTGTGCGGCAGCGATGATATCACCTGATGGAGTCGTCATCCGACACAACGCTTCGAAGCCAACCAACTCGCGCGTATCCAAACGAACGATAGGCTGGTAGTGCGCATCGATGCGATCCTCAGACAGGGCGACCCCTACATCTCGCACCGCCCGGAACCGTTGTGTCAGCGCCGTGCGCAAACCCGGACTAAACTCGACATAATCGCCGCGATGGTGTTCCTTCGCATGATAAAGAGCCACATCGGCATTCCGCTGAGTCTGATCGGGCCTCGATCCCGTCCCTGCCGCCGCGCCGCCGATGGTTGCAACAGGAATAACGACATGACCATCGCAGAAGGAGGGGGATGACAGAGCGGCAAGGATGTCGCTGGCGATATGTCTGAGGTCGAGGTTATCGACATCGGAAACGATGACGGCAAATTCGTCCCCACCGAGCCTGAATGTGCGTTGTGTGCCCGCGACAGTGTTGATGCGGTCCGAAACCGCGCAGATCAATGCGTCGCCGGCGGCATGCCCGAACGTGTCGTTCACCAGTTTCAGATTGTCGATGTCTGCCAGCAGGATGCCCAAACCGCCAGCCGATGTGGAAAGTTCTTCTTTGAGAACCTGATCGAAACGGGCTCGGTTGGACAAGCCGGTCAGCGCGTCGGTATAGGTCAGACGCTCTCGCTCACGCACCCGCTCTTCCCGATCGATGGCGATCGAACAAAGGTGAACACAAGCGTCTACAACCTCTTGTTCAAGCGCGGTGGGGCCGCCGCGTTCACGGTAGTAGAAGGCGAACGTCCCGACAACGTGGTCGCCGCTCCAAATCGGGCTCGACCAGCAGGCCTTAAAACCGAGTGGATGAACCAGAGATCTGAATTTGCTCCACCGTGGATCGTTGTCGATGTCGGTCACGACCACTGGCTTTGCCTCATATGCGGCCGCACCACAGGAGCCGGCGAGCGGCCCTGCCTCAAGATTGTCGATCGCGGCGGAATATTCGGGCGGGAGGGACGGAGCCGCCAGTGTGTGCAGGCAACGCCCGTCAAATGTCAGGACAGAAGCCGTTATACGCGGCAGTGCCTCCTCGACCCTCAGGCAAAGCTGCTCGGCCGTGGCCGAGAGGGGTTGCCCTACAGCTATCATTTCAAGAATGGCATTCTGCAACTCTAGGATCATATGCAACATCTCGAAGGGAAACCCTCTCTACCAACGCTGCTTTCAGATCCGGTTACCCGGTCGATTACATTTTGATCTAACGGTCGCTCTTCCAGCTTTCCAACTTCGCCGACGCGTTCCTCCGGTCGAAGGCCTTGCCTGGTCCCTCGTGCTGATGTTCCCCAATACGGCATGAGGTCGAGATCGTCCCTAGACAGAGTGTCAAACGTTGGCGGAAAAGCAAAAAACGGCCCGCCGGAGCGTGCCAGTTCGAGAAACCACTGAGAGTGGACCGTACGGCGCCTGCTGGGCAGCAGCGACGGGGCGCGTCGTTGCCGCACGGCCCACGCATCGAACGTCCAAGCGCCTGCGATGTTCCAGGAACTGCCCCACCGAAATGGCTCTTTTCGTGTCTGCCGGTCGCTCCCGCAGCACCGCGCTTGCAGCAACGATCTTAAAAGTCGCGCGAGAAGGAGTCCGCAGGCGATCGAAGGACGGCCAGCGTCGGCGATAGTCGAACGCGCTTCGCTTTCATTCTTGCCGACTGGCGAAGGTCACGTTTCCGGCCGGCAACAGAGAGCGCCAGCGTGTCCGCCTCTGAGCGGAGGGTCTACACGCGGGCCGAAATGCTTGTCAGTGTCGGGCGCGGCGGCGCATCCGGTTGGAGAACTGGTGAACGAGCATGATGCCCTGCGCAAGCAGCAGTTCGGCGACAATCAGATCGCGCTGGGCAAGATCACCGGATATCCCGCGAATGGTGTTCGCGATACACATGGAATTCAGGACAAAGCGGGTGTCACCGTCCTCGCCGGCTTCGTCGGCAGTCGCTTCGAGCGCGTCCGCAACAGTCTGGAGCAGGCTCGATCGTTCGATCAGTGTCATCTCGTTCAAGGTCTTTGACGTTCCAGGCATGAAGATCTCCTCGCGCGCCGGTGCGGCGCGCCGACAGTGACGGCTGATGTCTGTAGCGATATCCTGGAGATGGCTATGCCATCTGCCGGAAACAAGTCATGGCTGCTGGTCGCCTGACGCATGCCGGCGGACGCGAGAGCGTTGAAGGCGACTACCGAAGGTGCGCGGCCAGCTCGTCAAGCATGGGCCGCTGGCCCTTGAGGATCTTCAGAGCGGCGGCGTCCGGATCGAACCAGCCGGCCCGGTCGACTTCGGGAAAAACTTCCGACCGACCCGATTTCGGCGGCCACTCCATGGTGAAGGTCGAGCTTTGGATGTTGTTCACATCGAGAGGCGGATTCGCCTCGACGGCCCATGCCACGATCGTCTTGCCGCTGGGCTGGCGAAATGAGCCGAGCGGCAGGAACGCGCCATTGACGGCGGTTCCCAACTCCTCCCTGGTTTCGCGGATTGCAGCAGCAAGATCGTCTTCGCCAGGCTCGATAATACCTTTTGGGATCGACCATGCGCCCTCGTCCTTTTTCGCCCAAAACGGGCCGCCTGGATGAACGAGCAGGATTTGAATGGTGCCTTCGATCCGACGGAAGACGAGAAGGCCGGCGCTGCGTTCCGGCATCGATCAGGTCCCACCGCCTCGCCGGAAACGTGCCGAGGCCGAACAAAGAGCCGGCATCCGTCGGCCGAACCTCGCAGCCTCGTCCGGTGCGGGATCGAGAGGCGGCTCATCGTGAGGTATGCCATCGGGTTCGGGCGGGCTGTCGACTGGTGGCGGCCCGGAGGGCGGTGGTACGATCGGTTCGAAGGGGACAGACATGAAGAGTTCCTCCTTGCGCAAATCAACGCCTGCCAAAGGGTGAGGTTCCGACGAGGGTTTCGGTCATTCGTTCTGATGGCTGTTGACAATTTCATGAAATCGTCAGGCAACTTTTCGTACGGACGGCGCTGGCGATTTTGATCGCACTCGTCATCATCGATCCGGTCCGCCAAAATCTGGCGGTGTGCTGGCCGACGTCTGCAACTGCAACGACATCCGGTAGTGCATGTTACTCGATGGACATCATTTCACCTCGCCAGAGCAAGGTGAAGCTGGGCAACCTCGATCTTCGCAAGGAAGGTCGGCAGCTACCGGCTTCTTGGCGTGCGGCCGAAACGCACCATGTTGCGCAGATGATCTATTTCACGAGCGACACCCATTTTGGCGACCCACGGGTCCTGCAGATCGACCGACGCCCCTTCCCCGACATGACAGCCCACGACCTGGCGTTGATCGAGAACTGGAACGAGCGGGTAGGAGACGAGGATGACGTCTGGCACCTCGGCGATTTTATGTCCGCGCGGGCCGGAGACTGCGACCAACTCCTGGCACGGCTGAATGGCCGCAAGCACCTAATCGTTGGCAACAATGACCCGCCGACAACCACAAATGCGAAAGGTTGGGCCAGCATCCAGTATTATGCCGAGTTCTGGACGGACGATCGTCTTCTGATCCTCTGCCACTACGCCTTCCGAACCTGGAACCAAATGGGAAGGAATTCGATCAACCTGCATGGCCATTCGCATGGCCGCATGAAGCCATTGCCACGCCAACACGATGTCGGAGTAGACGCGCAGGGGCTGCGGCCAGTCACCCTGTCAAGCATACTGACGAAGGGAGGCATGATCCGTTATCCAAGGGAGGAGCGGCAATGATGCACGCCAATCATCATGCCTGCGCGACCGCGGCAGACGGATCCGCTGGAGCGGCCCCTCCTGCGAACGGCCCTGAGATTTTGACGCCCTTCAACAGCCGTGAGGGCGGATGATCAGAGCGGCTGTCTAGTTCCTCCCGCCATCACCGGATTTTTTCGGCTCCGCTGGGCGTTGCAATCATCGTTGGGCCGCCGCCGTTACCAGTCGGAGTTGGATCGCGATCCGTCGCCTCCGGAGGCGGGCTGCCGCCGCCTGCAGGGTTGTTGTCGAACGTCCCTGGACCGGACGGCTGGGCGTTGATCGGATCAGCCTTGGTCGACACCGTCATCTGGGTGTCCTTGTCGATGCTTTCGCCCCATAATTCCGAAGCGCTCCAGGCGATCGCCACGAGAAACAGTGCGCTGACAAGCACGATAAAAGCCGGCTTGCCTCGGCTACCCTGTCATGCGTCGGTTGCTGTTTCCGTTACTTGCCCCGGGCGGCCTGTGCGGCCATTCGAATTCATCATCGCGATTTCTCGTGCGGTTGCCCACCTGAAACATTCGCGCGTCAGGCATGTTCCCCGAGATTCGATCGAGGGCTGCACAGGCCGGTTGCCGCTTAAAGGGGAATGAAGAACCGCTCCACGCCCAACTTGGTACGGTCCAAGACCGGGACGGGCCATTGCGGAACTGCTCTCCGAGACGAGGGTTAGACCGAGCGATGAAGAATCGGAGGTGTTGAGTTGAGTTCAGCGATGTCAGCGGTCGCGTTCCTATCGGCAGCCCTTGTCCTGATCCATCCGACGCGGTGGGCGGCCGCAGGAGCTTGTGGTCTCAACGCCATTGCATCGTTGCACGGATGGTGGAGCTTCATCTTCGGTTGAAGACACGGCCAGAACCTTTTCAGGCACGCTCGCAACAGAAAAGTCTGGGAACTGAACCCGTTGACCCGAAGTGACAGCGCCGCGCAACGCGAAGACATTGTGCAACAGGAAATCAGCATAAACAGAGACATTGAGGCAATTGCCAGTCTCCGGACCTCCGCAAGCCCTCCAAATCCAGATTTCAAAATGCGGCCGAAGGGGCGGCCAAGATGTAGCCAGCCGCTCGCCTCACCGAAGATGCGGGTAAGGATATGACAGACGCCAGAACTGCTTTCGAGGAAATCCTCTCAGAGGTCGCGAAGCTGACTTACCCCTGCGATGACAGCTTCGCCTTCCGCTTTGCGGTAGAGTACTTGACGAGGCGACAGGTATGCTTCCAGTTCCGAGGGCGCAGTCGAGCCGGGTTAGTTGAGTTGGCCGGCCGTCGTCTCGAGGCTAATCGCGCGGAGGTGACAGTGCTTCCGGGAAGTCTGGTCGTGGCGGCGATCGCCGACTTCGCCGATAACCCTGTTCTCGCGTTCTACACCGGTTCGAGCTGCTCGACCGAGGCAGTTGCCAACGAAATGATCGGCGGTCTCTCAAGCGTCCCGGAGGTGCTTCTTCTAGAAATCTCATCGAAGGACCTGAATGAGAAAGACTTCGACGCGCTGACGCGCGTCGCGCTCATCGGCTTTAGCCCTCAAGATGCAATCCGCGGGCACTGCCCAGACGACGACATCGCACTATCTGACGAATTGCTTCACGCATACTGGTGTCAGGCCAGGCGATACTACCGACAAGATGCGCCACCGCTCTTCAACGACCCGGATTTCGAGTTTTGATTGCCGCGCTCTCAAGCTGGGGTCGCCAAAAGAATATAAGTGGCGCTCCCCAGTGCGGGCTACACAAGCAGGCGATCTGCGTGAGGACGGCGGCTTCGACCCCGCGCGAACCTCGCCGGAGATGGCTAGGCCTCATGACGGCTCAGGAACGACGTCTCGAAGGGGCGACACTGCTGACGTCCCACTCGGCTTTCCCCGTGGCGACGACACCGGCGGAGTGAGCCAAGCGATCCTTCGGTCCTCGCGTTCTCGCTCACCAGGAACAATCGAGGCGCTTTGTCATTCTACCGCAATTGTCGGAAGGTGCATAAATGATCGAGAATACCACCTCTCATCGAAGCCGCGTTGCCCGCGGCAGGCCGTATTCACTGGCCGAGTTCGCGGACAAGTACGGGCTCGACGACGATACGGCTTTAAAGCTGTTCACGCGCTTCGGGCCCTCGTCCGTTGAACTGGACCTCCTGATGGCGGCAAAAACGCGGTTGCCATCCATCCACACCATCACCGAGGATTTAGCTTCCGAGAAATCGTCACGCCGACCTTTTCTCAGTTCGGCGACAGGGGGCGACGATTATCACCGGCGAGGGAAAGATGGTCGCCCACGTCCGCTTCCTCGCTGAGCGCCGCCTCACAATTAGCATCACCGGTTCTTTTAAATAGGCGAAAACCAGGACAAAAATTTCCTGGAAACCCTCTTGAACCTGAAAATCGCAAAACCAAATCGATTGTCACCGGCTGCTGATAACGGGCTGGCCCAAGCGGAAGAGCCGAGGTCGGCGCTTCCGTACTATGTTGCCTTAAGGAGGATATGGCTATGGCAACAACTTACGACGACGCGTCCGAATTCCGATCAAGCATTGGCTTCGACCTGGTTTTGGATCCGCCGGTAAATGCCCAGCGTGCCGGTTCGATCAGCGACTGGCCGCCTAACGACATTGCCAAGATGGACGAAGACAGCGACCGGATCTCGATCGCCGTAGACGGTTTCACGCAGGAAGATCTCGGCATCACCTTTCAGTCCAACCCGCTGGTTGTTACAGGCAAGTGGCAGGAAGCCTCTGCCGACGAACACTTGCATCCAGGCCTTGCCGGCCGACCTTTCGAACACCGGTTCGAGTTGGCTGATCACGTCCGGGTGAACGCGGCTGATGTGGGTAACAGTCTCCTGTCGATCGGGTTGGTCCATGAAATTCCGGAGGCACTTAGGCCACGGAAAAAGCAATCCAAGGCGCACTTAGTGTGGCGGCTTTGGCGCAAATCGAAGAGCAAAAGGCAGCTTGATCGTCCTGTGCAGGGACGAGGTGCGGTTATTACGGCACCTCAAGCACTACGGGTGGAAAGGAGAGTACGATGAAACCCGGTATGTTCAAAGAACCCATTTGCATTCTTGTCGGCCTCGGATTCCCAGCGAAGGTTGGCAGCGTAATGGACGCCTACCGACACCTTGTGGAATGGCCGGTATCACTGAGAGACACTGCGCATTCGATCGCGCTCAAGGCTTGCGTCGCGGCGCTTCGCGACGAAATCGAGCCGGAGACGGCACGCGGTCTGTTTGCCGCTTTCGCCGAAAGACATGATCTTCTCGCGCCGGACATCGATCCGGCCGCGGTGTCCCTTCGCCGGGACCGAGATCCGCACGTGCGTTGAGGTGCGCCGATGCTGAACAGGATGTTGACGCAGGCCGTCGAGGACGCAGTGGCCATGGGACCAGCCGTTCTGACGGGCAAAGGATCGCTGGTTCGGCGGCCGATCGATGTGGTGAGGGCGCCGTCGCTTACCATCGATGATAAGCGGTCGATTCTCGCGGCATGGGCGTCGGATTTTTACGCCGTCGATTCGAAGCCGTCCCTGCGTCAGATTCCAGGGACGCCAGAGCCAGTGTCGATCGATGAGGTTCAGTCTGCCCTCAAAGAGCTCGATCGACGAAGTCCGTGAGGGCCGGCAATCACGAGCGCCATCACGCGCGCAGACTTGCGCTAGATCGGGCGGCTTCTCGGCGTCGGTTACGTTGTCGAAGGCAGAGTCAGGCGGGCAGGCAATCGGGTGCGGATCACGGTGCAGCTCCTGGAGACGGTGAGCGGGACGCTTTATGATGCCACGATCCTGATCCTTTGGGCCGGGATGCAAGGGTCGCTTGGCCGGCCAGAACAGGGTTTGGCCGGTGCGAAGACCGCCTACCGATTGAACCCACTCTATCCAAGTTGGTACAATTATTACAGCTCACGCCTGCTGTTCCTTCCAGCGCGCTACAGCGAAGCCGCGCTCCTCCTGGAGCAGCGGACCTTTGATACGCCAGAAAGAGAACCGCGGGATATGGCCTGACGCGCCGCGTTCTACACTCATATGGGCCGGATCGGGAAGGCAGAAAGATGCGCCCATGTCTTTGTCAACATCGTCAGCACACGATGGTGCGGAAAAGCGGCGGCCGGCCCGGCTGACTATGTGAATTGGCTTGTCGATGTTTCCTGTCTGAGTGAGGAGCGGGACATTTCGCGGCTGCGCGATGGATTGAAGGGCGCGGGCCTGTCGGCATAGGCAATGCTTCGTTTCTCGGCGTGCGGTGACTGACATCACCTCGATCCGGCAAACGGCTTTAAACCCGCCCAGATTATCTCCGACACAATTGCGTGCATTTGTTCAGCCGTTGGAACGCTCGCTCGCTTGCTTCGCGGTCCTCCATAATGGGGCGGGAGCTCGACCCTGACCATGCGCGTAGTCTCAGTTCAACCGTCGCAGCGTGCCGGCATCAGACCACTTGGTCGGACTTAAGTCCGATTGAAGACAGGATCTGCCACCTTACTTTCGCTTCAGGTGGTGCTGCAAACTCAGCAGAAGAAGAATTGCGCGTTCCGTTCACGACACCCTTCTTCAGCCTAAGACAATTTGTGATATGCACGCCCGATGGGCCGACCACGGTTTGAAAATCATCTATTTCACACTATAATCGGTGCCGATTTTTGCGCATGGAGGAAACGATGAATGAGCGTAAAATCACCGAACGCGACCGGCCGATGACTTCGGAAGATCTTGCTGTTTGCCAGCAAGTACTGGAGGCGGTCAAAGCGGAATTCCAGCTTGGCGATGGTGACGAAGAGACATCGAGGAGCGCGGCGATCACTATCGAACTTTACCGACAGGGTGTCCGGAATTTCGATCAGCTGAAAGTCCTGGTTTTCGCAGCCCGAGGCAAAATTTGAGACCCGGCTGCGTGCATTGGTAGCCAGCACCCATTCGCGTCCTTGCAGACGCGAACAAGGCTCAATCGGTTTGACAGCGGAACACGGTCGCGGGAGTTTATGCCGTCTCCACGGTTCCTCGGCTGCGGACACCGATTACGACAGCTCCGCAGAGTGCGGAGACGGCTGCGAAGCCGTATACCCCTTCAAGCCCTTGGGCGTCGACGATCAGGCCGCCGATTGCAGCACCGCTGGAAATAGCAACCTGGAAAGTCGTCAGCATCAGAGCGCCAGCACTTTCTGCCTCGTCGGACGCCGCTTGCGTCACGAAACTCTGAACACTCACGGGCAGGGCTCCGAACGCAAAACCCCAAAGGGCAGTGGCAATCAAAGCTACGACCGGCAGGACGCCAGCGAGCGCCAGGAGCAAGGTGGTTGCGGCGATCCCGCCGGCTGCGATAACGATTGACAGGCGGGTGCTGCGTTCGGAGACAAAGCCGCCGAACAGATTGCCGAGAAAGCCGCCGATGCCGAAGGCCAAGAGTACGCCCGAGATGCCTTCGACCCCTAAATGCGGAACTGTTTCCAGGAATGGCCGTATGAATGTGAAACCTGCAAAATGACCCGCCACGACCAGCAGCACCGTGAGCAGGCCAAGACGGATCGCGGGACGGCGCAGCACTGCTGCCATTGTGGCTAATCCGGCAGAGCCCGTGGCTGGCATGGCGGGCAAGGTGAGGATCTGGACGATGAGTGCAAGGCCACCGACGCCGGCGGCAATCAGGAAAGCGGAACGCCACCCATAGGCCTCCCCAACCCACGCGCCGACGGGCGCAGCGCAAACCGTCGCAACGGATACGCCTGTCATGATGATTGCCATCGCTCGCGGCATCAGTTGCTCCGGAACGAGCCGCATGGCAAGCGCAAGCGACAAGGCCCAGAAGCCACCGAGGGCGATACCAAGCAGCGCGCGAGCAATGAGAAGCGCGGTAAGCCCGTCGGCGAAGGCTGCAAGGAGGCTTGACACGATCAGCAGGCTCGTCAGGCCGAGAAGCGTAACGCGGCGGTCGATCCGGCGCGTGCCGATGACCACGGCGGGTCCGGCAAAAGCACCGACGACAGCGGTCATTGTTACGGACTGACCCGCAGCGCCGATGCTGACATTGAGATCATGAGAGATCGGTGTGAGCAGACTGGCCGGCAGGAATTCGGCCGTGACAAGACCGAAGACGCCAAGCGAAAGTGAGACGACGCCGGCCCAGGCGGGATCTATCTTTCGGGTCTCCTTATGGAAGCCGTCGGCGTCGGGGCTGATGTTCATATGCCGTCTCCAAAAGTTGCTACGGAAAGGCTAGACGGGTCGCCCTGGTGTTTCTATGCTGCAAAATCTATAAGACATGACTATTCGTCCAAATAGTGAAAGCTGGCCATGAGCGACGCACTAAGCGAGATGATGCGGGGACTTCGCCTTGACGGGGTCGACTACGGCCGCTGTCAGCCTTCTGCGCCGTGGGCGACGGCGTTTCCGATGAAGGATGAAGCGCAGTTTCATTTCCTTGCTGCCGGAAAGGCATTTGTGCAGACGCCGGACGGGGAATGGATGGAGATGCATTCAGGCGATGCGGTCCTTCTGCCACGAGGCGATGCACACGTGCTTGCAAGCGAGCCCGGGATCGCGCCAACGCCGGTGGAACGCATGCCGCGCAGACCCGTCTGCGACGGGATCGTCGACCTGGAATGTCCCTGTGCGGACGCAAGCAACCTGCTGTTCTTTGCCGTCATGCGGTTCAACGTCGACAAGCAACATCCGCTGTTGCAACTGATGCCCAATGTGATGCGCACAGCCGACCTGGCGGCCAGCGAACCTTCTATCCCTGCGCTCCTCGATGCAATGATGCGCGAGGTGGATATGAATCGCGTTGGCGCCGGCGGTATTCTGGCCCGCCTCGCCGACGTCCTTACCGCCACGCTCATTCGAGCATGGGTGGAGCACGGGTGCGGTGACTCATCCGGTTGGTTGACGGCGGTTCGCAATCCCGAGGTCGGGCGCGTTCTGGCAGCCATCCATCTCGATCCTGCGCATGACTGGACGGTCGACGAGCTCGCGCGGAAGATGGGAGCATCTCGATCCGGTTTTGCCGAACGTTTCGCCAAGGCAGTTGGAGAGACACCTGCCCGCTACGTCGCCCGAATGCGCATGCATCAAGCACATCAGTGGCTGCGCGAAGGACAGCGTGTCGCCGCCATTGCCGAACGACTGGGTTACGAATCCGAGGCATCCTTCAGCCGAGCCTTCAAGCGCATCATTGGCGCTCCACCTGTCACATTTCGCGCGCGCGCCTTGGATGCGACCCGGCTACGGGGTCAACTCGCATCCTGAATTCCTACCCGTTCCCGCAATAGTATCCTCGTCCCGAAAAATCTTCCATCCGCCCGTCACGCACGACGCTCACGATCCCCCGGCAATCAATAGAGGAGCAGGTCCGGGCTTACGGCCTAATTACCATGCACCATTTTCAGATTGTCTGGTCTTTGAGTTGCGAGAGCAAAATACCAGCAGAAGTTCGTTTCCCTGCTGCGGGATAAGCGAGCTAATCCAATTGGTCGAATTGCGGTTCTCGAGCCAAAGACTTCTAATCCGGTTGTCGCCGTGATGAGCGTAGATGAAACAAGTTCGCTGGAGTTCGTCTTTGTGCTGGAAGCCCTTGCGTCTATCCGGACTTCTGATGAAGTGTGTCGGCGAGACGACTATGGGAACACTTGAGTAGAACACCATGTTCATAAGGTCCGCCAATGCAGCCATTGCCCGATGCCGACGACCCAGATAGCCTTGATATCGTATGCGATGTCATCCTGACCGATTGGTTCAATACAGGAATGGACAGCTTCGATATCCGAGAACTTCGGGAAGAAATGGAGCGGCACTTTACTGAGGCGGGCAAGCCTGTCCCTGCGGCAATTGCGGATCCCGCGAGGCTCGTACCAACTCTCCGGCTACTGCAGGCCCGCATGCACATCGTCAAGCCGACGCAGATCGCCGGTATAACATGGCAGTTTCTGCGCGACACTGGCGGCGCTTAAGGCAACGGCGGAACGGCATCATGACCTCTGTTCCCACACCAAGGGCCCCGATTGCGATCCAGAACGATCTTCTCAGGCGCCAGGACGTTCTCGATCTCGTATTCCTGGATCTCGTTGACAATGCGGCTGCCGCCGGGTGGCTGCAGAAGTTCTCATTGCCATTCGAGCTCGCCGACAACCAGGAGCTTATGACTAAGGCCAACGCGAACGTCGAAGCACCCTTCAGGTTCTAAAGCGGAATTGTTTCCTGTAACCATTTTAGCATTTCTAAACCTTCATCCTTGACTCAGCCCAAAACGAGAACATAATAAGAACATCGACACCAAGATGAAGGATTACGGCGATGAACGATTTGCCGATCAATATCTCATGGGAAGAAGACGACATCGAAAAGCCGCCTGTCGGCACATACTGGACTCCGCCTTTACCTGTTGGCATCCATGAATTGCTCCCTGCGCTTCGTGCTGCGATGTTGCTTGCGGTCGAAGCTCGCTTCGAAAAAATGGACCAGTTCGAAATATACCTTGCCCACGCTTTCGATATGGAGACGTGCGCTCCCGCCGGCACCTTCGTGGTTTCGACCGACAAGACTGCCGGCCGGGCTTTGGGGATTTACAATGATGTTGGCGTGAAGGAAGCGATGTGGTTTGCCTGCGAGGGAGACACTGACGACGCCTTCAAGTCTCTATATAACCGCGTCAAGGAAAGCGGTTACCTCCCCTGATTCATGACGGGACCGTGATACCTGGACTGACTGGTTAGATCCTTCCGCTGCCGCTCAATCGCGGGCGACGCTTGAAGGCTGTCGACCAAGCAGACGTTCGGAAATGTCTCGCTAAATGATGTGATTGCCATCCGCTCGAAGCCGAACGAAACCGTCTCCGGCGGCGGCGATCATGGCAACGCATAGGGTGACAGCTGTCGAGGCTGTCGCCTATGCAAGCGTTCGTCTCAGGAACGCCAGCGCTTTTTCCGCTCCCGACGATGAGATCGTGTGACCTACGCCTGGTTCGACGTCGAGTTCAACCTTGAAGCCGGCGGTCCCAAGCTGCGCAGCGGCAAGCGTCGAAGCCATGTAAGGGATCGTCGTGTCGTTCTGACCATGAACGAGAAGGACGGGCGTAGTGTTGCTCGCCGACGAAATCCGTTGCGGCGGCAAGAGCCCTGCGAAGGATACGAGAGCGCCAACCTTCCAGCGCCCAGAGGCCACTGCATCAAGCGCGACAATGGCACCTTGGGAGACGCCGACGAAGGCAACCCTGTCATGGGCGTCGGAGAACCCTTCTCGATGAATGACGTCGTTCATCAGCGCGTCGAATGCCTCACGCGCTAAACGGATGCGCGCCGGATCCAACGGGTCGCCCTCTGTGGAGAACCATTGATGACCGCGCCAATGGTGGATCGGTGCGTCCGGGGCCGCGAAGCGGGTATTCGTAAGGCTCGCCCGCCAAGTGGCTGCAAGCGGCATAAGCTGCGCACCGGAGGCACCGATCCCATGGAGAAAGATGACGAGCGATGATTTGGTTGGCATTCGGGTCCTGTCGCTAAACACACAGAGGGTGCTCGACGTTCACGGTTTTGCCTTCAGACCTCGGCCAACGCGGTCGAGGAACGGCAGCTCGACAAGGAGCCGCAGGCCGTCCTTACGCCAGTCGCGGGCGATCTTGCCACCGAGCTGCTTTTCGAGAACCGCGCCGAGCAGCACGTTGCCGAACCCCTTGCCCCGGGTCGCCTTCGACCCAGTTCCTCCGCGTTCGTGCCAAATCAGGATGAGACCTTCGCCTTCCCTCTTCCAGCCGATCGTGAGGCTGCCGCCGGGACGCGACAGCGAGCCATGGACTGCGGCATTGGCTGCGAGCTCGTGGATAGCGAGGCCCATCGGTTGGACGAACGGTGCCGGCACCATCACATCCGGACCGTCTATTTTGACTTTCTGGTCTCCAAAGATGCCGACCTGAAGAAAGACGATGTCGCGAAGAGAAGCCTGCTGCCATCCGTTCTCCGCAAGCAGCATATGCGTCCTCGACAGCGCCTGGACGCGCTGTTGGACCGAGGCCGCATAGAGTGCCGCATCGTCGGACCGGCTGAGCCGCACGATGCTGTCAACGATCGCAAGGACGTTTTTCGTCCTGTGGTCGACTTCGAGAAGCAGACGGTGTTCCGCTTCTTCAAGCGTCTGGATCTTCCGGTACTTCGTGACGTCGATCTGCGAGGCGAAATAGTAGGCGAGTTGTCCGGCATCGTCATGAATGGGGCTGAGGTGAAGCTGGTTCCAGAATGTGCTGCCGTCCTTCCTGTAGTTCAGGACCTCGACCGTGCCTTCGCGCTCCTTGGCGATGATGGCCCGGATCTCTGCTACCACTGTTCTCGAGGTTGCCTCGCCCTGAAGCATGCGGCAATTCCGGCCGAGCAGCTCTTCAGCGGCGTAGCCCGTCAGGTCGAGAAAAGCTTCATTGGCGAGAACGATTGGGTAGTCCGGCTCGCGGGCGTCGGCGACGACGATCGGCATGCGCGTTCTTTGAAACGCGAATGTGGCCAACTCCTTGTGATTGGCCATGCCCTTCTGCGATGCGGCGGCAGGGCGGTCGCCGTGGATGTCGGACTTGTCGGCTTCAGACACATGGCACCTTTCAATGGTCGCCCACTTAAACGCCGATCCAAGACTATAGTTCAGCGCTTTGGTGCCAGTTTCGAAACCGTCTCACGTGCCGGGACGCGGGTCGTACGGTCCCAGCATTGAATCACGCGGGCAATGGCCACGTCGTTGCGGCGTCGGTCCTCAACCGGGTGCTTAAGACGGCAGGCGCGGCGCGCTGAAGGGTTGCCTGTTCGAAGAGCAATGGAAAACGGCCGGGAAGCATTTCGCCTCGTCAGCCAGCTCCATAATGCTCTTATAAAGCACCGCCTGCGGATCGTTGAGGACAAAAAATCCCAACGCGTTCAAGCGCCCGCGTCATTGTTGGCGCGTGCGATCGAATTTGGGCGATGAGAGGTGGCTGGGGACTGACCAAAGTTAATTCCTGAGGCGAGGGAAAAAGCAAAACGCCACCAAGCCTAGTTGAAACCTGAGGAAATGGAAATCGAGGCGGACGGCGGAGGTTTGCTCTCCGCGGTGCGTTTTGATCGAAGGTGATATCCTATCATTTTTCGCAGTCGAGAGATGCGGGACATCCTAAGGTGCATTCGGCAATTTGTGCTTCGGCGTTTGTCTGCCGGTTCCGGCCCCTGCAATGCCGGCGATGGCGCCGTGGCTGAACTCTCCACGTGCTCTCGATAGCTTCATTTTGAGAGCATAGGTGGGACAACTACCCCAGCATGGTGCTGCCGCGCCCGACATAGTGTTCCGCTTTTGGATTGAAGTCGCCATAACGCAATTTCTAGCACATCGGCCGGTCCCTTCTTAGCTGCACGTCCGCACCGTCGGGCCTTTGATATAGATGATGGCACGCTAAGCGCGCAGGCAGGCGGTAATGGAGGAACGGTTCGCTTCCGCTTCGGTTGTTTCGGGGCCTGTAAAGAAAGCAAGTGTCAACGCTCCGGCAGGCCGGAGCAATGGATAATGTTCAAATGTCGGACCGGCGCAGCAGATAGTCGAGCCCGCCGATACGGTACCACTTGTAGCCGAAACCTTCGAGAAACACGCAGTGCTTGCCGTCTTTTCCGGCTTTGCTGTTGGAACCATCGGCGATATCGATCAGCAACTGCCCGTTTTCGCCGATCCCGGGATCGATTTCTGCTTCGACGGGCTCCCGCATCAGATTGTGAACGATCAAGATCGAGTTGTTGCGCCAGTCATATCGTATGGCCAGAACCCCTTGCTGGCCGGTTTCGACACAGCTGTAATCTCCCCAGCCGATCTCGGGCGCCTCCTTGCGCATTCGGATCAAGCGTTCCATCCAATTGAGCATGGAATCGGGGTTCCTCCTCTGGTCCGCCACGTTGATATGCTCGAACCCGTAGGCGCCGCCTGTTATGACGGGCAGGATGGGCGTCGCGCTCTTTGTGAAGCCGGCCTGCGGCTCTGTCGACCATTGCATCGGTGTGCGTGCACAATTGCGTTCGGCAAGCGAAAGATCATCGCCCATGCCGATCTCGTCACCATAGCGCAATACCGGCGTTCCCGGCAGGGAAAACATCAGGCTATAGGCCATGCGAATGCGGGCTCCATTGCCTTCCAGCATCGGTGCAAGCCGCCGCCTGATGCCGCGATCATAAAGCTGCATGTCCTTGTCCGGTCCGAAGGCCGCAAAGACTGCGCTTCTCTGCCCCTCGCTCAGCCGTCCGAGGTCGAGTTCATCATGATTGCGCAGGAACAATCCCCATTGCGCCGTCTCGGGGCGCGTGCGGGTGGCCTCGAGGGCCTTTTCCAGCGGTCGGCAGTTCGCGCTCGCCAGCGCATAGAAGAGTGTCTGGTTAACCTGAAAGTTGAACATCATCTGCATCCGGTCGTCGTCCTCGCCGAAATAGTCCATATCGGTCTCCGGCAGGACGTTGGCTTCCGCCAGAATGATGGAATCACCCTTTCGCCATTGCAGGAACTCGCGAAACGACCGGAGCATCTCGAACCGTTCGCGCGGCTTTTTGACGTCCGCACCCTTCTCGGCGATTACGAAAGGCACCGCGTCCATCCGGAATCCGGAAACGCCAAGTTGGATCCAGAAGCCCATGATCTTGAGGATTTCGGCCTGCACATGCGGATTTGCCGTGTCGAGATCGGGCTGAAAATCGTAGAAACGGTGGAAATAATAGGCCTTCGCCTCCTTGTCATAGGTCCATGTCGACGTCTGCACGCCCGGAAAGACCATTCCTTCATTGGCGTTCGCCGGCTTTTGCTTTGACCAGACGTACCAGTCGCGGAAACGCGATCCTTCATCGCGACGTGCCTCCTGAAACCAGGGGTGCTGGTCCGAAGTATGATTGACGACGAGATCGATCAATACCCGGATACCGCGCTGCTTGGCGCCATGCGTGAACTCGACGAAGTCGCCGAGCGTGCCGTAGCGCGGATCGACATTGTAATAGTCGGACACGTCGTAACCGTCGTCCCTGCCGGGCGAGGTCTGGAAGGGCATCAGCCAGATCGCCGTGATCCCGAGACCTGCAAGGTAGTCGAGCCGGCGCGCAAGCCCGTGGAGATCTCCAACGCCATCGCCGTTGGCGTCCATGAAGGTCTCGATCGACAGGCAGTAGACAACAGAATTCTTGTACCAGAGGTCGTTGATCATGAGCGCTCCCGATTGGTCTATTCGAGGCAACCGCTTTCGCGCATCAAAGGTTCCCAACCGCGCGCTGCCCAAAAAATCCTGCAACGGAACGACGGCTACGAATGAATGCCAGGGAACTCCATATTGTCCGAGAGGTCCGGACGCTCACGATCGGAGCGATGTCCTGTGGGAACAGGTGAAGACGCGTCAGGAGAACTGGCGACCGCTGATGTTCGCCGCCGATTTCAGACACTGACACGATACTGTTCTAGCCGGCACACGGGCCGAGGATCGGCACAAGCCCTGCCGCGTGCCCCCTTGACCTTCGCCATCCTTTGCACAGGTAAGTTCGAACAAAGGGGCAGCTCACAAGCAAAGGGCCTTGGGAGCACGGGGTAGGGAAAGTTATTGAGCAAGTTGTCACTCCGGGTTCGCCTATGGTCGCTGTCCATCGTCATGCGCTTGGTGTTGCGATTGATCCCAGACGATAACCACCGTGCTGTCGTTGCGTATTCCGAACTGCTTTTCGCATTGCAGCTTGATGAAGATCGCATGTGACGACTGCGCCTTCTCCATCAAATGACGCGGCCATCGGGATTCTGGTCACCGGCGCCATGCGCGGCCGCCCAAATAGCCGCGGCTTCGCGCACAATTGTCAAGCCATATTGGAGCATGTCGCCCCGTCGATCGTAGCAGCAGTCATCTCTCAACGCGTATCTCTTCAGTTCCCCGCCGAGCAAACATCATGCATGGCCTCGTATCGTCGGAACTGACGTTCATTGTCAGGTCGAGTTCCGTCGGGGCAAAGCAGAGCGGCTGCAGACGACACCGGGCCCTCTGCAGCCGTTTTTGATCACACCTTGGCAGACTTGCCGGCTACCCTCAGCGACAGAAATTTCTCCGTCAACGAGGCCACGTGCGCGTCCAGCCAGTCTGCCATGGCCTTTTCTCCGGTAAGGTTTTCCTTCAGGCCACCGATGGCGGCCTTGAACCCACCGGCTTCCGCTACCGTCAGCAACGATTTCTAGGCGGAGATTTCGAAGTTCTCAAAGGCGAAGTTGGCAAACGAGTTCTTCAGGATCTCGTCGCCGGCGACGGTATGGCCCAGCGCCGCCATGGAACCTGTGAGGGAAAGTGCCATAACCTTCAGCCTCGAATGGTCCTCGTTGAGGCCCGTCAGGCTCTCCTCAATGCGGCGGATCTGGCCTTCGGTCTCGGTTATGTGACGTTGAAGCATCTCCGCCACTTCCGGATAGTTCTCGATCCGGCTGAGCTGCGGCTTCATGATGCTGAGGGCCTGGCTCTCCATCGCATGAGCGTTTCGCAGGCCGACGATGAAGATATCGCGCGTTTCGTTGTCTGCCATAGCGTTCCTTTGAAGGATGTGCCGCAGCCGGCGCTGTTTTGCGCCGTCGGCGGCGAGCTTCAGCGGGACTTCTTGTAAAGTTTTTCGGCGATCTCGAACATTTCTTCCGGCGCGTAGTCCGGGGTGAATGCGGAGGGCACACCGACGAGCTGGTGGATCTTGCCACCTTCGGGCATGCCGTCGACGACTTCGAGTTCCCCAGGCGGGTCACCGGGAAGCGCGACTTCGTCATTACTCCAGATCCCGGCAATTTCTTTGTAGTCGTTGGGGCTCCACGTGTAGAGACGCCGATGGGAGCCCTCGTCAAGGTATTGCTGGCATTCGGGGATGTTGCCGAGCGGAATGTTGGGGCAGGGAAGGAATTTTTCTATCTCGACGCCGGTGATCTTCTTCAGTGCGAGCGCATAAGCGTGGGCATGCACCGAACCGCGTACGAGAAGATAGCCGCAGACTGCGCGGCCGGTCGGGTCGGTGACCGTCTCGTAAACGCGCAGCTTGTGCAGCCGTGCGCCGCATTCCAGATGAAAATTATGCAGGAGGTCGAGGACTACATTGCCGGTGGTGGTGATGAAGTCGTTGTTCCAGGAAACGCCGTTGCTGTTGACCGGCATCGCACCGCCAGCCCCGGAGAGGAAACTGGCGGCAAGCCGGATATCCTTCATATCCTCGAAGGGAGCTGCTGAGATATCGCCGCCGTCACCGGCATCCCCGTCTGGAATATCCGGCCCGTTGTTCAGCATGGCAACGCCGTTACTGACCAGTTCAACATGGCCAAGTTCTTCGGCGGTAATGCTGGCAACCAAGCTGTAGAAAGGCCGCAGCTTGGATTTCGACCGGAAGTTGAAGCTCTGGAACATGTAGTTCCCGAGCGTCGACATTTCGCCATACTTCCCGCCAAGCAGTTCCTGCAGCGCGGCGGCTGCGTTGGGATCGGCTGCCTTGGGTGCAGGCAGTTCGGCCTGCAGTTGATCTACGCGCATGAACATCGGACTTTTCCTCTTCTTGGACGAAGCTTGCCCAACCTGATGTCATCGTGCTTGTTCCCGAACAAAGCGCCGACGGTCTTGTATGTGCGCTACCGTACAAATGGGTGGCGGGTGCAGATCCATTCTGATGTCCGCGACGATCGACGCTCGTCCAGACTTTCAACCGCGATGAGTGGCTTGAGTTCGTCACTGTCACCGGGAGGGCAGCAGTAAGCCCGTCATATCCAGACGAGCTTGCTACCAGGAGCATCAGTACAGGCTTCACAGACCCAGTATTTGTCGAGCCCACTGAGCAGAGCACCGGTCGCGATCCCAATCGCGGTTTTATTCCAGGCCGCGGAGAGCCATACGGGCGAAACCCCAAAGCGACCGCAAGGCTCGCCATCTCGGCGGCATCAGCCTCATCGGACGCGGGCGCAATAGTTGGCGGGAAAGATTGCGTTGGGACCAGCGACGGCCGCTAGCCTCTGGGAGCCCGGCACAATCGTCGCCGTCGGACAGGAGTCATCGCGTCTCGCGCTTCTTCTTTCGATCGACCTTCGCAATTCACGGACCCCCGGCGGTGGGGGCCGCCGAGGGACTTTAGTACTGGTGACACGGTGAGGCTTGACACATACCGGCTCTATTTGAAGGAAGAGTGCCGTGTCCCCTCCCTAACATCCGTCAGCGAGCGTTGTTCCGTTGCCAGATCCAAATTGATCCCTTGGTTTGAAACTATGCTCCAGGACATCCAGGCATCAGATCTCATGGGCGCGCCCCCGGGACAGCTATACCCGTCACCTCGTTCTTGGATCATGCCGACGTTGCCGCTGAGCTGGGTCGTCCGGCTTCATCGGCGGTCTCCGTGCGTCCACCAATTCATGTCAGAATTCGATAAGTTCAAGCCAATTATTCGCGTTGATCTTCGGAGTCGCCCAGGATTAAGATTGCGGGCATGGATCAGCAACTGACACTCTCTCGGTCGAACGTCCAAATTCACTCTGTCGATACTCCCCCCATTGTATCGACAGGCGCCTCGGGTTGAGGCCCTTCTTGTTTGCGCGCGTCTTCTTCGCAGCGATCGTGACCCTTCGCACACCGTTTCCCCCTCATGCTCGGTAGGGCTCTCCTTGGAGACGGCATCGCCGGTCTCCGGTCGCTTTCCGCCGCCGCCATCAGGCACGTTTGACCCATCGAATAGCTCTTTCCCTGGGCTGCTCCACCTTCTACCCCTCGCCTTGAACGCAACCAAGGATCGTCGATGAATGATCAAAGACCGGCCCTGACACTCAGGAACGCCTGATTCCGGACCTATTCCGGGAACGTGGAAGCCCTTCTTGACTGGCTCGCGCTCGCCCTCATCGGCGCGGTCTCGGGCTATCGTTACGACGATGGCAATGCCGCTTCTGACCGTCAGGACCAGCGTCCTTTCAAGGGTCGAACACGTGAAGGCCAATAGGCCTGGTTGGAGCACATTGATGACCAGCAAGAGGTAAGCGAAGACTATGGTCGCAACAGTAGCACCCCGAGCGCCTTCACAAGATTCGAACCACGACCCCGCTGCTATGGAAGAATTCTCGTCTCGAAGCGCTAGTAGCGGACTTTGCCAGTAAGGCGAAACGGTTTACTTTCAGAGCGAGTGACGGAGGTTTTCACGGGGTTGCTCCACTTTTGTTGCCTCGTTGAACGAAATGCGGGCATGGGATTGCATCGATGCTGCTGGAGGATTTGTATCGCCTGATGAAGATCGGCCACGTCCAGGCTCAGGGCGTCGTCGACACAATGACCCAGCCCGTTGTCGTCCTGGATCAGAATTTGTGTGTTACGACCGCGAACAATGCATTCATCAAGGCTTTTCACGTCGACCGTGAGGATATCCTCTTGCAGAACTTCTTCTCACTCGGCAACGGGCAATGGGATATTCCCGAGCTGCGGCAGCTCATATCCGTCGTTATCCCGCGGGCGGCTGCCGTCATCGGCTTCGAAGTGAAGCACGATTTCCCGCTGGTCGGCCAGCGCACCTTTCTCGTCGATGCCCGACGCCTCGTTCATCCCGACGACAACAGCCCCAACATTCTGGTCATCTTCGACGACGTCACCGAGCGTCGGCGCGACGATGCCGAGATGGATTTCATTGTCGCGGAGATGCGGCATCGCATGAAGAATCTCTCGGCCGTCGTCCTTTCTGTCGTGAAGAACAGCAGGTCCGACGATCCCGCTGCGGCCAATTTCAAGGAAGCGCTCCTAGGAAGGCTGGATATCACATTTCAAGCGCAGGATGTTGCCGCCCGTCGCGAGGCGGTTGAGTTTGAAGAACTCCTGAAGGACGCAGTTGGAGCGACGGTTTCGGAACGGCTCGAATGCTCGGGATCGTCGGCGAAGTTAGATAGCGCGAAGGTTCTTCCGGTCAGCATGATTTTCCACGAACTCGCGACGAACGCAGCGAAATACGGGGCCATTTCGGTTCCGGCCGGAAAGATCCGCGTGACTTGGGAATCGGAAACCGGACCGCGGGAGCGGACGCTCCTCGTATGCCAGTGGCGCGAGGAAGCAGGCCCGCTTATCTCCCAACCTGAACGCAAGGGCTATGGAACTGAACTGATCGAGGGCCTCACCGCTCATGTCGGTGGAAGCGTGAAACTCGCCTATCCTCCCAGTGGTTTCACTGCGACGATCAAAATCCCGATTTGAGCTATGTGAGCGATACTGCCGACGAAAAAGACCGGAGGCGAGATTATGATCCTCGCCGTAGAAAACGCGTTCTTCATCGCTGACGAGCTTCGGCGCTATCTGAGTGCTGCGGAACTGGGAGTGCTCGGTCCGGTATCCTCCAACGGACGCACCGATCCATTGGAACAGGAACTATCGGACATCGCGGTCCTCGCCGGCGGGAGCCGTGAAGTTGTGAAGAAGCTTAGCTGCCTCCGCCCGAGAAGGCCAGGAGCTCCGGGTGGCCGCCGCCAAACCAGTGGCGGCGTTTACCGCCTGACGGTTGAGTAGAATCAAACCCTACGCCGGAACAATTTTTCGACCAACGTCTTTTCCCCGGAAAATCAGACGATAGCACCCAGGATGCGTCGTCGGCAGTCTCGACCGGCTTTGGAGGATCGGTCCATGATGAAATCTCTAAGAACACTAACCGGAAAACCAATACTCCTCGTGGAGGATGACTACCACGCCGCTACAGCACTTGCCTCTAGCCTTCGCCAGTGGGGCGTCGACGTGGTGGGCCCATCTCCGAACGTCGACGACGCTCTCAAAAAAATCAGAGAAAACCGCGATCTCGCCGGTGTGGTCCTCGACGTGAACCTTGGCGGGGAAATGTGCTTCCCGGTTGCCGACGAACTCGACCGGCGGGGCATACCGTTTCTGTTTGCCACCGGCTACGAGCCGAACATCATCCCAGTCCGCTTCTCTGACAAGATCGTGCTCCGCAAGCCGCTCGAGGACGAGGCTACTATCGCTGCCCTACTGTCGACGACAACCCCGCGTTCGGCATCTGGTGACGACGCGTTGATGAACGGGATTCTGCGTCTGCTTCCGCAGCAGGAGTCCGCGCAACTGCTTCCCCATCTTCGGAAGCTTCACCTCCCCCGCGGCGCATTGCTTGAAACGGCGAGCCAGATCGTCGAGCGTGTCTTGTTTCCTGTCGACTGCGTTCTTTCGCGCACAACAGTTGGTGCCGCCGGAACCAGGGTCGATACTGCGTTTGTCGGAAACGAAGGCATGACCGGCAGCGGGATCGTCGTCGGCGATGACAAGGCAACCTACGACCTGATCAACCGGGTCGAAGGCGATGTCTTGGCGATCTCGGCAGATGATTTCCGCGCCGCCATCAAGGCGGGGCCTACTCTCCGGCTGATCTCCGCCCGCTACGAACGATCGATCTGTATCCAGGTCGGTCATGCGGCTCTTGTGATCGGTCAATTCGACATCCCCACCCGGCTTGCCAGATGGCTCCTGATGATCCAGGACCGGTCGGGGAAGGCTTCCCTGGACATCACACATGATACGCTTGCGGGTTCTCTCGGCGTCAGGAGACCGTCAGTCACCGCCGCAATGCACCTTCTTGAAGGCGAACTCCTCATCAGATCGACAAGAAGCAATGTACTTATCCGTGATCGCGACGGCCTTGTCCGATTTGCCGGTGAGGCATACGGAACTCCTGAAGCCGAGCATCGGCGTCTGCTGGCCCTGCCCGCACTCGTCGCGCCGGCTGGGCAGCCGACGAAACTAAAGGCAGGTATCCCCGAAGGACGACCCTTACCGGGGTCCGGTTACCTTCCGGCTTGCGATCACGATTACCGCTAGTTCATCATCCGCACGGCATTGTTGCGATCAAGACGACAGCAGAAGTACGTATGAAAGCATGCCGCTGGGACGGGAAGGAAAACATCCGCTGCGACGACGTTTCAGACCCAAGGCAGGATCGCCTCTATGAGACGTCCGACAGGCGGTAACTCCATGAGTGAGCTTGAGCTCAGCGCTAGTGATTTGCATCAGGCGCAACGTTTCAACGCATTCTTGAATCGCCTTCCTCGCTTTCATACGGGGCGCCGATGGCTGCCAGACTAATTCAAGCCGCTCTTCGTGCCGAAAATGCTCTGATGCCGGACGTGCGAAAGTGGAGGGACGAGCTGTCCGTTCTCAAGATACCGGGCACATCTGCATCGATCCGCCTGACAAAGCCTTCCGGCTTGCCACGGGCGATGGTTGTCCATTTCGATGACGGAGCGTGGATCATGGGACATGCGCGGCTTGAAGACCGCATTGCTGCGGCGATTGCCGAGGAGTGCGGCGTAATGGTCGAGGTCGTTTAGTTTCGAAACGCAATCGATGACAACCTGATTGCGACAATTGAAGACTGTCTCCTCGCAACCGGCTTTCTAGCCGGGAATCTTCAGCGTTTCGGTGTCGAACGCCTCGCCTTTTCGGGACAGTTGTCCGGTGCGCATCTCGCGATGGTGAGCCTGCTCCACCTTCAGGCTTCTGGCCGGTCCGAGATTTTTTCAGGCTTCTACGGCATGTGTGGCGCATTCGATCTTGAAGGCTCCGAGAGCCTGAAACATAGCCGGTCCGACAGCCTCCTGATAAGCGGGCCATCAGCGCTTGCAAACCTTACGCCCTGGCCTGGCTTAGCGTCGTGACGCGCATCTGCGAAGAGGGACCGCGAGACGTCAACACTTTCCTTGAACTGGCCCTGCTCGTCGCGACGCACATCGCGTTTGTCGGTGCCGGTATCGATCAGTTCACGCTTGCTCATAGGAGGACTCCTTAGGGGTTGTTCCATATGGGGAACGCACGCCGGCGCTAAAAAGATGCATAGAATCATAAGCCTAGGCAGGACTCGCAAAACGCGCATTCCGATAGCGCTAAGTCATTGAAAAATGATTCGTTTCGAGTCGGAACGATTCGCCGCCGAATCACTTGAATCGCTTGAGTTGTGTCCGGAGGGTCGATGTCATGGCGGGTTCAAGAGCCAATTGGAAGGGCTACATCAAGTTTGGAGAGGTTTCCTGTCCAGTGGCGCTCTATACCGCCGCATCCTCCTCCGAACGGATCGCGTTCAATACGCTCAACCGCAAGACCGGCAATAGGGTCAAGCGGGAGTTCATCGACAGCGAGACCGGCGATCCCGTCGAGCGTGAAGATCAGGTCAAAGGGTATGAAGTCGAGAACGGCCAATATGTCGTGCTCGAGCCCGAGGAAGTCGCGGCCGCCGTGCCCGAGAGCAACAAGACAATGAACATCGAGGCCTTCATTCCCTGCTCGCAGATCGATACTACCTATTTCGACAAGCCCTATTACCTGGCGCCGGACAAGATGGGGACGGACGCGTTCGTGCTGCTGCGAGACGGCATGGAACAGCAAGGTGTCGCAGCCATCGCCCAGACCGTGCTCTTCCGCCGGCTGCGCACCGTCCTCATCCGGGTGTATGGCAAGGGGCTGATCGCCTCGACGCTGAACTTCGACTACGAAGTCCGCTCGTCGGAAAAGGCGTTCGAAGACATGCCGGATCTGAAGATCGAAGGCGAAATGCTCGAGCTTGCGGAACACATCATTGGCACCAAGAAGGGCAGTTTCGACGCCAGCACATTCGATGACCGCTATGAGGCCGCCGTCGCCGAGCTGGTGAAAGCGAAGATCGAGGGCCGCGCGCTGCCGAAGAAGAAGGCTCCGGTCGCATCGAAGCCTGGCGATCTCTTGCAGGCACTGCGCGAAAGCGCCGGTATCGGCGCCAAGCAGACGAAGCCAAAGCATACCGCTGCCAATGCCAATGCCAACCGAGGTGGCCGCCAGAAGGCAGCAAAACCGGCCGCGAAATCGAAACAGGCCACGGCGACGACCCGCCGAGCCGGCTGATCGGAGGATGCCGCCATGGCTCTACGTCCCTACTGGCGAGGCTATCTCAAACTCTCACTCGTCACCTGCCCGGTGCAGATGATGCCGGCTACCTCCGAGAGCGAGAAGGTCCGTTTCCATACGCTTAATCGCCAAACCCAGAACCGTGTGGTCAGCCACTATGTCGATTCCGTCACCGGCAAAGAGGTGAAGGAGGAAGACGAGGTCAAAGGCTATCAGCGGGGGGAGGACGAATACGTCATTCTCGAAGACGACGAACTCGAGAATGTGGCTCTCGAGAGTACGAAGACGATCGATATTTCCACCTTCACGCCGCGCGACAGCATCGAATGGATCTGGCTCGACACGCCCTATTATGTCTCCCCGAACGACCCGGTCGGCCAGGAAGCCTTTTCCGTCATCCGCGATGCGATGGAGGCCCAGCACATGGTGGGCATATCCCGGCTGGTGATCTCGCGTCGCGAGCGCGCCGTCATGCTTGAGCCACGCGGCAAGGGCATAGTCTTGTGGACGCTGCGCTACGGTGATGAGGTCCGCGATGAAGACAGCTATTTCGAGGGTATCGGCGAAGAGCTGGCGGACTCGGAGATGATGCCGCTCGTCCAGCAACTGATCAAAAAGAAGACGAAGGACTGGAGCCCGAAAATGGTCGGCGACCCGGTCCAGGAGAAGCTACTCGATATCATCGCGGCCAAGAAAAAGGACCTGAAAAAACCGGCCAAAGGCAAGACCAAGCCTCAGCCGTCGTCACCCGCCAGCAATGTCGTCAATATCATGGATGCGCTGAGAAAGTCCGTCGCGGCCGAACAACGGGCCGGCAAATGAGCCGTCGCGCCAAACCGCTTCTGCAGGACGATCACGTCGCCAAGTCTAAGCCGGCCCGGCCCCGCGATCCGGCGCAACCCCATCTTCCGTTCGACACGATGCCGGACCGGGTGGAGCCATGCCTGGCGCTCTTGAAGAAAGCGCCGCCCACAGGGCCGGACTGGACATTCGAGGTGAAGTGGGACGGTTATCGCCTGGCGATCCACATCGAGCCGAAGGGCGTCAGGATCATCACCCGCGGCGGCCACGATTGGACGCACCGGTTTCCCGCGATTGCCGAGGCGGCAGGAAAGCTGGGCGTCGGCACCGCGATCCTCGATGGCGAAGCCGTCGTGCTCGATGATGAAGGGCGTTCGGATTTCGGCGCGCTGCAGCGCTCGCTCGGTGGGCGTGGCGGCAAGCGCACGTCGACGGAGTCGGTGTTTTTTGCTTTCGACCTTTTATATTTCGACGGCCATGATCTGACGGGAACCGAGCTCTCCGTCCGCCGGCACCTGCTCGAGGACTTTCTCCGTGGCGCCACCGGCGCGGTCCAGCTCTCAGACGACGTCCATGGCGATGGCGCAACGCTTCTGGAACATGCCTGCTCGATCGGGCTTGAAGGCATCATCGCCAAGCATCGGGATCAGCCCTATCGTTCCGGCCGTACCGGTGACTGGCTGAAGATCAAATGCGTTGAGAGCGAGAGCTTCATGATCGTCGGCTACGAGCGATCCAAAGTTGCGCGCGGTGGGATCGGCAGTCTGCTTCTCGCCGGCCGAAAAGGCCATGACTGGGTCCATGTCGGTTCGGTTGGCACCGGCTTCAATACGAAGACCGCCGAAGACCTCCGCAGCATGCTCGATAAGCTGAAGACCACTCAGCCAGCCGTCCCGCTCAAGGGCAAGAATCTGGTGTTCGCGGAACCGACATTGATCGCCGAGATCGAGTTCCGCGGATGGACACGTGACGGCAGCTTGCGTCACGCATCCTACAAGGGCCTCCGTGAGGTCCAGGACAATGCTGCGGTCTTCGACATGAACGACAGGGCGGGAGGCTAAATGGACAGGGCGCTCGACCCTTGCGGGGAGCGCCCTGTCCGACCCGGAGGAGCGCACGCGGCAGACAATCTGCGCGGCAATGCGATCGTCGAAACGGGTAATCGGCGATAAATGGTATCGGGATGACTGGTCTTCAAGGTTCGTCGACGCGCTCGAGTTCGAAGAAATAGATCCGCTCGTTGCCGCTGATCGTCATCGCTCCCATGACCCTCAGGTCGTCTGTTCGCCGGAAATGATCGACGATCGGCTGGTGATCGTAGACCATGGCGGCACTCTCGGCGCCGCCAAACGCCATGGTCTTCAGGGAAGCGACCGGACCCCTCGCCCGCAGACGGCGGTGAAGATAGGAAAACAGGTTTCTCGCAATAGTCGTCCTGCCGACCTCATGGAAACGTAGCGCCAGCTGAAGGGGTATCCATTTCGGATCGATCGCATTCAACCGGTGTTCGCCAGACCGAAACAGCAACGCGTCGGCGCGCATGTTGGGCGTAAACCGCTTGCCGAACCAGCCGAGATTTTCCAGCACGCCGTCGAAGGGATGCCCGGCCGGTATGCCGTGCCCTTTCCATAGGCCGACGAGGTCACGCGGCTCGATCGACGGCAAGCGTCGGAATTCCTCAAGCATTGCCTGCTGGTCTCTCACCGGATGGGTTGTCCTTTTGCTTGCGCTCATTCGTCCGCCGCCTGGATTTGGCGGCCCGCCGAGCAGTGCGCAACTCCTCAAGCGTTGGTATCCACCAGCCGCGATCGCGTTCGTGTTGTTCCGGCGGCGTCCGCGCCGGCCAGGTCGTCACCAGTTCTTCGACAGAACCTCCTCGCCATGACACCCAGACATAGTCCTCCCCTTCCGCCGCGGCAAAATAGAAGGCGCTGACCGTCACCGGATCCGCGAGTTCGCCGTCGGTCTTGGTGAAAAAGACGATCCCGATATGCGTGCCGATCGCGCAATCGAACGGTGGGGTATCACCAGCGGGAACCGGATATCGCTTCCGCCGGCGCTCCCTCGACCTCGCCTTGGATGCCTCGTCTTCTTCAGTACCCTTGATCGCCTGCCGCCGTGCCCGTCGTGCCGCCGGCTCGCTCCGTTCGGCGGCCGCCTCGATCGCCTGCCACCGCTGCCGCAGTTCCTCGGATGAGCGATAGGGCACGGTCCAGAGGCGGCGGTCGGCATCCCAGCGCGCATAGGGGATTTCCCGGATTTCGTCGATGACGGTGCGTGAATAGGGCGTCCGGATCTGGAAGCTCGCTGGTGCGGCCTCAAGGTAACGGCTTTCGATCGGCTCGAAGGCGAAAGCGTCCCTGCCCTTCTCGTCCGCGAAGGTGTCGGCCTCCGCTTCCATCTCGGCAAGCCAGCGGCCGATGCGTTTTTCCGCCCTGCGGCCGGGCACGAACCAGGCATTCAGCGTGTCGTTCCACCGGGCACGCGGAAACGCCTCCCTGAAACGCTCCACCGTTATCCGGTCATGCGGCAAGTCGGTCGTTGCCCCCTCACGCGGGACGGGGGCGGATGTGTCCTTTGTTTTCTTCATATGACATTGCCGGAAGCCACGCTTCGGAGATCACCCTGCCCGTCCTGGTTTCCCGAGGCGCTTGATCGCCTGCTCGAGCGATCGCTCACCGTCACAATAATCCTGCCAGGCGGAGGTTTTCGCAAGCAGCGCCGGCACGGTGCGCACGTTAAACCGCTTCGGGTCGAGATCGGACTTCACCTGCGTCCAGGTGAGCGGCATCGACACGGTGGCGCCGGGCCGGGCGCGCGGCGACAATGGCGCGACGGCGGTGGCCATGCGATCGTTGCGGAGATAATCGAGGAAGATCCGGCCACCTCTCAGACTCTTGGTCATCTTCGTCAGATAGAGGTCGGGATTGTCGCGCGCCATCTGCTGACAGACATCGTGGGCAAAACCCTTGGCCTCGGCCCAGGATAGCGGTTTTCGTTTGTTGACGGCGAGCGGGGTCACGACATGCAGCCCTTTGCCGCCCGTGGTCTTGCAGAAGCTGACAAGGCCGAGCTCATCGAGACGGTCGCGCATCTCGCGCGCCGCCGCGACCACCGTCGAAAACGGCACATCGGGGCCGGGATCGAGATCGAATACCAGCCGGCCGGGCACTTCCGGCTTGCCGGGCTCGCAATTCCACGGATGCAACTCGACACCGCCGATCTGGGCAATCGCCGCCAGTCCCTCGATCCGATCGATCTGCAGGTAAGGCTTCTTGTCACCGAAGACCTTGACCAGCTCGAAAAGGTTCGACGTTCCGGGCATCGCATGTCGCTGGAAGAACTGCTCTCCGCCGATCCCATCGGGCGCGCGGATAATCGAACAGGGCCGGCCTCTGATGTGCTCGATCAACCAGGCACCGACGGCTTCATGATAGCGCGCCAGCTCTTCCTTGGTGACAGGCTCACCATCGCCGGCGTCTGGCCAGAGCGGCTTGTCGGGATTGGAGATCAGGACGCCCATGACCTCGGCCTTTGCGCCTTTGCGCCGGACAGGCCTGTGCTGGGCGGCCGCAACAGGTTCGGCGGTATCGATCTTGGCGGGCGATACCGGCTTCTCGGCCTCGACCTCCTTCGACGGCTTGTCCTCGCGCAGCCCCTTGAAGGCCGCCTGGCGGACGAGGCCGTCTGCGGTCCACCCCTCGAATTCGATTTCGGCGACAAGCTCGGGCTTCACCCAAATAACGTCAGCCTGCGTCTTCGGAGCGCCAATACCGCTGAACGGCGACCGCGCCGCCTCGAGCGCCTTGAGCTTCGGAAGGAGTAACTCGACTTTCCCGGCGCTGTAGCCGGTTCCGACACGGCCCACATAGACGAAGTGATCACCGCGGTAGACGCCGACCAGCAGCGAGCGGAACTTGCCGTTGGTCTTGGCGTATGCGCCGATCACCACCTCATGGCCGGCCCGGCACTTCGATTTCGCCCAGCTGTCGGTGCGGCCCGATTGATAGGGCGCATCGACCTGCTTGGAGACGACACCCTCCAGATGCAGCTTGCAGGCGGACCGCAGCACTGCGTCGCCACCGGATTCGAAATGTTCGACGTAGCGGACGCGCGGATCGTCGCCGGCACCGGCAAGCAGATTTTGAAGCCGCTCCTTCCGTTCGACCAGGCGCATCGACCGCAGGTCCTCGCCGCCGTCAAAGAGCAGGTCGAACGCGAAATAGACGAGATCGCCCGTCTTCCCTCCGACAAAGCGGCCTGTAGGGCCGCGAAATCGGGTGCACCATTCTCGTCGAGGGCGCAGATCTCGCCATCGATGATGCAATCGGGAAGTTCTGACGCCGCTTCCGCGATTTCCGAATATTTCGCCGTCCAGTCGAGGCCCTTTCGCGTCTTCAGCGTCGCGGCGCCATTGGCAACGCGCATCTGGATCCGGTAACCGTCGAACTTGATTTCGTGCAGCCAATCATCGCCGGCCGGTGGCCGAGCAAGCTTCTCGCAGAGCTGCGGATCGATGAAATCCGGCAGGTCGGCGACAGTGGAGGTCGCGACAGTCTTGCGCGACCGCTTTTTGCGCGCGTCGGCCGCCAGGCCATGTTTGCTGTCCCAGACCGCATCCGCCTCGACATCCCCATTCTCCATCATGAACGGTCGTGGCTTGCGGCCCTTGCCCGCGGCGATCTGATCCATGCTGCGGGCGGAGGCGACCGATGTCGCATTTTCTTCGAGAATAGCCGCGCCGTTTTCCTCGACGGAATGGTCGTCGTGATGTTTGATCAGCAGCCAGTTGGTCCGCTTGCCGCCATCACGGTCGTTGCCCATCCGGACCAGGACGAAGCTGCCATGCAGCCTCTTGCCCTCCAGGATGAACTTGAAATCTCCCTTCCTCAGGGCCTCCTCGGGTGACTTCCTGCCTTCCGGTTCCCAATAACCGCGATCCCACAGCATCACCGTGCCGCCGCCATATTGCCCCTTCGGTATCGTTCCTTCGAAGTCGCCATAGTCGAGCGGGTGATCCTCGACCTCGACCGCCAACCGCTTGTCGTGCGGGTCGAGGGAAGGCCCCTTGGTCACTGCCCAGGATTTGAACACGCCGTCAAGTTCGAGCCTCAGATCATAGTGGAGCCGGGTGGCATCGTGCTTCTGGATCACGTACCGCCGGCGGTTCGATGGCTTGACATGCGTCTCCCCGCTCGGTTCGCTGGTCTTTTTGAAGTCGCGCTTGGCGCGGTATTTCGAGAGATTGTCTGCCATAATATTGCGGACCCTTTCCATGGCACGAGGAGCAAAGCCGGCCTCAGTCTTGCCGGTGTCAAATCTCCACGGAACGAAAACGCCTTCGGCGGCCGGTAGTTTCGCCTGTGCGTCCGAAGGCACCCATCGAAATGGGTGATATCGCGCTGAAGCCTGCTATTTTCTCTTTTCGTTTCGGCACGAACTCAATATGCAGATGCAATCGCGATCGAAGAAGCCGCCATGTACGACGTGAGCTCGACCCCAATTCGAAAAATCGTGCACATCGACATGGTCGCGTTTTATGCGTCGGTCGAGCAGCGCGATAATCCCGATCTGCGCGGCAACCAGCTGGCGGTCGGCGGATCGGCCGCCCGCGGCGTTGTCGCGGCAGCAAGTTACGAGGCCCGCGCCTTCGGCGTTCACTCGGCGATGCCGTCGGTGAGCGCCAAGCGCAAATGTCCGGATCTGATCTTCGTGCCGCCGCGCTTCGATGTCTATAAGACGGTGTCTGCAGCAGATCCGCGAGATCTTTGCCGAATATACGTCGATGATCGAGCCGCTGTCGCTCGACGAGGCCTATCTCGATGTCACCGAAAATCTGAAGGACATGGAGAGATCGCGCTGGAGATCCGCGCCAAGATCAAGCAGGTCACCGGCTCAATGCCTCGGCCGGCATTTCCTACAATAAGTTCCTTGCCAAGATGGCATCTGACCTCAACAAGCCCAACGGTCAGGCCGTCATCATGCCGAAGAATGGGCCGGCCTTCGTCGAGGCCCTCGCCGTCAAGAAATTTCATGGCGTCGGCACGGCAACGGCCGAGAAGATGCAGCGGCCCGGGATCGACACGGGCGCCGACCTCAAGGAGATGACGCTCGAATTCCTCATCCACCATTTCGGGAAGTCGGGGCCCCTATTTCCATGACATTGCCCGCGGCATCGACGAGCGGCAGGTCAAGCCGAGCCGGGTGCGTAAATCCGTCGGCGCCAAAGATACGTTCTTGCTAGACCTCCATACCCTTGAGCCGGCCAACGAAGGGCTCGACCCGCTGATCAGGAAGGTCTGGGATTATTGCGAGGCCAATGGGATCGGCGCCAAGACGGTGACCTTGAAGATCAAATATGCCGACTTTACCCAGCGCACCCGCAGCAAGACGGTTGCGGCCCCTCTGCCGGCGATCGCCGATCTGAAGGATATCGTTGGCCTGCTGCCGGCGCCGATCTTCCCGCCCCGCAAAGGCATCCGCCTGCTCGGCGTTACCCTGTCCTCACTGGAGAGGCGCGCTTAGGCCGCAACCGCAGTTGCGACTGGCGCTCTACATAGCCAGCATCGGCTGGGCAGGAGCGCCCGCGTGGCGCTTGACCCGGAATGTCCCCGCCGGCAACGGCCGCAGGATTTCGTCTTCGGGCAGCAGTCCGTCGAGCCAGGCCATGCGTTGGTCGCGAGCGAGAACCGCCATCTGTCGGTCATGAAACGGCGCGATGTCCACATTCGCTTCGATGGTCAGGATGGCATAGGCCTGCGGCCAATCCTTAGTCGCCGGCCGCCAAATCCCGGCGAAATAGAACCAGTCCCCATTTGCGAGCGAAAAGCGGAAGCCCTTGTGGCGAAACTCGGAAGCCGGCACCAGGCAGCGGTGGGTCGGAAATGTTCGGCCCTCCGATCGAACGACGTTGACGGCGCGCGGACCGCCATCGCGGGGCCGCAGCCCCCAGGGCAGTTCGACCATTTCCACGTCGCTCTCATGGCGCCTGACGATGACCCGGCACTCGTCGAGCGGGGCATCGGACTGGAAAACGGTCGCACTCATCGCGGCTGGAACATATCAGGAACATCTTCCTTAGGCAAGTCTGATGGATCGTGTGCGGACGGTGGAAAGCTGCTAATCTCCGTTGATCCGCGTCGATGAGACCGAGCTTCAGATGGTCATGCGACACGTTCGAGATGGCGCCGCCATCCTCGCGCGTCAAACCGTTCTGATCAAAAGGCTGGCCGCTCTCCGCCTGCCGACAAGGGACGCCGAGGATCTCCTCGTTCTGCTGGAACGCGTGCAATCGGCGCATATATTGCACCTGCAGCGGCTCGGTCGCGCGGTGATGGGAACGCACTCGAAGGGAAGAGCAATGTGCAATGACTATCGGCTGATGGTGGGTGTTGCCTCGGTTGTCGCAGATTTCGCCGACCTCAAGATCAAGATCCGCTTCAGTGAAGGCGCACCGAACCTTCAGGCGCGTCAGGACATCAAGATCACCGATATCGGCGCCATCGTCCGGACCTTCGACGGAACTCACGATGAGGCCGAGCTCGTGCAACGGCGCTGGAGCTGGCCTGGGCCGAACAAGCGGCCGGTCTATAATTTTAGGTCGGAAGGGAGGGAATTCACTTCCAATCGCTGCCTGATCGTCGCCGACGGCTTTTACGAGTTCACAGACCCGAAGGACCCGCAAAAGAAGCGCAAGGACAAGTGGCTGTTCACCAAGAAAAATGAGCCGATCTTCTGCATCGCCGGCATCTGGCGCGAGATGCCGGAGGTCGGCCAGGCCTTCACCATGCTGACGATGGAGCCGGGACCAGACATCGCCCCCTATCACGATCGACAGATCGTCATCCTGGAGCGCAGCAGTTGGGCCGACTGGCTCGATCCAAGAGTTTCTGCAAAGTCGCTGATCAGGCCGCTTCCGACAGGAACGCTATTGGTGGAGCAGGTCGGTTAGCCGCAATCCGGCGGTGTCGACGAAACGTTCGGCGTCAAGCGATTTGAGGATAGGTTCAGAGGCTATCTTGACCCCTTGAACTGAAGTCTCAGATCAGCAGGCGGGCCAAGGTGTCGTCGTCCTCCACCCACGCTGAGATGACTGAATGATGCGGCTGGCTACGTCCTCGCGCTCGGCGGCTCTATCTATCTGTTTTGTCGAGATGACGTCATCATACACCCGTTGGTACAAGGCCGATTCGGCCTCATTCAGCACGTCATAGGCGCTGCGAACGTGGGTATAACTCACCGGAGGGCGTCGCCCATGACAAACGGCTCAAGACCAAACTGGACTGAAACTATCTTGCGTCGGCAAGGGCGGCCGGTCGAAGAGCGTCCGTACTTACACGCCATTGCGCATTTCGCAGGCCGAAAAACCAAGGGCGGACGGTCGGTTTAATTGCCAGCGTCTTCACGACATTGGAAAAGCAAACCCACGGCGCAGATCGTCGCCAGGTTAAGTGATAGCAGCCGCCACTGTCGCAAAGCTCCGATATGAGGCGCGATGGCGCTAACCCGCAACTGCCGGGCGGACGAGACACGTGCAAAAGACCGCCGTCCAGCGACGCACCTTCATTGTTTCTAAACTCCCTGGAACACCGAAAGTCAGTCGTGCGTTTCTGCGGTCCCGACATTTGGAAATTCCGCGAGCCTCCATGACAAAACCAAACCGTAAGCCTGCCAATGATACGACGCCACTCGTTCCCGGCGCGGCCACATTGCCCTCAGTTGTCATCGACGACTACAACAACGAGGCCCGGGATAGGAAAGGATTCATTGGCGACGGCGCGAACAAGAAGTCTTTCCGCCACAAGCTTGACGAACAAAGAATGCTGATGCGAGCGCTTGGACGCGATCCCTTTGGCAAGATCCCGACCAAAGAACTGAAGAAGAAGGATATTGACGCGCTGCTTTCCGGAGAAGATGCAGGGGCCGCAGCCTTGGTCTTAGGCGCTGTAGAGGAGTTTTCCGGCGAGTTTGCCGCCGTCATCAGAAAGTTTCTGAACGAAAAACCGTGGAAGAAAACAGAACGGATTGCCGTTGGCGGCGGGTTCCGGCAGCGCAAAATCGGCGAACTTGTCATCGCCCGCACGATGATGCTTCTCCGGAGCGACGGCGTCGAAATCGAGCTCGTCCCGATCGCGCATCATCCAGACGATGCCGGTCTGATTGGTTCGGTGCACCTGATGCCGGAATGGATGCTCAAAGGCCATGACGCGATCCTCGCCGTTGATATCGGCGGAACCAACGTCAGGGCAGGCGTCGTCCACTTCGGGAAAGACACCAAAAGCAAAATCGAAGATGCCTCGGTGGTGGCCTCGCTCATCTGGCGGCATGCGGATGAAACTCCAAGCCGGACCTCAACCGTCGCGAAGCTCTCGGAAATGCTTAAAGAACTGATTGCGAAGGCGGCCGAGGCCAAGCTCCACCTTGCGCCATTGATCGGGATCGGCTGTCCGGGCGTGATCGAGACCGACGGTGCGATCGTTCGAGGCGGGCAGAACCTTCCTGGCGGAAACTGGGAAAGCGACCATTTCAACCTGCCGGCGGCTCTCGTGAAAAGCATTCCTGAAATCGATGGGGCTGAAACCTTTGTCATAATGCACAATGACGGCGTCATTCAGGGACTTTCACAGATCCCGCTGATGACCGATGTGTCGAGCTGGGCGATCCTGACGATCGGCACTGGACTTGGAAATGCCCATTTTACCAATCGCGTCCACGGGCAGACGGACATATAAGTCAAACTCATCTCTCCTGCCCGTTTCGCGCGAAAATGGCGTTTAAGGTCGCGGCAGGCCGAACATGCCGGGATTGGAATTCCTGTACCGACGGTCGAAGAATCCAACCACGCCCACAGAGAGCGCTGCGCTATCCCTCGGCGAGATATTGTGCGCGCGGACATCGACTTTAACATGGAGGAAACCGAAGGATTTCAGCGCTGCTGCAGGTCTGCCAAGAGGATATGAGCTGTCGCAGTTTCGGGATATTGAATCCGTCCGTTCCCGTGACCGAAAAAGTCTGGCGTAAGAATGGCTTGGCGCTCACCCTGAAAAACGCATGATTGACGGTCGACGTGCGGCGTGCTGCTCAAGTCATCCGGAAGGCGTCAGGCTTATTACGGTTCCGCTGTCGACAACGATCCAGAGGGTTCGGATCATATCGGCCGCCTCGAGAAGACCGTCTCGACTTTCCTGCGGCGATGCCTCCTCGACTGCCGACGCCAAGTCTGTCAACCGGATGACAGCGTCGTGCTCGGTGCCGTTGACCGGGATCCCAATCACGTCCCTCAAATCCCGAATGGTGGTGATTGCCCGGAAGAGCAAATTCTCGATCTCGCGGGTGGTCTGACGATCGACCTCGTTGGCGGCACGCACGAGCTCGGAGACAAAGGACGGGATACTGATCATGGACGCAAGAAAACTGATTCAGCCTGCGCGCGCAACACTGCGAAAGGCCTGCCAACGATTGATCGCTCCGGCTACGGAACATCGAGACCGCTTGCAGGTTTCCACATCGACACTCCTGTCGAAATCTTCAACAGCAAGGAAGAATCCCATGACCCTCGCAGGGAAGAAGATTGCCATCCTCATCGCACCGCGCGGAACCGAAGATCCGGAATTCAAGCAGCCAAAAGAAGCTGTACAGGCTGCGGGCGCAACCGTCACCGTCGTAGGCATCGAAACCGGAGAAGCGAAGACGAACATTGGCGACCTGGACCAAGGCAGCAGCTACACGGTCGACAACGCTGTAAGCGAGGTGTCAGCGAATGACTTTGACGGCCTCGTAATTCCGGGCGGCACAGTTGGAGCCGACAAGCTCAGGGCGAACCCGGAAATCGTCTCGTTCGTGACAGCATTCTTCGAACAGGCAAAACCCGTAGGCGTGATCTGCCATGGACCTTGGCTGCTGGTTGAGGCCGACGTTCTCAAGGGGCGCAAGGTCACCTCGTATTCGTCCATCCGCAAGGACATCGAAAACGCCGGGGGCATCTGGGTCGATCAGGAAGTCGTCACCGACAAGGGGCTGGTCACGAGCCGCAAGCCGGACGATCTCGCGGCCTTCTGCGCGAAGATCATCGAGGAGTTCGCTGAAGGAAAACACCCGGAACAAGCTCGTAGCGCTTGATATCGTGAGGGCTGTCTCAATCATGGCGCCGAAGAGGTGCCTTATGCTGGCGGTGCGCGGCATCATCGTCTCGCACCAGACGATCCGTCTGCGGACCGAAAAATTCGGCAGGGATTCGCCAACACGATCCGCTGTTGTAACGTTACGGCATAGCGCCTTGGGTATGTTTCGCGCCCCACTGCCTCGGGAAGTGTGAGGAGTTTTTCATAGTTGCTAAGATCTCCTGATCGTAATGCTTGGTATGGATGGCGCGATGTTGGAGGCTGTCACGAAGAGGACGAAGCCGTGGTCAGACGATCGACCGGCGCCTGGGATTTTCGCTTCGTTTTCGGAAAGCGCAAGCGCCACTCGATATGACGGGCTGCAAGAGACGCCGGCCAGGCGAGGCAAAAGTAGAGCAGCGCTGTCAGCGCAAAGACCTGCAAGGGCAAAAAGCTCTCCGACATGATTTCTCGTGAGACAAGCGTCATTTCGGGAACGGCGATGAGGGCGGCGATCGAACTGTCCTTCAGTAGCGAGACGAGATTGATCAAAAGAGGAGCAACCGTATGACGGATTGCCTGCGGGAGAAGGATCAGCCTGAATGTCTGAAACGGGGTCAGGCCGCTTGCGAGCGCCGCTTCTCGTTGGCCCACCGGGATCGCTTCGAGCCCGGCGCGGAATACTTCTGAGAGATAGGCGGCATAGACGGCGGCAAGCCCAATGGTCGCGGCCAGTTCCGCCGGCAGAGTGATACCAGCACCTGGCAGCGCGAAATAGACAAGATACAAGATGACGAGGATCGGAATGCCGCGTGCGACGGCGATATAGATCCGGGCGATGAGGCGTAGTGCCGCCTGACGGCGTGAGCGAAGAAATTCGAGCGCGAGGGCGAGCAGAAAGGCGAGAGCAAAGCCGCCGGCCGTCAGCATCAGCGTGCCTCGCAGACCGGACAGCATGCGCGGTCCCCAATCGCCGAGATTGGCGAGAAACGTATCGACAAAAAACATCAGTGGGTCTCCAGCTTGCGTTCCACGAGGAAAACCGACCCGGCGACTGCCATCGTCAGAACGAGATAGATGGTTGCCGCACAACCATAGATCAGCGCGGTCTCGAAGGTTTCGTTGACCAACTGACGCGCGTTGAACATCACCTCGGGCGCTGCGATCGCTGCAACGAGCGAGGTGTCCTTGACAAGGCCGACGGCATAGTTGCCAAGCGACGGCAGCGCGAGCCGCAATCCCTGCGGCAGGATGATGAACCGGAAGGCCGCGAGCGGCTTGAGGCCGATCGAGGCGGCCGCTTCCTTCTGGCCGAGGGGAACCGCCTGGAAGCCGGAACGGAAAATATCGACCGCGATCGCTCCGCCGATCAGGCCGAGACCGAGAATCGCGGCGACCATCGAAGAGAGCCTGATCCCAGCGGCCGCGAGCCCGAAATAGAGAAGAAACAGGAAGGTCAGGCTCGGAACGTTGCGCAGGGCCTCGACATAAAGACGGATCAGCAGATGAAGCCAGCGGCTCTTCGACAGGACGGCGATCGTTGCGAGGCCAAGTCCTATGACAATCGCCAGGATCAACGCTCCAGCCGTGACTTCGACGGTCACCCACACGCCCGTCAGCAGGGCTTCGGCAATTCTGTCGAGAAGGGTGCTATCCATCGCGGCGCCCTCCCCGCGACAGGCTCGCCAGGAACTGCTTGAGGCGCGGTGATTGCGGATTGTCGAGAAGGTCCTTTGCCGGTCCCTGCTCGACGATACGACCACCGTCCATGAACAGGATGCGATCGGCAACCTCGCGGGCGAATGCGATTTCATGGGTTACGAGCACCATCGCCCTTCCTTCTCCCGCCAGTTCTTTGATGACGCTTAGAACCTCGCCGACGAGCTCCGGATCGAGCGCCGAGGTCGGCTCGTCGAAGAGCAGGAGTTTGGGCTGCTGGGCGAGCGCGCGGGCAATCGCCACGCGTTGCTGCTGGCCACCGGACAGGCGTCCAGGCATCTCGTCGACCTTGTGATCAAGATGTACCTTCGCGAGCATCGCTTCCGCCATGCGAGAGGCTTGGCTCCGAGCGATGCCGCGCACCTTTCGCGGCTGCAGCGAGACATTGGCGCGAACACTCAGGTGCGGCCACAGATGAAAATGCTGGAACACCATGCCGATTTCGGCGCGCTGCGGCGCAAGCTCGAGATCGCTCATGCGACGACCATCTCCGCGGCTGCCGATCGCCTTACCGTCCAGGCGGATATCGCCTGCTGTCGGAGGTTCGAGATAGTTGATGGCCCTGAGACAGGTCGACTTGCCCGAGCCACTCGGCCCGATGAGCGCAATCCGTTCGCCGCGTGTGAGCGCAAAGGACACATCGGTCAGAACCGTATGATGACCATAGGCCTTGCCGAGACCGGTGACCTGAAGAAGATATTCGGCGGCCATGTCCGCCTCCTTGAACAATGAGAAGAACTTACGCGGCCGGTTACCCGGCCGCGTGGCGGCTACTTCCCGCAGACTGGCGGCGTCCAATCGGTCAGCCGATCGATACCGACCCGGAAGTTCTCTGATGACGGGGTGTAGTTCGCTCGGCTGACGTTGCCGTAGCGCTGGCCGATCGCGTTGATAGTGCAGGAGGTCCAGAGGTTGCGGATTTCCCCGCTGAGAGCTGCCGCGAGCGCGGCGTTCTCTTTCGACAGCCCGAAGACATATTGCCGCCCGAGACCGGTCAGCAGTGGATAGTCCGGATTGTTGTCGGTGAAGGGAAGGTTGACGAGTCCCCAGTCCGGATTCTTGGCGATTGCATAATCGATGACAGGCGGGTCGCCGACGAGCGCTTCGATGCGGCCGGCGAGAAGATCGCGCAGTGCAGCGTCCGAGCTGTCATACAGAGACAATTCGAGACCCTTGATCTTCCGGAGTTCCGGCAGGAAGGAGAAGCCGGTCATCGATCCGACCTTGCGGTTTTCGAGATCTTTCAATGCATGCCAAGCCGCCTCCTTGGGCGAGGTGATGCCGTTCTGGAAATAACCGGTCGGGTCGGTCAGGGACAGCGTTTCGGCGCGCTGCTTCGTCCAGGCGACATTGCCGCCGATAATGTCGACGCGACCGGTCTGGACGGCGGCGATCGCTCCCGACCATTCCATCGGCACCGGTTTGATCTTCAGCGATAGTCTTTCGGCGGCAATCTGCAGGATATCGCCGTCATAACCAGCAAGCTTGCCATCGCGGGCCACCAGGCCCGGCATGTCGCCGGTAATGGCGACCGATAGGACCCCCGCTTCGGCAAGATGATAGGCCGGCTCGGTTGCCGCCGATGGATCCGGTTGGAGCGCGACGGCGATCCCGATGGCGCCACCGAGCAATCCGAAAATGAAATGCTGCATGTCTGTTCCCTCTGTTGTGGATGTTGTCAGGTTGAATGAAGACCTGCCGCGTCCGACGCAGCGGGTCTCGTCTCGAAACGGCTCATCGAAAGCCCATCGATCTCTGTTATTGAGTGACCCTCGAGGCAAAGCTCGGCCAGCACGGCACCGACTGCGGGTCCGAGCTGGAAGCCGTGACCCGAAAAGCCGAAAGCGTGAAAGAGCCCATCAAGTCTGGGGCTCGGGCCGACGACGGGCAGACCGTCCGGCATGCGGCCCTCGATGCCTGTCCAGGTCCTGACGAGCAGGACATTGGCAAGTGCGGGTACCATCGCGATTGCGAGCCTGGCCGCCTCGCATGTAACCTCCGCAAGGGGGCGTGCCTTCAACTGGTGCCGGTCGGCAGTGCCGAGGCCGCTTCCGAAGACGACGCTTCCCTGCCCTGTCTGGCGGATATAGATGCCGCCGCCGCAGATCCCGAGATTGGGGCCGATCAGGGGTGCAATGGGCTCCGTCACACACATGTTCGGCGCCATCACAGCTTCTTCGACCTGGTCGCCGAGCGATGCCGCGATCGCAGCGCCCCAGGCGCCGGCGGTGTTAATGAGCCGCCGTGCGCTGACGGGTGACAGATCGCCGGGCAGCCAAAGCAGAAACCCCCGCTCCGACACCCGGATCTCTTCGACGGGGCAGCATTCACGGATGTCGGCGCCGAGCGCGTGGGCCGCGCGGGCAAAGGCTGGCGCGACCAGACGGGGATTGGCCTGGCCGTCTTCCGCGCAGAAGGAGCCTCCGGCATAGATTGGCGCAACATACGGAAAGCGTTGGCGCAGCTCGGCTGGTTCGAGAATTTCGGAATGAATCTCGTGGCGTCCAAGCAGCTCCCGGTGCGCTGCAAGGTCGTGCATGTCCGCATCGTTTCGCGCGAGCTTCAGATGACCCGTCGCCCTGAATTCACAGTCGCTGCCGACCAGGCTCTGCAGATTATCCCAGATGCCGCGGCTGCGACGCGCGAGCGGCAGTTCCGCCGGATGACGGCCCTGCTGGCGGACACCCCCATAGTTCACACCGCTTGCCTGCGCTCCGCAGCGGCCGCGCTCAAGCAGGATGACGGAGGCGCCCATGCGCCGCGCATGCAGGGCCGCCGCGCAGCCGGCCAGACCGCCGCCGACGATCGCGATGTCGAAGGACGCAGTCATCGGCCAATCTCCGCGAGATGCTTGAGCGGCATCGGTTTGATCGGAGCCTGACCGCGCAAGCGGCCGACCGCGCTGATATCGACCCGGGCAGTCGCCGCAATGAGCTCGGCAGCGGTCGGCGCGCAGATGCGTCCCTGGCATCGCCCCATGCCGAGCCGGCAGAAGGCCTTGATACGATTGATGTCCGACTCGCCCGATTCGATCACAGTCCGGCGGATGTCGCCTGCGGTGAGGCCTTCACAGCGACAGACCATGGTCTCATCCGGCAGTGTTTCGGCGATGTGCGACGGAAAGGGGAAGACGCGATCGAGAGCATTGCGAAAGCGTGCCGCTCGTCCGATCACGCCCCGGTCGCGCTCTGAAGGACCTTTTTCCTCATGTGCACAGTCCCGAAGCAGTGCCGCAGCCGCGAGCCTGCCGCTCGCGGCTGCGATGACGCTGCCTCGAACAGAGGAGCCCTCGCCTGCCAGATAGACATTCGGGAGTGACGAGCGTCCGTCAATGTCGACCTTCGGCAGCCACTGTCTCTGCGGTGCGTTGAATTGGAAGTCGACGCCGAGGAGGTCGGCGATCTGCGTCTCCGCTTTCAGGCCATGCCCCACGGCGAGCGCATCACAGGCAAGGAACATATCCCGGCCATCACAGCGGAACTCTAGTCCATTCACGCGGCCATCACCACCGCGCGTCGCCTCCGCGGGAACAACACCGGTCAGCACGGGAATACCATGCGCCCGAAGCCAGGCGATAAAATAGAGCCCGCGGGCGAATGTGGTACCGCCGGAGGCCAGTGCCGGAAGGGCCGACAGATCGTTGAAGGGTTTCGCGGTCTCCAGGACAGCCGGGACAGTCGCCCCGGCCCGGGCATACTGGTAGGCGACCAGATAAAGAAGCGGCCCGGTGCCTGCAAGCACGACAGTCCGGCCGATCAACGATGCCTCCGCCTTGAGTGCGATCTGCGCACCGCCTAGACTGTAGACCCCGGGAGCCGTCCACCCCTTCATCGGCACGACGCGATCCATGGCGCCACTTGCGATGATCATGTGCGACCAGCGCTGCACGAAGGCGCGCCCGCGGCTCACCAGATGAAGTGCGCCGGGTTCGGCGCTCCAGACTGCTGTTTCGGCGTGGTATTCGATGGCCGACTTAAGATCGGCCACATCGCCGCGGAACGCTTGAGCCCGCCTGGCGTCGAAGCCGTAAAGATCGCTCAACGATCGCGAGAGCTCCGGCTGGGGCTTGCGGAATATCTGGCCGCCCGCAGATCGGGCCTCATCGATCACAACCGGACGAAGGCCGGCATCGGCAAGCGTCCTGGCCGCGGCGATGCCGGCCGGACCGGCACCGATAATCACGATTGGCTGAAACGGTTTCATCGAGGCGCCTCCGGCGATCGGGTCAGGAGCCGCATGCCGGCATCGACCATGCTGGTGCACGCGCGAAGACGTTCGCCGTCCTCGCGCCAAAGCCAGCAGTCCTGGCAGGCACCCATCAGGCAAAAGCCGGCGCGAGCTTCGTCCATGAATTCAAAGCTGCGGACATGACCTGGATCGGACCGCATCGCCGTCAGCACAGTTTCACCCAGGCGGGCGCGTACCCGCAGGCCGTCGACGAAGACGCTGATGGCAGCTCCTGCGCGCAGATCCGGCCTTACCCGGCCGCTTTCCACCAAATCCATGGCTGAAATCTCTCACTCCTGATTTCGTGTTGACAAGCTTAACATCCATAATATGAATTTAAACATTCATAGTAATTCTGGCAATTGGGCTCTAACTGAGGATGTTCGAAACTTGACCACTACCTGTGAGAGTAACCCGCGCGAGGAGACGGCCTTCGTGATCGATCAACTCGCAACAATGAGCGCGTCCGTTTCGGTCGCACCGGCCCACGTGCTGGACGCTACCCGGCGAACGCTGGTGGACACGATCGGAGCAGCAGCAGCTGGAGCTGCAACCAGAGCTGGACAGGCCTCGCTGAAAGGCGTCCCGCTCATTTGGGGATCCGGAGACTGCGGTATCTGGTTTTCCAGGCGGCGCTCGACCGCTGTCGGAGCCGCCTTCGTCAACGCCACTTACGCGGCAGCGCTCGATCTTGACGACGGCCACAGGAAGGCCTCTGGCCATCCGGCCGCTGCCATCATTCCTTCCGTACTGGCCTGCGCCGAGCACAACGGAGCAGGCGCGGACGCAGTCCTCACCGCCATAGCAATTGGCTACGAGGTGGCAGTCCGTGTATCGAGCTCCCGCGAAATCGATGCGCTTCGAACCACCGACAGCGGTCTGTGGTGCGGATACGGCGTCGCGGCGGCAACCGCGTGGCTCTATGGGGTTTCCGCGGACACCATGAGCCACGCGCTCGCGATCGCCGGCCAGACATCAACGTCTCAGGCTGCGACCGGGTTCACCCGCATCGGCCATACAGTGAAGGAAGGCATACCGTGGGCGACGGCGAACGGCATCCAGGCCGTGATACTAGCCAATGCCGGTCATCGAGGACCGGTCGATATGCTGGATGACGCCGATACTTACGCCAGGAAACACCTTGTCGGCGCACCGGAAGGCGCATGGGCGATCGAGAGTGCCTATTTCAAGCTCTATAGTTGTTGCCGCTGGGCGCATGCTGCGATCGACGCGGCGCTAACCCTTCAGGTTCGCATGTCACTAAGCAGCTGCGACATCGACACGATCCTCGTGGAAACCTTCGAACGGGCGCTGTCCTTGCCCAACCTGCCGGACCCCTCCACGAGCGAGGCCGCGCAATACAGTATCCCCTTCTGTATCGCGCTGGCGCTCGTACATGGCGAACAAGCGCTGCTGCCACTGAAGGAGGAACATCTCTGCGATGCCTCCGTGGTGGCGCTCGCCCGGCGTATCAAGCTTGTGAGCTCCAAGAATTATGAGCATGTTTTTCCGGCATCGACCCCAGCGCGCGTGACAATCGTGGGGAAAGGCCAGCTCGACCAGCAAGAAGTGCTGTCACCGCGAGGGGAGCTGCTGAACCCACTCACCCGCGATGCGCTTGAGACCAAATTCCTGGCTCTCATGGAGAAATCGCCTTTTGACGAAAAGCAGACCATGGCATTGCTTGAGGCGGCAGGCCGGCTGGGCATCGATCGTGAGCCCTCCGACCTCTATACCGCGCTGAGAGCAGAGGAGCCATAGTCGCCTTCGGTTTGTTCTGATTGCCGGGTTGAACACGGCGGCCAGAGACATTCTCATGCCGCCGCCTTTGGCCCGCTTTCAACAGGCAGAAAATCGATAAGACCACTTCCTGGAGGGATTGTACGTCGAATTTCTGGGTCTCTCTATCGCTCTTGAGGTTCGGCATGCTCCTTTTGGCGCTACAGGTGCTGACGCACGGACCTGGTGCGCCTGGCGATGTCCTCACAAGCGTTTACAACAGCGCCGTGTCGTATAAGGAATCTCACGGAATGTGGAATGAGGACCGACATGGCGAAGGAAGATGTCACGGCGACCGGCACGCAACTGCTCGATAGGGCGGTGGCGATCCTCAAGCTCCTGGGCGAGAGTGGACAGACTGGACTGACCATGACATCGATCGAAGAGGTGATGGGTCTAAAGCAGCCGACCGTCCACCGCATCGTCACGGCGCTCGAACGCCACGGGCTTGTTGACCGCGAACGGCGAACCAAACGCTATCGGCTTGGTCTTGCGTTATTTGCGATGGGTGCGACGGCCGCCGATGGAACCGGCCTGCGCCAGCTCGCCCGGCCTGCCCTGATGCGCCTTGCCGCAGCAACCGGCGATCCGATCTTCCTAATGGCCCGCTCCGGTTTCAACGCAGTCTGCGTCGACCGTCAGCAGGGCACCTATATGATCGATAGTCTGACCGGCCATGTCGGTGGCCAGATCCCGATGGGCGTCGGCCCGGCGAGCCAGGCAATCCTCTCGTTCCTGCCCGAGACAGAGATCGATATTGTCCTTGCGACCAACGAACCGCTCTTCAAAAAATACGGCGGCTTGACCGTCCGGAAGGTCAAAGACGACATCAAAAAAATCCGTGAGACCGGATTTGCCCTCGACGACGGCGAGCTTGTCGCAGGGATTTCCGCGATCGCCGTGCCGATCCTGCCGCCCGGCCGCGACGCTGTCGCATCGATTGCGATCAACCTGACGAGCGCGCGGCTGACAAGAGAGCGTATTCCCGAGCTTGTCAGCCTGCTCTCACGTGAGGTTCAGGACATCGAAGCTCAGCTCAATCCGCTTGAGAGCGGAGTTTGAGCGCCATATCTTCTCCTAGATCAGTGCCGCGACCGTGACGGCTAGCCAAGCGACGAAAGGATGAAATTGGGCTCGACGCCGTGCTGCCGGAAGAGATCCCGGAGCATCAAACGGTCCATCTTACCGTCACGGGTCAGGCAGTTCTTGTGGACGCCTGTCAGCACGAGTGCAGTATCGAGACCAGCTCGCTTGCCGCCGACAATATCGGTCGCGACGCTATCTCCAATCGCCAGAGCCTGCCCCTCAGATAGGCAGAGAACCTCCAACGCCTTTGAGTAGGCGGCCTGGTAGGGTTTCCCATAAGAGATAACGCGCCCTCCAAGCATTTCATAGTCGCGCGCGAGCGCACCCGCGCAGATAACCTTCCTGTCTCCGACGAGAACCTCGAAGTCCGGATTGGCACAGATCATCGGCAGCTTGCAGGCAATACCGGCATGAAGAAGTTCACCTGTCATCGTGCTCTCTTCGGGCCATCCGGTCGCAAGTATGAAATCCGTCGTCTCTATCCTCATCGATGCTTTCATCGGCAGCCCCGACAAGAGACCGGCCAACTCCACCGGTCCGAGGTGAAAATAGCTAGATCCTGCTGGAAAATCGGGAGATTCGGTGAGCGCCTCATAAACCAGTTCGCCTGATGTGATCAGCCCGCGATACATATCGCGTCCGATCTCCATCGCCTCCAGGCGTTTGGCTACCTCTTCGGATCGTCGGGGCGAGTTGGACAGAAGGCAGGTTCCGATCCCCTCCTTTCGGAGTCGGCGAAGGGTCGCGCATGCTTCCGGGAAGGCCGAGACCCCGTCGTAGATGACCCCGAATACATCAAGGACTACGCCTCCGTAGGCTCCGACAATATCCGCCAGTGAGATCATTTCCGGTATGGACTCTGCCACAAGCTCATTCCTCCGTTCGAACCGTTCGTTCTTTTGGCGCCGTCAGATGGACGATCACTGCCACGAGGATGATGCCCCCTCCGACGATCGTCTGCAGGGTCGGCCTTTGATCAAAGGCGAGCCAGACCCACAGCGCCGACAAAGGAACTTCACAGAGTGACAGCAAGGCTGTCTCGGGTGGCGGGAGCAGACGTGCACCTTTGGCATAGAGGATCAGGCCGAACGAGATTTGGAAGAGAGCAAAGCACGCAATGACGAATGCCTGTTTGGCGTCGAGAGCGAGGCTCGGCGCCATGGCCGCGCCGGCAAGCATGGCAATTGCGTTCGAAAGCCCGACCATCGGAAGGACCGAAAGGACGTTCGAGCGCTTGAAGGCGATCGTCATCAGGGCCATGAAGATCGTCATCATCAAAGCCAGCCCGTCGCCGGCCAGTCGTATGCCCGAGGATGCCGAGCCCGCAAAGATGATGATCGCGCCGAAGGCTACCAACAAGCAAAGGCCGACTGTCCGGCGGTCCACCCGTTCCGCGAGGATCAATCCGGACAGGATGACCGTGATCAGAGGCAGAGCGCCGTGAATAACAGCAACGTTTGCAACTGATGTCAGTCGCAGCGACGGGATGAAGGCGAGCGTTGCTGCAGCCGAGAGAATAGCCGCGAGGAGACCCGCGCGATCGAAGCGCAGACGTGCGAGCGACGTGGGCTGCATCGCGATGAAGATTGAGGTGAAGCCCAGTGCAAACAAGCTGCGCCAGAACAGGATCGCCCACACATTCATGTCGAGAAAGCCTATGAAGAAACCAGCCGTGCTAAACAGGCCGGCGGCGAGCAGGATGGACAGCCTTGGCGGCAGTTCGAGCCTCATGCATCCTTCCCCTGCTCAATGGCCACGTAAGAGCGACGGCAGGCTGCACCGACACGCAGCATCACTTCCTGCGCAACAGTAGCGCCAGCACGTGCCATCGCATCGGCGGGCCGATCTTTCGTGATCAGCTCGACCCATTGTCCCGGCTGGCAAAGCTGATCTGGTATGTCCGTCAGATCGATCGCAACGTATTCCATGGCAACTCGGCCCACGAGCGGTGCAACGTGGGATCCGATCTCCACAATCATTCTGTTTGAAAGAGACCAGGCCAGACCGTGCGCGTAGCCGATGGAGAGGATACCGAGACGTGTTGGCCGGCTCGCGCGAAAGGTGCTTCTGTAGCCCACAGTAGCGCCCGCGTGAACGTGCCTGACATCGACGAGACAGGCTCGCAGCCTGAGGACATTCATAAACGGATTGGGGACAAGGTCTGTGGTGTTCAGGCCGTAAAGGGCTGATCCAAGACGCACGAGGTCGAAAAGGTAAGCCGGGCCGAGGAACAATCCTGCCGATGCTGCGAGACTGCGCCGCGTCGGGCCTAGCAGCGCGGAAAAGCAGACGAACCTGTTTTTCTGCAGCTCGTTGAGCGTATTAGCCGGCTCGTCGGCGCATGCCAGATGGCTCATGACCAATAGAGGTTGAGGAAGAGATCGGTGGATGAGGCTTCGCACGTCGGAAGGTCCTAGTCCGAAGCGCGAAAATCCGGTTTCAAGATTAAGTGCGTAGTCACAACGTCCTTCCGCTGCTGCGACTGCTTCTGCCAATGTGTTGCATACCGGAACAAACCGGTTCTTGCGGCAGTGCTCGGCATGGTCGCGCTTCATTCCGGCCAATACGAAGACGGTCTCTCCCTTCGAGCGATCACGTACACGGTAGGCCTCAGAGAGATCGGCCACGAAGAAGGTTTGACATCCGGCAGCGATCAAAGGTTCGATCAGTCTGTCAAGACCAAGACCGTAGCCATCGCTTTTGACCACCGCAGCCACGTCCACATCCGGGCCGGCGATCGAGGTCGCAATCGCAAAGTTTCGCTGGATCGCATCCAGATCAATAATCACTTCCGGGCTGTCTGCGTGCATATGAGAAACCACCCGTAGTCGTATTTTAGTCAATATTAATTTTCAGTTGCAATTTACAACAAGCCGATCCATGATGCAATCTATTGATGCAATATTCATGCGATTAACTCATAGGATGCAAAAGGAGGAATGACCATGACAAGACATGCCGACCCCCCGAAGATGCTGATCCTCGGTCAAGGCGTTCTCGGCGGCGACGTTCTTGATTTCCTGCTGCAAAGCGACGCACCGCTTGCGCTCGTCGTTGGCGTGAGAAACCCGGAGAAGGCGCTGCACCGCGTTAATCTGGCTCGATATACCGCAATGAATCTCGGACGGTCCAAGCCGGTAGAGATTGAAGCGATCGACCTTATGGATATCGATACGACAGCGGCGGCAATCGACCGGCTGAAACCCGACATCATCTTCAACGCGACGACCTTGCACAGCTGGTGGGTCATCACCAAATTGCCGGCGGACGCCTTCAAGAAGCTTGACGAGGCCCGAGGCGGTATTTGGACGCCGATGCACCAGGTCCTCATTCGTCGTCTCATGAAATCTGTCCGAATGGCAAACAGCCGAGCGACCGTCGTCAACGCGTCCTATCCTGATGTTGTCAATGCAACGCTCGCTGCCGAAGGGCTAGCGCCCGCAGTCGGCATCGGAAATATCGCAAACGCGGTCCCCGGGATCCGGCTCGCTGCCGCTCACATGCTTTCGCTCGATCCATCGTCGATCGAGGTTCGGTTCTTTGCCCAGCACTACCTCAGTTACCGAATGCCCAGCACTGGCGGGACCGATGGCGCGCCTTATCATCTGACCGTCTACGCAAACGGGCTGGAAGTGCCGAGGTCCGAGATTGATCACGACGTGCTTTTCTCGCTGGTAGCAGGCCGCTTCCGTCGGCTCAAAGGGCTTGCCGGTCAGTCGGTGACGGCGTCATCTGCGACTGCGATGTTGCTTGCACTTTCAAACCGTTCCGGCCAGGTGGTGCACGCACCGGGACCGCTGGGACTCGTCGGCGGTTATCCCATCAGGGTTTCACCGACCGGGCTTCTCATTGACCTCCCCGGTAAATTGACGCTCGAAGACGCTGTAAACATCAACAGGCAATGCCAGCGCTTCGACGGCATTGAAAGCGTCGACGACGACGGCACAGTCCGCTTTACCGGCCGATCGACCGAAGTGTTGCGCGATGTTCTTGGGTATGAGTGCGAAGCATACGGGCCAGAAGATTGTGAAGGGCGGGCCGAGGAGCTCGGCGCCCATTTTGCGAATTATGCCCGCATGCATGGCATGGAGGTCGCAACCGCAGCCTAAGCCATCGCTCGGACCTCGAGCCTAAAGCGCTGGTAAGGCACTCTGTCCGGCCGCCCGAGTGCGATCATCGCCTCGCGCCGGCGGCAGTCGAAGATGACTGAAAAGGCGGTTTCGGTATCCTCGCGCTGTGAGGCGGATTTGCATATGGCATCGGGCGCACCCGCCCTGTCCCTGAGGAGCACCTCGATATCCTGGGCGCTCTCCAGCGTCAGGCGGTTTGCCGCTCGCAGCCGCTCGCGGCTCGACGGGTAGAGCTGCGCGACGGCTTCGATGTCTTCCCATACGGCAATCGCCGGCAGGAGCGGATGGTTGGTATGACGAATGACCGGGCAAGCAGCATCCGCAACGCCGGCAGACGGGGAAATTTCCGCTATTGACAGGGAACCAGTCGCATCGCCAATGAGAAAACAGCGCCCTGCCAGATGATCACTCTTCCGCAGGACCTCGAGCGCCCCACCGACCGATCCCGTTGCGAGCATGAGGCGCCGGATCACCAGACTTGGCATCCCTTCCTGGCTTTTGTCGACAATGAGATCATTGTTGACGAAGGCAAGCCCGGCGCCATTCATGCCCACCCAGCCAAGTGTTCCCGCCGAAGCTATCGTGACGAAGGGACGGTCTGGATCCTCATGGACGAGCGTTACGAGTTGCTCGCTGCGACACGCCGATGCATCCCAGTTTTGAGCGACGAAAGTCCCATCGATCGTCTGCAGACCAGCGGAGGTACAGCCCGTCTGGCCTTCGTCGAAATACTCAAAGCAGGACAGGAGATAGACGTCGAGAATATCGAGGCGGGTCGCCTCGGCGAGACCCTCCAGCTCCGCCGTTAGATCGGGCGCGACGGCACGAAGACGCGCGGAGGATTTCGCACCCATGCTTTTGGCGCGGTGCCATTGCTCCGGTGTCGTCGATCTGCGCAGCCTAGCGAAGCCCTCAAAAACCAATTGCGAGAGAAGGGAGCCCTGTTGCCGGCCTCGTTCAAATGGCGAGCCGGTCAGCCTGATGAATGGCATTTGGGGGTGCACGCGATGGATCCATAGATTGTTGAAACTTCACGTATCCATAATATGGATTCTTTTGCCGCACTAGCTGATGCCCGTCCCGGCTGTGCTAAACTTCGGTACATCGCTTTGGCGAGTTTCCACGACAAACGACAGTTTCCTCACTCAACCGTGATGGCTGGCGCACAATCACCCCACTACCCCCATTTCGATCACGCTGGATCACGCTCGATACTGCTGAATCATCAATGGTTTCGGCGGTTTTTGTGGATTGCGTACTGGGGGGCGGTTATGGAAAATTGGGGGCGGTTGAAGGGATAGAGAACGGCTTTCCGCTCCCAGCAAGCACGGTTCGCTATGTCGGTGATGGCGACAGCCTTTGCGTAGGCAAGACGACCGACCCCAACGCCTGGATCGAGGTCAGGCTTGCCGACTTCAACGCCCCCGAGCTCCACGAAGACGGGGGGCTCAAGGAAAGGTCGCGCTAGAACGCATTGCGCTTCACCGTGAGGTGACATGCACGACGGAGCGCGGCCGCAGCAGGCGCGTGATCTCATTCGACCGTGTCATTGCGCGCTGCCGTGTCGGCTCTCAGCCCATTGGTGACATGCTGCGCCAAGCCGGAGCGCCGGAGGGCCGCAACTGACGCCGGCCTCCACCCTTGACTTAACATAGCCTGGAAGCTATATGGATTGGGACGTCAGACTGCATGATGCCTTTGAGGCGGAGTTTCAGGCTTTCGCGAACGAGGTGCAGATCGAAATGCTCGCCCTCGCAAAGCTGCTGGCCGAATACGGGCCGCAGCTTGGTCGACCTTACGTCAACACGCTGAAGGGCTCGAAACATGCCAACATGAAGGAAATACGCTTCTCGGCTGCCGACGGCGAGTGGCGCACCGCCTTTGCCTTCGACCCCGAGCGAAACGCGATCCTGCTTGTTGCAGGCGACAAGTCGGGCGGCAGCCAGAAGCGCTTCTACAAGCAGCTTATCGCAAAGGCGGACAAGCGGTTTTCCGACCATCTGGAAAACCTGAAATCCGTAAAGAAAGGATAGCCCGATGGGACGCGGCATCACAGACGTCATCGCTTCGCTGCCCCGCGACCGGCAGGAGCAGGTCGAAGCTCGCTACCAGGAGCTTCGGCAAGAGGTTGAAGGTCTACGCGAGCTGCGGCAGATCGCGGGCAAAGCGCAGGAGGATGTCGCCGGTGCCTTGAACATCAAACAGCCCTCGGTCTCGAAGATCGAAAAGCAGGCCGATATGTATCTGTCGACGTTGCGCAGCTACGTCGAAGCGATCGGCGGCGAGCTTGAACTCACCGTGAAGCTGCCGTCGCATCCGCCCCTCAAGCTTCACAGCCTGGGCGACGTGATGTCATCGAGCAGTCCCGCCCGCGCTCCCTCCCGCGTGCGAAAAGCGGCCAGAGCCCGGCCCTGATGCTTCAGTTCGACGGCAACTGGCGGTTCGACAGTCCCGGCGCGATAGAGCCTGCCGTACAAGAAGGCTTTCGCGACCTGATCAACCGCATCAACCGTTCAAGGTTGCGGGCATATTCCTTGTCGCCGATATCGATCCCGAATTCGTCGGTGAGAGCTTTCCGCTCAGCGGCGGTCGGAAACCCTGCTTCGTCGGCGGCCCTTGCCTTTGTGAACTCCTTGGCGAGCGGCGCAATGGTTGGGATGCCAACCTCCCACCCATTCCTCGTCTCCCAGAATGTCAGTTTCCTTGGCGTAGTATGACGAGCAGCCTGCGTCGAGCAGGAACGCGACATTCTTTGCGTTCAGCGATTCCGACAGCGCTTTTCTGACGACATCAGCGCCGGCGGGCCATTCAAGCTCACCGGCGTCAGCCTCGACGCCCCGCAGAAATTTGAATGTCAATTTCTCAGGTTTTTGCCCATCGGAATCCGCCACGAATACCCCCTCATTTAAACAATGCTTCAATATCCGCCATAGGCCGGAACAATTTCAGCGGCTGATCCGGAAACGGTAAAAAACTCTCGCGCTCGTAGAAGCGTTTCGCGCTCTCGTTCTTGGCATCCACGATCACCGCAAAGGACGCAATCTCGCTGCGCACGGCCCGATAGAGCGCATCCGCAAGGAGAAACCGGCCGTATCCTCTTCCATGATAGCGACGATCGACGGCAAGACGTCCCAGCAAGGTCGCCGGGATTAGCGGATATCGCGGGAGCTTGCGGACAGTCGCCGCCGGCAGTTCCGGAAGGCGCACCGCCGTCGATGAGAGCGTGTAGTATCCACCGATACTTTCATCCTGCAGCACGAGGACAAATGGCGCCGCCATCTTCTTTCTGGCGTCCTGTCCCGCCTGAGCCTGGAAATATCGGTCAAGCGGCTCCACACCGCTTTCGAACCCTGATCGGTCATGTTGCGGGCAGAGAACCTCCACCCGCAGGATGTCGTCTGTTCCCCCCACTCGTCAGACGCCTGTTCTCACGCGATAACGGCGAACAGTGTCTTGCAGTCGTTCGTTGACCGGCCGCGGTTCGACCAGAGCTTGGACGAACGCCTGGCTATCCCGCACCGAAAGCTCCAGATGCTGATGCTCTTCGATAGCGCGTCGCGCCGCATCCTGTAGGCTTGTCAGAACGAAATCCGTCACGGAGCGTCCCTGCAAGGCAGCGGCATGTTCGATCAGGCGCTTTTGGTCAGCGGATACACGCGTTTCGAGACGTTCCCCTCGAACACGGCCGGTCGTGGACCTCTTTGCTGCTTCAGCCATTTTCGATCTCCAATCACCGGATAATATGTACGGCCATTGGCCGTAAAAATCAAGATGCAGGCCGGCCGGCGAACGCGACCGCACCGCCCGACAGGGGTTTCATACAACGGTCGATCGGGGTCAGGTGGCGATAGTCCAACCCGGAAATTATGCAGCAAGATGTTGCATGGATAGCGAAGTCGACGGCGGCGCCATAGCGATTGGCGAGATCCTGAGCAAAGGCCCGCGACAGGGCCACGCGCCGATCGGAACGTAGTTCGTGGGGCAGCGCGATTTCGAATTCGCGGGCAACGCGGGCGTCACTGCGCTTCTCCGCGCGCTCGGCGGCGTTCCACAAAGCGGATCGTTTCCTGGCCCAATAGCCTGAAACGCCTGCCGGCAACACGATCTCAGCGTGTTCGACGCCCTGTCTGCTGGAAAAGTCATGCACCAGACCGTCGCGCTCGTTCTTCAGCCGGACAGCAGCGCGATAGGCGGCGGAAGCGACGGCACTGCGGCCGCCGCTGCGGGCAATTGGCTTCATGCTCATATGATAGATCGCCATCGCCCTCCCCTTTTTCGGGCCGCCGGCCCGCGCCTTGAGTTGCCCCGCAACTCGTAAGTGCCCCTTGTGCCTTCCTCGACTACGCTCCTCAGGCCCTGGTGGGAGCATGCCGGAGCCTTTGCATAGCACGTAAGCAGGTCGCTCAATGACTTCATCCCCTCACATCTGCCGGGTTTGCAAACACCACCGTCCGCTGCAAGATCTATGCGTCCTATCGCGGCCGGACACCTTCTCGGTGCCATTCGCCCGATTCAAGTCAGGCAATGGAGGAGACGAAATCAGTGGTACGAAAATCCATCGGCGAAAGGCTGGCGCAGCTCGACGCCCAGCGAAAGACGTTGCAGATGCGGCTCAGCAAGCGTGAGCGCGCCATCGATACGCGCCGAAAAGTGCTAATCGGCGCGCTGGTGCTGCATCGATTGGAGAACGACAGCAATCTCCAGATCTTTGGAGGATTGGCCGACTGGCTGAGAGCCGAATTGCCGAAGTTCCTGACCCGCGACGGCGATCGGGACCTGTTCGACGATTTTCTGAAACCACAGCCGCATGAGCCTCCGCTCGGCGGTCTCGATAGCGTGAGTGCGGCATCATGATCCCCGCCAATCAGATCAAAATCGCCCTCGGCAACATGATGCGCGCGGCGACCCGCGATCCGCTCTGGGCGACCACCAGCCTGATCACGCTTCCGTTGCGCTATGCCAAGTCGTTCGTGATGGGCGCGGTCGGCTATCTGCTCATCGTCTTCACCGTCAATTTCGGGATCGACTATGTGACAAGGGTGATCCTCAAAGCCTACAGGGGCGACATCGTCTGGCATATCGGCGACTGGACGGTCATGCTCTTTGCCGTCGTTCTGCTGGTTCGATTAATCTCCGCACCGTTGATCGCGCATTTCGGAAGCGCCGCTGACGACACACACGGCTCGGCGCGTTTTGCCAGCGACAGGGAAGTAGCACCTCTGACCTCAACCGGAGAGGGATTGCTGATCGGCCGCGCGAACAATTCCGGCCGCCTGCTCCGCTATCGCGGACCTGCGCATCTCCCGACGATGGCGCCGACGCGAAGCGGCAAGGGTGTCGGCACGATCATTCCGAACCTTTTGACGGCCGATCGGTCGATCATCTGCGTCGATCCGAAAGGTGAGAATGCGAAGGTCGCCGGTGATGCGCGCGAAAGCTTCGGACCGGTGCATGTCCTCGACCCCTTCGGCATCACCGGCACGCCATCGGCGGCCTTCAATCCGATGGCCGGCATCGATCCTGACGGCATCGATGTCGCAGAAGACGTCTCGACGCTCGCCGAAGCGCTGGTGTTCGATGAACCGGGGCTCGCCGGCGACGCGCACTGGAACGAAGAAGCCAAGGCGCTGATATCAGGATTGTTGCTGCATGTGCTCGCCAGCCAGCCGGAAGACAGGCGGACGCTGACCACGCTCCGGCATTTTCTGACGCTCTCGCCGGAAGCCTTTCAAAATGTGCTCGGCGAGATGCAGGCAAGGATGCGGTCAATGGGCTCATCGCTCGCGCCGGCAACCGCCACCTTGGCAAATCGGACCGCGAGGCAAGCGGAGTCTTGTCGGCGGCCCAACGACACACGCATTTTCTCGACAGTCCGCGCATGACCGACGTTATGGCACGCTCGGATTTCCGCTTCGGCAATCTCAAGGCGAACACTGCGACGGTCTTCTTGGTGCCGCCACCGGACAGGCTTGCCGCCTATTCGTGATGGCTGCGTCTGATGGTCGCCCAAAGCCTGACCGAAATGACGCGCACGCCGCCCGCGTCGCATCGATCTGCACCACCGGGTCTCTATCTTCTCGACGAATTCGCTAGCCTTGGTCATCTCGCACCGATCGAGCGCGCCATGGGGCTGATGGCAGGTTACGGCGTGCAGCTCTGGCCGATCGTCCAGGACATTCACCAGCTGCGCGCCACTTACGGCCAGCGAGCCGGCACGTTCCTTTCCAACGCCGGCGTGCTGCAGGTCTTTGGCGTCAACGATCACGACAGCGCGCGGCTTGTCTCCGATCTGCTCGGGCAGGAGACCGTCGTCTTCAACACGGCGGCGCGTGCGCTCGATTCCGAAAAGTCGGGCCTCTCCTTTGCCGAACAGCATGTCGCCCGATCGCTTCTGACGCCCGATGAGGTCCGCAATTTGCCTCAAAAGAGCGAGCTTTTGTTCATTGTGGGACGACGGCCGATCGTTGCCACCAAACTGCGCTATTTTGCAGATCCGGCGTTCGCAGGATTGTTCGCGAGATCAGAAGATTGAAGACGACTTCACAGGCGATTGTGATGAAGCCTACCTGCCTTCCACCCGCGTATGTGAGTTCCGTGCCGAACTGAGATGGAAGGTGTCTCGCCGGCGCCTGGAACGATACAGTAGTCTGCGCTTCCGAAACCGCCGATACCATCTCTCGGGCTACCAACCAACAACTAGCACTACCTCGACGATCGGCGAGCAAAACATCAGTGGACGTCAGATCACCACAGGCACGTAAGGAAATTTCCTCGAAGGTTTCGATGTGACGGATTCCTTGCCGATACCCGTCCCGATCGGGGTATTGGCTGCGATGGAGAACATCACATCGGCGACGTTATCCGTCAGCGATCGGCCATTCCACACGGAGAATCCAAAGCTCGCCTCTGTGCCGACGATGTAAGGCAGGACGTTTGGAAACAAACGGCGCGCGAAACGCTCCGCGTAGAAGTTGGGATCCTGCGCGGTGCCATAAGCCGCGACAACGGATGCGACAGCTTTGCTTACAGACTTGCCATAGACTGCGAAGTCGTCCGCCGGACGTCCGGCGTTCAGGCGGTTTCCGAGATCATCATCAAACTGGGTAAAAAGCGGATGGATCATCGGAAGACCAACCCGATTGATAGAACGCCACCCCCCGGCATCGGTGGCAAGCGTGGCTACGGCCCAGACGCCAATGCTACCGGTCTCGTCGGAATGCACCCGCAATTCGTCATCCGGCACCTCGAGGACGATGGAATATACGGTCTGTCCTGCGAAAAGGTTTTTTGCGGTTTTTGGCGTCCAGTTGCCAAGATTGACTATCGTACCATCTTCGAAGGCGTGGCCGACCGCGTGCAGCACGTCGGCATCTATCCAGAAAGGGTCACCGGCCCTGCCCACCCAAACCCTTGTGCCGTTCGGCGCGCAGCATTCCTTGTCAGTGTCACCCGCGCAGACCACCTCTCCCTGAGCATCAGGATTAGCCGCTTCGATTCCCGCTATTCGACGAAGAACAAACCGCTGCGTTCCTTGTTGATCCCGGTCATCGAAGGTGAGCCTGTAGGTGATGTCCTCGATAGCATCGCCGTCAAGGTCAATCTTGAACTCGTACATCCCTTCAGGGTGAAAACCCGGAGTCGGGATGGGACCAAAAATTGAGTGGCAGACATTAATTGCAAAGACAGAACCCACCTCTCCTCTGAACACGTAGAGGTCGGTGATATCGAGCCGAATGTCCTGGCGCGCCAGTGGCGAATCTAAATGGTGAGACATGTAAGTGCTCCTGATGCTGGAAAGGACGCTGAGGAATCCATCGCGTTACCACGCGAATGGCCGAGACGCTTTCTGCGTTCGAGCCGAATCTACCGACAGCACTTGGCGAAAAATACTGTCCATAGGCCTAGAAGCGTAGGACGTTTGGGCGACGATGCCTCAGGATCGCGATCAAGTGAAAAGTTCGTCGAGAGTCATTATGCAGGACGCGCCATGAACGCCGGATGGTTACGACGGATATAGAACTTGGCCATCTTCTGTGAACACTGCACCGGGATTTGGCTCGGCGACATCGTATCGACCGATTGCCATCACGTGACGTACCGTGCACCCCCGAAGAATAAGATAATCTGATATTATTCGCCGGTGACAGCGCCACCAAGCCGCTTCCGAACACATTATCGCGACGTTGTTGGAACTGCCCCGAGCCACCAATTTGTCGAGGGCATGGTGAAACTGCTGTGACCGAGCATAGTCCGCATAATTGTGAAAACTCTGGTTTCGCCAAAACGAGTTGAGTTCGCCCGGCACGCCTTTCTGTAGATTTCGCCTACCGCCGAGGTCACGGCAATGTTGGTAAGCAATCCCTTGACCCGCGAGCCTGTTAGGGAACGTTTCAATGTTAAAGTCTGGATTGGTACGCGATCTGGGAAAAGCTCTGACGTCTACGAGCTGATCGATAGCCAAGGGAAGCAGCATGCCGATGAAGTCATCGAGTGATCGGTTGGAATGCCCGATCGTAAAAAACGCCACTGTCATTCCTTTCTGGACAGCGCACTCTCTTTGTGGGCCGCTACGTGTTCTGTCTCATCGCTTTTGATTTCATATTGAGGATCGTCGATGGAGGCGTGGTGAGTGTATCCTTTGAACGTGAAGTCGTTCAAATGCACTTTGATGACCCGGCCGCTCACGCGGCCGGCCTCAGAATTCCAAGTGACATGATCCCCTAACGAGTATGTAGGCATCTTGAACCTCTCTGCGCGTTCATTCAGATGAGACCCGCAAGCATCGCCACACCAGCGCATGTCGCGAGAGCGCCTATTGATCGAACGCCGCGGGCGACAGCTGACCTCGTTCTTGCTGAAGCTCCGAATCCAGCACCGACGCCATGAAGTAGCGCCGTCGCGACAAGGAACCCAAAAGCATACGTGGCGCCCCCAACGGTATCGGGCATTTCTGTCCCGTGGACGTATCCGTGAAAAACAGCAAATAATCCCGTCACGGTGGCGATCAATACCGTCGGCAGACCGACTGCGAATGTCACAGCCAACCCCGTAGCCAGCACCGAGACTGCTATACCCGCTTCAACGAAGGGCACTTGCACGCCCAGATGTCCGAGCAGACCTCCTACTGCCATCAAAACCACGAAAGTGGCCGGCACAACCCATTTCGCGCGCCCCCCCACTTGGAAGGCATATAAACCGACCAGAACCATCGCGATCACGTGATCCAAGCCAGAAATCGGATGGGCGAAACCTGCATAAAATCCGTTAACGGTGCCGACACCGGTATGAGCAAATGCCAAGGATGGCAGGCATAGGAGAGCGCCTAACACTACTGTGAATCCAAAAAGTCTGCGCATGTCGATATCCTTTCTAAGCAATGAGCTACAACGTGAACGCCGCCGTCGACGAACAACCCGGATTTTACGGTCTTGGCTCAGGACACGAAATTCGATGAAACGCACATTTTCACACCCGAAAGTCTAATTATGTGGGCGAAAACAGCTTAGTACGCTTTCAGCATCCGCCGCTAATCAGCAAAGCGTTGATCGTTGGACCTCTTTGACCTTCGCAGGGCGGACGAGAATTGCTCGTTTCGCCTATGCAACGTTCGGACGAGCGCGGCAACAAGGAGATCCCAATGAATCAGTCCATGAAGCAACTGACCGCGGCTATCGTTTTGATATTCGCCCTTCTATTGTCATCCTGCACCTCGACGTCCGTCGGCAGCACGCCGTCCGCGCACAACCACCCGCTTAATCCGGCTTGCGAGGATGGCTTTCCTCCCAGCGACGGACGGCCGTGCAGTTATTGACACCAAAAGAGTTACCGGCGCGAGGAGACCTCATGCCGGGCGCAAACTGGCGAAGCGTGTAAAGGGTGCCGTACCGGGGTCCATTGATGAAAGCGTCAGTGACCAGATACTCGGTCGGCGTGCTCAGGCCTCACGCTTCTCGGTTCGTCGGCATAAAGCCGAACTGGCCTCTTTGAGGATCTTGTTGCCTGAGCGTGCGCAGCATACCTTCGTACTCGCGCTCCGCTTCAGGAGTCACAGACGGGCGAACCTCCTGCAGTGCCCTCTCGAAGTCGTCCGACGTAACACTGCTCGCGTTAAGCGATCGTCTCAACGCCAGCAAACCAGCGCGCCGTGTCAGATCCTCGAGGTCGGCGCCGGTGTATCGTAGCGTTTGCTCGGCCAAAAAATCGAGATCCACGTCATCGGCCAGCGGCATCTTCTTGGTGTGGATGCTTAGGATCTTGCGGCGTCCTTTGACATCTGGCACTGGAACGTAGACAAGCTCGTCGAAGCGACCTGGTCGCAGGAGCGCAGGATCAAGAAGGTTCGGACGGTTGGTCGCAGCCATGACGACGACACCCTGCATGTCTTCAAGTCCATCCATCTCGGCAAGAAGTGTATTCACCACCCGGTCGGTGACGCCCGGATCTCCGAGGGCGCTTCCCCTTGCCGGAGCCAGGGAGTCGATCTCGTCAATGAACACGACAGTGGGTGCGACCTGCCTCGCGCGTTCGAATAGCCGGGATATCTGCTGCTCCGACTCCCCGTACCATTTGGAAAGGAGATCTGAGGACTTCGTTGCAACGAAATTTGCTTCCGCTTCACACGCCACCGCCTTCGCGAGCAAGGTCTTCCCGGTGCCGGGTGGACCGTACAGGAGAAATCCCTTCGCCGGTCGGATGCCGAGCCGCTTGAATGCTTGGGCCGATCGTAACGGAAGTTCTACGCCTTCTCGGAGTTTCTGTTGAGCATCGTCTAGGCCGCCGACGTCTCCCCACCGAACGTTGGGCGCCTGTATCATTATCTCTCGAAGGGCCGAAGGTTGAATGCGCTTAAGTGCGGACAGAAAATCTGTTTGTGTAACGGAAAGCTTTTCGAGAACCTCCGAAGGAATTCCTTCGCGAAGATTGATGTTCGGTAAGACCCGCCGAAGGGCATCCATGGCCGCCTCGCGGACCAGTGCGCCAAGATCCGCTCCGACAAATCCATAGGTGGTTCTAGCAATCTCATCGAGGTCGGTACCCTCTGCAAGCGGCATACCGCGCGTGTGGATTGCGAGAACTTCTCGACGACCGGCCTGATCTGGCACGCCGATGACGATCTCTCGATCAAATCGGCCTGGACGCCGAAGTGCCTCGTCGATCGCGTCGCGGCGGTTCGTTGCTCCGATCACCACGATGTTCTGCCTGGGTTCCAGGCCATCCATCAATGTGAGGAGCTGGGCGACGATGCGCCGCTCGAGCTCGCCAGTCACTTGCTCCCGCTTTGGCGCGATCGAATCAATCTCGTCGATGAAGACGATCGATGGCGCATTCTGGGACGCTTCTTGGAATACCTGTCTGAGGCGTTCTTCAGACTCCCCGTATTTGCTGCCCATGATCTCGGGCCCGGCGATATGGAAGAACTGCGCCTCAGTCTCGTTCGCCACCGCTCTCGCCAAGAGCGTCTTTCCTGTTCCGGGAGGGCCGTAGAGGAGAACTCCCTTTGGAGGATCGATGCCGAGGCGTTGGAAAAGTTCCGGGTGGCGAAGTGGGAGTTCGATCATTTCGCGAACTTGTCCGATCGACGAGCCAAGTCCCCCGATGTCGTCGTAGGTCACGTCAGCCCTTCGGGAGTCTTTTGGTTCCTCGAACTGCGAACGCAATTCCACCCTGGTGTCCTCTGACATCTGCACCACGCCGCGTGGCGTCGTCGAAACGACAACAAGCCTGATTTCCTGAAGGCCATAGGTGGGCAACTCAAGGAATCCGCGCATGATGTCATCGGATAACCCTGGCCTGTTGATGCGCTGCTGGACGGACGTAGATATCACGTCCCCCACGACCATCGGTCGAAGCAGAAACGTCCGTTGGAGGGCATCCCCCGACCCTTGGAGGACCAAATTCTTCTGCGCCGGCGCAAGAACGACCTTGGTCGCCTTTTTCACCTCGGACCTTCGAATTTCGACGTGATCCCCGCTGGAAACGCCCGCATTTATACGCTGAAGGCCATCAAGACGAACGACGTTGAGTCCCTCGTCTTCCGGATAGGGGCGCATAGCGATCGCGGCCGTGTGCCGCTTTCCTACGAGTTCGACGATTTCTCCTTCGGAGACGCCAATGTCCGCCATCGAATTCTTCGTCAAGCGAGCTATACTCGCTCCCGAATCCTCGGGCCTAATGTTTGCGACCTGAAGACTGATGACCGGGTCGTTCACAGACATAGCAGATCCTTTCGAAGTTTATACGAGTGAATTCGAGAGTGAACCGAAGAGCGGAGATAGCCTGCTGCGTGATGTGTACGAGCGCTTACGCATGGCGCGCGGCACTCAGGCTGGCGCGCCTTCGAGAACGAAGCCCTAGAGCAAAGGCTACGAAGCCCCAGCCTTGAAATATGAGATCGACCGTAAGCAACGCACCGAGGAACCAGAGCCCAACGAGCGGCTGAAGAAGAAGATACGCGCCGATTACGAATGTCAGGCAGCCGCTGGCGACGATCCAACCCCAACCCTTCCCGCTGCGGTTCATGACACCCGATATCGCTCTGAAAAGACCAGAGCCAACAAGCAGCGCCCCAACGCCGATCGTAATTCCGAGGGCCGAGAATACTGGGTCGTAGACAGCAAGCATCCCAGCGATCGCGTACAGAAGGCCTGTGAGCAGAAAAACGATGCTATGCTTCCAATCTCGGGCAGTGAACGAATGCAGTATTTGCATGCCACCGGCGACGAGCATCATCACGGCGATATACAGAACCGACGCCAGTGTGGACGCGAATAGGTTGGCGCTAGCGATACCCCCAGCGACCAACATCCCGATGCCGAGGGCGGCGAACCAACCCCACTGGTCCTCCAACTGCGACAGGGTTTTCCTGGATTTAGAACCCGTTATCGTGGACATGTTCGATTTCCTTTGGATCGGAGGTTTGGGCGCACGAGGCGGTGATTGGCTTTCCTGTAGAGCGGTTCGCGTTCAAGGCCGCTGTCGGGCGGTATCCGCGACAACGGCGGCGATCCATTGATCGACCGATAAACCGGCATGACCTGCAAGTTCCTTGACTTGCTCCACCAGGTCGGGGCTGAGAGGCACATCGAAAATAATGTCGTCCACGCTCTCGCTTGCAAACACTGCCTTCGTGGCTTCGGCAGCGAAATCGCGAACCAGTGCAATCTTTTCCTGCATCGAAAGATCGGCTTCTACGGCGACCGCTGGGCAGTACAGTGCGATCAGGTGGTTGATCGCATTGTTTGAAGAGAAGCCGTGTTCCCGCATGAGGGTGGCCGCGGAGGCAAGTTTGTCCGGCTGCTGCAGTAACTGACCTCGAGGCAATAAGCCGTCGATAGCCACACCAAGCGATGGGGTTCTTAAGTCGCCGAGCTCTGGGCATTTCAACTCTGCTGCGCTCGCAGGAGATACACTTATTAATAGAGATGTCAGCAGGCGCGCAGCTCGAGAGGTGACTACTTTCGATCGGGGGCCGGGCGTCGAGCGAGTCAAAGCTGACAAGACTGTTGCATGATCGTTCGAGCGAGACATCACTGTTGATCCTTGAATCTTTGACAATGGCTCGGGTCGGTGCAGGCGGCGTTGACACGTCGAAGGCGCCGTCGTTTTCGACCGTTGTAAGGAATCCTATCAAGAAAAAAACTGGATCTGAATTATCTCGGGAGGCGAGGTTCATCACCCTTGGGAGAAAGTAACCTGCACGATGGTATGATATTTTCTCTACTACATCGTCGTCTCAGGTAAGTCCGAGTGAGTTCTCCTGCTAATGCCGCCTGGGAGTACGCAACTCAGTGCGGGAAATCGGCAAACTCGTCTGATGACCAGGGATTGGAACCCATCCAGCAGACTGCGTTGCCGATGCCAATACCCGGCCAACAAAGAGAAAGAAAGCGGATGCCGCTGATTGGAGGTGCGCTACTTTAGGAGCGTGGTATTGGATATCGAAAAGATCGCTACGGTCGCGTGCCACAAACACGCTGAACACCACGGATGAACGTTACTTCACGTTCCACTGTTAGCGCAGACTGCGTCTCAGTTTGAAATTTCGAACGATAGGCTGCCTTTATCGCTGCTGCGGGTCAGCGAAACCTGCCAGGTGAGCGTGTAGCTCCCCGGCTCGAGGCGATCATGCGTGACAATAATCACCTCGCCTTCTTCATCGCCCTGTCGAACGCCCGCGCAGACGACCTCCCGACCCTCGCTGTCCCGGAGATCAAAATGAGAGCCGGAGAGTTTTACATTGTATGAAAACGAAAGTGACACTTCAGACCCCGTGAATGGAACCACGTGATTCATCCCTGCACGAGCCGCGATCGGCATTGTTGAGCTTGCAGCAAAACCAAGGCAGATGACAAAAGCTCGGTGTAGCATCGATGGTAGTCCTAGCAGATTGATAACGGGCGGCGGTTCCGGAACCAAAACCTCGGGGATCGTGCTTCAGTTCTAACCGACCTATACTCTGGTCCACCTCACTTAGGCGCGAAGCATCGCGCCAGTCGAATTGTCCTGGAAGTCGCCGACCTGTTCGGTCGCGCCTAATGTCGCCTGTATCGCGCTTGCCAAAACCAGAGCGTGGTTGTGATCGTGATCCTTTGCGCCGTAAAGCAGGGTGATATCATGCCCTTCAGCGAACTTGCAGAGGTCGTTGAACGCTTGGTTGTGAAGCAGCTCGGTTCGGTATCTCTTCTCGAATTCCGCCCAACGATCCGTCCGGTGATCAAACCACTCTCGTAGTTCGGGGGTCGGGGCTACATCCTTGAGCCACGAATTGAGACGTGCTGCCTTCTTTGAAACCCCACGGGGCCAAAGACGATCGACTAGTATCCTATCTCCATCGAAGGGGCTGGGCGGATCATAGATCCTCTTGATTTGTAGCATCATTGGCAATCATCCTCTATTGGCGACGGCATTGGCCGACGGTTTTGCCATCGCTCTGCGACGGGTCATGACGACAAAAATCGCTGCAGTCAAAATCACAGCACCCATGACGAGGAACGCATCCGAGATCGCCATGACGAGCGCCTGCCTCGAGATCAGCTTCGCGACAAGGACTTGCGCCTCGTGTCGAGCAACTTCTGCGGTGCCAGCCCCATGCTGCAAGAAATACCGCTGCATGCTGGCAACGAATTGATCGACCGTGTAGCCGTAGGGCGTGACGGATTGGCCTATGATATTGGAATGGAATTGTTCACGCTCTGTGATGAGGGTGGCAAGCGCGGCCGTCCCCACAGCGCCGCCAAGACTACGCATCATATTGAATAGTCCCGATGCCGCACCGGCTTCGTCTTCGGGAATTCCGATCATGGCGATTGCAGCTAGGGGCGCGATCAGTATCGCTTGCCCTACGGCGCGCACGATGTTGGTCATCATGAACTGGTCTCCGCCGTCGTTGGAGCTTAGATGAGTGTTCATCAGACAGCTTAGGGCGAATATCGACAGACCCGCGCAGACAATCGCACGCGGATCGACGAAGCGCTGCAGAAATGGGACCAGAGGAATTATCAGAAGTTGCGGCATACCCGCCCAGGCAAGTACGATGCCGGTTTGCTCCGCGTTATAGCCTTGCACTTCCGTCAAAAAAGCCGGAAGGACGTATATCGACCCGAAAAGCGCAAACCCCACGAGCACGTTCGCGGTCGTCCCTAGCCCAAAGTTTCGCATTCTCAGCAGGCGAAGGTGAACTGCAGGCTTCTCGACGCTCAATTCTACGACGATGAAGATTGTCAAGCAGACAGCCGCAACGATGGATAGGTGTACAATGTGGGGTGATCCGAACCAGCCAACCTGATTGCCTTCGTCGAGCACGGTCTGTAAGGCTGCGAGGCCCACGGCCATGAATCCAATCCCTAGCCAGTCCCCTTCCCTGAGGAGGAACAGGTTCATCGCCTGCCGTTCCAAGGTGGGATGTAGCAACGCGTACATCACCGCACCGGGAACGAGATTGATGAAGAAGATGTACTGCCAGCCATAGTTTTCCGTCAGATATCCGCCAATCGTTGGTCCGATCGCAGGGCCGAACGTCGCCGTCAGCGCGAAGGCCGCAAGTCCGACGGGCTGCTGCCGTAACGGAATGGTCGTAAGCACACGAGTGAAAGCCATGGGAATCATTACTCCTCCGGTGAATCCTTGAAGGCCCCGGAGGATGATCATCTCGGTAAGATTCGTCGCAAAGGCGCAGCCCATCGAAAAGAAAAGGAAGAGTCCCAAGCAGCCAAGCAGGAACCGTCTAAACGAAAAAACGCGGCTCATGAAATCTGTGAGAGGGATCATTATAATTTCGCCGATCAGATAGGACGTGGAGATCCAAGTGCCGTTCTCCGATCCCGTACCTATGCCGCCTTCTATCTCCCGCAATGAGGAGTTGGTCACCTGAATATCGAGGACCGCGATCAACGCGCCAATCATGCACCCAGCGACGGAGATCCATGCCCGAAGGCTCGCGGTCTCTGGAGGAGCACTGGAAACGCGACCGTCCCTCATCGCCCAGTGCTCTTCCGCTCACGGATCAAGGCGTCGGACGCGGCACCCTCGTAGCGTCCAAGCGTTATCGTCGCAGTCACCGACATTCCAGGAAGCAGTCGCCCCGCGAGCGGATCCGTCTTGTCGATCGTGATCTTCACGGGAACGCGCTGCACTATCTTGGTGAAGTTGCCGGTCGCGTTGTCGGGAGGAAGTAATGAGAACTCTTGTCCGCTGGCCGGGGCAACACTGTTGACGAAGCCGCGCACGGGGGTGCCTGCGAAAGTATCAACCTCGATCTCGACCGGCAGGCCTGGGCGAATTGCAGCTAGCTGTGTTTCTTTGAAATTGGCCACGACGTAGGCGGCATCTACCGGCACGATCGCCAGTAGTTGGGATCCTGGCTGCACAAAAAGGCCAACCCTTATCATTCTGGAGCCGACGACGCCGTCGGTTGGGGCGCGCAGTGTCGTGAATCCGAGATTCAATTGCGCTTGAGCCTCCGCGGCCTGGCTACGTTCGAGGGTAGCCTTTGCCGCGGCCAAGCCCGCTAGGAGCGTAGCCACCTCCTTTTTCGAAGCGTCAAGCGCAGCCTTGTCTCTGGCAACCAACGCCTCGCTGGAATCTGCTTGGGAGGCCGCCTGTTGGGCCTGTTGCAGCGAGCCCGAACCGCTACGTTGCATGGAACCGAAACGTTGATTGTTCTGCTGGGCAAAAACGTCCGACGCCTGATCGGTTTGCACTGTCGCCTGAGCTTCGTCGATAACAGCTGCCTGTTCGCTGAGTTGAGCATTGATCTGAGCGATGCTTGCCTTGGCCTGAGCAAGCTCGGCCTTCGCTTGGTTCAACTGGTCCAGGTATCCTCGGGGATCTATGGTTGCTAGAACATCGCCCTCTTTCACTACCTGATTGTCGCTGACCAAGACGGTGTCGATGTATCCGGCGACCTGAGGTGCGATTGGGACGATGTCGGCCTGAACATATGCATCGTCGGTGGATGCTTCTAAACGCCAGACTGACCAGTATTCCCATGCCGCGTAGCCGCCAACAACTATGATAAGGATTGCGCCTACGGCTGATAACGCTAACCTTGTAGGCGACGCCACCTTACGGTTTGCGACGACAGATGCAGCTTCGGTATAAGAGAGTTCGCGGACTGGAGAAGCTTCTCCTTCGGAGCTCTCAGGTCGATTGATGACACTCATGACAATCTCGCGCGTCTCCGTATTTTCGTAGGGTTCACACTGATCGGAAAATCAGGTGCTGGGTCGCCAGTCGGGCGAAACGGCGTGCCTTCCGCCCGCAAAAGTCGCTTGAAGCGGTGGCTATTTTGCAACCCGAAGAGTGAGAGATGTGATGCCGACGGCAATATTTACTCCCTCCTCGCCTTCGACAGATATCGGCTGCAAAGAGATTGTGCCGTTCTCGCCGCCGACCAGAACATCGGCGCCTAGTCCGATACCCACGGCGACGTCCGCCGTGACGCCCGAGTAAGTACCAGCAAGCGGAGCCCTGTCTCGACTTGTCGGTGCATAGACGAGCCAGGCCATCTTGGCTGCCGTGATTTCGCCGATGTCGATGCCGAATTCGTTGATCGTACCCGAGTACTGTTCGACAGGACCACCTGCGGACGGCTTGAACGTGCATTTGGCGTCCTGCTGGGCACCGATGATCGCTCCCACCCCGGAAGCTATATTGCAATCCAATGTTCCGACCTCGACGTGCTCCGTCGCTTTCGTGACGTTTGCGGTTCCCACGAGAATGGCCGCCACCGACGTGGAGAGTATCAGCACCTTGATCATTTCCATTACCTCTGTGTTTTTGGCTTATTCACTGCTCGGAAAGAGCGACAGCGAGGGCGTTAGCGCCGGGTGGCCTCGAACAGGAACCACACGCGGCGCTCGGCCTGATCGATCCAGTTTTCCACGAGACTGGTGGTGGCGGAGTCATCGTAATCCGAAGCGAGCACGTGGACCTCCCGCAGAATACCCACGAGTTGCTCGTTGTCGTCCTTCAGCTCCGAGAGCATGTCGTCCGGCGTTACATAGACCGCATCGTTGTCCAACAAGCGTTGAAGACGAGCCGCATGACCAACCGAGCGCAGCGTGGTGCCACCGATCTTTCGAGCGCGCTCCGCGATATCGTCGGTGATGGCAAAGATTTGCTCACCTTGTTGGTCGAGCAACAGGTGGTAATCCCGAAAATGGGGACCGGACATGTGCCAGTGAAAGTTCTTCGTTTTGAGATAAAGAGCAAATACGTCGGAGAGAAGCGCCGTCAGTGCGGCTGAGACCTCATTTGTAGCGCTCGGAGTGAGATCCGTGGAGGTTGCAAGCGCCGAGCGCTCGGCTTCCGTGACTGAATTGTAAGACAAGATGAACTCCTTCAATCGCCGTAGCGGTGTAGGAACTGCCACGGACAGGGTGATGCGATATTTGGACGCGCGACCTGCAGCGCCTTGCGTCGGGCAGTGCAGTTGACAGGATCCAGAATATTCTTGCTGCTTGCGACGAGATATTCCCTCATGGACCAGTTCTTATTGTGCGTGAGTGTAATGGCCGTAGACGACGGAGGCTGACACGCAGGACCCGAGAGCGCGCGCGTGCGCGACTGACTGAGCCGCACCGTTAAGCGAGCGTGGGATTTTCGTTATTCCGCCGGAGGGTTACGCGGCCGTGCCAAGCCAAACGAAAGATAAGTCGTCGCTGCGATAGCAATTAGGATCGAGGCAAATTGCTCGGCGTTCATGCTGTCGAATCCTTCCACACTAGACAACATGAAGCTGGCAAACGTAAAAACGGCACAGCACACGCCCATGTAAACGACGGCTGGTTGAGGTAACACCTTGCTCACCAGAAGGATCATTGGCACGTACAGCACGCTAGTACCCGGTCCAAACGGACCAAGAACGTCCAGTAGGAAAATCGCTAGGAGTGCGAGGGGGATGAGAAAAAGGAAGGCATTTTCCAGGCGTCGTTCGCGGATCATCTCGGCATCTCCACTTAGATAGAGGTTTCGGTTCGTTTGGCTGCCGGCTCCGGGTTGGCTGTGGTTACGAACATCGTGCACCAAATCCCCTCGCCGCTTCCCAAGCGTCCCATCGAGGCGCCGTCGATCAATCCCCATTGCGCGCTTCACGCTAGAATGCTGATCGGATCGCCCCGCCGTCCACCCGAATGGTCGCGCCGCTGATGTAGTCGGCATGGACACTCGATAGAAATGCGACTGCGGCTGCGATTTCTTCGGGCCGACCCAGGCGACCGACGTCGTTCGGGATAATTTCCTTGACCGAATTGCGCTCGATATCCGCCCAAGCAGTACCCCAGCCGCGTTGCGAAGCGATGCTCTCGAAGAACGTTCGAACCGCAGGCACGAGTATCGCCCCAGGTGCAACGATGTTGGATGTGACGCCGCTTCCCTGCAATTCGCGCGCCAGGGATACCGCAAGATTGTGCCGCGCAGCGAGTGAGGCGCTATAGTCTGGAAGATTTGAAAGCGGCTGCGCTGCAAGGCCTCCTCCAATCTGTATTACGCGTCCCCAATTACGCTCGCGCATGGCAGGCACGAATCTTGAGATCATGCGAACGCCGGACAGCACATTCCCCTCGTAGGTCCTTGCCCATTCTGCAGGACTAGCGGTGTCCCAGGTCAAATGCTGGTAAGATCCGGCGTTGTTGACGAGGATATCGACGCCGTCGCCAACGCGTTGGCGAACCGCATCGGCACCAAAATCCGTTGATAGATCTCCAACCGCAAAATCGGCCTCGGCACCCGAGCCGGCTATCGCATAGGCGACGGACCGCGCGCGCGTTTCATCCCGGCCATGAACGATCACGGAGGCGCCCTCCGCGGCCAGCATCTTCACGATCGCCTCGCCGATCCCGGCTGTAGACCCTGTGACAAGAGCGCGCTTTCCTTTTAGAGCTAAATCCATGGTGGTCCTCGAAGATCTGACACCGAAAGCTGCGATTTAGTTGGGGACGCCTTCAGGGGTGCGATCGGCTGCGTCTACCTGTCGAACAGGTGCGCATGCAAAATAAGCTTCCGCTTGCAAGTCATGCGGCTTCGACAGCGCGCTAGTTGACTGCAATAACAAAGGAATACGTTGTGAAACGTACGGCTGGCTCGCATCAAAGGGGCGTATGACTGCGAGCCAGCCGACGCGGCTCAGCGAATGTAGAACGTGATGCTGCCGTCGGCGGCTTGTTCCGCGTTGACAACGTTCTCGACGCTGATGCCCTTCGCTTCAAGCTTCTTGGTCAACTCCTTGTTGGCCTTGATCGAAGCTTGGATGTTCTTGACGCCTTCCGCTGTCCTCGGCGGGGCTGCGCCGTGCGGATCGGGCTGCGTCTTCTGGTTGTGATAGTCATTCAGGTGCCGAACGTCGAAAGGCTTGTCGAACGTGACCAGGGTACGCTCGATCTGAGAACCGTCGTTCATTCCCAGGCTATCGGCGTAGCTTGTACCTGCGATCGCCATCGACGAGATGAGGACGGCTGTGGCAAGCGTCAATCCGCGGTTCATGATTTGCTTCCTTCTAGTGTTTCACACGAGCCGAACATCGGGCGCCGTGGGAGTTAACTGGATGCGCAGCTTCTGTGAGCAGGCAGAAGGATAGTATTCCGCGGTCTCACTCTAAAAAATTCGACGTTCGTGTCTGTGCGATCATGCGTGAGTCCCTGACACCTTGTCCGCAGGGACAATAGACTAAGGAGAATGCGTGTCGCCCCTGGTTGATTGTAGATTTGCCAATCGCAAAAAGCGGCCTTCGGACACTGTCGCCTTGATGCCTTGGTCCAAAAACCGTTGTTCGAACACTGCGGAACAGTCGCCACAGAAGAATGTGAAAGGGATACGTCAGGCAAACCTATAAGTACCGATCTCCACGCTTCGTCGCACCAAACTTTGCCGTACGTACCGGATCTAGCCATCCGCTGCCCGAATGCAGGGTAAGGGACTCATTGTGGGGATGATTGTAGACGTTGGCATAACCGTAAGAAATGACGTAGGACGCCCTGGATCGTGGAGCGGGTGGCACCGCCAGCCGATTTCGTGGGCGACCACCGTGGTGCGTGGCGACAAGCCCGTCGACGGCACTGGATCCGAACGGTATCCCGTCATAATCCGCATCGCCGGCGAGCAGCACGGTCCGCCCGTTTGTCAGATGTGCCCGCAACGCCAGCCCTGTTCCATTCCTTCGAACGCCTGCGCATTCGCCTACATCGCCGACAGCGAATGAAGCCATTCCACCCGCCCACACGTATAATCGCCGTGCCTTGGCCAACCCGATCGCAAGTCGCGCCGCACTTGGTCCCACCACTTGATCGGGCACTACCCACCTGCATCTCCGAAGGGATTCGATCTTAATCGCCGCATGGAAGTGGTCCCAATCCCAGTGGGAAAGCACAACGGGAACGCGCTCCTTGAGGTCCAGACTGAATGGAGCTCTCCTCTCGCCCTTCCAGTTAAAGACAGTGGGAGAGCCGACGTCAAAGTGAAGGCATGGCTTCCCGTTCCGCAGCAACGTGTTGAAGCTGCCCTGTCCCACATCGTGAACCAGCACGGTGTCGGCGGGTTGAACGCGCGCCAGCACGTCGTTCGCGGTGACAGGAGAGTTTCGCTGGGGCAAGCGACACAGCGAAGCAATAGCAAGAGGCAACATCGGCTCCAGCGCCGGTGTCGATCCTAATGATGACAAGCGTGGAGCGGGATCGATACTCGAAAACAAGCGCCTTGCCGCAACAATCCGCCCCTCAGTACGGTCCGTTGCGCCATGTTCGGTGAAACTGGCAAACCAGGCGCGCATGCCGACGGGAGGCTTGCCAGGGGCGAGTTCTAGGTAATACCAGTGGCCCGCTTGAACGTCCTGAACATCATTCGAAAATTCAGCAAATCTTTGAAGGGTGGTCGTTACCCTGAGCAGACCAAAGTGCTTGTCGTGCTCGGACCGGTTGGCTTCAATCCACTCGGCCGCATTTTCAGTCTCTTCAGCACTGATCGTATCAAATTCCAGTGCGAACCTGGCATTTGGTCCAGGTCCGATCTGATCGACGCGGCCCAGCCTTGCGAAAACGTTCCGCGTTGGGAACGGATCATCGGAAAATGGTTTGAAGAAAAAAAAGAAAAAAACCGCCTCCGATCCTCAAAAAATAGTCAATGCTGATCCCTTTACCGAAAATTGGTAAAACATCGATGCACCTGACATTCAGATCCTTCGGTCGATCTAGGAGCCTCCGATACGGTCGAGATCTGGCGCCCGCCAATCAGCCGGTGGAGAGGTCGGGCAGTCTCGTTGCGCTACTAAGTACAAGACTGGTATCTGGCCTGAAAACTTCCCCGCGATGCGCACAATCCGTTAGCCGTTCTTCAAACGAGCCCGAATAACGGTTGGCACGTAGAAACTGAGAGAGAGGTCGGGCAGATTGATTTCGCCAACACCAAACTCCCTCGCTATTACCTGCCGGTCGAATACGCTATCTATCGTATGATGGCGACCAACCTGGGCCGGGTTTCGATCGAGAAACAAGACGACATGCCCATCCTCTGGCATCACTTCTTTTAAAGACAGATCCGCTTCGCTCAAAGGTCCCAGATTGCGGCATCTTTGTTCTGCTGCGTCGCCGTTTGCATCGATGAGACATTGGGCGCTCACCTTCTCGGGCAATGCGTCGATGTTGAATCCATCTCTTGCGGTGGCGGAGATCAAGACTGACGTGTCGTTGTTTCCGCTACAGAGGCTGAAGGAGGTGCCGGCCGGTATGAAGACGATGTCGCCCTTTTCTACGGCAAAGGACTCCACACGTTCACGATCGCGCCAGATCTGCAACCAGATCAAGCCTGCAACGCAGTACGCAAGCTCGTGGAATATCGAAGGACCGTCGGAGATCCACTCGCGGCCGGGCAGGATCTCCACCTTTCGGAAACCTATATGCCTCAGCGCGCGAAAGGATTCGGCAGCTTCGCGATGATTTCCTGACCGCGTGGTGAAGACAGACGTGTGCCTGCCACGGTCGAACTTGGGATAAGTCATTGGTGACCTCGTACTTGTTTGAAGATACTTTAGGTCGCTGGCCCCCTCGGGAATATTGTACGGGCGCTCGAAACCTTTACACTTCGGTATAGGTTCCGTTATCAAGATGAACGTCTGTTTGATGCGATCGGTTTGATACGTCGAAGCGCAGTGGATAAACATGCGTTCGCACAACTCGCTACAAGGTGTCACTGTTTGTCGTGGAGAGAGTTCTAGGGTGGCTCGTCGGCACATAAACCCGGACGGCGCCCGCCGGAGACCCTTGTAGCAGCACCACGGCGACAACCACTGTGTAGAGGCACAGTCCCGCAAATATGAGTAACGCCATTTGGGCATGGGTCGGCGTAGACGGCCTGCCAGCGACGAAGCGCTTGCGTCCAAACATAGCAGAATTCCTTCGTCTCGGGTTTCGTCACAATTGCGAAGAGCTGGCAGCACTGCCTCGGACACGGCGCCGTCGCCATGCGCTGGGGGTTACACCGGTGAATCGCCGGAAAAGACGCGAGAGGTGAGCTTGGTCGGCAAGACCACAGCTCAGGGCGATCTCAGAAAGAGGGGCAGATGTCGTCTCCATGAGATGCTTCGCGAACTCGACACGCTGCGCCACCACGTAATTGTGTGGCGACCGACCAAACGTCACTTTGAACAGTGTGCAGAAATAGCTCGTACTGAGATTGGCGATCTCCGCGAGCTCGCCCACCGAAACGGAAGAAGGTAGGCGCTCCGACACCAACGCCTTGACCTTTGCAATCTGCCATTTGGCAAGGCCACGGTCAGCAACCTTTTCGGTCGAAACGGTATCGTCTTCGACGATCCCTATGTTTCCGACAAGAATACGCGAAGCTTTGCTGACGAGCTCCAGCGCATTAGCTCCGTCGTATTGATAACAATTGAGGGCGTGCAGGAGTAGTGTTCGGACTTCTTTTGACGCTCTGCTGTCAAGATTTTGCGTAATGGACTGCGGGATGGTTCCAGTGACAAACATCTCAAACTCCTGATGGAATTGGTGTTGTGGTGACTGGCCGACTATGAAATCTCGTCGCGGATCAAAATATTCTCTTAGCATCGTGGATCATTGAGACTTCCGTCGCTGCGAACTAGTACCAACGGACCATTGCGCTCGTCCGTCTTGCGCATTCCTGCGGCCACTCAAAGCAAGCTGCAGCCAGACCGCCAAGCGTGCGGCGATGCTTTGGATAAATCGAAGAGGCCCGCGTCGGGCGCATCCGACGGGGCCTTGCACCAATGAGTAGCTTACCAATATGGGACGCTACGGATAATCGAATGAGTGGCGCCTATTCGCGGATGAACGCCAGAAGATCCGGATTGATGACATCGGCATGGACTGTCAGCATGCCGTGTGGATAACCGTCGTAGATCTTAAGCTTGCTGTTCCGGATAAGTTTCGCCTGGAGCAGGCTGGCGTCCTTATAGGGGACGATCTGGTCGTCGCTGCCCTGAGTGACGAGTGTTGGAACGCGAATTTCCTTGAGGTCGTCGGTCTGGTTTGTCTCTGAAAAGGCTTTGATGCCGTCGTAATGGGCTTGCGCGCTGCCCATCATGCCCTGACGCCACCAGTTGTTGATGATCCCTTGTGAGATCTTCGCACCAGGCCGATTATAGCCGTAAAACGGTCCCGTCGGGACGTCGATATAGAATTGCGCGCGATTGGCGGCTAGCGCTTCCCGATAGCCGTTGAACACTTCCAGGGGCTCGCCCTCCGGATTGTCATGCGTCTTGAGCATGATCGGCGGTACGGAGCTCACAAGAATAGCTTTTGCAACGCGCCCCTGCGGTTGGCCATAGCGTGCGACATACCGCGCAACTTCGCCGCCACCAGTGGAGTGGCCGATGTGAATCGTGTTTCGAAGATCGAGGTGTTCGACCACCGCCGACGCGTCCGATGCGTAATGATCCATGTCCGCACCATAGCTCACCTGGGACGAGCGACCGTGACCTCGTCGGTCGTGGGCTACGACACGATACCCCTTGCTTAGAAAATAAAGCATCTGGTTGTCCCAGTCGTCCGCAGACAAAGGCCAGCCATGGTGAAAAACGATTGTTTGGGCGTCTCTCGGACCCCAGTCCTTGAAAAAGATTTCGACGCCGTCTTTAGTCGTAACGAATTCCTCGGCCATAAGGCTCGCTCCTTTCGGGATGTTCAGGTTTCTTCTATCTGCTGCCAAGGCAGGCACAGCCATGGCAAGCGACGCGCTCGCACCGACGAGCAATGCCTGCCGACGCGAGAGGGAAAGGGAAAATTCACTTTTCACGTTGGACTCCATCTCAACACATGCATTGAGGCGCCTGCCTCATTTGACCGCCAGACGATAGCGCCCGTTTCGAGCCCGAGATTGATGGTTCCTCCTTGATTTATCCGTTCGTGAGAGAATCTTTCGTTTGCTGGTCGGTTGAGCGCACACGCGATCTGGCGGGCTTTGGCATCGACAATGAGTCTGGTCGCAAGGATCTGCGCAGCTCGCGACGCTAAAACCGTCAGGGCTTTTATTTGGAGAATTCCTTGCAACAGGTACGCTGCTCGGTCGAAGACCGGCTGACGATGATCCGATGGAAGCGCAAGCAGCGACAGCCATTGTGAGCGTCGTCGAAAAGATGCGATTTTTCTGCTTTGGAAAATGGCGACGCCGCAGTCTGCAGGTTGACCACGCCACCTTCTGAGGTGGCTCGATCGCCCTGCAGGCTGCGGCGAAAATCAGTGGCGACAAGCCACTATGCCATTCGTTCACCTGCGCGTATCGCGCCGCGCACCAGCCCAACTATCAGAGGAGCGAAAGGACGTCACATTGCTTCTATGGCCGGGTGATGTGTCATGTGATCGGTACGCGCCTCTTCCATCGCACTGGTCAGCCCATGCGAAATCACGTCTGAGATCCGAACCAAATCTGCAACCGTTCGGACACTTAGCTTTCGCATGATGCTTCCTCGATGCACTTTCACCGTCGTTTCACTTATGCCGAGCTCACCTGCAATCTGCTTGTTCATTTTGCCGGCTGCCACAAGTGGCATTACCTCGCGCTCCCGCCTAGTCAATCGCATGAAACGTCGGTGAACGGCATGCAAGGCTTCAGCGGCGCTTCGCCGCCCACGATCGAGGCTCACGGCTCTCGCAACGGCATCCAGAAATTCCTGTTCCCGAAACGGCTTGACCAGAAAATCGATCGCACCCTCCTTCATGGCGCGTACAGTTATCTGCACATCCGCATGCGCGGTAATGAAGATCACTGGCACCCTCCAGCCGGAGCGCACGATCCGCTCGTGAAAATCCAGTCCGCTCAATCCTGGCAGCCGGATATCGAGGACGAAGCAGCTGGGAACGACAACCATGTTATGGCGTTCATCGAAATCTTTGGCGCATTCGTAGATTTGGGATTTGAGACTCACTGACTGTAGCAAGTCTTGGAGGGCATCCCGGATGGCGGCGTTGTCTTCGATGATAACAACAACGGGCTCCTCGTCAGCGCGCTCTCGCCTACTGGAAGACCGTCGCGGCGCGACCTCGTCCCCGTCGAGAAACTGCTTGCTGAACACCTGATGTACAAAACTTTCCATGAGCGTCGCGCTCCTTCTTTATCCATGCGTTTGGCCATGCAACAGGTGCGCGAACTCATATCGCGCTCTAGTATCCTGACGCTGCAACGGCTATGTTTTGCAGTCTATAAAGTGTCAGAATGTCCGACTATTACGAGTTTCTATAAGTCCCTTCAGAAATCTAGCGCCACCTGCTCTCTGGGTATCCTTTCCAGCTCACGGCCGATTTCTTTGATGATCCACGAATCTGCATTTTGGTGAGAGCAAGGCTTCTACCTTTGGAAAAATTACTTTAGTTTTGCGCCGCAGAATAATCTGGGAGATCTGGCATGACAAAGCCACGAGAACGAACTCTTCGGACCGGAACTGACGCGTCGTTTGCTTGGGACTTCGCTGTTCTACAGTTGCCTCCTAGAGAGACAGATCCGGATGGCGCACGCATTCTGCATGAGATTTCTCATGTGCTCACGTTCGCCGGCACAGATTTCTATGAGGAGCTTGCTTCCGCAGTCCCTCTCGGTGAAGAACTAACGTTCGGCGAAACTAGCGAAAACAACTCTGCAGAAAGCCGAGACCGGGCATTCGCGAGGTTTTGCGAAGCAATTCCTCACGCATTGCGGGCACTCGGCGAACGAACCTACCAGGGTACTTCTCCGGATGAGGTGGTGGCTCGCCAATTAGCAGAATGTGTCCGGCAATATCGGAAGATCTTCGACCCGCTTTGGCCGATCTACGGGCTTGAGATAGACAAGCTTTGGAGCCCCGCATCACAGATCGGAGCTATCAGTGCGCAAGCTCTGTTCGACCGTTTCCCTCTGCTTACCATGGCCCATGCGGTACTCGATGCCACTGTGTCCGGTTCAAAACGCGAGCGCTTACCGAGAGATATCGTAGCCGACCTTCATACCGCGCTGACGGAGCAAGCAAAGCTCCCGATCCCCGCGAAAGGTATGACAGTTTCGCAACATATGCAGCAACTCTTGGGGATTGGTCAGCGTACGATGGTGACTATGTTCAACGACCATTTCCGCCTTGCGAAAGTACTCCTAGAGGCACCGGACGAAAATATTCAGAAGCATCTGGGTTTATTGCCTGCGGTGGTCGGCTTGGAATTCCTTATGGGACATTGGCCAGAGGGTGTTCAGTCGTCGCTGTTCAGCAATACGGCCGATCAGCCATTAAGGCGACAAAGCTATCAGTTCCGTAGACTTCGAGACGACGCTACCCGTGCCTCGTGATGGATGAAGTTGAATCTCGCCATCTAGTCGTCAGCTCGAGGCGATTGGAATCAAATCCAGTAATAAATGCTGCGAAAGAGGTGTTCGACGCACTTAGGTCCACGATTGACGAAGTCTCGCTCAGAGGGGAGACGTTTCTCATCGAAGGACGCGACAGGGTAGTACAGATATGGGAACAGCAGCGAACGAAACTGCAGGATCGCGCGGCCGATGCGCTTGCCCTGTTCCAAGCGATGATGAGCGATCTCCTTCAGACGTTGATATCATCAATCGCGCGTCTGGCGCCGCACGCCATTAAGGAGGGATATGCTCTCGACGAGCTCTCGTTCAAGATGACGCTTTCTGCGTCTCCATCGGTTGGCCTTGCGGTTCAAGAGGTGTTGAAGCTAGCAACCTCGGCTGGCGTCGAATTTACATTCACATATAAAGCCGCGGGCGGCTCAACCGAAATTTGACGCTAAGCGCAACGCGCTGAGCAGCTCAAATAAAGTCGCGGCCAAGCAGTTCGTTGACTGCCAGCCGCGATTCAGATTTTCGGAGCAACGGCTTTCGAGATGGCTGTCACAAGATGCTTGGCATCGAACGGCTTTCGAAGGAATCTTCCTTCAGGAAGTTCTGCAACGCGGTCATGGGTCTCAGCATCTTGGGTACCAGTTATGAAAATCACCGGAAGCCCCGGCCGCGTGGCGTTTGCCGCTTTCTGTAGTTCGAAACCGTCGAGCTCTGGCATCGTGATATCGGTGACTAGACAGTCGACCGCGTGAAGGCTGTCGTCATCGAGGAAAGCCCTACCTGAAGTGAACGCCCGAACCGCATAGCCCGCGGACTCGAGAAAATCTCCGAGTGAGACAAGTAGCCTTGAATCGTCGTCGACGATCGCGACCACGGATTTTTGGGATGTCATCGAGCGGGGACTCCTGCGTACCGTGAATGAGTGATGGGTATCTTTAGCTTAGCTGCAATCCGAACGAGTTCCGCAAATGATGCCACCTGCATTTTCTGCATGACCCTCGCGCGATGGACTTGATACGTGATCTCGCTAATCCCGAGCTCCGCAGCACCTTGCTTGTTGAGGAGCCCGCTAACTATCAACGGCAACACCTGCTGCTCCCGAGGCGTTAGTTGACCAAACCTGATCTTGAGGTCCGCGAGAGCCCCCCTCTCTTCTCTTCGTTCCCGATCCTGCGCGATGGCGGCACGCACGGCCGCAATCAGAACCTCTGATTTGAAGGGCTTAGTGAGAAAGTCCACGGCTCCGCGCTTCATCGCAGAAACTGAAGATGGGATGTCGCCATGGCCTGTTATGAAGACCACTGGCGGATGGTCATCCTTTTCGACCTGCGCCTGGAACTCGAGGCCGTTCAGATCTGGAAGCTCAATATCGAGAACAATACAGGCGGGCACATCGGGTCGCGGGAGCTCAAGGTAGTCGTGAATCGAACCGATGGCGATCGACTGCAGGCCAACTGATCTCAGCAGCTCTCCTACCGATTCACGCACTTTCGGATCGTCATCAACGAGAAAGACAATGTGATCGGGATCGCGTATCATTTTCGTCCGCCAGTCCATCGTGGGAACCCTTCGATCAGGTATCGATCACGTATCGAACACCCTCTGCATTCCGGGTCGACGTGCCGTCGTTCGGAGCATCCACTTGTCAGGTGGATCTTATCAGGGCGCGTGACGACTTGATGTTATATCTTCCTATAATAGACGCTCCTAAGTCCTCTTGCCTGCACTTGTATCGGACAAGGCTCCCTGCGAGACCTCCGGTGTTGCCACGTCTTCGCCGACAGGAAGAGAAAGCCAGAAGGTCGCTCCTTGTTTTTCATTTGCCGTAATCCACAGCTTCCCTCCGTGGGATGCCGCGATCGACTTGCTAATCGCCAGCCCCATCCCCATCCCCTGCGATTTCGTCGAATAGAACGCGTCGAAAACCTTGTTCCTGATTTCAGAAGATATTCCTGGTCCGGTGTCATGAACCCCGACTGAAACGACGTTCTCCGCGTGCATCCTGGATGAGAGAGTCAGCGATTTAGCAGTTCCATTGTGATGTCCGGCCATGGCTTCGATCGCATTGACGCTTAGGTTAAGTATGACCTGCTGGATCTGTACTCTGTCTGCCTGAACCTGCAGAAGGCCCTCGTCCAGTTCGATCCGGATGACGACATCCTTCTTCATCGCCTCCGCTCTGACCAGAGAAGCCGTTTCGGTTAGAATGTGGTTGACGTCTACGATCTCCCTCTTCGGCGGCGACTTCTTGACGAGCGCACGCGTCCGTTCGAGCACCTCGCCTGCCCGATGACCCTCGCTTATCACGCGTTCGAAAGCTCTCCGCGCTGCCTCGATATCCGGAGGATCAGAGTCGAGCCAATTCAAACCCGCAGAGCCGCTGGTGACGACGCCGACAAGCGGCTGCATCACGTCGTGAGAGATGGCAGCGGACAACTGTCCGGCCACCGCGACTCGGTTTGCGTGAGCAAGTTCGGATTGAAGTTCGCGATAACGTTGATCGCTCGCGCGAGCACCCTCTTCCGCCTGTCTTCGAGCAGTCAGATCGAGGATATACGAAACTCCGCTTTCGAACTCGGTTTCGCCGAATGCCGCCGCGCCAATGAGGACAGGCACCCTGCTTCCATCTTTGCGCAGAAACTCCTTTTCCCAAGGCTCTGCCACGCCAGTGGCCTTCACAGCTTCCACAACCATGGCGTCCTTAGCCCACTCCTCAGGGGGCGAAAGTTCGGTCCAGCGCAGCCTGCCCGCCGTTAGGTCCTCTCTGTCGAAGCCAATCATCCGAAGAAATGAATCGTTCGCCTCGAAAATCTCACCGTCCAGCGTCCACATGAAGACGCCGATGATGTTGGCGTCGACCAGGCGACGTATTCTGGATTCTCGCTCTTCCAGATCACGATACAGACGTGTGTTTTCGAGGGCGATCGCGGCGTGGGAGGCGATCAGTTTCAGAATGGAGAGTCTGTTCTGAGTAAAAGCATTTGCGGCAAGGTTATTTTCAAGGTGCAGGAGCCCTAGAACCTTTCCTTGATTGACGAGTGGAAGCGCCAAGAGAGAACGCACCCGGAGCCGTCGAATGTAGGGATCCGCGGAAAAATCGTGGTCGGCCAGGGCATTGTCCAGTATCACCGTTTCCTTCGTTCGCAGGGCGTACTGAACGACAGCCTCCGGAAGTTCGACGGGTGCCTGGAAGTCATCTCGATGCTTCACGACCACGCCGTCAGCAGTTACGAGAGCCTCAGCCTCAACGACATGGATGCCATTGGTTGAAAGAGTGAGTACGGCGCGTCCGGCTCCAGCATGCTCAAGAGCCGTTCGCATCAGCGTGTCGACCAAACGAGTGAGAACTATTTCCCCCGAAACGGATTGGGCGACCTTGACCACCGTGGCTAGATCAAGATGCTCGACGGCGGCAATTGTGGTACCACCGGGAAGTGCGGAAGATCGCTCGTCGAAGATTTCGGCGTATGTCTCCTCAAGATGCCGCACTTTCGCGTCCGCCCCCCATCGCGCAAAGCAGGTACGTGCTTCTAAGAGATACGAGCGGGCGAGCTTTCGAGAGCGTTTTCCAGAATGGAACCGCGCCGCAGCCTCGTTCGCAATTCCCTCGTATTGAGGGAATCCATGCGTGCGGGCCGCACGGATGCTTTCGTCGTATAGGCGCTGAGCTTCCGCATCCCTATCTTCTAGGCGCGCGATCTCCGCAGCAACGAGCAGGTGTTTGTCTTCAAAGCACGGCGACCCTGCCTGGTGCGCCCAAGTCTCCAACTGACTATGATGCTTGCGCATTTCAAGGACCGTCGCACTACGCTTTTCTGCCGGGGTGTGTTCGGCAAGTGCGGCTAGGGCGAGCACAGAAAAATAGTGGCAGTCCATTTGTTCGATCTGCATGTTCCTGATCGACGGATTGGACCGGGCTTTTGCGACCGCATTTAGAGCATCGTCGTACCGACCTGAAAGCACGTAGACCATGGCCTTGCGTGTCCAATACCACCACATCACCACCGTGTTCTGCGTATTGGCGAGCTCTGTTTCGAACAACGCCTCGTCAAAATTGTCGCCGTCGTAGCTGGCCAAACTATGAGTTCGTCCTTGCAGGCTCGCCACGGCTCTCTCGGTAGAAACAATAAGATCGACGCCCGCCCGAAATCCGGTTTTGCGCGCAAATTCGAGTGCTTGCACGCACTCCTCGTCGGTATCTTTCAAGTTCTGTCCACTGAGAAAGACGTGAAGAACAATGACAGCGGCTTCGAAACACGCGTAGTAAAGGTCTCCGGCTTCGACACCGCCGCGAAATGCGGGTCGCAACCATTGCATTACTGCAGGGAGCGGCTCAGTCCATGCTGCGGCCAACCCTGTAAGATGGTTCACGCGCGCAATGTCCACTGGTACATTGCGCTCGGCGGCAAGACGGCCAGCCAGCTTTGCTATCCTGTAGCCCTCGGCATAGCCGCCGAAAGCGGGTCCCATCACATAGCCGAGCATGACCAGCGCTTGCGCGGACGTACTTGTTGCTCCCCGCTCCAGACACACATTGATCATCCGGCAGATAACCAGGATAGTCATGTTGAAGTTGGTGAAGTACGCAGGAGGCTGCATTTCCGCCAGGAGACGCACGGCTGCAAGTGCCTTTGTGTCAGTCATCGACGGAAGTTCGGCAAAACTTTCAATCGGGCGGCCGTTCAGATTTTCCCAGATCTTCCGGTATTCAAGCTCGACGTCCTCCCAAAGTGGCGCAGCCGGAAGATCGATACCTAAAAGCTTCAGACCCAGGAGAGCGTTTGTCACCGCACCACTGTTGTCCGATTTGACCACGCACAGTTCGACCTTGACGCGATAGATCGCCGCCTTGTCGACATCCAGAGTATGACGACGAAGCAAATCGTCGATCATGTCCTCGGTTAGTTGCATATCCCCGGTGAGAAAGGCGCATTCGAGATGCTCGAGAGCCAAGGCGAAAGCGAGCTCGTATTCTTCACTCCAGCCGCTTTCTCCGAGTTGATGCACACCGTGAACGAGGTAGCCGGATGCTGCGGCGTAGGCTGCGGCAGCTTTCGCCTTCCGGCCCGCGCGAAGGTTCAACGCGGCGACAGCCACCCGTTCCGACTGTGAAGCGCTTCTCGACTCTCCTCTATTGAACTGGCTCACTACCTCGAAGATGGTCGCATCGATCTCACCATCATCCAACGTTTGCAGCAGCCGAGAACCGATCGCCCAGTGGGTCGCGCTCCTTTCTTCTGCGGGAATGGTCGAATATGCCGCTTCATGGACCCGGTCGTGCGCGAACGAGTAGGCATCTTCGTTCTGGAAAAGTAGCCCCGCTCGGAACGCCTCGTTGAGTAGGGTGTGCGTTTCGTTTCCAGAAAAATCGGTCATCCTCTGAAAGGTCTCGATCTTTACGTTGTTTCCGATCCCTGCAAGCTGCTTGAGAGCACGTTGGGATCCATCGGAAAGACGTCTGAGCCGCTCGACCATGAGATCAACGACACTTCCACTGACATACTTCGTCCCAATGCGCTCAAGGTCCCATCGCCATCCCGGGATTTTAGCATCGTATTGAAGTAAACCTTCATCGGCCAAAGAAGCTACAAATTGCGTGGTGAAGAACGGGTTACCTTCCGTCTTCGAGTAGATCATGCGTGAAAGAGGCTCCACGCGCTCGACATTTTCTGCTAATGCGTCGGCAATCAATCGGCTTACATCCTCGACATCCACCCCGCGCAACGTGACCTCGTCAACCCGGAGTCCGGAACCGCGGATCGCGTCCAGCCGAGTGCGGAGCGGATGTTCCGGGCCGACTTCGTTGTCACGATAGGCGCCGACCAACAGCAAGCTTCCTAGTCCCGTTTCCCCTGTCAGGCTTTCGAAAATATCCAGTGTCGCAGCATCGAGCCACTGAAGGTCGTCGAGAAAAAGTACGAGCGGATGTTCTGGTCGGGCGAACGCTCCAATCAACTGTTGGAATACCAGCCGAAACCGCTTCAGGGCCTCCGGACCAGATAGATCGGGCACAGGTGGCTGCTCGCCGATTATGTGAACGAGCTCGGGGATCAAATTGATCATTAGACTGCCATTGAACCCAAGTGCTTGCAAAAGCTCTGACCGCCATCGCGCAAGTTCTTCGTTGCTCTTGCCGAGCACTTGTCTCAACAGGCCTTGAAACGCCTGCGCCAGGGTGGCGTAGGGGATATCTCGCTTATATTGATCGAATTTGCCGACGGCGAACAATCCCCGGGCTGACACCAAGGATTTATGCAGTTCGTTGACGACCGAGGATTTTCCAATCCCTGAATATCCTGAGACAAGGACCAAAGCGCGCTCACCTGTCCCGGCGACGTGTTCGAACGCGTCTGTAAGGCGATCAACCTCTCGCTCTCTCCCGTATAGCTTCTCATGAAAGATCAACTGGGACGGCCCCTCGCCTACTCCCAGATCAAAGGAGGATATCGCCCCAAGTTCCTCCCAGTCGGCCAAGCACCGCTGAAAATCTAACTTCAATTCCAACGCATTTCGGTACCGATCCTCGGCAGCCTTAGCGAGCAGCTTCATGACGATCTTCGACACTTGCTCGGGAATTCCGGGGCGCCTTTCTAAAGGCGGAATAGGCTGACGCGCCACGTGGCAGTGGATCCATTCGATTGGATCGGTAGCAGTGAAAGGCAGCACGCCGGTGAGCGTTTCGTAAAGCGTTACGCCAAGTGCATAAAGGTCGCTCCGAGCGTCGATGGATCGATTCATTCGACCTGTCTGTTCGGGGGCCATATAAGCAAAGGTGCCTGCAATGACCTCAGGAGGCACCGGGGTCTGACGTTCTCTGGGAAGCCTCGACGCAATGCCGAACCCGGTTAGCCACGCACGATCTCCAGCCGACGACATTAGAATATTGCCAGGCTTGATATCCTTGTGAAGAAGTCCAGCTTCGTGGACGCTCGCGACCGCATCCGAAAGCGATATCGCCATCCGCAGAAAAAAGCTGACTTCGACATGCGAGCCAAGAATGCTCTTCAAGCTTACGCCGCCCGGATCTTCGAGCAGAAGCACAGAAAACCCATCGATATCTGTCAGGCGAAGGGGACGCGCCGCCCACGCGCCCTTGAGGTGAGGCCCGAGGCTGTGCTCGTTGATCAGACGGCCAATCCTCTCGCGGGATGGAAATTCGTCGCGGGGCCCGACTACAAGAAATGGTGTCTGCCTGCGAATTCTTAGGAGTATTCGCTCGCCGTCCTCGGCGAGAATCTCAGAATCGGGTCTCCAGTCATCACTGATCCAATGCGGTAGGCTCATCGTTCCCCCTCAGGGTGCTGGCACCTTGGTCTGTGAAATAACCTTCTTTGTTCGCAAATGCCGGCTGCCCCGCGCCGGCAGGAGAACACATTCAAGACTTCGCATAGTTAATTGTCAACAATCGGGCAGTTGCATTTTCGTTCGGTGAAGACCGCTTGCTTTGGCGGTTGTTTTCGCCGACGCATGAACGCCTAGCCCGAGAACCTAATCGCTTCGCCCGTTAGGTTCGTATTATAGCGGCCAACGCTCGACCGCGTCTCGCCCCGCTGCCGTAACGTTTGCCCGAAACACGCTTCCCGCCTCCGTGGCGTCGCCGGAGAGGAGCACGTCAAGCAGTGGTTGATGCTCGCCGACAAGTCGATTGACAGCTCCAGGAACTTCGTTTCCCATTACGATCAGCATCTGGATCTGTGCATCTACTCTCTCATATTGAGTTTGAAGGCGCCAGTGACCCGCAGATGCGACAACAATCTTGTGGAATGCAAAGTCGGCGGTATCAGCCCGCTCAACATCGAGCCGCCCACATGCATCCTTAAGAACGTCAAACGCATCAACGATCGGCGCCGGATCTAGCGACCCGCGCCGGATGGCATCCGCGACAAGCTCTGCCGCCAGTCCCTCGAGGGCCGCCCGCAGAGTATATAGCTCCCAGGCGTCCTTAGCTGAAAAACCTGTAACCTCCCAGGAGGCGTAAGGTCGTTGAGTTACCAACCCTTCCGTAAGAAGCTTCTGCAGGGCCGAACGGACTGTCCCCCTTGATATTCCGAGCATGCTTGAGAGCTGAGCTTCAGTCAGCCGGCTGCCTGGAGCATAGCGACGCGATATGATCGCGGACCGAAGCTCGTCCGCCGCCCGGCTCTCTAGGCTACGGCGTTGAATAACGCGAAGAGGTTTATCATCGACCATTGCACCTATATGTCGCACGATTGTCGACAATCAACAACACTAATAAGTGCTCTTGATCATATGCTCGAACTTCACATGGGGCCAGCAGCCATAGAAGGCGAACGACTGCTACCTTCGTGTGCGAGACTCATCAGGTGGCCGTTATCGCTGGCCCTTCCCTATCGCGCGCAAGCGAGCGAGAATCCCGCGCGGTGAGGACAGCGCGGCAACGGACCTTGCAAAGCACGGCAAGCCGCCACCTCGTCCAGGCAATTGACTCTTATGACTTCACACGACCTCTAGCTCGACGCCATCGACTTGGTCCACGAACTCTTCGCTAACGTAAGCAGGATACTCGTGCTTGGCAGCTCGCGCCAAGTTCTCGTCAATTTTAATGAGGACCATTGGCTCAAGCACTGAAGTCGTGCCGATCAGTTTCCCGGAGGGATCGAATGCGAAGCCGCCGCCGCCGAACAAACCGCTTGGATTGTCGAGATTGTCAGTGCGATTTGAGCTGACCACATAAGCGCCCGCCGAGGTAGCTGCCATAATGCCCGCCGAATGCCAAAGGACACGGTTGTTCCCTGTTGCTCGTGGCGAGACGATCAGTTGAGCGCCACGCTTGCCAAGCGACCTCGCGCACCGCGTAAACATCAGCTCGGTACAAAGCAACGCCCCGACCGACGTCTTCCCAACCAGCTTCGGATCGAACCCGCCGCGGAAAGGTTTAAACCACGCGGCCTCCTCCCACCCCGGCTCCGCGGGAAACAGGTGTTTCTGATGCAGAAATTGGTAGCGGCCGCTCTCGAGAATGAAAGCTTCGTTTGCAAGAGCCGAAGGTCCCATGATTGGGCGGGATGAGACGATGGTCGGGACGTTCAAGGACGCCAGCGCTTCCAGTCCTTCTTCGTGAAGAAGGACCCATTCCGCAGCTAGCCTGTGGGAGTAGAGCTTCTTCGTCGGCAACCAATATCCGAAGGGCATTTCGTTCGTAACGAGAATGTCCGGCCGCAAGTCGTCGACACGTTCGCGGATCCGCGACCAGGCTTCCGTTCCAGGATGGAGACCGTCTTCCCACTCTACTATCGCTACTCGTGTCATTGGTTTCTACCGATCGTTGGTCTAGGCGCGCGCAGAATTGCGACCAGCACTTTCAGAGTGCACGGGCGGTAGATGGAGTCGGGCGACGAGAGCTTCCAGTTCCCCGATGGAATCCACCAGTTGCCTGGCGGTCCTTCGAGCGCTCTCAACATCGAGGTGATCCTTGCCCAACCAAAGCAAGTTGGCGTGGACCCTTAGCGAAACTGCGGTCAAACTCAGGTCCACCTCGTGCAGCTCGCGAGAGACGCCTTCCGGCGGCTCCTGGTGTAACTGTGCCTCGGCGTCTGACTTGAGCCGGAAGCTTGTCGTTTGAGATTTCGAATTGGCGTGCTGCATAACGGTTATCCTCCAGCTAACTCGACCACGACTTTGCCGAATGGACCGCGTCGCAGATGTTGAAACGCCTTGGGCAAGTCGGCAAACTGGTAGACGGCATCGACGACCGGTCGGATACCAAGATGATCGATGGCGCGGACCATGTCTTCCTCGGCGCGCCGATGACCGACACCAATCCCGATGAGTTGCGCGCGCTTGTACAGGATCGGAAGGATTGACGCGCGCAGCTCGGTGTCGCCAAGGACCCCTATCATTGAAATCCTGCCGCCAAAGGCCAACGCAGATACAGATCGAGCGACGTTGTCTCCACCGGACATTTCGACAACGTGTGAAGCTCCTGCACCACCCGTGAGTTCCAGCACGCGCTCGTGCCAACTCGGTGTCGTGGTCCGGTCGATGACATCGTCGGCGCCGAGACTTTGTATTTTTCGCGCCTTCTCGTCGCTGCTCGTGATGACGATCGTTCGCGCGCCATGCGCCTTCGCAAATTGAAGAGCGAACAGCGAGACGCCGCCTGTACCCTGCACCACGACGGTGTCGCCTGCCTTGACACGCCCTAGTTCGACCAATGCGAACCAAGCGGTCAATCCAGCCACGGGCAGCGTGCTCGCTTCTACGTGCGAAAGCGAAGTCGGCGCCTCTACTAGGCTCTCTTCAGGTATGGCGACGTATTCCGACAGTCTTCCCAAGATCGGGACACTGTTCGTTTCTCGAGGCGGCGCGGGGCCATCGATCCAATTCATCGTGTCAGCCGAAACGACAGCCGCGCCGATTGAGAATCTCCGAGTATCGGGCCCAAGTGCGACGACTTCACCGGACATGTCGGAGCCGGGCACAAGACGACCCTCGACCGAAGCCGTCATCGCCCCATCAAGGATGGCGGAATCGCGATAGTTCAGCGATACGGCCTTCACCTTCACGAGTACCTCGCCTGCCTTTAACACGGGCACCTCCGCAGAACACAGTGTCAGGACCTTGTCCGCTGGTTCGTACTCCCAACGCTTCATCTTGCACTTCCTTCCAAGCTGAGTACGGGACGACCGATTGTTTCGCCCGCTTTCAAAGCACGCTGAGCCTCTGCAACCCCTTCGAATGGAACTACCCGGTCGACGTGCGCGTGGAGTTTTCCGTCGTCCACTAGAACCGCAATTCTCCTTAGGATTTCCACCTGTCGCAGGCGCAGAGCATGATTGCGGCTGATTTGCGGGAGCCCTATGTTTACGAAGCCGATCTCCATGTTCCGCCACTCAGCCAAACCATTGCCATCGGTAGGCCAGTCTGAAACCACCGTGTTTATGAGGCGCCCGTAATCGGCAGTGTGCTTGAAGCTCTCTGCGAAATTGCCGTGCCCAACAAAATCAAAAACGACATTTGCGCCCCGTTCGCCCCGCCACCGGAAGAGGCTGTCCTCGACGTTCTCTTGCTTGTAGTTGATCACCCTTTCTGCGCCGAGCTGTCGGACGAAATCTGCTTTCGCGTCTCCCGAAACCGTCGCAGCAATTCGCACTCCCAGAGGGACTAGGTACTGTATGGCGATGTGCCCCAGCCCTCCTGCCCCCCCGTGCACCAGGACGTGGTCGCCGACCCGGACGCGCCCCTTGTCGAACACCGCCTCCCAAGCGGTCAGACCCACGGTTGGGAGGGCGGCCGCAGCCTCGAAGCTTGCGGTCTTGGGCTTTGGTGAGACGTAGGCCCCGCGCACGACTTTGTATTCTGCGTAGCTGCCGGGATTGCCCGCATACCCACCGTCGATGTACCAGACCTCCTCCCCGACCACGAGGTGATCGACGCTGGACCCCAGCTCTTCGATCACCCCTACTCCGTCGATGCCCAGTATCGTAGGGGACCGAGCTCCTTGTCCGCCCTCGTCGTACACCGCTCCGTTCTCGCGGTTCTGCCAGTCGGCCGGGTTAATCCCGCAAGCCTTCACCCGGACGAGAACGTCGAAATCGTCACGGAGTCGGGGCCGTTCGACATCACGAATTTCAAGGACTTCGGGTCCGCCCGGACTAGTGACCACGAGAGCTCGCATTTTTGAAGACATCTTTCTGGCTCCTGTGGCTGTTCTGGGATGGACGGTCAGTTGACTGTCCCAGTGTCTTCCCAGGTCTTTATGATGAGGATCGTTCGACGAAGCGCGAGATCCGTGAGGCGCCATACGCCATCGACCAGCCGCCACGTTTCATGCGAATGACCGAAGGCATTCATAGTGGAAATCCGATGGACACCGCGTGGATAGACGATAAGGTCTTCTATCGACCAAACAGCTTTGACTTCGTCGTCGGCGACAACCTCGATCTCCGCGTTGTGTACCTGGTGAGCAGTCTGGGCGCCCTCGATCAATCCTCGTGTAGCGTCGACGAATTCGGCGGTTGATCTGAATTCGTTTTGAAGAAACCCATCGGATCCAAAAAACTGGAGCCGCGGCCGCTCGATGATAAGACTAGCGAATTCTGTCCAGTTCTTTTCATCGATGACGCGGCAATACTTGGCCTTCAGTCTGCTGATGGTATCCTTGAGGAGGAGCTGGCTCTGCATTGGTATTTCCTTTCCAACGCTATCTAGCGACCCTCTGCTGCACTTCTTAGCGAGGATCGTCTCAATTTCTGGCGCGAGCGTCCATAATAGGAATCCATCGTATCGGATCGAAGGCCAGAAACGGCATGGACAACCGAGAATGTGATCGATCCCCCCTATCTTCGTGCGTCTCTCCAACCACTCAGTGGGATTAAATCAGACGCTCCTTGCGTGGAAAACGTCACCAAAACCATCGAAGTGTAATGGGTTGTAGGCATATTCGGCGCGCGGCGCTCGCGAGCGTCGCGGTTAAGGAAGGTATGGCCACGTTCCTTTTGACCCTAGTCGGTAGAAGGCACAGAGGCATGCGACACCCGAGGCTCGGACGTTGATCTGATAAACTCCGGACCTGGAATCCAGGATTGCACATGGCAATCCAGATGAGGGTTGTTGCCCGCATTGTCGACGAGGATGCGGTTGCCGCCGGAATTTTGTGACGCTTGCTTACCACTGCATTTGAGCAGTCGGTCTAACCGTAGCTGCAAGTATGCTGCGAGCAGTACGGACCCGAACGTTCCGCCGACATGAGTTAATCCAATGGATAGCTTCGGCCCGCTCCATATCGGCGTAGGCTGACAGCTTAATTCCATCGGAGATAAGCTCATGTGGAAACGGTGCCCCCTGTTCGACGTGCCAAGACACACAAGCTTGAACTACCGCGGCCCGTATGCGGCTCGGCTATCGGTCCCGACGATCTCATTTCGGCACGTCAGCCGAAGCCTCGGAACATCGAACGAATAGTTCCGAGGCGAGAGCTTACCAGGCTGGAGAGTAGTCGCTCTCCGCGAAAGTCCACGTACACGAGGATGCCTCCGAGCAGTTCTTTTCGAAGCCGCTCGCTTATCCGCCCACTAAACCATTCGAGAAGGAGTGCCTGATATGGCAACGGTTCTTTGTGTTCTTTTTCCTGACCCGGAAACAGGCTACCCCCCGCAATACGCCAGAAACTCGATCCCTACCATTGGCGCCTACCCTAACGGTCAAACCGTCCCATCCCCTCGCGAGCCGTTGGGCTTCAAGCCTGGACAACTCGTTGGCTGCGTTTCCGGGGAACTGGGGCTCCGCCCCTATCTTGAAGCCAATGGACACAGGCTTGTGGTGGTCAGCGACAAGGACGGCGCGAACTCGGCATTCGACCGTCATTTGCCAGAGGCGGACGTCGTTATCTCCCAGCCGTTCTGGCCTGCGTACTTAACCGCTGAGCGACTGGCGAAGGCAAAAAATCTGAGGCTTGCACTCACAGCTGGCATCGGTTCCGATCATGTTGATCTGAGCGCAGCGGCTCGGCACGGAGTCACGGTGGCTGAAGTGACGTTCTCCAACAGCATAAGCGTAGCTGAGCATGTGGTCATGACCGTCCTGTCACTCGTTCGAAACTTCCTCCCTGCACACGACACCGCCGACGCGGGCGGCTGGAACATCGCCGAGTGCGTTAGCCGCAGCTACGATCTGGAAGGAATGCATTTCGGAACCATCGGCGCTGGCCGGATCGGGCAGGCTGTTCTCCGACGGCTGAAGCCATTTGACGTTTACTTGCACTATCACCAGCGGCACCGCTTGCCTGGCCAAGTTGAGCGCGAGCTTGGGCTGACGTTCCACGCGAACCCGCAATCCCTTGTTCAGGTCTGCGATGTGGTTAACCTCCAAGTTCCTCTTTACCCATCCACAGAGCATCTGTTTGACGACGCCATGTTCTCGTTGATGAAGCGTGGTTCTTATTTGATCAACACCGCTCGCGGGAAACTTTGTGACCGGGATGCCGTCGTGCGCGCGCTCCAAAACGGCACCCTAGCTGGTTATGGTGGTGACGTCTGGTTTCCGCAACCAGCCCCTGCCGACCATCCATGGCGAACGATGCCTCACCAAGGAATGACGCCCCACATCTCAGGAGCATCGTTGTCCGGGCAGGCCCGCTATGCCGCAGGAACGTTGGAAATTCTGCAGAACTTCTTCGAGGGCAAGCCAATTCGGTCAGAATATCTGATCGTCGATGGCGGCAGCCTCGCCGGCGCAGGTGCGGCTTCCTACGGCCTCACCTAGCGGTTCCGAAAGAACTGTCAAAGACTGGAGATGTGTAATGGAAAGACACGACCAGACCACTGAGAGGCCTATTTCTCGTGCAACGAAAATCGAGGTTGTATGCTTCGTGGTGCTCGTTTGCGCGGCGGCGATCTGCGCAACCTGCCTGTTCGGGAGCGTTGACGCCGAGGCACGCTCACAATCCATCTACAGTTGGAGCAACGAGCAACTTTTGTGTTTGGCGGCTAGAAATTCTTCAGAGCAATCTGCAAAAGAACTCAGCAGTAGTAATGCATCGTCATTGCTCCAATGAAAGCAACGATACTCGGCGGTCTAACTTTGCCAACGGGTCTCGAGCAAGTCGAGAGCGACGGTCGGGCATGCCTTTAACAGCCACGATTGCGCCTACGAAGATTTGAAACTGCCTGGAAATCAGGCTGCCTCCGGGTCCGTACCCGTCGCCTTACGTAGAATGTTCGCGCGCCGAAAATCGCTCGGCTTCGACCCCACGAGCCGAATGAAGGCTTTTGTGAAGGCCGCTTCCGAAGCGTAGCCTACAGTCCGGGCGACATCGGAGATTCTCACGGTGTTTTTCTCAAGAAGCCTGGTCGCCTTGTATATTCGCCACTCCGTCAGATAGGCTAGCGGCGGCTGACCGACCGTCTGCCTAAACCGAACAGCGAATGCCGACCGCGACATCCTTGCGACCTTCGCCAGCTTGTCGACCGTCCACGCCTGTCTCGGGTCAGAATGAAAAGCTTCGATTGCAAGCGACACGTTTCTGTCTGACATTCCCGCCAGCCAGCCCTTTGACAGCGAATGCTCCTGGGTGAAGGAACGGACAGCATGAATGAACAAAAGTTCAAACAAGCGTGTTGTGGCCGCTTCGGATCCGAGTCGCGAAGATGCAGTCTCGCTTTCCAAAAGCTCGAGCACGGACTGGAATGCAAGAGTACGACTTTCTTCCATTCTGAGTGAAAGAAGTTTCGGAAGAGCGCCCATCAGCGGTTTCACGTCTAACTGGTCGATCTCAAAAAAACCACAGACGAACGTGGTTGCTGGCCCATCTCCACCAAACTTGATTTGGTTGCCCACACGCATCGCCTCTACGTCCACGCACGCGGCCAGAGGCGACCCCTCGCGGTCGAAAAGTCGATACGGTTCGTTGCCGAGTATGATGAACACGTCGCCGCGAGACAGCGGAATTGGGTTGGCATTGCTGCCTGCGATGAGGATGCCACTGCCATCCACGACGAGGACAAATTGAATTGCTGACAGCCCATCCGACTGCAAGCCCCAAGGGGATTGCGCTGTCAAGCGTGTGAACCCGGCTTTCCGGATGCGCATCGATGACAAGATCTCAGAGAGCGGGTCCATACGATGTATTCCTATAATGGACGATCGCGCCAAATCTTGGGACGATACGGCCTGAAGCGTACTGCGGGCCATCGCTATATGGTGGCGTGAAAGGAGACTGCCAATGCAAGCTCACGATGCCTTGGTCAATACGGTCCGACGCCAGAAGGCGAAATACTGTCGGCTTGTGGACACCAAACGGTGGGACGACTTTGCCGCTCTAATCGTTGACCGTCCCGAGCTGCGTTTTTACGGTCCCGACGGCGCGCTCCTCTACGCCTTCGATTCCCTTCCGGAGTACATGAAGGTCACCAAAAAGTTCCTGGAGGGTGCGCATACGATCCATCAGATTCATAACGACGAGATCGACGTGTTGTCTGAAACGGAAGTACACGGAATCTGGTCGATGGAGGACTATCTCAAGCTGGCCCCCGGGGACAATCGACCCAGGTCGATGCATGGATATGGCCATTACCACGAAACCTGGCGGTTTGAGGCCGGAAACTGGCGTCTTTTCAAACTCGACCTACGCAGGACAATACTGGAAGTCGTTCCCGCGGACTGAGGCATTGATCATGCATGCGGGACCCACGTCCTAGCGCACGGAGAACGTAACCTACGTCCTCGCCCAGAAGACCTTAACATCAAAGACCAACTCCAAAATCGTCGAACACGGTCATGTTCGCTGAAAGGAAAACCAATGAATCCTCAAACCTGGTTCATCACCGGCGCTTCCAGCGGTCTGGGTGAAGCGATTGCACATTCGGCTTTGCGTGCCGGACACCGCGTGGCAGTCACCGCCCGTGACAACGCGCGCCTCGAACGGCTCGTCGTCCATTACCCCAAGCATGTCCTCGCGCTGTCTATGGACCTAGCCAAGCCCGCCGAGATAAAGGCGGCCGTTACCGATGCGGAAGACTGGCACGGGGGGATCGACGTCCTCGTCAATAATGCCGCGATCGGATATGCGGCCGCGATCGAGGAAGGTGAAGAGCAGAAAATTCGTGCCCTTTTCGATACGAACTTCTTCGGGGTTGCTGCAACCATCCGCGCCGCCCTCCCAAAAATGCGCGCCCGAGCCGCCGGCGTCATCATAAATGTCTCTTCAATGAGCGGTCTCGTCTCGTTTCCGGGCCTCGGTTACTACAGCGCGACCAAGTTTGCACTGGAAGGATTGAACGACGCGCTGGCCCAGGAGGTTGGTCCGCTCGGTATCAAGGTGATGTCCATCGAACCCGGCGGAATGCGCACGGGCATCGTGGGACGCAACCTGCGAAGCCCCGAAATCGATGATTATGCACCAACGGCTCATGCTATTCTTAACATGATCCGGAACGACACCGAAGGCGTCTATGCTCCGAGCGACATCAACCTTATCGGGGATTTGCTGGTGCGCATGGTGAACTCCGGCGACCTCCCGCTGCGTCTAAGTCTTGGAGGCGATAGCTGGTCGGCGATCATGGCGAAACTGGATTCCCTGCGCGCCGAATATGAAAGGTATAAGGACGAAGCTTACAGCACGCAATTCTCTTGAGACCAAGGCTCCGAGGATCGCTGTGCAATGCGGGCTCGGAGCTCCGCCTTTCGGAAGAAAGGTTTCTCAGATTGCAGGCTTCAGTAAGCTGTGGCACCCACTTCTTAGCGCTTCCTCACCAACCTTCAGAGATGATCATTGCCCGAAGATCGTCCGGAGCATTGTATCCGAACGTTCTCTCGAACGATTGATGGCTTTCAATCGATGACCTTGCGCTTCGGGGAAGCATTTCCGCTTCAAAGGCAACGAGCGCTGCTTCGATGTCGTTCCGATTGGCAGCGATCGGCTTCGCGAGTGCTGCACCATCATAGAGTGCCCAGTTTGCACCGTCTCCATCGGGGGGAGTGAGATGCGCAGCATCACCGATGAGCGTGATACCTTTCACATGCTCCCATTCACCCTTCGTTAGGGATTGATCGATGCGCTTGCGTGCAACCGTCTGGCGCATTCAGCGGCCACGAATGTTACGATGTCGAGTCGGTCGAGAATGACGCTAGGATCGATCGCTAGGCTTGTTTTGAGTCCTATTTGAAGATCTTCGGCAGCCAGGCGCTGAAGGTCTTCGGCAGAAATCCCTTCGGTCTCGCCGTGTCGCCGACAGCGGGACGAAGAAGCAACTGGCCTGCTTTTGAAAAAGCGTGGCGCTGCATGAGCGCCGTGACTCCCATTCCGGATATGCCTGATGCAACGAGGATCATCGCAACGATCACGAACTGATAGACCCCGGCGTAGAGAGGGCTTGCGCCTGTGACCAGCATCCCCGCCATGACGCCCGGTATCCACACTAGACCTAGGGATTTTAACATGTCCAATCGAGGAAGCAGGCTCGCGTACACCGCACTTTGAACATGCGGCGACACGCTTACCTCGGGTGTGGCTCCAAGACACAATGCGGCCTCGATTTGTCCGACATGAGCGAAGACGTCCGATCTGAACCGCTCCATTGCCTGCGCACAAGCGTTCATGCTGTTTGCAATAATCATGCTTCCAACGGGAACGAGCACGGTGATGTTAGCATCGAGACTTTTCGTCAGGAGCATGAAGACAATCGCGGTGATCCCGCCGGCGCCGATTGAGAAGAGCGAGATCTGGAAAGCATAGGGCAGATCTGGAAAGCGCTGCGCCGCCGTAAACGCCGCTGCGGTCACCATCCCCAGAAGAATGAGTGCGCCTATCAACAAGCTTCCCTTGAGCAGAAGTCCCAAAACTAGTCCAACAAGGGACATTTGAATGAGGCCTCTGATGAGAGAAATAACGGTCTCTCGCTCGACCTTCACTAAAAAGAAGCGACAAAGCATTACAACGCCCACGCAAAGGCAGATGGCTCCGGACGCTTGGACGAGCCCTATCAGGACCTGGTGATCAAACAACGCTGTGAGCATCGAGTACCTCCCTGGTCCGGCCGAGGGCAACGACTCTGCCCCGCACCATGTACATCGTCCGTCGAGCGAGACGCGCCGCCTGCGACGCGTTGTGCGTTACCATTATGCAAGTCATCTGCTGCTCGGCCACTACCTTCAAAATCAGCTCTTCGATCGCTCGGCCTGAATCCTCGTCGAGTGCGGAAGTCGGCTCGTCTAACAACAGGATGCTCGGCTTGTTCGCGAGCGTTCGTGCAAAGGAAACCCTTTGCGCTTCTCCGCCAGAGAGCGTGTTCACATCGTTGTTGACGTATCCCTCAAGTCCGACTCTCCGAAGCAGCTCGTCTATTTCATCCTCAGTTAGCCCTTGTTGACTTTGTGCTGGGCCAAAAGACAGGTTGTCTCGAACGGAACCAGGAAACAGGTTAGCGCTCTGCATTACCATTCCGACTTTTCGTCGAAGATCAGAAGTGTCGATCTCGCGGTAGTCTCCACCATCGATGAGGATTTTTCCTGCTGTAGGTTCATCTAGCCGGTTGACCAGTCGAAGAAACGAAGACTTCCCGGCGCCGCTGGGACCGGTGACAGCCAGAATCTCGCCGATCGCGACATCGACGTTCACATGATCGACTAAAACCCGATCTCCGATCGTCCTTGTGACATCGTGAGCTTCCACCGCCGGACGTCCGCGGCTGGACTCACCGAGAATAGCGGCATCGAGCACGTTGTTCGCATGGTCAAATGGCAAATTCATTGAAACCGAATCCTTCAGCCCAACTTCGATCGTGAGAGCAATCCGCTCCACATAGGAGGATAAGGCTAAGCGAAGACGACTGGCCGCGTCACTGGCTCTTGGTGTAGGTCGACTTGGCCTATCGCACAGGAGTTTCGTGGGCCGCGTATTGAAGTCGAAACGCGCGACAGGATCACGATCTACAATAGTCTTGAGCGGACAATGATGCCAACATCGACCAATCGTCGAGTGACCGCATACCAACGCGCAATTACTATAAGGCGGCCGGTGGACCTATCTTTAGAGGGTAACCTCGCTTCCATGACCGAGGTTCAGCGGCGACCCCCTCCCGTCGCTGCCGGCCCGCGAGTTCCTCACTTCGTCGCGGGTCGTGGGCCTAAGCAACCCACAGATGGCCGCCTTCGTTGTCCTGGAGGCGGCCATTTTCGTAAAGTCTCAATAGTATTGAGGATGGGATTTCAACGCTAGTCCTTCAACCCACGGAAATAGCTATTGTTTGGCTGGTTTTTCCAGGGTTCGTCGTTCGAGCGCCACTGCCAGCAGGAGAACGAGAGCTACAAGAGCTAGGACAAGCGACGACATCAACCCCAAGCGATCTATCGAAGTGGTCCCGCAAACGACACCTAGGACGAATGACAGCCAAGACGAACCGTGCAACAAGGCGCGAGACAACCCAACCTCGCCGCGTATGAATTGCGCGAGCGCCTGTCCGAAACCGAAAAGAGCTCCGGTTATAAAACTCTTGCCGATGTCGCTCCCGACGACGTTTTGGTGCATCACGTTCTGCAGCCCCATCGTCAGAGCAATCAGCGTCAACGCCGAAGTTGGCAAGTCGACTGCCGCTAAGCCGATCGCAGCGGCACAGAGCGCAATCTCGCATGCGATTAGTACGACGAGGGGTTTCTGTCTGGCCCCCGCGACTAGCGTTCCGGCGAAGGAGCCGACAACGAACGCAGCGATCACCGAGCCCGCGTAGAGAACGCTCTGCCATTGTCCGGCAGCAATCGTCATCCCGAGGTGGGTGCTGTTGCCGCTCATAAACGAAACGTACAGGTGATTGAGCTGCGCGTAGCCAACGGCATCGAGAAAGCCAGCCAAACACGTCGCGCAGGAAGAATACAGAAGGGGAAAGGCGCCCAAGTGCAAGACGGCGCTCAAGTCGTGTCTGGACTGCTTTCGGAACAACGGAATTTTCCATGTGTGAGCCCGCTTCGTCGCAACGAAGCGGGCGGGACGGGGTCAACGAACGACAGCGTCGTTCTTTCGGCGGAGCGCCTTTATAACGGCGTCGTCGACATTCAGATGACCACGGATCAAGTCGGGCGGTGTAAGCGCCATCCATTGGTTAAGCGAGACGTCACTACAAATGCGACTATTGAAGACGTTGATGACCCGAACAGGCTCCTTGCCCGTATTCTCGATGTAATGCCCGAGCGTCTTAGGCACGAAGCCCACGTCGCCGGGTCTGTAATCGAAAGTGCGAGCCTTGTTCGTGGCATCGAACACCGTCATGCGAGCTTCGCCCTGCACATAGTATTGCCACTCGTCGGCGTCCGGATGCCAGTGCATCTCGCGCATTCCGCCGGGCTCTATTTCGATAATGAGAGCCGACAGCGTCGTCATCGGGAAAACGCGCGAGTCAATCGTTTTCACCGTGCCGCCGCTGTATCGCTCGGGCTGGATCTGCGAAGCCAGGAGAACGTACGGATGCGGCGGCGGGCTGTTCGGCATCTGTTTGCGAACAACATCAAGCGGCTGCGGGACGGGTTGACGGAAAATATACTTTTCCGATTTCGGAATGTTGGCGAAATGCTTGCTGTCGATGCCAAAGTTTTTCGCGAGCACGCTCGGCGGCGTGTGCGCCAGATACTCAGTGATGAGCAACGTCTCGTTTTCGGAGAAGTTTCCGTCGTCGAATACAAGGAGAAACTCGGTCCCCTCCTCCATGCCTTGGATGGCGTGCGGAATGCCCGCCGGAACCAGCCACATGTCGCCCGTCTTGAGGTCGTCGATCGAAAGGTTTCCTTCCGCATCGACAACGGTCAGCCGTGCGGTGCCAGCAAGGATATAGGCCCATTCCGCTTCCTTGTGCCAGTGCAATTCGCGGACGACGCCAGGGCCAAGGCGCATATTGACACCGGCCATCGTTTTGGACGCTGGAAAATCTCGCACTGTCACCTCGCGAGCCCATCCACCGTCTTCGATACGATTGTGAGCAAGCGCAAAGGGAAACTTCAGGTTCGGCAGCGAGCCGTTATCAGTCTCGGGAGGTAGGAGAATATCAGGATTCTGTAGATCGATAGCCAGGTTCCTGGGGCCAGGGTCGTCAGACCCACGCGTTCCGCGAACCGGCTCTACTCGTGCTTGATCAGTCATTTGGCAATCCTCTTGGCGATGACGCGGGACCGACGCGTTGCCGATCAGAAACGCGCGAGCGCATGTCCGACAACTGTTCCGCAGTGCTAACGGCAGAAGGATCGCAATTTCGCGGGTGGATTGATTGTCGAAATCGCCTAGGAATGCCTGTTCTTTTGACCTTCGCGGCTAAAGTCAAAACGAGTTTGGACGATTCCGATAGAGATTAGGACGGCGCGGGCCGCGGAAGCCGACAGATTCGGCTCACCGTAGCGCCACAGTCGGGCACGATCCAACGCTTTGCACCAAGTCTGCGGCACCCCCCGATAAGCGATCAACGGTCCGCTCTTGGATGAGATCAAATGGCTGCCGAATGGAAAATATGCAGCTCCAAGACCTTGCGCCGTCGCTTAATCCCTTCACAGCAGAAAGGGCTGGTAGCCTTCGAACTGGGAGCGCTCATCGATCAGGCCGAGGTAAGAGCCGTCAGCAAAGATGCTCCCGAACTGGTCACCCGCTGGCGCTTCGTTATATGCAAGCAAGGGGCCGTCGTCATCGTTCAGCGAAGAACCGATCGCCTTGAGGGCTTCGACATCGAGCCCGATAGCGAGCCAGCGCCCGTGCTTCTCGAGCGAGTACTGAACGACGACTCCGAACCGCCGGGTTCCGACCCGAATAACGGGGAGGATGGTCTGCAAGCGCTCATGCATATTAGTCCGTGACAAGTTGTCGGCGGTCTCCGTGAGGCCCATGAGCCGCAGCCACGCAGCGTAGTTGCGCCGACGGACGTGACCTCTGGGGAACTCGATGGGCTGCCGAATTCGCTGCTTTGGCGGATCCACGAAGATGAGGGCTGTCGGAACCGGGTTTCCGGATTCGCGGAGGCATGAGTAGACGGCGTATCCCTTTGAAGCAGCAGGACTGATGCGTGTCATCCAGTAGTCGACTTGTTCCGTCAAGGCAGCTTTCAGTGTTGACTTGATCGGCGACGGTGCATCCGTGCTCTGCTTGAAGGACGCCTTGGACTCCAAAATCATTCGCTGATTACCCGAATCCTCGAACAGGAAATCTGCTACCTTCTTCGATTTCTTCGGAAGCGTAGCGATATGACTTACGACGATCGGGTCGGACGCCAGATGGCAGACGAAAGCATTACCCCTTGCTCTGGGCAAAGAGCAGAGACAGCCCTTGGCCTATCCGGCCGCTCAAGCTTGTCCGAGTAAAGTTGTTGAGCGTATCAACAGTGCCAGGAACCAGCTTGAGGTTGGAAGCGGAGGCGAAGTCGACGATGTGGTCAAGCTGCAAAAGCAAACCCAGGCCTGGCAACAACAACGCGCGCTCGATGAGGTAGTCGGCCTTTACGACGGCGTGGGCGAGTTGCCATCCTGTAAAATTGAGCTTCTGGCGCGGCGTTGCCAAGCTTGTCCAGATCGGTCCATTTGGCAGGCGATCCTTTCGCACATCCGATTGGTTCCACTCGTAGACGTCGACGCTGCTTTTCCCAAAAGCCGCCAATAATCGCGCCAGTCCGCCGAACATGCCCGCGTGACCCCGAATCTGTGATGAGAGAAAAATGCGTGAAGATTCGTCACCTATATCAGTGCAACTGACGAGTGCAAGGCAGCCGATAATGAGTCCTTCCTCAACATCTCTGACGACGTTGATTGCATCGTGGGGATTCTCGCTACCGTCATCTCGCTATAATCGCGATGAGGTCCCGCCGCATGGTGTCAGGCTTGGACGCCAAATCTACCGTGACGAATCGCAATCGATGCCCCTGTATAGTGACCGCCTCGTCGACTTTCTTTGCAGGGAAGGATAAAGGAGAATTCCTTCCGCGCAGTCTGCCGTGGCATCGCCTCGACGTGAAAACATCGTGAATGCCGAGCAGGCCGCCGACGGAAGCATCATTTTTTTCGGTGAACTGAGGCGGGCCTCTGCCCGAACGCGGTTGGAAGTTCCTCTCGAAAAACACGGCCAGACGGGCATCCCCGCAGGTTACGCACCCGAAGAACAGGCAACAGCTAGCGCCGAAGACCCGGGCCAGTGCCAGAAAGGTGTTCGCGCCAGATATCAATGCTAGCAGGAATTCCGATGCCAATCAGTCGTGCTACCGGCAGGTTGCCATTGCGAACTACCGTGGTTGCTCGCCGCACCTTAAGCTGAGAACCGCGCTCAAATCAGGGCTGCAGGGACTCGGCCCGACGCCTGATCCTGATCTCGATGCGGCGCCGTTCCTTGACGTCTCCAGCCCGCACGCTGGTGAGCGTGTCACCGGGAATGACCAGCTGCGCAGCCGACATCGGCAGGACCGTCACGTCCTTCAGCTTCGGATTGGCCTTCAGAATATTTGCAACGGCGATCGCGCGCGCGAGACCGAGCCCGGCGTTATCGGCGGGCTGGAGAGCGTCGATCGGAAGCTCGCCATCGATGACGCCGATCGACGCATCGTCGAGATTGGACGAATTTCTGGCAACGCGCTGCTCGTCCGTGTGCCCGATTACCTCGACCACGTCGACCTGGTAGCGTTCGAGGTTGTCGGCAATCTGATCCGCGATGGAAGTCTCAAGCTTGTCCTCGTACTCCGGCGTCAATGCGGCGCTGCCGGACGTGAAGTAATACCCGCCGGCTTCCGAGAGATTGATGATCGGCGGCCATTCATGGGGCTTGATCTCCCCGTGCAGCAGCTGCTCGAGCTGGCCAGGAGCCTTGTCCAGCGGGATATTGTTTGCCGCCAGGACCTTTGCGACCGCTGCCAGCTTGGCAAGATCAGCGGGGCTCGCGTCGTTCATTTTGAGCCTGTCGATGATCTGCCGCGCAGAGACCAGCTCGCGCCATTCGCTCTCGAATTTCGCGCGATCGGTTGGCGACATGTTCGAGCCGAGTTTCGACTGCGCCTCGACAAGCTGGGCGGATAGGTCGTTGTTCTGCTCTTCCAGCTGGGCGAGCCGGTGCTCGGCGTCCATTCGTTGCTTGCGCTCGGCCGTGATCATTGCGGCCGCGACCAGCAGCAGACAGAACACCAGCAGAAGCATGGATTCCGCCATCGTCAGCCCGAGGATGAGGCCGCGGTTATAACCTTTGTGCTCCAGCTTTGGGCTTCCGCTTGCCTTGGTCACCATTTGAACAACCGCCGTTTCGGTTCGCCTGGTGTCGGATTGCTCTCCGTCCTCTCAGCATCCACGATGACCGGTTCGGCAGTCACGGTCGTGGCCTCGCTTTCCACGATCGCCTCGACAACCTCTGCCGTTTTCGAAGAGATGGACGATGGCGGAAATTCCCTGTCACGCTCAAGCGCTTCCGCGATGCGATCGAGCTTACTGCCAATGCTGGTCAGGGGCTTCAACGCATCGTCAAGTTTGGCGGACTGCAATCGTGTTTCCGCAATCCCCTCCTCCATCCGCCTGAGATGGGCGTCGGTCATGTCCTTGATCGCGTCGATTGTCGGGGTCAGCTCGAACCGGATGACGTCCTCTGGCGGCCTGATCTCTCCGAGACGCATGCCGACGCCCTCAACGGCGACACCGAACCTGTCGATGATCGTCGAAAGCTTATCCGTCGTCTCGGTCAGTTTCCGCGTCGCTTCCCCCGCCTGATCCGTCACCGACCTGGTGTGATCCTCGATGATCGATGAAAGCTTTGCCGCGGCCTCCTGGATCGGGATGATGGCCTCCTTGGAGATCGACTCGATCACCTTGCGGATTTCCTCGCCGTTCTTTTCCGCCTGCCGACCAATCTCCTCGAAACCCTCCGTCAGCATCTGATTGCTGACCCTGCGATAGTTCGAGAACTCGCGAGCGGACGTGTCGAGTTCGGTTCGAACGCGGCGCGTCATCTCCGCAAGCTCGTGGCGGGCGCTGCGTTCGATGTCAATCGGGTCCCGGCGCATCTGATTGAACAGGATGCGCAGCGTCACGCCCGCGATCGTCGATGTCACCGCGATACCGAAGTTTTGAACGATCGTCTCGATCGAGGTCTCGCCGGCAAACAGGTAAAGCGATACGCCAAGGCTCGAGAGCGTAAACAGGAACCCCATATAATAAAGGTTGTCGCCCGCCTGCTCATTGTGCAGTCGGAAGCCGGCGAGCGCAATCGAGGCCAGGAAGTAGATCGCCATCAGCACCAGGGGCACCGCGGTCACGACAAACGTCGACCAGGCGGCGAGCTTCGCCGACCAGATGAAGATCATTCCCCCGATCGTCACGGCTGCGAACAGCACGATCGGAGCCCAGTCCCGGAACGCGGCTCTTCCTGTATCGTTTGACGCCATCACTCCAGTCCCTCCAGACGGGTGAAACCAGAAAACTCGCCGTTATTCTTCTCGACCCAGGATTTCCAGAACGCAGCGAGATCCTCCATCTTGAACTTCTGGCCCGGCCGCTGGAACGCCAGGATCTTGACCTGCACGCCGTCCAAAGACGTCCGGAATTTCTCCCGTGCCGAACTGCTTTCGAATTTCGCGATCGAAACACCGTCGCGATAGCTCGAAAACGCCGCGGTATGTTCGACCATGTCCGACGCAACATACAAGGTTTTGGGGATGCCGGCTGGCAGAGGCTGGAAGGCCTCGAGGTTTATCCGCTGGATGCCCGCCATGATCGGTGAGAATTCACCCGAAGCGCCCGAACCGAGCTTTCCGGCGATGTCATCCAGCGGCTTCTGGAACCCCTTCTCCCAACGCTGTTGCACGAGCTTCGGATTGCTGGTCCACTCATTGGCCAGATCGCCGCTCCCCGGATTGCAGCCATGAAAGGTTCGTTCAAGCTCCCCTTCCTTCTCGGTCAGTGCGTAGACGTCGATCGCACCGGAACGCCGGAAACCAAGCGCTGGAACTGGTTCTTGAGGTCAATCGATGTCGTGCCCGAAATCGGATCGGTGACATCGAGCAGGATGGCCGTCTCGCTGGTCGGACCCGTCGTCGGGCAGAGGGACGCCTTGTCGAGCGAGACACTGGAGATCGCCTGGTACTTGAGCCAGCCAAAGGCTCCGATCATGGCAAGCGCGACTGCCGAAAGGGCAATCGTCGCCACCACAGCGCCCGTCGAAAAGCCGCCTTTTCTGGGCCGACCGCTACGCCGCCTGTTCCGCGCCAACGCCTGCCTCCGGGAATAGTTTGTCCAGTCTGTGGTATTGCTCGACGGCCGTCTCGAAGGCGGAGCCGATCTTCCTGATCTGATCGCTGAGTTCCGCCTGGGCGACCTGGATGCGCTCTGATAGAACGCGATCGTCCCATTCTTCGTTCGTTTTCAGGACCGGCGTTATCCGCTCCAGCCTGTAGGCGCTGGTAAAATAGTGCGGCTCCGGCTCTGTCCTCGCCGCACGGTTCGCCCCGCGGTAAGCTGTCAGAACGGCATTTGCGGTGCGTTCAAGATGGCCCTGGTATTCCGCAAAAAGCCCAGCGGTTCGGGTCCGATGCGCGATGATCGCCGCGGATTCCTGCCGGCGCGAACTCAAGTCCCTGACGATTTCTTCGATCTTGTCATTGTGGTCGTCGCGGATCTGTCGAAGGTTATCGATCAGATCGAGCTTTCCGGAAATGTAATTTTGCCGCGCCTCGTCCAGACGGCGCTGGACGCCGGCGAAGCCCGGATAGGGGTCCGTCAGCATGCAGCCGTCGATAAAGGCAAGGATCGAGAAGAAAATCCCGATGGCGAAAAGCATCCAGGAATTCAACTCGGTCAAACCGAGCGAGTTCTCGCGAATTCGCTTGATAACCTCGGTCCCGGCGCCCTCGAGAATTGTGGCGGAAACCTCGCGATAGTGGGCCAGCGCAAGATTCACCGCCAGCGCAACGACGATGTAGGCGGCAAGGCCAAGCAATCCCCCAAGCTTCATGAGCCATGCCCGGTGGACAAGATTTCGAACGCAGAAGAAGGCGAATAGCAACGCAGCGCCGATGTTGAGCACCGCGAAAACAACCGCTTCGGTGATGCCGCCAATGATGCCCTGTTCGCTGCCCTTGGCCAGGAAGTTCCCGTTCACGACGATTTCGATGAGGACGAGAACCACAAGCAACGCGACCTTGACGCTCGTTGCCCCAGCGCTCGGTACCTTCGCCGCCCGATCTAGCCGATGCTGCCTCTTGAAAGACGTCATCTCGTCTTCGGCGATCTTGAGATCACGGCGCAAGCCATGGAGTTCGTCGACGCCGCTGGCGATCTCGGCCTTGAAATCGGAAAGACTGGATGCGTTTGCCTGCCGGATGAGCCCGAACTGCCCCTCGAAATCGAGATTGCGAAGCCGTCCGTCGAACGTCTGGGACTGATCCTCCAGAACTTGATAGGCCGACGCTTTCTCATGCTCGATGCGGCCGACGATACGCTGCTCGACCTCGTCCAGCGACTGGGCCGACGACGCAGGACGGTTAGCTCTTCCGTTTTCGGCCCCCTTCTCGCGGACTTCCAGCGTCTGGACGAGCTTGTCCGTATCGAGGGACGGGAAGGTCTCGGTGGAAGCGCGGAAGTCGTGACTGGATTCGCGAACATTGCTCCAGAGCTTGTTTAATGCTTCAAACGGCAATGCGCCCTCATCGGAAACATGGTTGCGGAAATCCTAACTTGCAATGCGTAGCTCAGAGGTTGTGATCGGTCCAGCAGCTGCGTCAACGGTCTGGGTTTAATCGCTCACCACGGTTAATCTGTGTCGGAAAGCAAGCCCTGTCCTGGACGTCGGATTGGGCGGTTTCCGATTGCCGACCGGACTACCAGAAGCTGCGGATGCAGACATCGATCTACCAAAAAAAGTCCGACCCTCCGATCGACTTGAGCGTGCAATAGCGAGAATGTCAACTTCGCGGGCATTCCATCGGAAGTTGATATGGCGCGAAAACGCCGGCACAAGACGACATCGAAATCCACTCCGGCAGTTATCTTCGCGGTGTTGATCTTCGGCGTCATTGCAGCCCTCTTCGGACGCCGGGAACCGCCGCCCGAGCCAGCACCGGTGACTAGTTCGAGTATCGAGAAGGTATCAACGGCTCCAACCGCAGAGCAACAGGGAACATCCACGGCGCCCAAGCAGACCGAACCAAGTCCCGATCTAGCCTCCCTCCCTAAGCCGTCTCCCAAGGCTCAAGTCGACGCGCAGCCGGAGCCCAAGCCCGCCACCCGATATGTCATCGGCCGCAAAGTCGCGTTGAGAGGTGGGGCCGGGAAAACCTATGGCATCCTCGATCGATACGACAGCGGTCGCGAGATCACCGTGCTCGAAACCAGCGGCGACTGGTCTCACGTTCGGGACAACCTCACCCAGCGGGATGGATGGATATCGGCAAGTCTTCTCGGCGATCGACAGCCGTTGCCACCGCAGGCTGAGCAAAAACCGAAAGCCGCGCCGGAGAAAAAACGGGAAGTGCCACCTGCGCCCCCGATGGTTTCCGATGGCTTGGTGATCCAGAGATTGATTGCGCAGTCCATTGCACTGTACCCAGGAACCTGCGCCTGTCCCTACAATACGGATCGCCGTGGACGGGCGTGCGGCCGCCGCAGTGCTTATAGCAAGGGCGGCGGATATGCGCCCTTGTGTTACCCGCAGGATATTTCGGCGAACATGATCGCGAATTTCAGGAAGCAGACCAGCCGATAGACGGTGGCATGAGCGCGCCGTAGCGTGGACGCCATACCTTGGAATTCGGCGCTCACGCGCCGTCTCCGGAAGCCTGCCAGACCGGGATGCCAAGGCGCCGGGCCTTATCAGTGAGATTGTCGGTGATGCCGTTGCCCGGGAAGACGATCAATCCTGCCGACATCGCCTTTTCTTCGGCCGGCAATGCGTTCATCACGGCTGAAGAGGCACATCCGATGACACAATCGGCGCTCCACCGCTTCACACAAGCTGCTGTGCAGAACGTACCCCCTGATCCGAAGGATCGGCAAACAAACAATGAAGCGTATCGGAGCTTTCAGCATCGCGGCGCGCGATTAGCGCGCGAAAGCGGGAATTCGCGTCGCACGAGGGCCTGAGGAGGGCAGCCGCAGGAGCGTCGGCGTCAGCCGACGCGGGACCGACTGCCCCGCGCCATCGTGTTCCGCTTTCCGGCCGACGTCGCGACCGGAGGCGCTCATCGTAGTCGACGGTCGGGCCTGCATCCTCTCATCCTCCCAGGCACACCAGTGACCGGCCGCTCGGAAACAACCTGCCGGGTCAAGCTCGGCACTATTGTCATCATAGACAACTTACGTGCCCCCAATTGTCGCAGAAGCACGTCAAACGACCGCTCTCAAAAGCGACTTTCCGTGAGTGTCCCCCGAAGCGCTACATGTTCTAGAGGAAGATGAGGATGATGAACGCCCGTCAGTGCAACCACTACAAAAAGAAATGTCGCAATACTGACGAGGCGATACCCCGATTTCGTTTTTTGGATTTTCGTCTGATGAATAACACCGAAGATCCGACCACGAGGGCAAGGAACCAAAAAACCAAGAATTCGCCGAATCCTTGCGCGATGATTTCTGACGGTGAGCGGAACAAGCCAAAAATCGATTCAGATCCTCGAACCGACTCGTACACGTTCATTAAGACAACCGCTAACAGCGAAGTGATCGAGGAAACAAATAGGAGCCGTCGCATCTGATCCTTGATATTGCTCGAATTGGCGATTGACCCTATCAGATCTCCTGTTTCTCTCCTGTTATGACGTAGTTAAAATTGACAGCGACACCACGCAGCGAACCAACGGCGGAAGTAAAAGACGATGACGTCCCCTCGGCTATCCATTGCAATCGACTGCAGTGCCTTGCACCCCCTCACCTGCCCGGCCGTACCAGCGACCGGGCGATATCGATGATGTCGTCACGCGAAGCGGTCGGATCCTCCCTGTTCCAGGCGACGCCGAGCCCGATCTTGAAGTCGACGCCTCTCACCTTCTTCAGCTCGAAACCGCGGTTCGGCAGATCCTGCGTCCATTCCGGCACGAAGCCGATGCCAAGACCGGCTGAGACCAGCGACACCAGCGAGAAGGTGTCATCGCAGGTGTAGGCGACATTGTCGGTCAGATCATGCTCCTCGAACTTCTCGGCAAAATAGCGCTCGCTGTAGGAGAGGTTCTGACGGGAAAACGAGATGATCCTTTCACCGCGCAGATCCTCGAGATCGATCTCGCTCTTCAAGGACGACGGGCTCTCCTTGGCGACCGCCAGCAGGTAGCGTTCATGGGCAATCGAGAAGAAGCGCAACGAGCCGATATTCTCCACTGGCCTTATGAAGCCGAGATTGATGCGGCCTGCCTCGATATGGCGGATGATGTCATCGGTGGTGCCGCTTTCGATATGCATGCGGACATCGGGATATTTGCGGGCGATGCGCGAGAGAAACGCCGGCAGCACGCCGATCGTGGCCGGATAGACGGTGCCGATCACATTCCTGCGCGAAGCCTTGCCGGCGACCGACCGGGCGATCTCGCTCGACAGGTCTACTTCGCTGAGGATCCGAACCGCTCGTTCGTAGAAGGCCGCCCCTGCCCGCGTCAGCTCCACTCGTCTGGTCGAGCGGATGAAGAGCTGCACGCCGAGTTCCTTCTCCAGTGCCATCACCTGGTTCGACAGGCCAGCTGGGCGATATGCACCTTGGCTGCCGCCCTGCCGAAATGCAGCTCCTCGGCCACCGCAACGAAGTAGGATAGCTGGCGTAGTTCCATGATTGGCTCACTCCTCAGTCGCAGAATTGGCTGATCACTATCTGTGAGAGGTGGCTCGGTTTGTCTGAACAGCTCGGGGCGTTTTGCTAAGTGGATTTCCGCCTCGATTATGCCGCCACCATCATTGGTGCCAGCGCGTTGAAGTAGGCCTGATCCGGTGTCTGCTGGTCAAGGGATGAATGTGGGCGTCGGCTATCGTAAAAGGTCAGATAGCGGCCGATGCCAGCGCGAGCCTCGGACACTGTTTTGTAGGCGTGGAGATAGACCACTTCGTATTTGATCGACCGCCAGAGCCCCTCGACGAAGACGTTGTCGCGCCATGCGCCCTTGCCGTCCATCGAGATGGCGATCTCCGCCTTCTTCAACACGGTGGTGAAGTCGATGGAGGGGAACTGCGAACCTTGGTCGGTGTTGAATATTTCAGGCTTTCCATAGCGAGCCAGCGCCTCCTCGACCGCTTCGATGCAGAAGTCCGCCTCCATCGTGATCGACAGCCGCCACGACAGAACCCTCCGGCTGAACCAGTTCACGACGGCGCAGAGATAGACGAAGCCCCGCGCCATGGGGATATAGGTCAGGTCCATAGCCCACACCTGGTTGGGTCTGGTCACCGCCAGCTTGCGCAGGAGGTAGGGATAGATCTTGTGCCCAGGTGCAGGTTTCGACGTGTTCGGGCGACGGTAGATCGCCTCGATGCCTATCTTCTTCATCAGCGTGGCGACGTGCAGCCGCCCAGTCTCCAGCCCTTCTCCCCTCAAGAGCCCTTGCAACATCCGACTCCCGGCAAAGGGGTAGTCGAGATGCAGTTCATCGATCCGGCGCATCAGAGCCAGATCGCCCTCAGACACCGGACGAGGCAGATAATAGACACTGCCACGGCTGAAGCCGAGAAGCTTCGCCTGGCGCACAACGGACAGTTTATGCTCGCGGTCGATCATTTTTTTCCGCCCAGCAAGCCCGCTTTGCCGAGCGCTCCGGCTAAAAAATCGTTTTCCAGCGTCAGCTCCCCAATTTTGGCATGCAGCGTTTTGACGTCGACGGTTGGCCCCGCCGATTCCGCCTTGGCTTCATCGCCGAAAACGCCTGTCGCTCCCTCAAGGAGTTGGTCTTTTCATTGCTTGATCTGGTTGGCGTGCACGTCAAACTGCTGGGACAATTCCACCAGCGTTTGTTCGCCTCGGATGGCGGCGAGCGCTACTTTTGCCTTGAAAGCCGGGCTGTGGTTTCGGCGCGGTCGTCTCGTCATGATATCTCCTGTTCTCGGCATCTAAGCCGAAGTCAGGCAGAAATTCCACTTATCCCCGCTGTGCAGATTTCCCGAGCCAGCACGGCATCGGCCTCGAAAGATCGCCGCTTGCGGTCTGCGATGTTCGATGATGGTCTCGGTTTCAGCCTCGTGCCGTGGACGCCTGCCGTCGAGAAACAAATCGGCCAGCATATATCAGAGGTGGCTCGTCCGGACGGCGGCGTGGACTGGAGTTTTGGCCGCAAGCGTGGGCTTGGCTTGTAAATGAAATTCCAGCTCCTGCTTCATTCAGGCCGGCGGAATCATATATGACTATCGGTAGTCATATGGAGTAGTGACATGAAGGAAATCCAGCTCAAGGACGCCAAGGCGACGCTTTCGGCCGTGGTCGATCAGGCCGTGGCCGGAGAACCAACCGTTATCACCCGTCATGGTCGCAAGGAAGCCGTGCTGGTTTCCTTCGAGGAATGGCAACGGGTCTCCAGGGTGCCGGACTTCGCTGACCTGCTTCTGGCTTTTCCCGGTGAGCCGGCAGATATTCCCGAACGGTCGCGCAAGCCCGCCCGTGCATTGCGCGAAAACGGTCTGTGATCTTGTATCTTCTGGACACAAACATCGTGTCGGCCGATGCGCCGACCAAGCGTCAGGTCGGCGTCGAGGCTTTCGCGACCTAGGTGCGGGCGCATAGCGACCGCCTCTATCTTTCGGCCATCACCATCGCCGAAATTGAGGCCGGCATTGCCCGCGCCGTCAGGATAGAAGCGACGACGAAGGCGAAGCACCTGCGCCGTTGGCTGTCGGCGGTGGAACATTTCTACGCCGGTCGGATCCTGCCGTTCGGCGTCGAGGAAGCGAGGCACGCCGGTCTGATGCTCGACCGGGCGCGTGCCCATGATCCCGGCTTTGAGGACATCGCCATAGCGGCCACTGCCGCCGCGCACGGTCTCACTGTTCTGACCGCCAATGAGCGACATTTCGAGCCGCTCGGTGTGTCGCTGGCCAATCCCCTGAAGCAATTGCCCACCATTCAGTGACTGCCTTTATCCTGCCGACTCCGCAGCCTGCAAGTATTTTTACGACAGGCTTCGCCGGCCTAACGCCTGCACTGTTCGCGGCGAGAGCTGCTTTACGCCAAGCGTTCAACTGAAAGCGTGTGATCCTATGGTGACGTGCTGTTGCGGTGACCTGATGCGGGGCGGAATAACTCTCTGCCACGATTGCAAGTTTGGCCTCGTTGCTGAGCGGGGGCACGCTGCGCAACTGGCGATCGAAGAGGATCGGGCCGGCGTTCATTAAAATCGGCAAAGCGGTTCTGTAGTCGGTCAACGAGCTAGATCGCTGGGATCGTTCAAACCTCGTCCTATGCCAACGCATGCGACATCTCCCTTTTTGATACCGTTGGCACCGAGACGAACGGGATACGAGCGTCTGCGAGAGCCCCGTCCCATTAGCGGGGCAATGCCTAATGCAGCGCCCGGCTGCGAACATTGCTTCGAGCAACCCTTGTCGCGATCTGCATTCCGCCCGTAACCGTAGTTGCCACAGTACTCGTGATCCTGCATGCATTTCCGGAAGGCGCAAGGATCGGACGGAATACGGCGGGATGGTCACAGAACGTCATTTGCTCCAGACCCCGAACCCATACTCCTTTCGCTGTTTTGTTCCACAAACTCACTCTTTGCATGAAAGCGTGGCGCAAATACAAATTACGGTGGTTTTTATATAAAAAATACAATTATATGCTGCATAACTAGTTCTGCGGAGGCCTGCGACGGCACCACGGGTGTTGTGGTCAATCTTGAGAAGGATAGCTAGTGGATCCATTCCTCGCGGATATTTTGGTCGAGTTTCTTGCGACCAGCGACGAGACCAGAAATCGCGCCGAGCTTGTCCAGGGCATCGAGCGCGTCACATCATACCTCGGCATCGATTATGTCGCGATGGCATCCCTGCCTTTGCCGCACGAGCGGCTCGATAATTTCTTCGTATGGCAGCAATGGCCGAAGGCTTGGTTTGAACGCTATTTGAAACTGGATTATTTCCACGCCGACCCGGTCGCCAATTTGGTTCGCCAAACCGGCCAGTCGGTGATCTGGTCAAAGGCGCTGGACCAACGAGCCCTACCGGCAAAGGCCAGAAGAATCATGGAGGAAGCCCGTGATTTCGGCCTCGTCGATGGCCTGACGATCCCTTTGCACTCAACAATGGGCTACGGGGGAATTTTTTCCGTCGCTGGTGCGCGAAAAGCGATGACACGACAAGAAACAAAGCTCCTAGAACTTGTTGCAGAACGCGCCTATGGACGGCTGAAAGAACTGGAGCCGATCCGGCACCCCCCTGGTCTGCCACCACACATCACCAGATCCGAAAGCGAATGCCTGACACTGTGCGTAGCCGGAAAGACCGACCGGGAGATCGGACGCCTCACGGGACGCTCGCCACGCACGGTCCAAGACCATATTCGGAGCCTGCAGCGCAAGCTGTCCGCGACAAATAGAGCTCAGTTGGTCGCTGAAGCGTTTCGCCGCGGCCTGCAGCGCTGAAAACCACGACAAATTACGGATAGTATTCCCTTATCACTGGTTGCATTGTTCGCACATGCAGCCGGAGTGAGAACTATGTTGCAAATCATCCATGAGTATGACGATCCAGCATTGATGGACCGGGTTTGGTCATTTCGCCACACCCGCTTCGTCGAGCAACTCGGATGGGAAGCGGTGCGCAGAGCCGACCGGCGCGAGCGCGACCAGTTCGATGGTCCTTCAGCAATCCATCTGATCCTCGAACATGAGAAGCATATTGTCGCCTATTCGCGCCTTCTGCCGACATCCTTCCCGTACCTCGCCGCCGAGTTTTGTCCCCATTTCGCGGCATCCCTGCCAGGGGAACGGTATTCCTTCGAATGGACCAGGTGCGCGACAGCTCGCAATGCGCCGGCCATCAACGGCATCGGCGTTTCGGACCTGCTCATGACCGGTGTCCTGGAATGCGTGCTCGCCCTCGGCGCGCGCGGCGTTGTTTTCCTGACCTATCCACGTGTCATCGCGATGATGCGTCGCAGAGGCTACCGGTTCGACCTGCTGAAGAGTGTTGCAGAAGAAAACGGTGTCCCAATCCAGCTCGCGGCCGCAAGCGTTTCAACTGACCTGCTGCGGCTGCATCACGACAAATATCACATTTCTCAATCGATTCTCTGCTGGAGGGGCAGTTTCGCAGTCAATCGCGAATCCTCGCCCGCAGCTGCGTGAAGGAACCGAGCCAGTGGCTCGTCGCGGCAAGTCGGCAATGGATGCCGATAACGCGCGCCGTTTTATGATGGAGACCGTCCACAAGGATACGGCGCAACTACTGAAAGCGGTCGAAGAAATCTGTCGCCGCTACCCGCCGAGCAACGATTTGAATTTCGTGCGTTACCTGCTGCGCATGATCGTGCTCGAGACGGACCATGCCGATCGAGCGGACAGATCATAGCGGAACAGGCCCGCATCCATGCTTCATGTTAAGGCCCGGCCTTAAAGGTTCTTTGCAAACGTGAATCGGGTTGATAGTGTACAACTCAGGCGATCTGATCGCCTTGGGGCGTGGAAACCCCATTTTGGTTGTTGTGCGCTGTAAGCGACTTCTTCGCGACCTTTAGTGGTCGGGGAGCCTGTGGAGTATGCAAGAGGCGTTCGCGCTAAAGTCCACGGGGGCTGTAACCAACGGCATTTCCAACTCCCCGGCGTTTCGGTTGCCAGATCATCTGGCCAGCGGGGAGCGCCGTACATGCAGCAGAATGCTATAGCCAGGTCATTTCCGGTCGATGAAAGTGCCGCAATTGATGAGGCGGCCTATCATGTGGTCGATGTGGAGGTTGGAAAGCGCATCAAAAGGCGCCGTCAACAACTGAAAATGTCGCAGAGCGCGCTCGGCGCGGCCGTCGGGGTTTCTTTCCAGCAGATTCAGAAATATGAACGCGGATACAATCGGGTGAGTGCCTCCACTCTCTACGAGATGGCGCAATTGCTCAGCGTTCCGATGGCCTATTTTTTTGAGGGGCTACAAAACCCTTTGTCAACTGTGAATGGAGAGCTGAATCGAAAGGCGATTCTGCGCGAAGAATTCGTCGCGACGGATGAGGGCCAGAGGCTCGTGGATGCCTTCATGGTTATGCCGAAAAAGATGAGACCGCGGTTCATATCCTTGCTGGTTGCCTTCGAAACCGGTGACTGAGCACGCCAGGACGGCCAAGAATGGCCGTCCTATCTCCCCGCTGCGTGCGTCGCCAGGAATGCCCGGACGATGTCGAGCGGCAATTCTTCGACATGCTGCATCAAGCGCCCGCAGTCTTGAACTCTTCCGTTGTCTTGCCCGGAACTGCGGAGCAGCCGAAAAAAGTTCGAGCGGTGAGAAGTCGAGGATTTCCGCAGATGCACGAAGCGCGTGGCGTGCATCTTGGCTTCGCCGCGTCGACACGGACTATTCAAGGCCGAGGGTCCGTCCTGCCCCGGAGCAATACGACCTGTATCCAGCCGATCACCAGGAGCCGGTGAGACGAAGCTTGCAGGCGACACGCGAATTGCCGATCAACCGCTTGGACAGTCTTTGGCAAGCGGCCCGCACGATGCGGCGAAGGCCATTCCCAGTTTCAGCGTCGAACCAACGTCCACCGCGGCAGCGCATAGCGCGTCGATGCCGTCGATCCGGATAGATCCTCCCTGAGCCAGAAACCAGTGATGTCATTGCACACCACCGTACACGTCCGTTGATCGCCCCGTAACGCAAACAGGGGGTCTGGCCGACCTGAGGAAATCCGCAGCGCCGAATACAGGGGTCCCACATTTTCGAGATCGCACGCGTCCGGACTGGGGTCCGCGTGAATGGAATTTCTATCCAAGACGTAAATCATGAATCGACTGAGCCGGAGACGGCCGAAAGGGTATTCTGATGTATAAACATGTTGCCGAGACTTTCGTCGCCGTCGTACAGGCGCCGAGCATAACCGAGAAAATCTGTACGCAGATCGGGGAGTTCTGCAGATCGATCCTCTGCGAAGGACCCGACAGATTTTTGAGTTTTGAGGACGGATGGGTGGTCATACTGCCCGCTGACGATGGCTTGTTCTTTCGCGTTTCTGCACGGGACCTCGTCACATTCTACGGGATTCGAACCCTCATCGAGGGCAGCCTCTCGAACTCTACATCCGTCTCCGACGACGTGATCAAGTGGCTTCAAGCAGACGAGGACCTGTCTCGTTCGACAGGTCATGCTTTGACGCAGAGCGGTTTGGCGAAACGCGCGCGGCTGCGGACGCGATCCCTTAGCACGTGATCGTCAATGGCCGGGCCACCTTCGAGGATCCGGAGATGGAACAGCGGGGGAGCTGGCGCGCGAATATCATGCTGCCGCCGCGGTGCCAACAAACGCCAATCCGGATGCACAAAAACGTGGGCTCTGCCGGGTGGATGCTGAGCGAGAAAGATGGCCAGGGTGAGCAACTGGATCTGCGTGGGGACAGTTTTTCATCGCCGATCCAGTGCATCCTTGGAAGCTGCCCGGCCTAGGTCGCTCTGCCCCCGACGTGTTGACCGATCTCCGCACCTGCTCCGCGATTGATCGGCGCATCGTGGGGCTTGTACTTCTGCAAAAGCGCGTCAAAGCCGCAAGCAGGATACAAGCCCGGGATCAACGACGCAGCAACAATCTATACTGCTGCCATCCTATCTGAGGGGATTTGAACAAGTCTCGACTCTGAAAAAATTGCATTGCACCGATGGTCGGCTTTTAGAATAATTTATTTTCTCTAGCCGGGAAGCGGAAGAATTGTGCTATTCTCGGCGGTTGTTTCAAAAAAAGACTTTACCCGCGGCAGGCAATGTGAGGATGCCCGCAAGAGCGCACATCACGTGTCCGTGGAGTTGAAACGCCTCGTTGTCATGGCCGCGAGAACAGCATCATCGGCCAGGCGCGATGACGACAACGATTGGTGAGAAGATGCAATCAGCGCGATACAAGAAAAAGGACCTGAGGTTTGCAAGGCACCGCGCCATGAAGGCAGAGCAGCGGGTCACTAGGCAGGAAATAATCTTAAGCAGGCTCCGCCTCATCGGCGGACCGCTAGCTGTGGAGCATGCGCTGCTGGGCAGGCTCTATGATCGCAAGAGGCGGGCCATGTACCGGCTGAAGCGGATGGAAGACTTCTTTGATGTGAATGCGCAATGATATCGGGATATTCATTCGATGGGCGACTTTGTCGTGGGGTCGCGAAGGCGGCCGGTGTATCCGGCGGGAGACTATCATGTCGACCGGGAATGATACTGAATTGGCTGGTGCTGAGATTGGCGCCGCGGCCATCGAATCCGATGCGAACAAATACCTCGGCAAAGCTTTCGAGCTCCTAACCGAGCGCGAACCGGGAGTCTTCCTGCGCCTCATCTCCCGGCACGCGATTGCCCATGATTCCAATCAGTCCTTCGATGCAAAGCTGACACCGCCGCAGCGGCTGGCCGACAAGGTGGCGGAATTCGGCGGTTCGTGGACCTTCATCATTCTTTTCGGGATCGTCCTTGCGGGATGGGTCGCCGGCAATCTGCTGGCCGCAGCGGGCGCCTTCGATCCTTATCCCTTCATATTCCTCAATCTCATCCTTTCCATGCTGGCAGCCGTGCAGGCGCCGGTCATCATGATGAGCCAGAATAGGCATGCCGCCAAAGACCGGGTGGATGCCGCGCACGACTACGAGGTCAATTTGAAGGCTGAGATCGAAATCATGGCGCTGCATGACAAGCTCGACGAGCTCAGAAATACTGATCTGAAATCGCTCGTCGCCCAGCAGCAGGAGACGTTCGCGCTTCTGACGAAATTTGATGCTTGGCCCGCCGGATCAGCAGCGATTGAACATCTCAAGCATCGGAGGCTAGCATGCAACTGCGGGAGATGAGCGATAATGCCTGCATCGAATTCCTGGCCAACCACACCTTCGGCCATCTCGCATGCAGCGGTGAGCAGTATCCCTATATCGTTCCCATTCACTACGCCTATGAAGGACGCCGGCTGTTCATGTTTTCCATGCCTGGCCTGAAGATCGACCTTCTCAGAGCAAACCCCCTGGCCAGTTTCCACGTCGAAGAGCTTGGCCAGGACAGAAAGTGGAAAAGCGTCCTCGTTCAGGGTCGTTTCGAGGAGCTGACGGATACGCCCGCGCGCCGCGACGAACGCATCCATGCATGGTCACTCCTGGAAAAACGTGCCTTCTGGTGGGAGCCAGGATCTTTCAATTTTGGCGTCGATACGGAGGAGCCTCTGGGCGGGCCGACCTTCTTCAGCCTTTCGATCGAGCTGCTTTCAGGGCGGCAGACGATCTGACGGTCGTGCACGGCGCGCTTTACGTGCGCCTCGCACAAAGCGCAGTGGACGTGCCCCCTTTTGATTAGCAACAAGCTGGATTGATATCGGCCTTGATGGACCACTCCCGTTATGAAAGCTAAAAGGGAAGGCCTTACCGCCCCATTATCATTTGTCACGGAATAACTTGGCGATCACCGCATCGACCAAAACGACATCCACCTCGCGGCGGCTGTCCCCACAGATCTCAGACAACAGCCGATCGCAGCCATAAAGCTGCGTTGCAACGCCGACCCGGAATTTGCGGGATTGTTCACCACCCCCGGTACCTGAGCAACTGATATCACCAACGTGAATGTTGCCCACAGTTTCAGGCTCTCCGCGTCTTGGCGCATGTGTCAGGGGCACGGGCAAGTTCATCTGCATTGGCCTCAATTACTCTGACCATGCGGCGGAGACAGGAGCCGCAGTCCCACCGGAGCCGATTATCTTCATGAAGGCGACCTCGGCCATCGTCGGACCTGACGACGATGTTTTCGTTCCGCGGGGTTCCACGAAGACGGACTGGGAGGTTGAACTCGGGGTCGTGATCGGCAAGACAGCCAAATGTGTTTCAGAGGCCGACGCGCTGGATCACGTGGCAGGCTATTGTGTCGTGCATGATGTTTCGGAGCGGGCGTTCCAGACTGAACGCTCCGGACAATGGAAGAAAGGCAAGAGCTGCGACACGTTCGGACCGACCGGCCCCAGAACCTCAGCATGTGGCTGAAGGTCAATGGCGAAATGATGCAGAACGGCTCGACCACGACCATGATCTACGGTGTTGCCTATCTCGTATCCTATCTCAGCCAGTTCATGAGCTTGCAGCCCGGAGACATCATCTCGACCGGTACCCCGCCGGGTGTTGGCATGGGAATGAAGCCACCGCGCTTCCTGAAATCCGGAGACATCGTCGAACTGGGTCTCGAGGGGCTCGGCAGCCAACGCCAGCAAATCAAACAGGATAGATGATCGGTGGCCAGCACTTCCGATTTGATCTTTTCCCCGAACGAGCATTCGCGGAAAGCCTCGGCCCTGATCGATACTCTCAAGCGGATCGCCAGGCACCGCTATGTTATGACCGATGCCGCAGAGACGAGATCATATAGTGTCGGATTTCGCTTTGACGGCGGCAAGGCGCTTGCCGTCATCAGACCGGGCTCTCTGGTCGCGCTGTGGCGCTACAGGCCTGTGTCGCGGCCAATACGATCGTCATCATGCAGGCTTCGAACACCGGCCTGAGGGGCGGATCAACGCCGCACGGCAATGATTATGATCGGGATGTCATCGTCATTAACACGACGCGGCTGAAGGGCGTTCGTCTGATTAATGCCGGGCACCAGGTCGTCTGCAAGCCCGGAGCAACACTTTGTGAACTGGAAGACGCTCTTCGCCCCCGGGTATTGGAGGCACGTCGAAGAGGTGCTGCTGGAATTGAGCAGCGCTTGCACAGGGCCAGGAAGCGGGACGTTTGTTCCTGAAAGGGTACGAACGTAGACCCGTCTCATCGCTGTTGCGCTTTAGCCAATCACTTCAGTCGATTGTTAAATCACTAGTCCTGAAAGGCAAAATGCATTTTGAAGACACGTCAGGGGATTTCCATAGGCTAAGAAGCGTAAGGCCTCACTGACGTTATCTGACCACAGAGCGACGGATCAGGTTGGATCTCGCGGAGTGTGTTGACGCCAGCACTGCTTCCAGCGCCTTCAATGCCGTCCAAGACCGAGGTTCATTGGCTGTGGCGTTGTATTTCTGAGCCCTACCCACAGTTGAGTCCGCACATGTGAACGTCCTACAAGTATATAAAGGAAACGCTCTTGGCCCAACCGAGAACCATATCTAGAAAAAGATCAGATGGTGCGACCAACATTTCACGAAGATTCTCTAATTTAGAACTTTATTAGCTTTATTTTGCAATAAACGTATTTAGAATCCCGTGATCCTGCCGGGTCAATACGCCACGAAGCTCATGATGAACCACTCGTGGCAAACCCGCCGTCGCCGCTTTCCGGCGGCCCCAACCATCGAATGCTTCCCTTTGCTGTGAATTCCCATTCCCGGAAATCTTGTGCCCAAGATTGATGGGCATCGACATCGCGCGTGCAGCAGTCAGAAAAGCAGCAATGTGAAATTCTACCATCATCAGCACCCCGCCCGTGGTTGCGAGCCGCTTGGTCCGGCGCCGCAGAACCACCGCCAACCGGAAAGCAATCATGCAGCTTCTTAACAATCTCCGCACGCTCGTGAAGATGATCGCAGCCTTTGCGCTTGTGATCGTCATCAGCCTCGTCGTCAACGCCCTGAGTTGGTCGTCATTGTCATATCAGCAGACGGCCAACGGATGGACCGTTCATACCTATGAGGTGCTGAAGCAAGCCGAGGCGATCGTTGCGGCGATGGTTGATCGCGAAACCGGCGTGCGCGGCTACCTGATCTCCGGTAACGAGGACTTTCTCGCGCCGTACAATAGTGGGGAGAAGAACTACAAGGCGGCCTTTGATGACGTCGTCAAACTGACATCGGACAACAGCTCCCAGCAGAAACGCCTTGCCGACCTTGACGTGCTCGTTAAAGGTTGGACGGCAGAAGTCGCGACCAAAGAGATTGCGCTAATGCGCAACCCGGCCACCATCGAGCAGGCGCGTGCCATGGAAATGGAAGGCGCAGGCAAGAAATGGATGGACGGAGTTCGTGCAAAGATTGCAGAGATCACTGCCGATGAGGCCGCCCTACTGGACGGACGCACGAAGGGCGCGAATGAGGCTGCTGACACCGCCCGCATGACTATTCTCCTGGGCGCCGCCGCCATGGCGGCGGCTGTCGTAACCCTGCTGTTCCTGCTGCAGAAGAGCCTCGTCTCACCGCTGGTTCAGATTGCCGGCTCCATGAGAACCTTGGCCTCCGGCGACACTGCCATCGCTATTCCCGGCGTCGGCCGTAAGGATGAGGTTGGACAAATGGCCGCCGCCGTCGAAGTTTTCCGACAGAACGCGATTGCCAACAGGCAACTCGAAGAAGAGGCGGAGGCCGCCCGCGGGCAAACCGAGGAAACACGCCTCGCCAGCCAGAAACGGATGCAGGAAGAGGCCGGAAAACTTCGTCACGCTACCGAAACCCTGGGCGAGGGTCTGAAACGCCTGGCGGAAGGCGACATCTCCTTCCAGCTCAACGAAGCCTTCGCAACTGACTACGAACCGCTTCGGCAGAACTTCAATGATTCGCTTCGGCAACTCGCCCAGACCATTGGCTCTGTCCTGCACAGTGTTGCCAGCATGGACAGCGGCACTCGCGAGATCTCAGGCGGCGCCAACGACCTTTCCAAACGCACAGAGCAGCAGGCCGCGGCCCTTGAAGAAACGGCAGCAGCCTTGGACCAGATTACGGTCAACGTTCGCAACTCTTCGAAGCGCACTGAGGAGGCCCGCAGCGTCGCGGCGCTCGCCAACCAGAATGCGGCCAAGTCGGCCGAGGTCGTCTCGCAGGCGGTCGAAGCCATGCGGCGGATCGAGGAAAGCTCTCGGCAGATCTCCAACATCATCGGCGTCATCGACGAAATCGCCTTCCAAACCAATCTCTTGGCGCTCAACGCCGGTGTCGAAGCTGCACGCGCCGGTGAGGCCGGCAAAGGTTTCGCGGTCGTCGCTCAGGAAGTGCGCGAATTGGCCCAACGCTCCGCGCAGGCGGCCAAGGAGATCAAGGCGCTGATTACCGCTTCTGGAACGCAGGTCAGCTCCGGCGTGTCGCTGGTTGGTGAAACGGGCACGGCTTTAAAGGCAATCGGTGATCACGTCGTGCAAATAAATGGTTTGATGGATGCGATTGCCGTTTCGGCTCGCGAGCAGTCCACGGGGCTTGCCGAAGTCAACACCGCCGTCAATCAAATGGACCAGACGACACAGCAAAATGCCGCGATGGTGGAGCAATCGACAGCGGCATCGGCAGCGCTGGCCTCAGAGGCCACCCGTCTGCGCGATCTCGTCAATCAGTTCAAGCTGCCTGGCGATCAGGCGCCATTGTCGTCACATTCGAACCCAATATCTTCTGCCAACGCGCCCTTGTCTGCTAGAAGGTCGGTCCAGATGATCCGCGGCAATACCGCCATAAAAGCAGAGGAATGGTCGGAGTTCTGAGCGGCACCCGGCTCCATCAGTAGATGCTCGGCCGCCTTTCTCACGAAGGGCGGCTCTTATATCGAACTATATTGAATATGCTGGAGCGATAATGGGCGGCGGACTGGGACTGGCGATAGCTGAACTGGCCGCGCGCCGGCTAAATGGCATCGTCCTCTTGTATAGTCGACCGGAGGGTGGGCTCCGTGCGGAGCTTCGCATTTCGATTAAGTGAGCCTCAGCATAAAGCGATGAGAGACAAGGTAACTTTGAATGAAAGGCATGGGGGTACGGCAGTTCTGGGACTACGTCGTACCCTGCCTGCGGCTTGTCCGGACCGTACTTAGAGCCATGTCTCAGCAATTTCGCTACTCATCGGGCCCCTTTCGAAAAGCGTCTTGAGGTCCGGTTCATCGACTGCCTCCGCAAGCTCGGCTGTGACGCCGCCGCCGGAGGGGGAAGCCGTGGAGGAAGCGGTCGATCGTTGGCTGATCGCTGCCGAAGACGTAGGCTGCAAGGCGGCCATTCGGCAAGGACGGTGCGAAGCGGCGTCCACTGACCAATATCTTGATACACACTTTGGTCAGTAAAGGCTTGCCTTGTTACTGACCAATATTTCTATATAATTTTCGGTCGGAAAGTAGGTTCGCTACGCCCGATCCCACATCCTACACGCTCGACCGGATCCATGATCGCATCGAAAAGGCCGCGCCGGCAGGAAACGGAGACCTTGCCGCCAGAAGGCTGGCTCGAAGCGATGATCCGGCTGCGTGTAGCCCATGCCTTCGATTACATTGTCGGCAGCGTTCATGACATCAGTGGCAGATGGATTGACTACTCCGCAAGCGACACGGCGGCATTGGGTGCCGATCTCGGTGGCACGGAGAACCGCGCCTTGCCTATTTCGATCAGGTGATGGGTATGGTGGGGGACTTGAGGCCCGATATCGTCGCGCATTTGGATCTCGTTCGAAAATACGAACCTCCCGGCTTTGTCTTCTCCGATCGGGTCGTTCGCTCCATCAACAGGACGCTCGACGCCATCAAGGCGAACGGATCCATACTCGACGTCAACTGCGCAGCCTTTCGCAATGGCTATGGGCCTGTTTACCCGCTTCCACAAATTCTCGAACGCCCCCACAGAATGGGAATTCCTGTCACCCTCGGTGACGACAGCCATGGTGTGCAGACTGTCGGAGTGGGGCTCGGCCGGTCGCTCGCTACGATCGCCGCTGCGGATATCGCAGTGTTGCCTACCTGACCCGAGCCGAAGGTTGGCATGAGGCGCCACTCGAAACCGTCGGTCCGCGTGAGTGCTGAACGGAAGAAGTGACGATATGGATACTTCCCCTTCAGCGCAGCCTCTTTCGATCATCCCCGCCACCGAAGCCGACATTCCTTTTATCATGTCGGTAGAACGCACTCTTGGTTATGCCGCTTTGATCGGCAGCTTCAATGCGGACGAACATCGGCGACGGATCGAAACGACGAACACCAATTATCTTCTATGCCATCTCGGAGCGGAACCCGTCGGCTTCGCCGTGGTTCGTCTGGACGATGACGGCATGGGGAACGCCCAGCTTCACCGCATCGCGATGGCGCAGACGGGCTTGGGCCACGGATCGGCATTCTTGCGTCAGATTTGCCGACTGGTCTTCGCTCTCCACGATGTCGGACGGCTCTGGCTCGACCTGCTCCCCTCTAATGTGCATGCGAAAGATGTCTACAGAAGAATCGGCTTCATCCAGGAAGGCACTATGCGCCAAGCGCTTCGGCTCAGGACGGAAGCCGGGAGGATTTGGTCCTGATGTCACTGCTACGCGAAGAGTGGAGTGAGCTCGACGGTTGAGCACGGGGGTGCCTGGTACATCAGTGCTGTTGGTCTTGAGATACCATCAGGGTGAGGAGCGGCCTGCGCGGTGACAGAAGATCGATCTCAAGCATAGACCGCTATGTTCGTTTTGTCAGGCTCTGAAAAACCATCATGACGGAGTCGAGCGAATTCGGTATCGGCGACATCACCGATGTGGACAACGAAGCCGATCAGGTCTCGCGGCTCGTCTGGGTCGGCGAGGAGATCGAGCCTATCGATATCACTTTGAGCCATAGACACGACCGCGCACTCAGCGCAATGCCGAGAACTCCTCGATTGCGACCGTGTCCAGCGAAAGCCGTGCCTCAAACCGTTTCTAAAAGCTTGCGACAGAGTCTGATCGGATGCCCCCGCTCGCGTCTGCTGTCCTTTCAACCAACGAAATAGCGAAAATGAGGGAGTTTCAGCGCGAAGATTTACTATTGTAAAAATAAAATTACATATGTATTGATGTGCTCGCGGGCTTTGAGTTGTGGGAACGAGCCCCTTGCAAAGCCCTCGTTCCAATACTCAGGCGGGAGGATTTTTCGCCTGCACCAAGGGAGGACATCATGAAGAAACTAGCCGCAGTGCTGGCATGCGCCGCACTTGCAATCCCGGGCGTCGTCTGGGCACAGGACGCCATCGGAACCACCAAAAAAGACAGCTATCGCTTCGTCATCGTGCCGAAAGTCGTGCACCCCTGGTTCGACAAGGTGAATAACGGCGCGCAGGCGGCCGCAGCCGCCATCAAGGCCCAGACCGGCGCGTCCGTCGAAATCGTATATTCGGCACCGCAAGCCGCAGACGTCGTGCAGCAGAACCAGATCATCGATAGTGCGCTCTCCACGCGGCCGGACGGTCTGGCGCTCGACCTGCTCGATCCCTCAGGCAACCGCGCCTCGCTCGAAGAAGCGCAGGGGCAGAAGATTCCGCTGGTAATCTTCGATTCCGTGCCTCCGGAAGGTATGGAAATCCCGCATATCGGCTCTGACTTCTGCGAGCAGGCAAAGATCGCCGCGCGCCGTCTCGTCGAGGTTCTCGGCGGCCAGGGCGAAGTCGCCATCATGCAGGGCGTACCGACCGCACCGAACCATTCGATCCGCGCCGAATGCCACCGCAAGGTCTTCGCCGAACATCCGGGGATCAACGTCGTTGCCGAAGGCATCGACAACGACAGCATCGAGACCGCCCAGCAGCAGGCTGCCGCCATCATGCAGGCAAACCCAAACCTGAAGGGTTGGGTCGCGTCCGATGCCGCCGGTCCGATCGGTATCGGTCAGGCGATCGTGGAAGCTGGCAAGCAGGGCAAGGTCACGCTCGTCGGCCTCGATAACCTGCCGGAAATGCTGGACATGATCCGCAACGGCGTCGCCGACAGCTCGTCGGCCTCGCAGCCGGAACTGCAAGGCTACTGGTCGGTGATGCTGCTCTGGGCCCAGGCAACAGGCGCCCCGGTCCCCGGCTACCTCGACACCGGCAACGCCTTCCTCACCAAGAAGAACGTGGGCGGCTGATCGACACGATCGGATTGCTTCGAGGCGCGGGTTGCTCCGCGCCTCTTTCATATCGGTCCTACGTGTAGGTATAAAATGGCTTATCTCGAAACACGCGGCCTCGGTCGGGATTTTCCTGGCGTGACCGCCCTCAACGATGTCGATCTTTCGATCGAACTTGGCCGCACGCACATTCTGGCCGGCGAGAACGGCGCTGGCAAGTCGACGCTGGTCAAGATCCTCACCGGCACCGACAGGCCCTCCCGCGGGACGGTTCAGATCGACGGGCGCGACCCGACCAACGAGCCGATGCTCTACAAGAACGTCGCTTATGTTCCGCAGGAACTCAATCTCTTTCCGCAGATGAGCGTCGCGGAGAACCTGTTCATGCCGTTTGACCGGACAGGGCACGGCGGATTTCTCGTGCACCGCAGCGCGCTCGCTCAGGAAGCAACCGGCTTTCTCGAACGCTTCGGCATCGAGGCGGATCCCCGCGATCTCGTCGCCAATATTTCAGTATCGGACCAGCAGCTGCTGCAGATCGCGCGTGCCTGCACCAATGCCAACATGAAGGTGCTCATCCTCGACGAGCCGACCTCGTCACTCACGCGGGTGGAGGTGGACCGCGTCTTCAAGGTCATCCGTGGCCTGCTCGATCGCGACCATGCAATCGTCTTCATCAGCCACAAGATGGATGAAGTCTTTGCGATCGGCGACGACTACACCGTGCTGCGCAACGGCGAAAAGGTCGAAAGCGGACAGATCGCCGACATCAAGGAGACGCATCTCATTCGCTCCATGTCAGGGCGCGATCTCGCTATGGACGAGCATTTCCGTCCTCAGGTACCCGTCACCGACACGATCATGGAAGTCCGTGGTCTCTGCGGAACGCGTTTTTTGGACGTCAGCTTTGAACTGCGACGCGGCGAGATCCTCGGCTTTGCCGGACTTGTCGGCGCGGGACGGTCGGAAGTCATGCAAACGATCTTCGGCTTCCTCAAGGCGTCAGCAGGGCAGGTCCGCGTCAACGGCAACCAGTGGGTACTGAACGACACGTCGGCCTCGGTTGCCGGCGGCATGCTCTATCTTTCCGAGGAGCGCAAGCATCACGGCATCTTTCCGCTGCTTTCGCTGCGCGAGAATATCGGCATCTCCATCCTTTCGCTGACCAAAGGCTCCTTCGGCATCAGCGACGGCCGCGAGCGCGAGGCCGTGCAGAAGATCATCAATGATTACGGCATCCGCACCGCCGGCATGGGCAAGCGGATATCGCAGCTTTCCGGCGGTAACCAGCAGAAGGCGATCATCGGCCGAGCAATGGCCACGCGGCCACGCGTCCTCATCTTCGATGAGCCGACGAAAGGCATCGACATCCGCACGAAGAGCGAGATCTACAAGATCATGAGAGGCCTCGCCGAGGAGGGTGTCGGCGTCATCCTCGTCTCCTCTGAACTCGATGAGCTCAAGAAGTGCGCAAGCCGCATTGTCACGATGCATCATGGCCGAATCACCGGAGAGTTCGACACGGCCAACACCCGCAATGAAACACTCATAGGTGCCATTTTCGGCACGGAGGCGAAAGCCGATGCAAACTAAGTCCTTTGCGCTTTTGATGCGCAGCCCGCTTGCCGGCGTCTTCGTGGCGCTTGCAGTCATCTTCACGCTTTCTGCGCTGATCTCACCCTATTTTCTGACCTCATACAATCTTTCGGTTATTGCCCGCGGACTTGCCTTTGTCGGGCTGATCACCATCGCGCAATCCATGCTGATGGTGCTTGGCGAGCTTGATCTGTCGCTCGGCGTCGTCGGTGGTCTGTGCGGCGTTATTTCCGGTATCCTGATGATCCGGCTGGGCTTCGATCCGTATTCCTCAATGCTGCTTGCGATCCTGCTCGGAGCCTGCCTTGGACTTCTCAACGGACTGTTGGTCACCGTACTCAAGCTTCATTCGCTCGTGCTGACCATCGGTACGGCCGGAATGTTTGGTGGCGCAAACCTCGTGCTGACGCGCGGTGTTGCGATAACGGGCATTCCGCGCGAAATTCAGGTTCTCGGACGAGGTGATGTCTTCGGTATACCCGCGCCCTTTCTCATCATGCTGGCCGCCCTCGCCATTGCCACTTTCGTGATGTTGAAGACGCCGTTCGGTCGGTACATGTATGCGATCGGCAACAATCAGGCCGGCGCCCGCATGCTTGGTATCCGCGTTGATCGCGTCCGGCTGATCGTCTTTGTCGCGGCCGGTGCAATTGCCGCGCTTGCCGGCGTCCTGATGGTGGCTCGTCTCGGCACGGCGCAGCCATCGATCGGCGATACCTGGGTGCTCGCGCCAATCGCGGCCTCCGTCATCGGGGGAGTGGCGACCACCGGCGGCATCGGCAGCCCGATCGGAGCTATCTTCGGCGCCGGCATCATCGCGATCATCGAGAACATCATTGTGCTTTTTGGCGTGTCACCCTATTGGCAAGGCATCGTCTCCGGCGCAATTGTCGTGCTCGCCATCTCCTTCGACGCCATCTCCCGCCGTTACCTCCGCCATGACGCGTAAGCAACCGCCAGCATCGATATGACGAAAGAACGTAGAATGAACCAGGAAGTCAAAACCAAGAAGCTCATCAATGCGCCGGACAACATCATCGCGGAAATGATCGAAGGCATGGTGGGAGCTCATCCCGACATGCTGCGGGTCGAAGGGGCAACCGGGCGGGCCGTCGTCGCTGTCGATGGACCGCGCGACGGCAAGGTGGGGATCGTCGTCGGTGGCGGTTCTGGTCACGAGCCGGCCTTTGCCGGCTATGTCGGGCGCGGGCTTGCCGATGCCGCAGCCGTTGGCAACGTCTTTGCCTCCCCCTCCCCGGCCCATATTGTTGAAGCAGCCCGTGCGGCAGATGGCGGCGTCGGAGTGCTAATGCTTTACGGCAATTACACGGGTGACGTCCTGAACTTCACCATGGCCGCCGAGGAACTGGAGCAGGGCGGCATCGTCGCTCGCCACATTGCAGTTGCTGATGACGTGGCCTCCGCGCCAATCGAACGGAGATCCGAACGCCGCGGCATCGCCGGCGATTTCTTTGTCTTCAAGATCGCAGGCGCAGCCGCCGACATCGGTGAGCCCCTGGCGCGCGTCGAGGCTCTCGCGCTGGCTGCCAATGATGCGACGCGATCCATTGGCGTAGCACTGAGCCCCTGTTCGCTGCCGCAGACCGGCAAACCGAACTTCACCATCGGCGGCGAAGACATGGAAATTGGCATGGGCCTGCACGGCGAGCCCGGCATAAGGCGTCAGAAACTGGCGCCGGCAGATGTGGTGACCGACGAGCTGATGGACGCGCTTTTGAAGGAGCTCGACCTTGCTTCGGGCAACCGTGTCGCCGTCCTCGTGAACGGCCTCGGTGCGACCTCGCAAATCGAGCTTTATGTGATCTTCCGTCGCGTCAAGCAGCGGCTGGATGCCCTTGGCATCGAGATCCATGCATCCTGGGTCGGCGAATATGCGACCTCGCTCGAAATGGCCGGCGCCTCGGTGACGCTGATGAAACTTGATGACACTCTGCAGGTCCTTCTCGATCATCCTTGCCGTACGCCGGCACTGGCCGTGGGCGCTTTCGAGAAGACCGATGCTGTCGCCACGCGCAGCCGCAGGGCGGGTCGTGTTGCAGAGATGACAACGACGGCGCAGGACAAGCCGCGGGAACTCCTGACGGATGGCGACGTTTCGCCGGCGATCTTCCGTACGATGATGCATTTGGTCGGTGAGCAGATCATTGCCGAGAAGAACTTGCTCTCCGAGCTTGACGGCGTGATTGGCGATGGTGACCACGGCGTGACGATGGAGATTGGCTGGAAGGCGGTTCAACATGCGCTGGAGGATATCCAGAACGACGAGACGATCGAAAGTATCTGCAAGCGCATGGCCAAGGCGTTCCTCGATGCGGTCGGCGCGTCCTCCGGGCCGCTTTACGCGACCGCTTTCTTGCGGGCCGGTATGGCGGTCAGCCACCGTCTCAATCTCGACGGCATCGGCATGGCCGAATGGCTGAGTGCTGCCTGCCAGGGCATTCGCGATCGCGGCCGCGCCGAGCCCGGCGACAAGACGATGATCGATGCCTGGGTCCCGGCCGTCGAGGCTGCATTGCAGGCAGCCGAAAATGGCGGTTCCGCTTTGGTAGTGCTGATTGCTGCTCGCGACGGCGGCGAAGCCGGCATGAAGGCGACCGCCGCGCTGGAATCGCGCCGGGGCCGCTCAGCCAAGCTTGGCGAACGGTCTATCGGGCATATTGATCCGGGCGCCGCTTCGACCTTCATTACACTGCGGGCGATGGCGACCGCCCTCCAGCAGACGCTCGCCTGATGAAAAGCCGCGTCAGCGCGGGCCTTGTAACAGGGCTCGCGCGACGCCCTCATTGGTGACCAGTCGGTTGACATAACCGGCGCGCAGCACCGCCCGGATAATCGGGATCTTCTTGATGCCGCCGGAGACAAGAATGGAAATCGGCTTCAGCTTCAGCTTGTCCGGCGGCAGGGCAATGATTGATTCATTGAGGAAGTGATCGATTGCCTGACCGCGGGCATCGAGAAAGCAGCCCATGAATTCCCCAACGGCGCCACGTTTCAGGACGGTATCGAGATTGTCCTTGACGACACGGATCTGCGTTAGCGATGTATCCTGCGTCAGCGCTCCGCACGAGACGATGCCGATATCCGCAATTTCGGTGCGGGCCAGAACATCCGTCAGTTCATCGCTGAGCAGCAGCGCATTGCGGCTTTCGGGATTGGCGCAATAGATCGGTGCCGTTAGATAATGGCATTCGACGCCGAGCGCCCTCGCACAGGCCGTCGCCACCTCGAACGTATTAGTGGACGAGCCGCTCGTCACGCCGCCGGTCAGCCCGACGACCCAGCTATCCGACTTCGGTCGCGCGTTCAGGTTACGAACGGCAAAGCTCAGGGTCCGCCCCGAGCTGATGCCGATGCCCATATCACGCTCATCCACCAGCTTGCTTGCAAGCGACCCCGCCGCCTCGCCGATCACCCGCTTCTGTTCGATATAGTCGTCGAGATCCGGCACCACCACCGCTTCAGCGAGCCCGTATCGCGCCGAGACCCGATCGGCGAGCTCGATGCAATCGGTGAGCGGCAGGCTGACATTGACCTGAACGCTTCCCGACTCGCGCACCTGGCCGATGATCTTGTTGACCTTCAGCCGGGTGATGTTCATCCGCTGGGCAATCTCCTGCTGCGTCTGGCCACCGATGAAATAGAGCCAGGCAACGCGGGCACGTTCCAACTCCTCATCGAAATCACCCGAATCGTCACTCATACAGCTCGAAATCCCCACTGTGCCGATTGTCGATACGTCAATTCGCACCGCGTGGGCAACCACGCTGAAACGGAAACTGTCTGGCTCCGCGCAAATCTCGGGGGTTGCGACAGCATCGTCAACTTGAGGAGCGGTAGCGTCGCCTCATTGCGGCGGAACATGCTGGCATGACCAAGTGCTCTTCGACCGAAGTTGCACTCACCGCTTCAAATGCCATTGAAAAGGGCTGAACCGCCAACGGATGATGGGGGCTGGCACAGCACCCGTTGGCATATCGAGACCGGAAGATCGGTTTTGGGCTTTCTTGGTCGGCACCTACGGCCGCTCACAACGGACAGGTTTAGGTGCGGAGAAATGCCCATCCATCCGATTGCAACTCCCCCACTTCATCCCGACAGGTTGGCTATCACCCGCAACCGCACCCGCAGAGGATTGCCTGGGGTATAGGACATTGGCACGTCCTCGACATCCAGCAGTTCGATCGTCGAAATATCCGCGCCTAGCGTCTGGCAGTGCGGAGCTGTTAGCCGACTGATTTCTCGGGCTCAAGCTACGGGCTCCGCCAACATGCTGAACTCATGCTGGACCCGTCCGCTCAAAAGCCCTCATCCACTCCGCCTGCCTCTATGCCTTGAAGATGTCGCGCAGCAACTCCGCCGACGCGCTTTCGAAAACGAACCCCGAAAACCAAACTTCAAATGCCCGCATTCTCAAGCTTGGATAGCAGAGTGCGCAGGCCCGGCTGGGCGGCCTCGCGCACGGCTTTCTTCAGAGGGAACCAGCGCTGCTTCCGGAAGTCCTTTTCGCGAAATTTACCTTCCATCTCCGGGCGCGTGGTTAATTCCTTGCCAAATGTTATTTCGCGTCTACTCTATATGGCCGATAAAAGTACCTTAAACGTCAATAATGTAGTTTTTATCAACCATCCTTGACATGCTATCGGCGCGGGGTACTATGGTTGTTAAAACGACCATAAAGTGAGTTTGCGGAGGATTTAACCGCCATGTCCAAAAGAAATGCCTTGAGTTTAGCCCCCCCGTACATGGTGGACCGTTCACTAACAACTCTCGGCGCGAACCTAAGGACGGCGCGCCTTCGACGGAATTTGAAAATGCAGGATGTGGCTGAAAAAATTGGCGTCGGCAGACACGTGGTCTCGGATGCCGAGAACGGGAAGGCGTCCACGAGCATTGCCGTCTACGCCGCCATGCTTTGGGTATTCGGGATGGCGGATCAGCTTGCACAAATAGCCGACCCCGACTCGGATGATGAAGGGAAAGCCCTTGAGAGTGCTCGATTACCAACACGGGCCAGACAACAAAGGACATTGAATGACGATTTCTAAAGGCGATCCGTCAGAGTGTTACGTTCTTCTGGTCAAGCGGTTTGATCGTGAAAAAGCGCAGGGTGGTTATGACCGGGCGAGGATGGTGAGCGCGCTGACCCTCCTCCGGGCGGATGACAGTGACCGTTCACGTGATCTTTGGTCCTACATCCTGCTCGCCGAAGAACTTCGTCGTGTGTGCGAGGCACCCCAGCGGCAAGTACACGAACTATTCAAACGGATGTCTTTTAACGCGCTGATTTCCAATACCTACGATCATCCGCGGAACCATACCGCAATCGCCAAGAACAAGGATTGGAAGTTGTCACCGGCTTATGATCTAACCCCTTCTACGCCGATAAGTCTCGAACAAGGGGATTTGGCGCTCACTTGTGGAGATCAGGGTCGGATCGCTCGTCCCAGCAACTTACTGTCTCAGTGCCACCGCTTCGCCGGACGGATTCAATTCATCTGGTGGGCGTTCCTACATAACCCCGGATTGACGCGTTCCCTCCGCTTGGCTTCGCTTGCGGATCGCCTGTTGCATCATCGGAAGAGCGCTGTCTCGCCATGGTCCGGGCCACGTTAGTCCCAATGGGCAGGCGTGCCGATATGTGCTCTGAGCGCTTCGGAGAATGCTCTGATCTTGGCGGATGGAGCCTGAAGTGCCCGCAAGAGATAGATACCGGAAGGCCGCTCGTTCCACCGCTCGCCGTTAAGCGGGAGACGGACAAGCCCGCTCGATTTCACGGCAGGCCCCGCGACCCAGCTCGGCAGGAAGGCGACGCCCATACCAGACATCGCGGCGGCGTTAAGCGCTTCGAAGTCATCGGATCGAAACGCCAGATGCCCGCAGGCCAGCCCAGCCGGGGTTCCCAATATGTCCGACCATCCCAACAGGTCGTTCCCGTGCAGTTTGTCCAATAGACGATGTCGGTGGAGGTCTTCGATGCCAGTCGGCGTGTCGTGACGCTCGAGATATTCTTTGCTCGCAACCAGGATCCTGTTCAGCGGTGCGAGTCTGGTCGCGATCAGGGAACTGTCCCGCAGTTCGCCCATCCGCACCACTAGGTCCAGCCTTTCCGCGACGGGATCCGCGAGCCGCTCGGTCAGATCGAGTTCGACGTGAAGATCCGGATGCTCCTTCGCAAGCGATGCCAGGACCGGGATAACATAACGTTTTCCGAAGGTCGGAAAGCAAGCAATGCGAAGCGTCCCGGTAACTGCATCATCGAACGCTGCGACCTCGGCGTGGGTATCGGTCAGGTCGTTGAGCAGACGTTGAGCCCTGTCGAACAGGTGGCTCCCGGCATCGGTCAATGACAAAGCCCGCGTCGAGCGAACCAGAAGCGTGACGCCCAGATCCTGCTCCAGCGCATCGATCTGACGGACTATGGCCGAGGGCGTAACCGCGCGGCGTCGTGAAGCGGCAGAGAAACTGCCCGTCCGGACGACATCGACATAGATGGCGAGATATTCGGCGAACCTTGGGTCCTTCATCTTTGCCTACAATGCAAAACGGTTTCGAGTAATCAGTTCGTTATCATCTACAGGCATCCGGAGCACAGTCCTTCTCGTCAGCGGGCAACCTGCCCACTCAACAAAAGGAACAATCAGATGGTCAAGGTCTTGGACGACGTTCTTTCGCAGTCTGCGTACTCCGCCGAAATTGAGGTGCCGCTCGAAGCGATCGACATCGCCGACTGGCTCTTCAATCTGCCGGAAGCCGAATATCTGCGGTGCTGCCCTCCCGACCACATCGCAGCCGGAATCACCTGGACTGACGACGGCCGCCGGATGTCGATCAACGTCGAACAGATCGGCTCCGGACTGGTAGTCCAGCACTACGTGGCCGAGGTTGCCGGGCCGACTTACTGCCGGATGAACTCCATCTCGGATGTGTTCACGGTCAATGGCCGCACCCAGGTCAATGTCGTCTGGGAGCTGATCGCCGAGAAGATCGACGACCGTCGCACCCGGTATACCAACCGGGTTACCGCTCATCCGACAGACGCCTTCATGGCCTTCCTCGAAGAATATGGTACCAAGTACGACGATGCCGCTGCAGCCCGGCAGGCCGCGGGCGGCGACCACAACAGCCGCGAGACTCCCCTATTTGCTGCGAGCATTGCCCGCCACGCACTGGCGAAGTGAAGCGATGAGATGCAAGCGATCGTTTTCGACGACTTCGGCGAGGCGAAGGTTTTCAGACCGGCCGAAGTTTCCCTTCCCATTCTTCGTCGAGACGATACGCTCCTCGGAGTGATGGCTGCGGGGCGTCAACCGCGCCGACATCCTCCAGCGCGCGGACGTACGGCAACCAATCATACGGCGACAGCTCCGTTCTGGGGCTGGAAGTCGCCGGAGAAGTCGTGGCTGCCAGAGACCAGGTGCAATAGTTCGCGATCGGCATCTCTCTCCTACCGAAAAAATGTCCCGCACGAAGTTGCGGCCTCTATCAGGCGCCAACCGGAGCTTTCTTCGCAGATCAAGACGACGCCGGTCGGTTCGCGATCCGTCCACGCAGTTTCTATGCCCAGAACCGCTCTCAACTCAGACTCCGTCTTTCGCGGCATTCTTCCAAGTCCTTTCGATATCCTGCTCGGGGAATGTCGCGCGGCCAGCAGGCGCGGCAGTTCTGTACCTCTCGTCCAATCAATCCCCGCACGCCGTTCTTTTCGAATTACGCGAGATGGAGTGCGTCCCGAAGCGCCTCCTAACGGCTCGGCCATTTTGTGGCGGAGAACCCATCCTCTTATCTGACCTGAACGGTCATCACGCCGATACGGCGCGCCTGCGGCAAGTGAATAAGCGCACCCAAGAGAAACCACCCGCTTCGTCCCGGCTCAGCGGCGCCTTGCCATCGATCAGTCGATGCAACACAGCACATGCGTTTTGGTCGCCAATCCCGCCTCGAGAGCCGGTTCGACAGCCCTGACGACGACCTGTTGGTCGTGGTGAAGGACGAGAGCAAGGATATCGGCGAAACCATCAACCGGGTGATCAACGGCATCGGCACAGTGGCGCCGCTTCAATCAGTTGACGTGCGCCCTCGCATTGATGGCCAGGTCATGGAAATACCTTTCGCCGAAGGCGAGATGGTGGAACCGGGAAGCGTTCTCCTGAAACTCGACGACCGAGAGCTGGTCGCCTTGCCTGCCTCGACCCGGACAGCACCTCGATGTCTTCGGTTCACGTCCCAGTTCTCTGGATAGCTGGCTGCCCTAGCTCATAGCCGCTGGGAAGACGGAGCACGGAATGCCTTTTGGCGCTCTGGCGCGAGAGGTCTCTAGCGATGTGAAGCGGGCATCGTGCGCCGCTGTCTTGATTATCCGCCGGACTCGTAGGGAGTCAATCGTGGCTCAGAAACGAACAAGATGCGGACATCCTTGTTCCACCGCCGTCAGAGGCCTTGTGCCCAATCGTTGCTCGCCTGCAATGCAACGAGATTTCCTTCGCTGACAAGTTCGTGCAACAGATCGTGCTTGGCGCGATATTGCGTCCGCAGGTTTGCGGCAGCACCTCTGGCGTCGTGGCGGCGCAGGAGATCCAGAAACTCCTCCATGTCTTGCGCGATCCTCGTCAGCCGCGCCGGTCGCTTGAGGTCAAGATGGCGGATGAAGGTCGTCCTGCCATTGAAGGATTGGATCACCTGCCGGTATTTCCTGTTGTTCGCCATGCCGGCGACCCGCTCATAGAGCACTTCGATGAAATCGGTATAGGCGTGCGCGAGATCCGGTTTGTCTGTCGCGTTTCCTCCCAACGGCGCGCGCTCCAGGCTCGGAAGGCCCGTTCCCGTGAAGGCGGCGACATCCGACTCGATGACATGCGTGAGGATGGTGAGCGCCAGATCGTAGTCGTCGGCGAGGTCGGCGAAGCTCAACGGCTTGGAGAAATAGCCGCTTCCCGGTACGCTGCCGACGATGCCTTCGCTTGCAAGTAGGATCAGCGCCTCGCGCACGGGCGTTTTACTTACCCGCAAATGATCGGCGAGCACACCGATGTCGAGCTTGGCGCGCGGCGGCACCCTTTGCGTCACGAGGAGAGATTTCAGCCGCGCGTAGACGTGCCCGGTTTTCGATCGATCAGCCGTATGCGATCCCTCTGCTATGGCATGCCCCCTCATCATCGAAACGCCTCCATACAAATTGGTTGAGGCCTCCTGCCAGCGCTGCGCCGCCCGATTAAGTTTGCAGGACAGCGACGGCAAACCCGGTTTAGTGGCAGGTTGAGCCGATTGATTGTCGGGTGAATACAACTACCCACAGGCGATTATTGACGATAATACACGCTCAAGGAGTTCAAAAGTCAACTTCTATTTACTAGATATCAATTCGCCGTGCACCGCCCCGGTTGTCCAGGCCAGTTATCCTAGAGATCCGATAAACTTTACTTGCGCCGGCGGACGTCGGGAAACGGGAGTATCGTTCCGGTCTGGCCCGCAAGCAACAGAAGGCGACGGCGAAGACTGCAATCGAGGATCTCCAGGACCCGCTCGGTGTCCTGGACGATAAGGGCATCCACAAGATCGGCCGTTTCGGCAAGCGCCTTCCTGGCCGATTTGGTCGTCGTCAGCTCGGATTGCCGGAATGCGCGCGAGCGTTCGTTGAACCCCCAGATCTCGCCAAGCATGCGCTTGTTGTCGGCCAAGGAGACGATACGGTCGTACAATTGCTCCTGGAAGGTAATGAGTTCGCCGGCAAATTCCGATGGCTTCGGAAGCTCACCGTTCGGTTCGGGCGACTGAAGAAGTGGGGGAATGCGCAGACCTGCGAAAGAGAAGACCGAGAGATTGGCGCGAACTGCGTGGCGCATGATGGCATGTGCAAAATCAAGATCGTCCCGCATCGACAAGATCTGATCTGACGGCAGTTCATCCCCGTTTGTCATGCGCCAATTCCACCTGCGTTCCGATCTTCCGGCTCGCGCCGGCTAACAATTGACATGCTACACTGACATTGCAACCGTGTGCAATACTCATCCATTCAATACTACGTTCAATTGTGTTGATCGGAATCCTGCGTTTGAAACCCGTGACGAGTGGGCAATGGGACCATCGGGGATATCACTCAAAATCGGACAAAAATAATGCTGGCATTTATTCTGGGCACGCCGCAGAACATATAATACGATATATTCCAGAATATATTTCAAAATATATCACAGTACATAACTGTTTTTTCAGCAATAAACCCACTATACCCGCAGGTTCTCCAAATATATTCAAAGATATATTCTCAACCCCTATTGCGAGTCTAACCTTTTTCATAAAGCATCAGTTTTATGAAGGAGGCATGACAATGAACAAGGCAATTTCATTTCCGATGAATGCTGAAGCCTTGCCGGTGAGCACCTCATCGACAACCCTTCGCGAACTCATTCTTTCCAACGATCTATCCTTCCTGATGGAAGCCCATGACGGCCTTTCGGCGGCGATTGCCGAACGCGCCGGCTTCAAGGGGCTTTGGGCGTCAGGGCTTTCGATCTCGTCTGCGCTAGGTTATCGCGACGCCAACGAGGCAAGCTGGACGCAGGTGGTTGACGTCGTCGAACGCATGGTCGATGCCACCAGTGTTCCTGTTCTGGTCGACGGCGACAGCGGCTTCGGCAACTTCAATAATGCCCGGTTGCTCGCCAAGAAGCTCGAACAGCGTGGTGCCTCGGGTGTGGCGATCGAGGACAAGGGGTTTCCGAAGATGAACTCCTTCGTCGGCGACAGACATCCGCTGGCAGATGTCGACGAATTCTGCGGCCGGCTAAAAGCCGTGAAGGATACGACTGGGCCAGATTTCGCGCTCGTTGCCCGTATCGAAGCGCTGATCGCCGGCCACGGGCTGGATGAGGCGCTGACAAGAGCCCATGCCTATGCGAAGGCGGGCGCCGACGCCATTCTCATTCATTCCCGCAAGGCGGTTGCCGACGAGATCCTCGCCTTTGCCAAGGAATGGGACAACAAGCTTCCTGTCGTCATTGTGCCGACCAAATACTACCGGACGCCCGTTTCCGCCTATCGCAAGGCCGGCATTTCGACCGTCATCTGGGCCAATCACACGATGCGGGCGGCCATTGCCGGCATGCGCGATATCTGTGCCCGCATCCAGACAGAAGAAAGTATTGCCGGGATCGAGGAGCAGGTTGCTGGCCTCGAGGAGCTCTTCAGCCTGGTCGGTTATGACGAGCTGGCGCAGGCGGAAGAGCAGTATCTGCCAAAGCAGATCGCATAACGGCCGTCGAAACGGCGCCATAACCATTCCAAAACATCAGACGTGGAGGAGCGCACATGCTTGCGCAACGGACAAATCTGTTCGGTTCATCAGGGACCGCAGCGGCGCGCGCCGCAGCAAAGGCGGCCGCCGATGCCGGCAAGGAAATCATCGATCTGACGGCCGGGGAGATCTGGAGCGATCTGGCGCCAGCCATCCGCGATGGTGCGATCGATGCCATCAACAAGGGCATCAATCGTTATACCGACACGGTCGGCATGATGGAGCTGCGCGAAGCGCTCGCAAGAAAGGTATCGCTCGATACCGGGCAGATCTGGAAGGCAGAAGAGGTTGCCGTCACGTCAGGCGCCAAGCAGGCCCTCTTCAACGCTGCGATGGTGCTGCTCAACCCCGGCGATGAAGTCATCATCCCGGCGCCCTACTGGACGACCTTTCCAGCCCAGGTGCTGATCGCCGGCGGCACACCGGTCTTCGTCGACACGCGGTCCAATGGCCATATCCCGCGCATCGCTGATATCCGGGCAGCCGTCACGGATCGGACGCGAGCGATCGTCATCAACACGCCCAACAATCCGACGGGCGCCGTCTACGACGTGCAGACCCTGATCGGCATTGCCGAGCTCGCCATCAACCGCAATCTATGGGTCATCTTCGACGAGTGCTACGGCGACTTCGTGCACGGCCATCAGATCCATCATCCGATTGTTTCTCTCGTTCCGGAGGTGCGTTCGCGGACCTTGATCGTCAACGCTTTCAGCAAGTCACTCGCCCTGACCGGCTGGCGGATCGGCTATCTTGCAGGGCCGAGGGAGGTGATCAATGCCGTCAAGGCACTGCAATCGCACACGACGTCCAATCCCAATGTGATCGCGCAGCACGCCGTTCTCGCTCATCTGCAACGAACCGATGGAGCTTATGAGAGCAGGCTGCGGTCGCAACTTGCGAGCGCCCGCCAGGTGGGGCTCAATGCGCTTTCGTCGCTGACGCGGGTACCCGTTCCGAAGGCGCAGGGCGGCTTCTACTTCTATCTCGACCTTTCGGGTCTGTTGAAACCGGCGTTGATGAACGGCGCTGCAGCAACCGCCGACGAGATCGTCAATTCGCTCCTCGCAGAGGCCGGTGTTGCAACCGTGTCCGGCACCGCCTTCGGCGATCCAGCCGGCCTTCGTCTGTCCTATGGCATCCCGCCCGAAAAACTCGAAGCCGGCCTCTCCCGCCTCGTCGATGTCCTCAACGCCTGGGAATGACGCCGTCGTCCCGAACAATCAAGAAGGGGAAGGAAATGACATATTACCATCCGAAGAAAGCCGTCATTCTCGCAGCCGGTTTCGGTTCCCGCCTGCGGCCTTTGACGGATCTGCGCCCCAAGCCGCTGGTCGAGGTCAATGGCACGCCGATCCTTCACAATGCCCTGCGCAATCTGGAAGAGGTCGGCGTCGAAGAGGTTACGATCGTCGTCGGTTATCGCAAGGACGCCATCCAGTACGCTTGCGGCAGACGCTTCGGCCGCCTGGAAATCAACTATGTCGAGTCAACGGTCTTCGACAAGACCGGCAGCGCCTATTCGCTCTGGCTTGCCCGCGAGACACTCCTGCACGGGGATTGCTACCTCCTTGAAGGCGATGTCTTTTTCGAGGTCGATGCACTTCGTAGGCTGGCGGAGGAGGACGCTCCCAATGCCTCGGCAGTTGCACCCTTCGACGTATCGATGGAGGGATCGGCGGTCGTTCTTAATGACGACGGATACATCTCCGAAGTCCGCATGAAGCAGACGGCCGCCAACCTCACCGACGGCTCACCGCAGCTCTTCAAGACCATGAACCTGATCCGCATGTGCAGTCCCGACCTTCGCGGCAAGATCGTGCCCTTCCTGGACGAATTGATCGGGGCCGGTGCCGTCAAGGCTTACACGGAGGAGCTGTTCGCTAATCTCATCGAGAGGCGTGGGCTGCGCATGGCGGCCACGCGATGCGACGATCTCAAATGGTACGAGATCGACAGTTCCGATGACCTGCGCATCGCCGAGCGGATTTTCTCAAGCCCGCATGAGCGTCTCTCGGTGCTGGCTGTGTCCGGAGGTGCAACTCGATGATCGGATATCTGCGCGACTACGCAAACGCGATCACCGCAACGGCGTACATGTTTGCTGTCTTGGGCTTTTTCTTGGCGCTGAACGGACATCTGGAACTCGGTGCGGCCTGCATGTTGTGGACCTGGTTCCTCGACCATTGGGACGGGCACGTCGCCCGCAAGACAAGCGCCAGCAGACGTCCCGGCGCTGCCGACTTCGGCAAAAGCTTCGATGGATTTGCCGACTTTATCCATGGCGTAGTATTTCCCGCAACGGTCGTCATACTGATCGGGCATGGCGCCCCCCTATCTCTGGCGGCAAGCCTCCTGTTGGTTTTGGCCGGCGCGATCAGGTTGAGCTATTTCGAAAATGTCGGCCTGACCGCGGACGCTCGTTTCGCCGGAATCCCGGTCTCATACGATACACCGCTCGTCGCCGTGTTCTTGCTGGTTCGCGACGCCATCCCCGATCACATCTTTCCCACCACTATGTCGGTCCTATTCATCGCGCTCGCGGTCCTGCACATCACGACAGCGATAAAAGTGCCGGCAATCCGGGGCAAGGCCGTACCGGTCGCAACAGCCATCGCGCTCGCAGCCTCGATGGCCCTGGCCGTCATGTCGATATCCCGATGACGAGCGTCGGTTAGTCGGACGCCGCGTTTCACGGCCCAAGCCGCCAACATTCACCATCAACATAACATCAGACCGCTTAAACGAAGACGGAGGAAGAAATGGTCGCACTGCACATCGGCCTCGGCGCAGTAAGAATGGACACATCATTGGAGACTCCGCGCTTTGCACGTCGCTCAGAAACGATCCACCCATCCGGCACTTCAATGGCACAGATTGCGGCGCTGTCGGTCAACCTCGACACAAGCAGTGTGATCGATTTTACGATCGGAGAACTCGGCCTGTCGCCCTCCGAGCGATTAACCCGTGCCGCCGTCACCGCTCTTGAAAACGGTGCCTCGCGTTATACTGATACACTTGGCCATCCGGCTCTTCGAAAGATCCTTGCGGCAGAGTTTTCCGAGCAGACCGGCGAGGACTGGTCGGTCGATGAAGTGGCGCTGACAGCTGGCGCCAAACCTGGTCTTTTCTTTCTCGGCCAGATATTGCTCGATCCCGGTGACGAAGTCATCATCCCTCGACCTCACTGGCAAACCTTCCCCACGCAAATTAGGCTTGCGGGTGGCAATCCCGTGCTCGTCGATCACGACCCGGCCGGCCAACTCAATATTCCGGCCATCAGGGCCGCTGTGACCGGACGTACGCGTGCGATCATCATCAACACACCGAACAATCCGACAGGAGTGGTCTACACGGAAGAGGGATTGCGACACGTCGCAGAGATCGCGCTAACTCATAATCTGTGGATCGTATTCGACCAATGTTATCGCAACTTCACATATGGCGAACACGTTCACCACAATATCGTCAAGCTGAACCCGGCGATCAGGCAGCGCACCATCATCATCGATTCGTTTTCCAAGCGACTGGCCATCGCTGGCTGGCGACTGGGCTTCATGGCAGCGCCACAACAGATAATCGCAAAGATCCGGGCCTATCAGAGCCACATCACCTCCTGCCCGAACGTGGTGGGACAGCAGGCGGTGCTCACTTATCTGGAAAATGGGGGCGATGAATTTGTCGATGTCGCGCGCCGTCATGTCGGTGACAATAGAGCTTTGGGCCTGAACATCCTGTCGGCACTGGAAAACATTCCTGCAGCGCCGGCCCAAGGCGGTTTCTATTTCTATCTCAATGTCTCCGAACTGCTCGGCGGATATCATGGAAAGCGGCATCTCGTCACTGTCGACGATGTCAGCGCGTTGCTTCTGGCTGACGCGAGAATCGCCACAGTGCCGGGGACTGCATTCAGCGATCCACAGTCGATCCGGATATGCTATTCGGGGCGGAGCGTCGATCTTGATGCCGGCTTGCAGCGCGCGATCGCTACGCTGAACGCCGTGTCGCGTAGCGTGTCATGAGTCTCGAGCCCCTGACCTCGGCACCGCACAGTGCTGCCGGTAAAGCGGAGGCGGTGAACGCCGCCCCTCCTTTGCCTCCCTTGTCTCACAGTGACTTGGGGCCAGGCACTGCCGCCGCCATGGTGCGCGAACGGCTGAAAAAGGCCTGGAGCGCGGAGCGACGCGTTGCTGCCTTCGTGCCAGGGAAACTGATCCCGCCGTCGAGTGAAATCCGCGCGGGCGTCGGCCCCCTCGCCGGCCTCGCCTGGGCCGCCAAGGACAATATTGTGACGTCTGCCTTTCCGGCCGACGGCGGTTTTCCAGCCGAGCCCTCCTACAGGTCGAGCATCAACGCCCCGATCGCACGGCTGATAACTGACCGAGGCGCCACGTTGATCGGCAAGACAGCGATGGCGGAATTTGCGCTTTATAATCCTCCGGCGACGAGAAACCCGCTCAATGTTAGGCTTACGCCTGGTGGTTCGTCGAGCGGATCGGCCGCGGCGGTCGCGAGCGGCCAAGTCGCCTTCTCTGTCGGCACCCAGACCGCGGGTTCAGTCATCAGGCCAGCAGCCTTCTGCGGTGTGGCTGCCATCAGTTTCTCTCATGGCTTTTTTTCCAACGAAGGGATACTGCCTCTCGCGCCGTCGCTCGACACCGTAGGCATCTTCGCGACAAGATCATCAGACGTGTCAAGGATCGCGCATGCGATCCTGCGAATGCCGGTCGGTGACATGCTGCCCACGCAGGTTGCCATCTGCGAAAACTGGACGGAAACATCGCTGTCGGACGACGTGAGAAACGGCTTTCGTGAAGCGGTCGCCAGGCTCAAGCACTCCGGTGTTCCGATCATCGAGCTCGAATTGCCGGCACGTCTTGTCAGCGGACATCTTGCCCACATGTCGATCCTCGGCTTCGAGGCCACGCGCATCTTCGATGCGCTACCGGCGTTTCGAAAAGCACAGGCGAGCCGCCTCCTCCGCGAGTATATCGATGAATGCCGGCAGATTTCGGAACAGGACTACAAGCTCGCCCAGGACACGGCGGCAACGGCGAGAAGAGCCTATTCCGAATTCATCGAACCTTTCGATGTTCTCGTGACCCCAAGCGCAAATGAACTCGCCCCGAATCGCCGAGCCGCGACCACCGGAAGCTCGATCATGAACCGGCTCTGGACGCTCCTGCGCGCGCCTGCGGCAAACGTTCCGTTCTGGCCGACGGGATCACGGTTGCCAATCGGTCTCCAGATCATCGGAAGGCATCGCCATGATCTCGATCTCATCACTTGTGCAGCAGGGATTGAACGAGCGCTTGGCTACCATTGGGAGACAGAACATTGACTGAAGAAATTGCGCTTAGCTCTATCCCCATCTTCGGTATTGGTTCGGCTATCTCCGACCTGTCATTACTGTGCGATGCGCCCACTCGCTTGACGAGCCTGCCTTTGTCTCATGTCGGACAGATGCCTTTGAACCAGCATCTGAAGGACTTACCGGTCCGCCTTCTTGATCGAACTCCAGATATCGGCGATCTCGTCGTCTTCGATCTCATCGAAGACGGATCTTTTCCGGAGCTCGAAGTCTTCACGGGCCAGCGCGTTCCGCTGATCGTCGGCCGCTCCTATATCGGCGTCTGCGGTGAATCCAATTCCATGTCGCATTTTACATCAGATCTTGGCCTGCCATCCGAGCCGCACGATGAATGGGATCTGATCAGCGTTGCCGGCATGGTCGGGCACGTGACAAGCCACTCCCGTGACCTTGAAATCGAACTGGGTTGCGGGCGACCGGCGAAACTTCGCGCCCGCGGCACTCTTTGCCACCCCAATACAGGTCAGCCAATCAACACCATGAGGGAAAAGGGCGTTTTCGGAATTGGTTTACATTCGCCATCTTATGCAAAAATCCCGAGCGTGGTTGCGATATTCGGCACCACAACGAATGTAGGCAAGACGACAACCGCCCGGCAATTGATCGCCCATCTGCGCCGACATACGCTTTGCGGAGCGATCAAGGCGACGGGAACCGGCAGTTTCGGCGACACCAAACAGCACCTTCAGGCGGGAGCGCTTGCTGCATCGAATTTCATAAGGCATGGCTTGCCGAGCACTTACGCGCTTCCAGACGAGCTTCTCGTCAATCTGTTTCACAACATGATCGATGAGGTGGAAGCCTCGTTGACCGCCACAGCGAACAGCAAGCCTATGAGTCGATTGGCACGTCGTAGTTCTGTCATTCTTACGGAGTTCGGCGGCGACCTGATCGGTGCCGGCAATCTCGCATTCCTCTCTGACAGGTCGTGTCTGTCGAGAACGCTCTCGACCGTCATCTGCAGCGACAATGCAGTCTCTGCAATCGGCGCGATCGAGATCCTCAGACGCCATCAGCCGAACGGACGCCAGCCGTCGGTATTTCTAGCCATGCCGCTCGTTAATCCGGAAGCATTCTATCGTCGAATGAAGCCCTATATCGATGAAGGAATGATAGCGGGCATTTTCGATATCAATCGACCGGACACGATACGGACAGAGACAGAGCTACGGGCCTATGCCATCTCCGGCGAAGCCATTCTTTCCGTCGAAAAACTTGCTGATGACCTCGTTGCGCTGGCGCAGCAGTTCTCCGAAATCAACCACTCGCGTGATTTGGCCAAGTCGGCAAGGTAGCACTGGAATGCAGCTCACCGTAACATTCCTACGCGACGACAACAGAACGGCTACAATCTACGCGCTCTGCGCATTTTTCTCGTTCAGCGCGCAGTCGATCATCTTGCGACAGGTTTCCGTCGATGTTTCGGCGATGGCGATCGTCGGACTACGGTCGGCGATCGCGTTCCAGGCGCTTGTCCCACTCTTCGTCTTCGATCGCCGTTCGCTTATCCCTCGGCGCGGTCTTGGCCTGCTTTTCCTGCGTGCACTGTTTACCGGGCTTGGCATGACCACCGCCACGATCGCCATAACGCACATCCCTCTGGCGAGCTTTACGCTGTTTCAAATGTCCGAGGTCTTCTTCACGATGACACTGGCCGCGGTGTTTTTGAAGGAACGTATTAGCGTCCGCCAATGGTGGGGGATCACCATCGGCTTTTTCGGCGTCCTTCTCGTGCTTTGGCCAGGCGCGATAGCGTTTTCCTGGTGGCACCTGTCCGCACTCTCCAGCGCCTGTTTCCTGGCACTGTCTGCCTGTCTCTTTCGGCTGGGACGGCAGGACTATTCCATCGCGGCAGTTCTGTTCTGGCAGAACCTCGGGGTAGCCGTGATCTTCCTCCCGGCAGGGGTCGTGAGCTGGCAAACGCCTTCCGCGACGGACGTCGGATTGCTCACGATCCTCTCCCTCATGCAGGCTGCCGCGCAAGTTCTTTATGCCCGCGCAATCATGACCGGCGCGCTTTCGAGCATTGCGCCTCTGCACTACACTCGGCTGGTGATCGTCACGATCCTCGCTTATCTGATCTTTCACGAGCTTCCGTCATTGACCGAAATCGTCGGCGCGCTCGTCATTTGCTTTGGAACATGGTGGGCCATCACTCGGGGACGAAGCCGGCGGAGAGCCACTCTGCCGCACTGATTTCGCACCTGCTGCTTTCCTTCAGGTCTTCGGGTCGATGTGGTCGCGCAACCAGTCGCCGAGAAGGCTCACACTCAGCGTCGTCAGGAAGATGACGCAGCCAGGAATGACGGCGACCCACCAGGCAAACAGCAGATATTCACGCCCGGTTCCAACCATGAGACCGAGGCTGCTGAGCGGTGCCTGGACGCCCAGACCGAGGAACGACAAGCCGCTCTCGAGCAGGATTGAGCCGGGGAAATTCAGGGTCATTTTAACAAACAGGATCCCAAGCATGTTCGGGAGAAGATGCTTGAGGTAAATGCGCAAAGGCGAAGCTCCCAGAAGCCGGACCGCTGTAACATAGTCCTTCGCACTTTCGCCGAGCGCCAGGCCGCGGCTGACACGGGCATAAACATCCCAGCCATTGAGCGACATGATCACCGCAAATACGACCAGCGAGTTGCCGAAAAAGGCAAATGACGCGATCGCGAGGATGAAGAAGGGGATGGAAGCCTGGATATCGACCACCATCATCAACACATCATCAACGAGCCCCTTGCGCAAGGCCGCGATCGAACCGATCGTCGTGCCGATCACGGCAGCAGCGAGCGTGCCGCAGAGAGCCGACAGCAGGCTGATACGGATCGAGTAGAGCAGCCGGCTCAGTATGTCACGGCCAAGCTCGTCGGTTCCGAGAATATGGGACCAGTCCCCGCCCAATCCGACTGGCGGCCGCAGGCGTAATGCGAGGTTCTGATCGTCATAACCGAACGGAGCCAGAACGGGCCCGAACAGGCCCATCAGTATGACAGCGAGTAGAAACAGTGCACACAGTCTCATCGATAAAGGCATGCTGGCGATTATTCCAGGCTTGCGCAACCTCACCTGTTCATCGGCGTCCGCTCGACGCCTGGCATATTCCAGTCCACTCATCGCCTTGATCCTCGTAGGCGCGGATCGAACACGCCGTACAGCAGATCGACCGTCAGATTCGCCAGCACCATCGCAGACGCCACGAGCATCACGATCGCCTGCACGATCGACAATTCGCGCGCTCCGACAGAAGTGATTGTCAATCGCCCTACGCCCGGCCAGGCAAAAACGGTCTCGACGATCACCGAGCCGGCAATGATATGACCTGCCGACATGCCAAGGACCGTAAGGATGGGATTTGCCGCATTGGGAAGCGCATGCCGGACGATCCTTCCGACTGAGCCAAGCCCCTTCGATCTTGCTGTCTCCATATAGTCTTCGCTCATCGTCTCCAGGAGCGACGAACGGGTGAGGCGTGCCAGTGTGGCGGCAATCCACAGGCCGAGAGTCACGGAGGGCAGGATAAGATGTGCCGCTGTTGTGCTTCCCGAACTCGGAAGCCATCTCAGATGCAAGGCGAAAATCACCACGAGCACGATGCCAATGAAAAAGGACGGCAAGCTGTAGCCGAGCACGGCGCCTGTCATGATCAGGCGATCCCAGAGCGTGCCGCGCCGCATCGCCGCGAGAATACCGGCTGGAATCCCGACGCAGATCGCAAACCCCAGCGCCGTTGTACCAAGCAGCAACGTCTTTGGCAGAGCAGCAAGCACGACGCTGAGCGCAGATCTGCCGTCGATGAACGATTGCCCGAAATCACCAACCATGACGTGGCTGAGATAACGCAGATATTGCACAGGTATCGGCTGGTCCAGCCCCCATTGCTCCCGGAAGGCCTGGACGACATCTGGAGGCGTTGTATCCGGCAGCAGCATCAACGCTGGGTCGCCCGCGCATCTGAGAAAGATGAAAACCAGGGTAACGACGGCCCAGATTGTGATAAGCGCGCGCAACAAACGGCGAATTGCGAATTCAAGCATGGGCCCGATCCGCAGCGAGAGGGTGATGACAGGCAACGAGGTGGCGTTGCTCACCGGAAAGTTCCGGTGCCTCGACGCTACAACGCGCACCAGCAAGCGGACATCTGGCGAAGAAGCGGCACCCACGAAAATCGCCGCCAATCGCGGGACTATCGATGGATATCAGACCAGGTCGAGATCGATCAGGGTCGAGCGACGGCACTGCCGACAAGAGGGCGGCGGTGTAGGGATGGCGTGGTGCAGCAAGCACCCGCTCGGTCTCACCAGTTTCGACAATCCGGCCAAAATACATGACGGCGACCTGATCGCTGAGATATCGAACCACCGCCAGATCATGTGAGATGAATAGTAGTGCGACCTTGAGCTCCCTCTGAATGTCGGCGAGTAGGTTGAGAATCTGGGCCTGCACAGAAAGATCGAGAGCAGAGACAATTTCATCGCAGACGATGAAGTCAGGACGGCACAGCAGCGCCCGGGCGATCGCCGCGCGCTGCTGCTGTCCCCCGCTGAGCTGGGCAGGGTAGCTGTCGAGTATTCGCTTCGGCAGGCCAACCTGATCAAGGACCGTAGCGATAGATGGAAGCTCCCTCGCATGTCCTAACACCGACTGCAGTTTCCTGGCCTCCGAGAGGTGCGCGCCAATCGTAAGCCTCGGATTAAAGGAGGCACCGGCATTTTGAAACACCATCTGCATCGAGCCCCGCAATTGTCTCCAACGTCGGCGCCCCACCCGTGTTATGTCCTCGCCGGCAAAGTGCACAGAACCGGAGGTTGGGCGTTCCGCACCGAGAAGGATACGCCCAAGGGTCGATTTCCCGGATCCGCTTTCACCGACGACGCTCACTGTTTCGCCTCTTCGCACCGAGATGCTGGCGCCGTCTACGGCCGTTACCTCTCGGTCCGGACGTGAAAGGAAGCCACCGCTACCATAGCGCACGTGAATGGAGTCGCCTCGGATAAGTGGTTCTTCCATCGTAGCTCTCAAGCCGCCATTTCTGTCGCGGTGAGCCTTAGGCAGGCGGCTGCATGTCCGCGTCCGACGGTTTGAAGCACCGGTCTGTTGATCTTGCATGCGGCCGTCGCCTTATCACATCGCGTCGAAAACGGGCAGCTGCGCCGATCCTGAAGCGGATGTGTCGCCGAACCTGGAATGACATGAAGTGGACGCCCCTTAACACCATTGGCGGGCGAGGCCCTCAAAAGCCCAAGCGTGTAGGGATGCTGGGGTCTGCCAAGAATGTCGCGGGCGGAGCCTCGCTCCATCAGTGTGCCGCCGTACATGACCATGATCTCATCTGCGATCTGCGCAGCGACGCCGAAATCGTGGGTGACCATGACGACGGCCAGGCCGAGTTCGCGCCGAAGATCGGTAAGCAAATCCAGGATATCAGCCTGAACAGTCACGTCGAGGGCGGTGGTCGGTTCATCGGCGATGAGCAACTTCGGCTTGCAGGCGATGGCCATGGCTATTGCAACGCGTTGGCACATGCCACCGGAAAACTGGTGCGGATAATCGTCCAGGCGACGGGCCGCCTGGGGAATTCGTACCAGGTCGAGCAGCCGAGCAGCCTCCTGACGTGCGTCCCTCCGTGACATGTTTGCATGCAAGCGGAGAGGCTCTGTGATCTGTTGGCCAATCGTCAGCACCGGGTTGAGGGCAGAGAAGGGATTCTGAAACACGAAGCCGATTTCCCTTCCCCGAATCCCCCTCCAATCGCGTTCCGTGAGATCAAGGAGCTTTCGGCCGGCAAGCGTGACGTCTCCACCCGCCTGCAAATTTGAGCCGAGAAGACCAGCAATCGCCTTGCAGGTGAGTGACTTGCCGGAACCGCTTTCGCCGACGATTGCGAGCGTGCGAGATCGGTCAAGCGAAAAGCTGACGCCTTCGACAAGGCCATCCACAGTCCGATCCCGGTGGAAAACGCTCAGACCGGAGACGGACAAGAGCCGTCCCCCGCCTGTTTCGACTACCGTCATGGCGGCGCTCATTGCGTATTCCCCTGATCGAAGCTCAACGTGCCAGGACGGAGGTCCATGACCAGATGAGGGTAAGCCTGGAAATGCATACCTTTGCGGAAGGCAAAGGCCTGTGGCTGCTGGTAGAGCAATGCGGAAGGCATCGCCGCCTCGATGTCCTCGAGCATCATGGAGAAGAGCTCATGCCGTTTGGCAGGATCGAGCGTGCCTGGGAGTTCGCGGCAACCGGTATAGAACGTGTCCATCTTCGGCATCCATTTTGCCGACCACGTGCTCTCACCGCGATAGGCACACACAGCTTTCTCCGCCATTGGCATGTCATAGGTGAAGGCGATCAACGATGCGGCCGATCCGCCGGCGGTGATCTGACCGATTGTCTCGGTGCTCGAGATTTTGGTCTTGACCCCGATCGCGTTCCACATATTGGCAACGATCTGTGCCACTGCGTCGCCATTGGGATAATATCCGGCCGGATAACGAAGTGTCACGACACCGCCGTTATAGCCGCCCTGCTGTAACAGTTGCTTCGCCCGCGCCGGATCATAGTCAGCCGCATGACGGCCATCGACGAAAATCGAACCCATTTCTGGAATCTCCCAGGATGTGGGAACCGTCGTGGCGCCAGCAAACACGGTGTCGGCGATCAGTTTTCGGTCGATTGCCAGCGACAGGGCCTTGCGGACATCGGCAGACGCGACCACGGGATCACGCACGTCGAAGAGAATTTCCTGCGTGCTCTGCAATGGCACCGAGCTTACCTGAAGATCGTCGTAAGTTTTCAGCAGCTTAAGCTGATCAGGCGTGACCTGCACGATAAGGTCGAATTCGCCACTGACGAGACCTGCAATGCGGGACGCCTGTTCAGGAACGATTCGATACGTGACCGAATGAAAGTTTGGCTTGCCGCCGAAATACTCATCGAACGACTCGAACTTGAGATGATCACCATCCGTCCATTCGACAAATTTCAAGGGACCGGTGCCGACCGGATGACGCTTGAAATAGTCGACGCCCTGGCTGTAGGCATCTTTAGGGACGATTGCCGCCTGCGGAGAGGCGAGCTGATATTCGAGGATTGCATTCGGCTTTGCCGAATGCACGCGCACTGTATAGGGATCAACAACCTCGACACTCTCAATATCGCCAAGGTAGGGCTTAGCTTGGGCAGCCGGCGCTTTGTCACCGAAGATCCGGTCCTTGGACAAGCTATAAGCAACGTCGGTGGCGGTCATTTCGGCACCCGAATGGAAATGCACGCCCTTGCGTAGCTTCACTTCTACGGTTCTGTCGTCGATCCGGGACCAGGAGGCAGCAAGTCCCGGCTTGAGTGTGAGGCCGGCACTTGGGTCCTTGATCTCGGATTGGTAGTCCCGCTGCAACAGTGTGTCGAAGACCGAATAGGTCACGCGGAAGTTAGCCGCGAAGGGAGCCGAGGCCGGATCGAGATTGTTCGGCTCGGCATTGACCGCGATCGTGATATCCGGCCGTGCGCCGTCAGCGGCGAGGACCGAGAAAGGAGCAAGCAGGATCGCGCTCGCAAGAAAAAGGCAACGCATCTTCGTCTCTCCTGGTTTGAGTATCTTGTGCGGGCCGCTCAGGCCACTTCCGCCAGGCCTGCCCGGAATTCGGGCGAGTGCCTCATTGCGCCGTATTTGGCGGCAAAATTTGTAATATCGGTCGGAACGATTGCTTCGGGCTGGTGAAGCTCCCATTCGACCGAATCCTCCAAGAACCGATAGAAGACCATTCCCGCGTTTTGGCGTGGCAGGCCGGCGCGCGGCTCAGACATACGCATGTTGGCCTGAGCCGTGGTCGGTGCCCAGATCATCGGAACGCCGCCAGCAGACAGCGCACGGAAGCGATGTGTGTGACCGGAAGCGATCAGCCGCACGTTTGCCGAGCTAAGTATCTCAAGAAGCCTCTTGCGGCTGCTTGGATCAACATTCATCCCCGAGCGGATTTCTTCGGACGGCGTATCGATGCAGAGTGGCTTGTGCAGGAAGAGCGCAATATGCCGTCCGGCAGAGGCAGCGAGAGCTTCGTCCAGCCATCGATATTGCTCCTCTTCGGCAGTAAGGCCGCTGAAAAGGAGTTGTGCGTTGAGGCCGAGAAAGCACCAGCCAGCGATGTGGAAGACAAATCGGTCGTTGCCGTAAAGCGCCTTGTAGCGGGCGAGGCGCTCATCCGTCACGGGCTGGTCCTTGTAGGGATTGGGAAGGCTGTCACCAACATCATGATTGCCTGGAACCGCATGCCAAGGTGCATTTATGCGTTCCATTTGCTGTCGCGCAAAGTATTGATCCTCCTCGTCATCCGGATCGTCGAGCACCATGTCGCCGCCAACCACTACAAAGTCAGGCTTTACTGAATCAATATGGCGAAGGCAGATTTCCCAATTCTTGAGATTGTAGGCCCTTTTCTCGCTTAGGTGGACGTCCGATACATGAAGGACACGCAATTCAGGCATGGAAAATTCCTTCTATTTTTGAGGTTGGCGCGGGTATAACGAAGCTTCGTGAAAACCATGTGACAAGCCAGAAAGGTACGTACAAGTTAGAATGTGGGGCGTATCATCATTGCCGGCCGATGAGGATCTCGAGGTCTTTTCCGAAACGCATGTCAGCTATCGCTTTGGCTCTCCCTGTCGGCTGAATTAGGACGGCGAAAGTCACAAACCTTTTTGTTGGTTGATTTTGTTGATCCAACCTGGCTATCCACTCCTGGTGAAGGCTGATCAAATGGATGCGTTAGAACCAATGGCCGACGAAAAGCCGCCGCTCTGGCGGCAAATATTCGAAACCTTGAAGAACGAGGTTAGAGAAGGACAGCTGAAGGTCGGGGAAAAGCTTCCCAGCGAAAATCAGCTTGTGGCCCGGTTTGGCGTCAGTCGCGCCACAGTCAGGCAGGCGCTCCTAAACCTCGGCATGGAAGGTTTAGTGCGCATTGAGCAGGGACGAGGCACATTCGTCCACGAAAACATCGTGCGATACGCGATCTCGCCGCGGACACGCTATTCGGAAAACCTCCTGAGCCAGGGCCGGTCGCCGCGCAAAAGGCGCATCGCAGAGGGCATTGTATCAGCTCCGCCGCGTGCAGCGGCCGCGTTGCGGCTGGCGCCTGGGACGGAGGTAGTACGGGTGCATCAGATTAATCTGGCCGATGATACGGTCATCGGCGCGGTGGTAGACTTCGTTCCCTCAGAGCGCTTCCCGAACCTCCTTGAAGTGCGCCAGCGGCTGAACGACCTGGGGAAAGTCTATGCGCAGTTCGGTATCGTCGATTTTCATCGCGAAATGACCTACATCACCGCAAGACTTCCATCGAAGGAAGAGGCAAGGTTGCTTCACCAGCGGCGCGGCATCCCGGTCATTGAAACCCGAAAAGTTGATGTCGACGACAACGAGACACCGATCGGCTACTCCGAAAACATCTGGGCGTCAGAACGCGTTGAACTCACTGTCCCCCGCTTTAATGACAAAAGGGATTGCGACGGATAGCGCTCGCACCTCGAAATCTTCTAAGCGCTTTCGTGGACGCAAATGCACTTTTGTGAGTTCATGCTGAAGCGCGACCTGCGGGGTGCCGCGTCTGCGCCAGCAAGTCCTCGATGTGGTCGGCGAGCTGTTCCGGCGTCCCAACAAAACCAGCGTGACCAGATCCGGTATAACGGGTCTGCTTGAGATATTCCCGCACTGTGGGGTTGGTTTTGCGGATCTGCGTGACAATGGACTCCCGGAAACCGATGCTTCCATTGAACTTCTGGGCGTCCTTGATGGGGCCGAGAACCTCTTCCGGGAACGCTGCGATGCGCCCGCCGGAGGCTCGTGCCGACATCGTCTTTCACCATCCATCGGCTGATTGCGGGTCGTTCTGAGACCGCCGTGGTACAATTTGTCAAGGAGCGCCTCGATTTGAGTGCCTTATACTTCGCATCAGCAACGACCCTCGGTCATCATCTCGACAGTCGACGATCTTCGGCGGTTCATTCCTCCCGACCCGCTACGTCGGCTGTTCCCCTCTGGAGGTTCTTGACCTTCACACCTTGAGGCCCGGCTTTACGCCCGTGGCCTCTTTTTTTTGTCCATCAGGCACAGATCCCGTTGCCACACAGCCGTTGTGCGCACTCTTTTCCAAAAGACCCCATCGGCTGGAGTTTGTTGTCTATAAATTGCAACCCGCACCGCCTGCCGCTGAAACAAACAACGACGCGTTTTCTCAGCACAATTTCGAATTCTGTGTCTGGATCGGGGATTTGATCGAGCTTTCAACCCTTGGTAGGCGCTCGGACGTGGCCCGGTGGCGTGTCGTGAACTCGTTTCCAGGCCCGCCGAAAATGGCGAGCCGACGAAAAGCCGATGCGTTCGGCGACGTTTTCCATATCGAGTCTTGAACCGGTGATTAGTTCTCGTGCGAGCGCAATTCGCATGCGGTTCACATAGTCGGTCACGCTCATGCCGGTATGCTCGTTGAAAAGCCGTGACAGATTGCGCGGGCTCGTCGCGGCGATCTTGGCAAGCGCCTCGACGGACCAGTTCTGCGAGGGATCGGCACCGACGGCATCCTGAGCTCTGTGGATTGCCGGATGGAGGTGGTTTCGCCCTTCCAGCCTCGGCGATAGCTGAGGATCACCGCCGGCCCGTCGCAGATAGATGACCAGAGTGCGTGCCACGGCAAGCGACACGGCGTGGCCGACCTCTTTTGCGACAACGGCAAGCATGAGATCGATCCCTGCGGTGACGCCTGCACTGGTCAAGCGCTCGCCATCCTCGACATAGAGCCGGTTTTCGCGGACGCGAGCGGTCGGAGCAAGTCGGACGAGATCCTGCAGCATGGAATGGTGGGTGGTGCATTCGTGTCCCTCGAGCAGTCCCGCTCGCGCCGCAAGCAAGGCACCGGAACAGATCGTCGCAAGCCGAATACCAGGACGGACGATCCCCCGCAGCCATTCAACGATTTCCGCTTCCAGAGCCGCGTCTCCCGGAGCAGTCTCGGCCGCTTCAGCGAGCGGTTCATCCACCGCACCGGAAACAACGAGAAGTGCGTCATCGGGCAGGCGTGCCGGAAGCGGGGAAATCCTGGCCAGGTCGAGACCGGTCGAACTTCGCACCTCAGCGGCAGGTCCGATGTAGGTCGGCACGAACCCTATCGATTCCTGTTCGAGATTGGCTCTCCGCAAGACTTCCATCGGACCTGCGATATCGAGCAGGAGCGCCCGCGGCGGCACGACCACAAAAACCGGGATAATGCGCCGGAGGCCTTCCCCCATTATGCGGCCGCCCGTGCTGCAAGCCCGTTGAGCACCTGCTCCACGGTAACGATACGGGCAAAACGATCGGCAAGGACCAATTCCGTGCGCGCCCTGATCTCGGCGGCACTCCACTCGCGGCCGGATGTATCGGTCCTTGGAAAGGTCAGTGTCGCCTCGCCGACATAGTCGACCTCATAACCGAGGTCGGAGGCGTGCCTGGTTGTCGTCTCGCAGCACTGCTCTGTGCGAATGCCGGAGATGATAACGCGCCGGATGTGGTTTTCAGTCAGCCAGACGTCCAGGCCGCTGCCAACGAGCGCGCTGTGGCGGCGCTTGCGAAACACCGCATCCGCCTCGATCCGAAGCGGCGTCAGCGGACGGACGAAACCCGAGCCTTCAGAAAAAACGCCTGACTCCTCGACGTGAAATATCTGGACGACCGGAAGACCGGCCATTTTTGCGCCATCGATCAACGCCTGCTGAGACGCGATGTAAGTCCCGATCTCATCTTCGCGAAAATAGGGTCGATGACGGAAGGATTCCTGGGCATCGATGACGAGGAGTGCGGTATCTGCGGACATGTGATTATCTCCAAGGATGAGCGTGAAGACAGTCTACCGACAACACCATACTGCGAAATGCCGATTGCGGACAGATAGCGGACAAATCGCGCCAAGCCGAAGACCGAACACCGGAGTTCCCCATTTGTCGAAGACACTCACACAGATTTGCTGCGCAATCACATCATCGGGCGTCCCGACATGACCGGCATCCGATGCGGAAGCGTCCGTCGGAAGAAACGGATGCCGCCGATCATTCTGTCCTGTCCGCTGGATTGGCAAAGCAGGTCCGCTTCGGCCGGCGGCCTAAATCCGATCTTGTAACCGAGGTCAATGTCGCTCGCCGCTTTCCCATGAAGCCCCCAGTTTGAGGCCGGCACTTCGACGAGGATGGTTTTGACATCGGAGGCGGGAATACCAAGGGGCGAGAGCTCCCTCGCCAAGCCAGCGTGGAGCCGCCGCTCGGCGTCGTCCGTACGGCCGGAAAAGAAGGTTACCTCCACCACCATACAGGAGGAACCTTTCCCGGGCGGGGTGATAATGGAGTCGTCATCGTACTCAAAGAGGCGCACACACCGGTCGTCACTTGGCAGTTTCAAAGCGTCCGATAACGCACGTTGGACGGCTTCGATAAGTTCGAGCTTGCGCTCCCCTATCCATCCACGCCGTGTCTCGATCCGAGTCGAAGGCATCAAAATCTCCAGTCCAGCACATGATGCGGGATGATCGGCATGGCGTTCTTTTCGCTATTCATCGCCAAGCAGCGTTCGCCCCGCTCCAAGGTTCGATTAATGATACGCTGCGACGCTGGTTCATCGATTGGCGATCGGGACACGTGTGCTCTCAGTCGTTCCTGGCAAGCGCTACGTTCCGTTATGCCCCAGTCAGCTGTGTCTCTCCCGTCGTGACAACGCCTTCATCGTGCGATCGAGCGAGAGGTTCTAAAAAAGCGTGACGTGGATAGCGTGGATCATCATGTGATGTCAGAAGGAAGCGACGGGCGACATCGATATAGCCATCATAGACGAGACCAGCATTGATCGAGACAAGCAGGTTCCGGTGCCGGCGGTAGAGACGCGGAATCCGATACCATGGCATGCTGGGTCTCCGATGATGGAGAACATGCAGGTTGTTGTAGAGGAACAGCAGACCGAACAGCGGGCTGTTTTCAACGATGGCCGTGCGTTCGTGGTGATGATCGGCAAAGCGGTGTTCGGCATAGGAGCGCAGCCTGCTGAGGGACGCGCCGCCGTAGACGAATCCCAGCAGATAAAGCCAAATCGGGATTTGGCAAATTGCGCCAATCCAATAAAGAATGACCGCCATGCCGACGAAATGCCACGCCCATAGTGTCGCACGATGCCTGTCTCCGCCCGTGACCCTGACGAACTCTTCCCCCGCAAAGTTTAGGATCATGACGAGGGGGCCTAGGGTCAACCGCCGGCTAGTACGAGTCTTATGCCCGTTCGAACAGACGATGCCCTTAAGCTAGTCCGCGCACGTGCCGAGGATTGGTATCATCAACTTCACATGAGCATCGATCCGCTCAAGAACTTTTGCCGGAACGACCTCACGCTCCGGCAGCGACCACCAAAGCTCGTTGACACGGTCAACCGTATCGACCACCGCATTGAGCACCGCCGCTTCCGGCAAACGTGCACGATTGGCGAAGACTTTCCATCGCTGTGCATTCATCGCCTTGAAGGAGCGTTCGCCGGCGAGCGATAGCGCCATGGCATCCGCCGGGATGTAGAGAATGGTCGAGAGCACATCATAAACAGGAGCGAGCTCGGGTTTGCCGCCCGCGCCAGGATAGATCAGAGACCAGTTCTTGAGATGCATGTCGCCATGGCCGGTGATGGCGGCCAACGCCAGTCGACGGACAAATTCAATCGGCGCCGCCGACGATACAGCGATGCCGAGAGCAGCAGCGATATCGTGATAGGCTGCGCCCTCGTATTTGCGTGAGGGATAGATGCCAAACACCTGAGCGAAATCCTCGATATGATTTCGTTCGGCACGAGCGCCACGATCGAAACGTTTGACGAGTAGGACTTTCCCATCCGACAACGTCTCGAACTCCTCCGGGATGCCCTCGAACTCTGCTTGCTCGACGAGTTCACGTTCCGGTACGTCCATGCCGATCGCTTCAGCCAGAGCGAGATTGGCATATTCATTTTCCGAGACGCCGGGAAACGACGTCGACGGAAACTTGGCAATATAGGCCCCCTGCTCATCGCAAAGCGGTATGGTCAGGCCCCCGCCCTTCCCCGTGTTCTTTATGACGGACAGTTTCATCTGCACACCGGCCAGTGAAAAGCGGGCCCTTAGTTTGAGAGGTGACGGATCGTCGACGCGAGCAACCGTTCCTTCGCTTGGCATAACGCGGACAGCACCCGGCAGATCCGACCCGAGTGCAACCAGCAGATCAAAGTCGTTTCCGGCGCGAACACTGCCAGCGTGGTGCTTTTCCATCGCCTCGCGCAACTTGTCCTCGGGAAGAAGATTGGCAAAGAACGCCGGCAACGCTCTAGCAACAGGCTTGGGGTCTTTGCGCAGACCGCCGGTGGCGGCGCGGAAAGACAGGCTGAGCACCGGAAAGCCGCCCGTTGCGCGATAGCTATCCTCGAAGCTGAACGCGTTGAAGTCGCCGGGCGTTCTAACGATCGTGCCGACCCTCAGGTCATTCAGCAGCACTTCAAGAGACGGTATGGATCTTGGATCGACAGGAGCCTCAGGCATTTGCATCACCGTCGGCGCTGACCACGAACGCAGGAATGTCGTCGTCATCATCATGCGGCCGCAGCAAGGCGTCGACCGCCGGCACCATAGCCTGCGGAATCAGCATCAGTTCAAGACCGAGCGCCCGGGAAATGTTGATCAAGGTTGTTGTGCGAGCTGCGGCGCTTCCAGCCTCGATCTCGCGATAGCGAGGACGTGATATGCCTGCCAATTCGGCAACCTGCTCTTGAGTGAGTCCCAAGTTTTTACGTGCCGTCTTCAACAGCCGGCCGATCGCAAGCAAAGCCTCTGACTCAGCAATCATTTGATCTCTAAACCTATCATTTCGCATCAAATGTTACGTTTACATATCTCTGATCTTTCAAAAAAGTCAAGGCGGTTGATCTGTAAGCAGATTATTTCCGGGATTTGATCTGTTTGCATGCCTTTTCTGAACGAGTTTTGCACAGCGCGGCGCCGTACGCGACCGCCGTCCGCTCCTTTTACGCCTCGGTCTGCATCTTGGCCTTCATCAGAAGAACCTGGCCACAGGTCCCCAGTTTACGGAAGGTTCAAGACGGATCGGGTTGGCGCTATAGGCAGGGTCACCAAGAGGAACTCCAAGCACATTTAATTCCACGGTACGAGTTCTAAGTACACTTGATTATGAGCGCGGACGATCGCGTTGAGCATGCTGGTCAGATCGGGTGATCTCGATTGACAGGTGGCCGCTTGGTTTTTGTCATGACGCCGGAAATATCGACGGGGAACTAGGCGTAGATATTATCACCAAATGGTGCTATTTGAAGCATCAGGACAAGGATAAGAAACGATGCGATCGACTATCAATCTCGACGATACTCTCATGGAAAGGGCCAGATCCCTTACCGGCACAAAAGAAACCGCTGCTCTCGTGCGCCAGGCGTTGGAGACGCTTGTCCGAGTAGAGTCCGGAAAACGTCTCATCGCGCTCGGTGGAACTATGCCCGATGCAGAGGCGGCTCCACGTCGCCGGAGCGCAGCGGCCAAGTGATACTGGCAGACACTTCTATATGGATCGATCATTTCCGCCATGTTGATGCCGAGCTTCGGACGATCATTGAGGACGATCGTTTACTCTGCCATCCGGCTGTGGTTGGCGAACTGGCGCTTGGCAGCCTTCGCGATCGCGAGCGCGTGATAACGTTTCTGGAAGCCCAGCGCCAAGTGTTCGTCGCAACGCACGACGAAGTGATGACAATGATCGATCGTCACGGCATTTTCAGTATGGGCATCGGCTATACAGATGCCCACTTGCTCGCCTCGATACTGCTTGATCGGCGAGCGGCGTTATGGACCAGGGACAAGCGTCTGCAGGCGGCAGCCAAAAAAGCTGGCGCTTCATTGCATAAGCCGGCCAATGCTCGCAACTAAACACAAAATAGTCCTGCCGAGTTTCGGATTTTTTCGATCTCTCGCCTTGAAGGGTACGAACCGGAGACCAGTCAATTTCCCCGCAGTTATTCGGTGAAACAAAGACTTGAGTGTAGTCAACTGGATCAAACGATTCACGGGCCGGCCTCACGTCAAGCCATGTTTTGTGGAGAAGGTTTCACTGCGGCGCAGCTGGTTTATCAAATCCCATGGGGGCAGTGCCCCAGCCGATGAAAGCTGTTTGGCGAAGACATCCAGAATGTCGAGGCATGCCAGTCTGCTTTCAGGCCACTGTTGCGCAATGACAGCAACGCCCGATCTGACCTCTTCCCCAAGGTGATCAAAGCTTTTCGCATAGAGAGATGCAAAAACCCAGACAGCCTCTACGAGCGACGTAAACAACCGGTCCTGCGGCGTACCCTTACAGGCGATCGCAAGTTGCCCGCATCCCGCGCTCTGTCTTGATCTTATCAAGACAGTCCACCAGATCGACGGGCAGATCGATGCTCACATAAATACGCCCGGGGGCCTTCAACGGTTCTCGGTGTGCGGCGACCTTTTCTCTGACTGGCGTAATCGTACGACTCATGCGGGCGGCCATTGCTGCGCACCATGCAGGACACGAACTAACTCCACATCGTCAGATACCACATAGACCACGATGAAGGGCGTCCCGGACACAACGAGTTCCCTTGTTTCCGGCATTCGGCCGCTGCGGCCGGAGCGATGAAAATCACGCAACCGCTCAACCTGTCGCTCAATTTTATCCCACATATTGAGCGCTGCCAAAGGATTGTCCAATGCAATATGGTCAACGATCTTGTCGAGATCGATGGCATATGAATCACGCCTGACAATCCGCATGTACTCAGCGACCTTGCGCCCCGATGCGGCGCTGTAGGTCAGCCCGCTTCAACTGCGCCTTTTCCGCCCATTCGTCCTCGGAAATTGCACGATTCGAGCCATCCTCAATCCCATCCATCGCCTTTTGCACCTGGCCGCGGAACCAGGCATCATGTTCCCCCGCTTCATGGAGTTGGCGCTGACGTTCCGCCGTATCAGGCCGCTTGCGTTCCACGGCGGTCGGGTCATGTTCGGTCATGTCGATTTCGAACCGTTCAAGTCCAAGCTCGTCGCGAATATAAGCAGCAGCGGTGTTTAGATTCCGCCAGATGCGCATCCGACGGGACCGTTGAGCGGCCACAGCTCTTTCATTCACTCCATATTTCACGAGAACGGCAAAACCGCCCGGCTGGCCAAAAATAACAGCGCCGTTGAGTGCGTGAGCGATCGCGAGGTTTTTGGCGGCTTTTCCATCGATAGTATCCGGTTGCATGCAATTCCTTCTAATAAAAGCGATGCATTTATCAGAAAATTGCACAATTTTGCCATTTTGGCAACAGCTTTGCCGCCTTCTTCATTCAAAAGAGGTAGGGAGCTTTCCGCGACTGTGGATGGTGCGGTTTTGCTATGTTTGTGCGCCCCCGGCGGCTGTTGATCGCAAAACGGGGCCGGCCTCCGTCAGTCGGCCGGCCACATCGTCATCCTCCGGCAGAGCCTTGGGTGTCTGCGGTGATGTTTACAGCATCGCAACAAGACCTGGAGATAACCACTATCGCGCTGGCCGTCCATACCTCTGGCGATACCCAGGCCCGACCGCGAAGGCTTGTTTGCCGCTGCGCGTTTCCGTTTCCAAACGATTGACCAGATCGACGACGTTGAAAAGCGCCCACGTGTTCCGTTGCGGATCAGTGCACGGGCAATCGCGATGGCGAGATGGCTCTTTCCGGTTCCCGTGCCGCCGACGAGGACGACATTGCGCTGATCGGCGACGAAGGTGCCGGTAGCCAGCTCCCGCACCAGGGATTCATTGACCGGCGTATCGGTGAAGTCGAAATCGTCGATGTCCTTGGCGAGGGGCAGCTTGGCGATGCTGAGTTGGTAGCGAATGGAGCGGCCTGCTTCTCGGCGATCTCCGACTGCAAGAGATCACCGACGATGCGCGGCGGTTCGTGCTGCCGTTTGATGCCATTGCCCATGACCTCGTCGTAAGCGCTGCGCATTCCGTAGAGCTTCAGCGTGCTCATCTGTGTGCGTTCCATCAGCTTGCCCTCCTGAGGCTGTCATAGCGTGCGCAGTCGGCGACCGGTTCACCTGGCGCGTAATAGAGGGGCACATAGGCTTCCGCTGTCACGGCTCCCCGGTTCTTCGCCCAGGTCTTGGCATAGCGCCGGATCGCGTCATAACTGCCATCGTAGCCGAGTGCCCGAACCTCCTCGTAAATCCGGATCAGCGTTAGCCGTTCACGCGATGGCTTTCCCTCATTGGCAACCAGAAACCGCTCGATCTCGGCCTTCCAGGCTCCGATCCTTGGCAGCGGTTGTCGCTCGCGTTCATAGGCAAAATCGGTCTCGTCGGAACGCAGAATCTTGCGAACCGTGTTGCGTGACACGTGGAGTTCCCGAACGATCTTATTCACCGACCAGCCCTGCACATGGAAGGCCCGTCGAACTCGCGCAATCGTATCCACTCGCTTCAACTCCCGCTCCATCCGCCGCTAAAAGCCGGATGGTCAGATGAAATCTGAGGGGGGTCAAAATTGGACGCCGATTACCCCGCCAAGGGGGTCAAATTTGCACGCCGAAACACATCGAGCGGAAAGGGTCGGCATATCGGTTCCTGCCGGGGTGAGGGCTATGCCGCTTCTGACGCTCGCTGGCGGTTTTGGACGATGACGGCGACTTCGGAAGAGTGAAGCGTTCCCCATTCGCACAACGGGGCGAGAACCCGGGCCAAGCTATGGCCGAAGTCGGTCAGCTCGTATTCGACATGAGGCGGGACCGTCTTGAAGTCGATGCGACGAATGACGCCATCATCAACCATCTCCTTAAGATGCTGGATCAGCATCTTTTCGCTCACGTTTGTCACGAGCTTGCGGAGTTGACCCGTGCGTTTGGTCCCGCTGGCCAAATGAAAGAGGATCAGCGGCTTCCATTTGCCTCCAAGGATCGCGAGAGCCGCTTCCAGACCGCATTGGAAATTCGTCTCGCTCATTGTGATCTCCGAATTCGGACACTTACGAAATAGTCAGTACTGGATTGCAGGTATGCTTGGTCTTACTTGAATTCGGCGATGATGTCGACGGGCATCGTCCCTCCCCATTCAGGCCCAAACCCGCGGATAGGGCTGCCAACGTAGGTGAACAGATATGAGCAATCCAAACCAGCCCTTGCTGGATCCAATCCGCCTGGGCGACATTGATCTACCCAACCGCATCATCATGGCATCCATGACCCGCGCCCGCACGGACAATCCCGGCTTCGTTCCCAACGAGCTTCAGGCGCGATATTACGCACAGCGTGCGTCCGCCGGGCTTATACTCACTGAGGGTACTTGGCCCAGCCGCGAAGGCGTCGGCTTCGTAAACGTGCCGGGCCTATACACTCAGGAGCAGGCCGACGGGTGGCGCCTCGTGACGGATGCCGTCCACGAGGCCCGAGGGCGTATATTCGTCCAGCTCGGCCACATCGGGTCATCGTCGCATCCGGATCTGCTCGATGGCGCTCTGCCTCTGGCCCCATCGGCGATTAACCCGGGATTGAAGGCGTACACCCCATCCGGTTTCCAGGAAACCGTGACGCCACGGGCGATGGATCTCGGCGATATCGCGCGAACGGTAGAGGACTATGCCAAAGCTGCTCGCCTGGCAAAGTCTGCAGGTTTCGACGGCGTCGAGCTTCATGGCATCAGTACCTATCTGATCCCGACCTTCCTCTATGAAGCGCTCAACCAGAGGACGGACAACTATGGAGGCACGCCTGAAAATCGCGCGAGGTTCCCCCTCGAAATCATCGACGCCCTGGTAAGCGTTTGGGCGCAGGGGCGCGTCGGAATGAAGCTCAGCCCGGCCTTGACTGGCCTCGGCAATGTCGTCGCTGGAACCGAAACGCTGGCGACCTTCGAATACTTGGTCAGTGAATTGTCGAAGCGTAATCTCGCCTACCTGCAGCTGATGAATCCGATAAGCGATCTGACCGGGACACCTGTGGAGGGTCTCGGCCAAGGCGTCGCCAAGCATTTCCGGCCGCTTTATTCCGGCAATCTGATTGCCAATGGCGGCTACACCTTCGAGAGTGGTAATGCTGCCATCCGTGATGGCCTCGCCGATGCTGTTGCCTTTGCCGCGCCGTTCACCTCCAATCCCGACCTGGTCGAGCGCTTCTCCAAAGACATCGAGCTCACCCCCAGCAATCCGGATACCTACTACAGCGGGGGAGCCGTGGGCTATTCGGACTATCCCGCCGCCGGGATCGAACAAGTAGGCGCTTGATCGTAGGCATCAAACCCTCCTTCATCGGGTGGCGAGTATTTTGAGACCCTCGCTGCCCGATGGTACTGGCTTAAAGTGGTAGGAGAACGAGCCTCGCCTTAAAGAGCATTCCTGAGGTTTTATCTGAGTCCGTTGCTATGTGGTACAAGCGGAATTGGTGACCCAGCGGGTTAGATCCACCCGCTTACAAATGAGGTCGCCAAAACTTATGCACACCGATGATGGCATCCCGCCGTCCATACGACCATTTGGCCGATCCGGGCTTGCCGCGTTCCTTTCCAGGGAACATATCTAGCTCTCACCAAGCGGTTTTTCTGGCGGACGTGGGTTTAGAGGAATCCTTGAAATGGATCTGCAACTCACTGGCAAAAAGGCACTGGTAACCGGCTCGACGCGAGGAATTGGGCTCGCCATCGCTGAGCGCCTCGCGTCGGAAGGAGCCGACGTCGCGATTTGTGCCCGCAGTGGCGACGCCGTGGAGGACGCGGTCAAGGTACTAGAATCCAAGGGAGGCAAGGCCTGGGGCCAGGCCGTGGACGTCAAAGACCGGGCAGCACTTTGTAGCTGGGTTGAAAGCGCTGCGGAGGCGCTTGGCGGTATCTTAACCGAACCAGAGCGGGTCCATCGGGCCACTTGATAGTAAGTGAAATTTACATTACTTTTTAGCGAGTGCAATACGGAGTCCCTCTCATGCCTTCAGTTGCTCTATCAATGAAAGGCCAGGTTACTCT
>UEIF01000001.1 GCA_900468805.1 Hyphomicrobiales bacterium | reverse complement strand
GCCTCCGCCACCCCCACCGGACGAACCGCCACCTGAAAAACCCGAGGACGAGCTGGAGGGCGGCGGCGACGGAATGGTGGAGGCGATCGTCGAGGCCATCGATGACGAGAAGCCGCCAATGCGATCCGAAAAGCTGCCGCTGTTGAAATTGCCGGAATACCAGCCGGGGCTATAGGCTGCTGCAGCGGCCCCTGCGGCAGCGGCAGCCAGCCAGGTCTCGAAGGTGCGCGACCACGGCTTTTCGACACCGAGCGCTACGGCATAAGGCAGCAGCGTTTCGAAATGCTGCGGCGACATTTGCGGCGCCCCGGCCATGTTCATGCGGTCTTTTTCGGCGAGTGTCAGATATTGCCGCAGGCCGTCGACACCGGCGGTCATCTTGGCGCCGAGCGGCGTCGGCGCTCCCATGATGAAGAAATAGAGGATGTTGAACAGCACGATGCCGCCCACCGCAAAAAGCATGGGCGTTTCGTGGAATTCCATCAGCGAAGAGCCGAGCGCCAGCACGACGGTTGAGAGAATGCTCAATCCTACGAAGACCGCAATCGCGATCGCAATGACCGCGAAAATCTTGCCTACAAGCGAGCGGCGACGGTGCAGCGCCTTCGCAAAACCTGCGACGAAGACGGACAGGAAAACGGAAATGCCGATGGGGATGATCATCAGCGCGATCGTATCCGGCTCCAGCGAGCCAAAGACGAAGAGCGCCACCAGGGCCGCGGCACTCAGGATCACGCCGCCGGTGATGTAGCCGGCATTGGAATTGTAATATTTGCCGCGATGCTCTCGTTCGATCGAGGAGCGGAAGCTCTGGCCTACGGATTTGACCTTCTCGCCGTTGGCCTTGTCGATAGTGAGTGTATCGCCGCTGCCGCCGACGGCCTTCAGGAGTTCCGCCTCGCCAGCCTGGAGCTTCTCCTTGCCGAGCGACTTGTCGGTGCGGCGAATGATGATGGAGTCCTTGAGGTCGTCGAGCCTGACATAACCGCGCACGGCAAGATCGAGCGCCGTGGCCGAAAGAGCCGTCCAGCCCTGGCCGGAAAAACCTCTGTTGTCGATGTAATTGACGAGGGCCGGAGAGATGCCGGATGGCGCATCCCAGCGCGGCACGGCGATCTCACGCGCCGGATCGCGGCCAACCTTCAGCCAGGAGCGCGTGTAATAGAGGAAGACGAGGATGAGACCGCCAAAACCGATGAAATAGTCTCGGTTGTCGCTGAACCACCAGCTGCTTTCCTGATCGGCGCTCGGCGGATCGATCGCCCCCTTCGGGAGTTTTGCGGCAAAGGTCAGCCCCTCCTCTTCGCCGAGGGGCGCGGTGGTCGCGACGACCAGGCGGCCGTCGTCTACGCTCGCTCGAGCATTCTTGCCGGTTGCACCGACGGGGCCAGTGAAGAAGGTGACATCTTCGGGCACAACGCCCTGCGGAAAGGTGACCGTCGCTACTGCAGAGCGGATCGGAAAAATCCAGCCGTTGCCGGTCACGTTCCAATAGAGCTCGTCATGATCGTCGACGTAGCGGATCTGACGGTTCGTTTTGTAGGTAAAGACATATTGGTGGCGGCCGGGAGAGATCGTGACGTCTTCGGAGCCGGCATAGACGCGTATTCCGCCGGAAATGGATTCCGTATGCCAGGGTTCATCCTGGCCGTCGCGCTTGACCGAGACGACGCTGAAATCGACGCTGCGGCGTCGGCCGCCCGCATCCCTGAAGGTCAGCGGAAAATCGCGGAAGATGCCTCGCCGGATACGGTCGCCCTCGGCATTGACGGTGATCGTTTCCGACACCGTCATCGCTCCGCTCTTTTCCAGCTGGATGGCGGAATCGAAGGAGGCGATGAATTCGGCGCCTATGGCTGCCCGTGCCGAAAGCGCGATCAGCAGTACGAAACAAATGCCGAAAAACCGCCGGACCATGTCCCCTCCCCCGGTTGCGGCTCAGCCCTGATTTGTTCAGGGCTCGTCCTTGTAGGTAACCCCCAGCTCCGCGAGCGTGCGCCAGTAAGCAGGGAAGGTCTTGCCGACACAATCGGGATCGAGAATGGTAATGCCATCGATCTTCAGGCCGGCAAGCGCGAAACTCATGGCGATGCGGTGATCGGCGAAGGTGTCGATTTCGGCCGGCAGCGTTTGACCCGCAAGGTCAGGATCGGAATGGACGATCAGATCGTCGCCTTCCTCAACCGCCAGACCTTCGCGGATGTTGTTGAGCCCCGTGGACAGGGCGCGAATACGGTCGCATTCCTTGACGCGCAGGTTGGCAATGCCGACGAAACGGACTGGCGTCTCGTTGAAAGCGGCGAGCACGGCGATCGTCGGGACAGCGTCCTGCATTTGCGAACCGTCGATTTCGGCCGGCAGGTTCGGGAACTTGGCGATCGTCTCGTAGGCCTTGGCATCCGGCTGGGTGAAAGCATCACTCGGCACGCCGAGATCGATCTTGCCGCCGCTCAGCACTTCGGCCGCCCAGAGATAGGTTGCAGCAGATGCATCGGGCTCGATGACGAAATCGGCTGCAGTATAGCCGGTCGGCTCGACACGCCAGGTCGCGGCATCGAGTTGATCAACCTTGGCGCCGAAGGCTTCCATGGCGGCAAGAGTGAGATCGACATACCCGCGGGCGCCGATGTCAGTGCCGGCAAGCGCAATCGTGACAGGCGCATTGGCGCCCTGCTTGGCGAGCGGTGCAGCCATCAAAAGCGCCGAAACGTACTGGCTCGACAGCCCGGCATCGATCTCGACGCGGCCGGAGGCGAAATGGCCGTTGCCGCGCACGGTCACCGGCGGGCAGCCGGTCGGGGCTTCGGCCTCCAGGCCCAGCGATTTAAGCGCTGCGACCAGCGGGCCGATCGGCCGCTTGCGCATATGCTCGTCGCCATCGACGACAACAGTACCCTCGACGGCGGCAACGGCAGCCGTCAAAAAGCGTGTCGCCGTGCCGGCATTGCCGAGAAAGAGCGGCACTTTCGGCTGATGAAGCTTGCCGCTGCCGGTCACCACGAAGGTCGTGTCGTCGGGCTCGTCGATCTGCACACCCATGGCCCTGAGCGCCTCGGCCATATATTTCGTGTCGTCGCTCTTCAGCGCGCCGGTCAGCCGGCTCGTACCCTTGGCGAGGCCCGCCAGCAGCAGGGCGCGGTTGGTAATCGACTTGGAGCCCGGCGGCACGGCACGACCGGCCAGCGGCTTGCCCGGCGGGATGATGGTGAGCTTGGCTTTACTCATTGCGCTTGTCTCTTTTGTCCATTGCAGCGGCCGTGCACGGCCATGTTGGACTGCTCATAGCAGTTTTTGTGCAAAGACAAAGGTCAGAACTTGACTGATGGTACGGCGCGATCGGCCTCGTTGGCGATTTCGAAATATTCGCGCTTGGCGAAGCCGAACTGGCCGGCGACGAGGTTCGAGGGGAAGCTCTCGACCTTGACGTTCAGATCGCGGGCCGCGCCATTGTAATAGCGGCGCGCCATCTGGATTTCGCTTTCCATCGTTTCGAGCGAGGCCTGAAGCTCGGAGAAATTCTGGTTGGCCTTGAGGTCGGGATAGGCTTCGGCGAGCGCCATCACCCGGCCGAGCGCCTGGCCGAGCAGGCCTTCCGCCTGCGCCCTGCCAGCAACATCGCCAGCGGGAACGGCCTGCGCCCTGTTGCGGAGCTCGACGACCTCCTCGAGCGTGGTCTTTTCGTGGGCGGCGTAGCCCTTGACGGTCTCGATCAGGTTCGGGATCAGATCGGCACGACGCTTCAGCTGTACATCGATGCCGGACCAGGCCTCCTCGGCCATCTGACGGGAACGGACGAGGCCGTTGTAGATGAAGATGACGTAGAGTGCGATGAGGACAACAACAGCGAGTATTATGTACATGCGAATGCGCTCCCAGCTCTGATGGTCGGACGTTAATGCTTCGACGCAGTAAAGTCATGATGGCACGGGAATGCTTCTGCCGATTTCGTGAGACTTTGAAGGCTGAGAGCTAGTTCTAGGATTTTTTCAACCAATCAGGAGCGTAGGCATCCATGTTCTCGCTCGCCAGCCACTGATTGAAACGCTCGGTCCAGCGTTTGTCTGCGCCAAATGCTAGGGCGAATGGAAGGCAACGCTCGTAGCGTTCTATCGACATTTTCGGCCCATCTATCTTGCCGAGAAAATAACGATTTAGCGCCAACAGTTTGTTACGGAGCTGACGTTGTGTCGGTGTTGGCATGCGCTTCATCCTGAGAGCGACAACAAGTGCGGCAATATCAACGAGAATGGCCAGCACATATGGCCACTGTTCGCTGACAAGCTCGGCCGTGGTGATGTGGTACAGCGCAATAACCGCTAACACCGGTAGACCTACATATAAACCGAACGCGTCCTTAAAATTGTTGGGCCAATTGATCCGCTCCGGGCGCAAGATTCCCATCGCGACAAAAAGCGACATCAGCAATATACCGCATATGGCCACAGAATAGAGCAATAGACCCGAAAAATACGCAACCCCAACGCTAAGAACCAGGACGGAAAGTACAGTCAACAATTTACTGCGATCCACCCCACTACTTAAGCGCCCGTATTCCTCGACAACTTTCTTGTGCAGCTCTCCGTTCAAATTGTTCCAAGCGCGCATAATTCTGCGCCGATCATCGACAGGCTTTTCTTTCTCAATCTGCTCGAAGACCAGACGGCTGGCGGCCGGAAGACTATACCACCTGACACCAGTCACCTTGCCTTTTCGTGCTTTCTTGGCGGACAATTCCGAAGCCTCGGCGTCTTCATTCAGGCCGGAAATGCGGAACTTTCGCTTCACCGCGAGATGGCAGACAGAAGCCAGAAACGCGGTCTTTGCCGCGTCCTCCTTCCAATTCCAGAACAGATAGGCGGCCAGAGCAGGAGATGTGGTCCGTACCACTTTGGTATCGACGTCCGCCAAGTTCTCAGGCAACTCCCACTTGGATCGCAATCTCAATGCGACGAACAGGCCTGCAATCAACGGCCCCGCAATGCTTATGAAGATCAAAAAATGGTCGGAGAGCCACCAGCGCGCTTGCGTCCCGATCGTCGCCTGCCGAAAAGTTCCATTCGGATATTCGATCTCAATATCAGGTAGCACCCGGTCGGGCTCACCTGCAGCAATAGATACTTCGATCTCGCCGGGTACATTTTGCGTCATTTCATAAGCTGGAAGGTCAAGCTTCAAAGGGCGCAGCACTCCCCCGGGCGGAATCGTCAGAACAACAGTCTTCTCGGCGCTCCAGTCATGAACGCGGCCCATATAGGCAGGTAGGACAAGAACCTGGCGATCGCCCTCTTCACGCACCAGACGGCCTAATTTGTAGATGATCTTGATATAGCTGACGCCGACTGGAATGTTGGTAGGGCAGCGCTTACAATGCTCCCTGCCGATATAGATCGAGTAGCCCGGTACATTCTGTTCTACAAAATGATGTTCTTCACGCCCGTCGTGTTGGGTAGAAAAAAGCTCGAAATCTCGCCGGTGAACGTTACCTGACGCATCCTTGAAGCGTTGCGGTATATCAACGTAGACGCCACCGTAATTGGTCGACTTCTTGACCGCGATGGCGAAGTTTTCCGACACTTCAGCACTGCCGTCATCGGACACTTCGACCGTCGTCTTTACGGATTTGACAAGGAACTCTGCGTCAAAATTGCCGCATGACGTCAGCAATGCGGAAAACACGCATAGGATAGTCCACGATGAGAGCACTCGGAGCAGTCCGCTCGGACAACTCGCAGATGAAATTCTAAAACAAACAGGCTTGCTCTTCAAAGGGCGTCCCGAATCTATACTTCAATTTTACCGCGCAACGAGACAATGTAAGAGCGGTCCATGCAACGCAAAAGAAGCATGGTTCAAGAATCAGAGTTTTTTTCGGGACTGCTTTTAGGCCGCTTCTTTGGGGAGGTTAAAACCACCCGCATCCGTCAGCAGGAAGGCTTCGCCGCACGCCTTGGCGAGCGTGCGCACCCGCAGGATGTAGCTCTGGCGCTCTGTCACGGAGATCACACCGCGGGCATCAAGCAGGTTGAAGACGTGGCTGGCCTTGATGCACTGGTCGTAAGCCGGGAAGACGCATTTGTGCAGGCGCTGGTTGGCGTCGCCACCGGGTGCGCCGGCGGCGAGAAGCGCCTGGCATTCCTTCTCGGCATCGATGAAATGGCGATGCAGCATCTCGGTATTGGCGAATTCGAAGTTGTGGCGGGAATATTCCTGCTCTGCCTGCAGGAAGACATCTCCATAGCTGATCTTCTCGTCGCCTTCACGGCCGTTGAAGTTCAGGTCGTAGACATTGTCGACGCCCTGCACATACATGGCAAGGCGCTCGAGACCGTAGGTCAGTTCACCCGCAACCGGCGAGCATTCGATGCCGCAAATCTGCTGGAAATAGGTGAACTGCGAGACTTCCATACCGTCGCACCAGCATTCCCAGCCGAGACCCCAGGCGCCGAGCGTCGGGCTTTCCCAATCGTCCTCGACGAAGCGGATATCGTGCAGCAGCGGGTCGAGGCCGATTGCGGACAGTGAACCGAGATAGAGTTCCTGCAGGTTCGGCGGGTTCGGCTTCAGGATGACCTGATACTGATAGTAGTGCTGAAGGCGGTTCGGGTTTTCGCCGTAGCGGCCGTCGGAGGGGCGGCGGGACGGCTGGACGTAGGCGGCCTTCCAGGGCTTGGGCCCAAGCGCGCGCAGCGTGGTGGCCGGGTGGAAGGTGCCGGCACCCACTTCCATGTCATAGGGCTGCAGAACCGCACAACCCTTGTCCGCCCAATAGTTATGCAGGGTCAGGATCAGCGCCTGGAAGGAGCGCTTCGGGTTCATATGGTCAGGAATAGTCGCGGACATGGAACGGCACCGATTGCTTGAAATATGTGCGCGACAGGTGCCACGGAGCACCGCAGGGGTCAAGACTTTTGCATTTTGTCCTGACAAGGCCAGCAAGCATCACGCCTGTCGACGCTATCGATCATCGCCGACAGCGCACAGAACATGCTTTCGGCCTACTCCTCTTCTCGTTTCAGGCGGTATTCACCGGTTGTCGGATCCTTCACCAGCGTGCCGATCGCACCGGTCTGGCGCTCCTTTTCGGCGCGACGGGACTTTTCGGCAAGCTTGCGCGCATCGGAGACGAAGCGACGGTAGAGCCACCACGCCGCGCAGACGAGGATCAATAACGTGATAAGCTGTGCCATGTCCCCTCGTTTCTCCCCTCAAAGCCCGAAACGGCTCCACAATGCCCTCTCTTCCGCCGCTTCGACAAGCCCCAATGCAAGACCGGACGCCGCGCCTTCAAGCGAGACCGGCGAGACACCGGGAATGCGGCGGCCGAGCAGCCCGCGGGCGGCCGTGACGAGCTGTAGCTTCGTTTTCTGGCCGTAGCGTTTCTTCAGTTCCTGGCGCATGTCGCCGAGCCCGTCAATGAGGCCGAGCTCCAGGCCGCGCGTGCCACTCCAGAAGAGACCGGAGAAAACCGTCGCATCATCCGTCAGCTTGCCTGCGCGGCGCTCGCGCACCATGGAGATGAAGACCTGGTGGATTTCGAGCTGCAGGCTCTTCAGATATTCGATGTCCTTTTCCTTCTCCGGCTGGAAGGGATCGAGGATCACCTTGTTTTCGCCTGCCGTATAGACACGACGCTCGACACCGATCTTCTTCAGAAGTTCCGGAAAACCGAAGCCGCCCGAGACGACGCCGATCGAGCCAACGATGGAAGTCGGGTCGGCAATGATCTCATCGCCCGCCAGCGCAATCATATAGCCGCCAGAGGCCGCAACGTCCTCCACGAAGACCAGCACCTTCTTCTGCTTTTCGCGCGCTAGCTCGCGGATGCGCCCGAAGATGAGCCGCGACTGGACGGGCGAGCCACCCGGTGAATTGATGGAGATAGCAACGGCGGGCGTGTCCTTCATGGAAAAGGCCTTTTCCAGGACCGGCGCGACATTGGCGAGATTAAGGGTCGGACGGAACTGACCACCGCCGCTGATGATCGCGCCTTGCAGCCTGACGACGGGGATGACGATCCCATCCCTGCGAAACCGCTTCGGCATCAGCTTTCTCAAAAATCCAGCCATTTCTCTTCCTTAACATAATCGGCGGCGCCAGCATGCACATGCACATTACAAGGGCATTGCATGTATGCGCTGCAACGACAAACGCAATGGCTACGTTCCCAAAACATCGCCCCTCCACTTTCCTGTTGCGAATGACTTGCATTATCATTCTAATCAGGCATAGTGCCGGCATGGCAAACAGGTGAAAATGGCATGGACATCATAAATCCGAATGCAAAGGGCGGCTGGCGGAGCGAGCGCGGGGAAGCTTCACTCTCCGACGTCTACCGTACGGTTGGCACGGGGCCGCACAGCTCCAAATGGCGGCGCGCTGCCGCCTTCCTCGGCCCCGGTTACATGGTAGCGGTCGGCTACATGGACCCCGGCAACTGGGCGACCTCGCTCGCCGGCGGATCAAAGTTCGGTTATGCGCTTCTCACCGTCGCACTGCTTTCGAACATCATGGCCATCGTGCTGCAATCGCTCTGCGCGCGTCTTGCAATAGGCTCCGGCCGCGATCTGGCGCAGGCCTGCCGCGATGCGTATCCGAGCTATGTCGCCGTGCCGCTTTGGGCTTTTGCTGAAATCGCCATCATCGCAACCGATATTGCCGAGGTGATCGGCACGGCGATCGGCCTCAATTTGCTCTTCGGCATTCCGCTGGAATTCGGCGTGTTGATAACAGCGCTCGACGTGTTCGTCATCCTTCTCCTGCAGAGGCTCGGCTTCCGCTGGATCGAGGCCTTCATCATCACGCTGCTCGGCGTCATAGCAGTCTGCTTTGCGATCCAGATCTTCCTTGCCGACCCGCAATGGGGCGCCGTCATCAGGGGCTTCCTGCCCACGCCCGAAGTTGTCACAAATCCGGAAATGCTCTATCTGGCGCTCGGTATTCTCGGGGCGACCGTGATGCCACACAATCTCTACCTTCACTCCGGCATCGTGCAAACGCGCTCCTACGGCCATACCGTGCCTGAGAAGAAGGAAGCGCTGACCTTTGCGACCATCGACTCCACCGTGGCGCTCTGCTTCGCACTCCTGATCAACGCCTCCATCCTGATCCTTGCCGCAGCCGCCTTCAATGCCAACGGCAAGACGGATGTGGTGGAACTGGGCGAAGCGCATTCGCTGCTTTCGCCGCTGCTCGGCCTTGCGATTGCGCCCACGCTCTTCGGTATTGCGCTACTCTGCTGCGGCCTGAATTCCACGGTCACCGCCACGCTTGCCGGTCAGATCGTCATGGAAGGCTTCCTGAAGATTCGCCTGAAGCCGTGGGTACGGCGGTTGATCACTCGCGCCATCGCCATCGTCCCCGCCGCCTTCGTGACGATCTGGTATGGCGACCAGGGTACGGCTGAGCTGCTGATCCTCACCCAGGTGGTGCTCAGCCTGCAGCTTTCCTTCGCCGTCTTCCCGCTGGTGATGTTCACAGCCAGCAAGGCGAAGATGGGCGAACTGGTTGCCCCGAAGTGGCTCAGCGGCATTGCCTATGTGGTCGCTATCGTGATCGCCGGCCTGAACGTCAAGCTGCTCTTGGACTTCGTAACTGGCGGCTAGTTTCCCGGAATTGTTTTTGTTCTCGCGCAATTCCGAACGGAAAACCGCAGCACGCTTTTCGTGGAACTGCTTTAAAGCCTGGCATAGGCCACGCGGCCATTGTTGAAATCATCGACGAGAGGGGAGAACTTGTGGCTCCCCTCTTCGTGCATGATGAGGGGTGCGCGCAGCGAAAGCCTTGCCCGCGAGCCCTTGATCGCCGTGACGAGAATGCGGACGGCATTCTCGCCTTCACGTGGATGAATGGCGGTAATCTCGATGCCGCCGAACCGCCTGCCGCAGGCGGCGATGATCTCGGCGATCGATTCCGGCCGGGCGATCAGCGACAGTTGTCCGCCCGGTACCATGATGGCACCGGAGGTGCGGATCCAGCTTTCGAACAAACCATCGGTCATGGCATGGGCCTCGGCCTTCAGCGCATCCGGGGTCCTGCGGTCGCCGGCATCGTTGAAAGGTGGGTTCATCATAACGTGATCGAAGCTCTCGTCGATCAGACCGGCATCGTTACGTGCCTTGGCGGTCAGCGTCACGTCGGCTTCGACGACTGAGACGCGGCCGGTCATATGGGCATTGTCAGGCAGCTCGATGCTGCGGCGGGCGTAGCTTGCCATCTCCGCCGAGCGCTCGAAAAGCACAACCTCGGCCTTCGGAAGACGGGAGGCGACTGCAAGACCGGCCGCGCCTGCACCGGCGCCGAGATCAGCCACCTTTACGGGGCGATCATCGGCAACGAGGGCGGCCAGCAGCATGGCATCCATGCCGGCGCGATGCCCCCTGCCCCTGGGCTGGACGATATGGAATAGGCCGCGATGGAAGGCATCTATGGTTTCGGTCGCCGCCTGCGTCATCTTTTCACTTCCGCTCGCGAAGTTCGTCGCCGAGACCGGCGTCGATCAGGATGCGGCGGGCTTGATCGGCCATCTTCTCGTCGACCAAAAGGCGGCGCGGCAGCATGCCGAGCGAGCCTTCCAGCACGCTCATGCCCTGATCGGCGATGAAGCACGCAATTCCCGCATCCTTCATGAGGCTCTCGGCAAAAGAGAGCAGAACGGGATCGTTTGCGCGGATAAGCTCATGCATTTGCCGTCATTTTCCCTTCCGAATTTGCTTGCAGCGACAATTCACCCCTTGCCGCCTCCATCGCCCCTTTCTATTGTCAAAGGCAACGAATGAACAGGAGTCCGGGTCGTTGGGCGTGGTCATACCGCTTGAAGAAAACAAAAACAAACTGGCTTCCATAAAGCCGCTGGTGGACCTCACCAAGACGGATATGGAGCGGGTGAACCAGCTTATCCTTTCTAAGGCCGGCTCCGATGTCCAGATGATCCCGGAGGTGGCGAACCATCTTATCTCCTCCGGCGGCAAGCGCCTGCGGCCAATGCTGACGCTCGCTACGGCCTCGCTCTTCGGCTACAAGGGCGAGAACCACATCAAGCTCGCCACATCAGTCGAGTTCATGCATACGGCAACGCTGCTGCACGACGATGTCGTGGACGAAAGCGACCTGCGCCGCGGAAAATCGACCGCTCGCACGATCTGGGGCAACCAGGCAAGCGTTCTCGTCGGCGACTTCCTGCTCGGCCAGGCCTTCCGCATGATGGTGGAAGTCGGCTCGCTGGAAGCGCTCGACGTGCTTTCTTCCGCGGCCTGCGTCATCGCCGAGGGCGAGGTGCTGCAGCTGTCCGTTGCCAAGAACATGGAGACGACTGAAGACGACTACCTCTCGGTCATCCGCGCCAAGACGGCGGCCCTCTTTGCGGCCGCTGCCGAAGTCGGACCGATCGTTGCCGAGACCAACAAGTCCGGCCGCAATGCGCTGAAATCCTACGGCATGAACCTCGGGCTCGCCTTCCAGCTCGTCGACGATGCGCTGGACTACGGCGGCAAGGCGGCCGATCTCGGCAAGAATGTCGGCGACGACTTCCGCGAGGGCAAGATCACCCTGCCCGTCATCCTCGCCTATCGCCGCGGCACGCAGGAAGAGCGCGCTTTCTGGCGCGATGCGATCGAAGGCGGCAACAGCAGCGATGCCAATCTGGAAAAGGCCCTCGGCCTGATCACCAAATACGGTACGCTCAACGACACGATCCAGCGTGCCGTCCATTACGGCACGATCGCCCGGGATGCGCTCGCACCGCTGCCGGACAGTGCCTGGAAATCGGCGCTGATGGAAGTCATCGACTTCTGCATCGAGCGCGTGAACTAAAGCGTGTCACGATATCCGGGATTTGCTTGACGTATGTCGTTATCGCAAAACCGCCGCGCCCTCTTGCGCGCGCGCTTTAATCAAACGTCCTTGAACGAGGGCTGAATTTCTTGCAGGGCCGCTTCAAAAAAGCCATCCTGTTATGAATCAGTGTTTGCAACTGATTTTGCGGTCGACGTGTTCAGCTGGCCGTCCCTGAAGAAAGGTTTTCTAATGCGGCAGAGATTTGTCACCCGTCTCCTTTCGAGCGTAGCCCTGGCGGCGGTCCTTTCGCTCGGCGGAATCGGCGGCGTGAACGCCGAAGACGCGGCCAAGGCGGATGATGCCGGCAAGACCGTGACCTTCGATCCGGACAGCGTTTCCACGTTCTCGGGTGCGTTCCTCGCTGCCCGCACGGCCGATGTGGATCACGACTATCCGACCGCGATCGAGCTCTACAAGAAAGCCTTGCAGATCGAGCCGGGCAATCCGGAAATCCGTCAGCGCCTGATGATCTCGCTGCTGCTCAACGGCGACATCAAGGACGGCGTGAAATATGCCAACGACCTGAAGGGCGACCCGACAGTCGAGCGCATCACCACGATCGTGCGCGGTATGGATGCGATGCGGCGCGGCGAATTCAAGACCGCGGAATCGATCCTGAAATATGACGGGCCGAACGATCTCGACCGCATGATGAACGACCTTTTGCTGGCCTGGGCACGCGTCGGCGCAGGCCGCGGCAAGGAAGGGCTCGCCATGGTCGAGAAGATGAAGGGGCCGGATTGGGTCCGCATCTTCCAGAATTACAATGCCGGCGCGATCGCAGTCGTCAATGGCGACGTCAAATCCGCCCGCCAGCACCTGAACGATGCCGTGCTTGACAAGGAAGGCGGCGCCACTGCGCCTGATACCTTCATGCGCGCCATCATGGCGCTCGCCCGCCTCGAAGCCTCGCAGGGCAACAAGCAGAAGGCGCTCGACGCCGTCTCGGTCGGCGATAACCTGCTGCCAAACTACGCACCGCTGAATGCCTTGCGCGACAGCATCGAGAAGGGCGAAAAGCAGGAACAGCAGGTCAAGAGTGCCGAAGAAGGTGCGGCCGGCGTGCTCTTCTCGGTCGGCGGTGCGCTGAACCGTGACGGCGCCGAAGACATCGTCTCGCTCTACCTGCAGACCGCCAACGCGCTTGATCCCAACAGCGCCGACACGCTGGTATTGCTCGGCGGCATTGCCGAAAAGCAGAGCCAGATGGACCGCGCCATCGCGCTTTATCAGAAAGTGCCGGCGAATTCTCCGATGCGCCGCATCTCCGAACTGCAGCTCGGCCTGGCGCTGGCCCAGGGCGGCAAGGTGGATGACGCCCGCAAGCATCTGCAAGCGCTGATCGTCTCCGACCCGAAGGATATCAGAAGCTATCTCGCCTATGGCAGCGTACTGTCCGACGCCAAGGACTATCAGGCGATGGCCGACAATTACGACAAGGCCGTCGAGATGATTGGACCGCTGCCGGGTCGCGCCGACTGGAGCGTCTTCTTCCAGCGCGGCATCGCCTATGAGCGGCTGAAGAAGTGGGATCAGGCGGAGCCGAGCTTCCGCAAGGCGCTGGACCTTAACCCCAACCAGCCGCAGGTTCTGAACTATCTCGGCTATTCCTGGATCGACATGAACCGCAACCTCGATGAAGGTCTTGAGATGATCAAGAAGGCCGTCGAGCTACGCCCTGACGACGGTTACATCATCGACTCGCTCGGCTGGGCCTATTTCCGCCTCAACCGTTTCGACGATGCTGTCGACGAGCTGGAGCGTGCTGCCCAGATCAAGGCTGGTGACGCGACGATCAACAACCATCTCGGCGATGCCTACTGGCGTGTCGGCCGCAAGCTCGAAGCCGTCTACCAGTGGAACCGCGCTCTTGCCTCCGAACCAGAGGAAGCCGAGATCCCGAAGATCAAGGAAAAGGTTGCCAACGGCCTGCCGGCCCAGGATGACGACTCCAAGGCTGCTGACAAGAAGCAGCCGGACCCTCAGCCGGTGCCGCCGCCGCCGGTCGACAAGAAATCCTGAGGCCGCATGCCTGAAACGGGCATGCCGCTTTCCGTAACAGGCGATTTCGCCGTTACCGAAGATGCCTGCGCAAAAATCAATCTGGCCCTGCATGTGACGGGCCAGAGGCCTGATGGCTATCATCTTCTTGAAATGCTGGTGACATTTGCGCGGTATGGCGACCGGCTGAGCTTTGCGCTAGCAGACGCCGACGATTTTACGCTTTCCGGCCAGTTCGCCGATGCGCTGGCCGATGATCCCGGCACCAATCTCGTGCTGAAGGCGCGCGACCTGCTGCGGGACGCGGCAGGCGGTGCTCCGCCCGTGCGCATCCATCTGGAGAAGAACCTGCCAGTCGCCTCCGGCATCGGTGGCGGTTCAGCCGATGCGGCAGCGACGCTGCGCGGGCTGATGCGCCTGTGGGATGTGGCGCTTCCGGCCGAAATCATCGCCACCCTGGCGCTGAAACTTGGGGCCGACGTGCCGATGTGCCTGAAAAGCACGCCGCTGATCGCACGTGGTATAGGCGAAAAGATAGAGACGGCTGATGCCTTGCCCTCCTTCGCCATGGTGCTCGCCAATCCGCTGAAAGGCGTTTCCACACCCGAGATCTTCCGGCGGCTCGTCAGCAAGAATAATCCTCCGCTGGTCCTGATGAAGACGCCGCACTGGATGGAAGCCATACGGGCGACACGCAATGATCTTGAGCTGCCAGCACGGGAAATGGTTCCCGAAATCGCGGAGATTTCAGACATGCTCGCGGCAGAAGGCGCGCTTTTCACCCGCATGTCCGGCTCTGGCGCGACCTGCTTCGGCATCTTCGAGACACCCGTTGCTGCGCTGCGTGCCGCTGAGCATCTTCACGCGGCCCGCCCGGACTGGTATTTCCAGTCGACGGAGACTTTCGCAGGAGGTGCATGATGGCAGGCCTGGACGAAAAACGAGCTTTTATACCCCTCGGCATTGCGGTTCTGACCGTTTCGGATACGCGCACGCTGGCTGACGACAAATCCGGCGATACGCTGGTGGCACGGATTGCGGAAGCCGGGCATCAACTGGTCGATCGCGATATCGTGCCTGACGACCGCGAGAGGATCACCGCACGCGTACGCGCCTGGACTGAAGCCAAGGAGATCGACGTCGTCATCACCACGGGCGGGACCGGCTTCACCGGTCGCGACGTGACGCCCGACGCGCTGGAACCGCTCTTCGAAAAGCGGATGGACGGGTTTTCGGCCGTGTTCCATCGTATTTCCTACGACAAGATCGGCACTTCGACGATCCAGTCGCGCGCCACGGCAGGTGTCGCCAATGCCACCTTCATCTTCGTGCTGCCGGGCTCGCCGGGTGCCTGCAAGGACGCGTGGGACGGCATCTTGAAGGCGCAGCTCGACTACCGGCAGATGCCCTGCAATTTCGTGGAGATCATGCCGCGTCTGGACGAGCACCTGAAGCGCGGCGCGACGAAATAGACCGGCTACAAGTGCGGCATTCCCTATGTCGCAAGGCCCGGCAGGGTGGGCATCGTTTCCCAGCTGTCACCAGACAGCAGCACGCAGCTTATGCCGTGAACATCCGTGACGACGAGCGTCCAGGTGCCGCTTTCGGCGGCATAAACCTCAAGAACGGCGTTCTGGTCGATCAATCCGACGGCCGTGAGCTTTTCAGCAAAATTGCTGTTCAGGAAATTGACGATCTCGGATCGGCCTGCGCAACTGCGCATCATCTGCGATGCTGCCGGATGCGGGTGCGCGATCACCAACATCGTCAATATGACCGCCAGCAGGCCGTGGACCATATCGCGTAGCATGACGCACCTCCTTTCGCCGGGAACCCGGCAGAAGAGGAGATTTTCGCTGACCTGTTCCGCCGTTCACCGGCATCCATGGCCATCCGTTACGAAGCGAGGCGCTTCGGCGGCGCCATAGCGAAGTTATAGCGCGAAACCCTATTGGGCGCCATCTTTTCGCAATGTCGAGGAATACGGCAGCTACCGCGCAGCGCGGGCGACCCAGGAGGGAATCAATTCGCTGGAGAGCCGGTGCGGCTTCTGTGCCTTGACGAATTCGGTAAGGCGCATGCCGCTCGTTGCGGCTGAAATGGCAAGTTTCTTCGGAATGAGCAGGCCGAGTTCCAGTGGCGGCCTAGCACGACCGACTCGCTGGAAGAAGGGGCGGCGATAGCCGCGTGAGGCAGTAAAGCGTGCGGGGACCTTGTTCAACGCCACATATTCCGCGACCTCATCGATCCACCCCGCTTGCGGCCTCGCACCCGGCTCGACGAAGAGCAACCATTCGCCGCGAGCTGAACGGATGATGTCCTTGATATCCCACTGCGAATGGAAACGGCAGCCGGCCGCATCCGCCACCCGCGAGGTGCCGTCGCGCGAGCCGTGATCGAGCACGACCACATCGCTGACGAGGCCTTCCACGGCGCCTGCCACCAATGCCGATAGAGTCTGGGCCAGCTCAGGTTCCTGATCCTGGCATTCAAGAACGACGGTCAACATTGCCTGTTTATAGAGCGCCGCACAAAATTTTGCCAGCGCGACTTTCCCCATTTTGTTCTTGCATTGTTCACGTTTTACGGATAGGAATTTAATCATCAAAACGAGCGGGATCGAGCGTTTTCCGCCGCTGGAGAATCCGATGAGACCACAGTCCCTTGCAGGGCAGGACGCATTTGCGCCTGCCAATACGGCAGATATTGCCGACGCGATGATCGCGACCTCCGGGCTGCGCGTCGAGGTCGACCGACGGCGCGGTCGTGGCGCGGGATTGAACCCCAGCGGCCGCTTCGAGCCCATGCAGCGCGAGACCTTCGACGACGGCTGGCAGAGCCTGGAAGAACTGCCGCCCTTCAGGACCGAAGTGCAGATCGAAAAGCCACGCACCGCTATCACTCGCAATGAGTCTCCCGATCTTTCCTTTGACCGATCGATCAACCCCTACCGGGGCTGCGAGCATGGCTGTATCTACTGCTTTGCGCGACCGACGCATGCTTATATGGGTCTTTCGGCAGGGCTGGATTTCGAAAGCAAGCTCTTCGCCAAGCCGGATGCGCCGAAGCTTCTGGAGCGCGAACTCGCCAAGCCGAGCTATAAGGTCCGCGTCATCGCGATCGGCACCAATACCGACCCGTATCAGCCGATCGAGAAGGAATGGCGCGTCATGCGGCAGCTCCTCGAAGTGCTGAACAAGGCCAATCATCCCGTGGCGATCGTCACCAAGTCGGCGATGATCCTGCGCGACCTCGATATCCTCACGGAGATGGCGGCAAAGAACCTCGTTCGGGTCGGCATTTCCGTGACGACGCTCGACCGCAAGCTTGCGCGCCTCATGGAGCCGCGGGCATCGACGCCGACGCGCAGGCTGGAGGCGATCCGTATGCTTTCCGAGGCTGGTGTGCGCACTTCAGTGATGGCCGCGCCGGTCATCCCCGCGCTCAACGACCACGAGCTGGAACGCATCCTTGATGCTGCCAAGGCGGCGGGTGCTGAAGAAGCGAGCTATGTGCTGCTGCGGCTGCCGCTCGAGGTGAGCCCGCTGTTCCGCGACTGGCTGCTGCAGAATTACCCTGATCGTTATCGCCATGTCATGTCACTGGTGCGCTCGATGCGCGGCGGCAAGGATTATGACGCAGAGTTCGGCAAGCGCATGAAGGGTGCGGGACCCTATGCCTGGCAGATCGCCCGCCGTTTCGAGATGGCGGCAAAGCGGCTTGGGCTGACCCGTCGAAGCCTTGCTCTGCGCGACGACCTGTTTGTGCCGCCCAATGGCAGCGGCGTGCAGCTTTCGCTGCTCTGATTGATTGTTTTGCGTAAGGCGTGAAGAAGACCTGCCCTGCGTCTTCTGCCTTGCGCAATTCCCGCGGATGGCCCTGACCGCACCATCCGCCGGACCGCCCCCGGCCGTCGCCGCCCTGATCCGGGGGCTTGCAGGAAATCGGGTTGGCGTGCGAGGTTCAACCGCATGAAACGTCGCACGTCACCCGATTCTCCTCTGCTCTTTGAAGAGGTCCCCCTCGTGCCGGATTTCCGGCTCGAGCTGAAAGCCCGCAAGGCGGGCCACTGGCCTGTCGCGGGCGCAGATGAGGCCGGACGCGGACCGCTTGCCGGACCTGTCGTTGCTGCAGCCGTGATCCTCGATCCCAAGCGCATCCCCGAGGGGCTTAACGATTCCAAGCAGCTTTCGGCGCAGCGGCGCGAGGAGTTGTTCGTCCAAATTCTTGCGACCGCAACAGTCTCCATCGCCTCCTCCAGTTCCACACGCATCGACGAAACCGATATCCGCAAGGCAAGCCTTGACGCCATGCGCCGCGCGATCTGCGGCCTTGCCATACAGGCAAGTTATGTGCTGACGGATGGGCTGGATGTGCCGACAGGGCTCGACTGCCCTGGGCAGGCCGTGGTGAAGGGTGACGCGCGATCCGTTTCGATCGCGGCCGCCTCCATCGTGGCAAAGGTTACGCGCGACCGAATGATGGCGCGGGCGCATCTGGTGTTTCCCGAATATGGTTTTGCCGCTCATGTCGGATATGGCACGGCGCAGCATCGTTCCGGCATCGAGAAGCACGGGCCGTGCACCCTACACCGACTGAGCTTCCGGCCACTCCGCAAGGACGGCGTCGTGGGAGACGTGAATGGGGGAATGCTGGAGGAGTAAACTCCAGTGCGATATCCGCCTCGTCTTTGCGAACCACAGGGGGCGGGACACCATTTGCATCATATAGAGCGTTTCTGAGGTAGGTTCCTACGGAGCGGCTCTCTTTGCGGCGCGGCGCAGCCATTATAAGCTCACACATCACGCCAATCACACAGCATCTGCCAAAAACAAAAAGCCCCACCGAAGCGGGGCTTTCCAATCCTATAAAGCTGCAGCTCAGTTCAGACGAGTTTTCACTTCGCCGACGGCCTGACCGAAAAGCTCGGACTGAACCTTGCCATCAGCCTGTTTGCCGATAACGGATTCAGCGGCTGCGATGGCGAGATCGACTGCAGCAGAGCGAACAGCCTTCATTGCGTCGACTTCGGCCTGCTTGATCTTCTGCTCGGAAAGAGCCGTGCGATTGGCGACGAATTCTTCCGTCTTCTTCTTCGCTTCAGCGGTCAGCATTTCGGCTTCGCGTTCGGCAGCTGCCACGATGTGCGCGGCTTCAGCTTCGGCTTCCTTGCGCTTGCGCTGGTATTCGGCGAGCAGGTGCTGGGCTTCCTCGCGCAGACGCTTGGCTTCAGCCAGCTCGTTGCGGATCTGGTCGGCGCGATCGTCAAGCGACTTCGCCATCAAGCCCGGAACCTTCAGGTAAACAATCAGCGCCAGGAAGAGAACGAGGCCAACGAAGGCGAAGAAAGTTGCATCAAAAGCAAATTCCATCGATCAAGCCTCCTTCTTGACTGCTGCAACGGCAGCAGTGACATCAGACTGGGCAACCGAGCCGCCGATGAGCTGCTCGACAACAGCTGCTGCGGTTTCCTCGGCGATAGCACCGACATCGGCAAAGGCCTTTGTCTTCACGTCGGCGATACGGGCCTCGGCGGCCTTCAGCTTTTCGCTCAGGCTTGCCTCGACCGCGCGACGATCGCCCTCAGCCTTTACCTTGGCAGCATCGCGAGCGGCAGTGCCGATCGAGTTTGCCTTGGAACGGGCAGCGGCGAGTTCGCCTTCATAGGTTGCGACTGCGGCATCAGCTTCCGCCTTCAGGCGGCCGGCTTCTTCGACATCCTGCGAGATGCGGTTGTGACGCTGCTCGAGGATGGCACCGATGCGCGGTGCGATGACCTTTTGCATGAGCAGGTAGAAAATGACGAACGTGATCACCAGCCAGAGAAGCTGGGATGCATAGGTCGACGTATCGAAAGGCGGGAAAGGTCCGCGTGCGTGGCCGCCTTCGGCGACGCCAGTCTCGGTATGGACCTCGCCGGCAGCCGGAGCGGCATGCGCATCCGTCGCGGTTCCCGCCGGTGCCTCTTCAGCGTAGGCCGGGGTCACAAAGTACATGCTCACCTCCAGGTGTACTGCAAATGCAAAGGATCACGGCTCGCTGTTCGCAGGCCGTGATCCATCAATCCACCGATATTAGACGGCGAAGAGGAGGAGAAGAGCGACGAGCAGCGAGAAGATGCCCAGAGCTTCCGTAACGGCGAAGCCGAATACCAGACGGCCGAACTGGCTGTCAGCGGCAGACGGATTGCGCAGAGCGCCGGAGAGGTAGCTGCCGAAGATGTTGCCGAGGCCAAGAGCCGTACCGGCCATACCAAAGCAAGCCAGACCTGCACCGATGAACTTTGCTGCTTCCGCGTCCATGTTGAACTCCTTTAAATGGTTGTTGCGGCGAATGACTGACGCCCTTTGACGTCGATGTCGTTATCCTTAGTGCCCGCCCGGATGGATCGCGTCATTGAGGTACATGCAAGTCAGCACCGCAAAGACGTAAGCCTGAAGGAAGGCGACGAGGAACTCGAGACCGGTCAGGGCGACGGTCATGATGAGAGGAAGTACGGCTCCGCCGACACCGACTGCACCGAGGGCTCCAAGCGAGGCGACAAAGCCTGCGAACACCTTCAATGTGATGTGACCAGCGAGCATGTTTGCGAAAAGACGAACAGAGAGCGAAATCGGGCGGGACAGGAAGGAAATGATTTCGATCGAGACGACCAGCGGCAACAAAATGCCCGGCACGCCCGATGGCACGAAAACATTGAAGAAGTGGAAGCCGTGCTTATAGAAGCCGTAGACGAGAACCGTGCCGATGACGAGGATCGCCAGCGCAAAGGTAACGATGATCTGGCTGGTAATCGTGAAGAAATACGGGAACATGCCGAGCAGGTTTGCCGTCAACACGAACATGAAGAGCGAGAAGACCAGCGGGAAGAACTTCATTCCCTTGGTGCCTGCGCCTTCCTTCAGCATGCCGGCGATGAACTCGTAGGACATTTCGGCAAGCGACTGCGAACGGCCCGGAACAATGGCGCGATTCGTGGTCGAGAAATAAAGGAAGCCAGCAGCGACGGCAGCCGAAGCCACCATGAAGAGAGATGCGTTGGTGAACGAGAAATCAATCCCGCCGATCTCGATCGGCACAATCTTGAAGATCTGGAACTGATGAGTCGGATCGTTTGACACCGGTTGCTCTCTCTCTTTGGCCCGCCCGAGAGGCGGAAATTGCACTGGGCCAGACGGCCCTATTTATCAGCGTTTTGGCGATCAAGGGGTTGGGCAACCTTCCCCGCAGCGCGCAAAACATTCAAAACGCCGGCACAGAATCCAAGAAGCAGAAGAACAATCAACCCCCAAGGCGTCGTGCCAACAAAATGGTCGAAGAGATAGCCGAGCACAGCACCGACAACGATGGCGGAAATGAATTCGCTGGAGAGTTTCATCGCCTGGGCATAACCTTTACGGCTCTGCTCGGCGCTCGCCTCTCTTGCCTCTTCTTTCCTGTCATCGACACGCTTGGAGGCGAGTTCCGCTCCCAGCTGCCGACGGCGCTGCTCAAGACTTTCTTCGCGGTCATCCGCCATCGTGCTCTCCTCCGCTCCCGTCGCCCGCAATCCCGCTACCCCGGTTTTCCGGACCACGGACGCAAAGGTTAAAGAACCTTCCGGCCCGTTCTGAAGTCGCGCGCAACATAGTTTTAGGGATTAGCATAGTCAAGGCGTAGAGAGCTTGTGTCCAGCCATAAAATAATCAAAAGAAATCAAAGCCTTAAACGGAATTTTGTCACTCTGAGCCGATTTCACCCAAAGAATCCGTCTTCGAACGGCGCCGGACGGCAAAAAATCGGCAATCAGCGGCCGTTTTGCCTCAACTCCAGCCACCGCCATAGGTGCGATAGAAGACATGCATGCCGATGCGGCCGACCTTTTCCATGGTTCTGGCCCAATTCGGACGGACGTAGACAGCATGATAGTGCGTGGCCGAACCGACCTGCGGCAGCCAGATCCTGCCGGCGGTTACGGCCATCGCCACATCGCGAGCGACGCGCCAGTGATACTGCGAATTCACGCGGTCCTTGATGCTGTCGCAGGCGAAGGAAAACTGGCAGCGGTTGCGCCAGTCTTCGTTCTGATAGACGACGCCGCAGATGGTCTTGGGATAGGCCGGGTTACGGACGCGGTTGAGGATGACCTGCGCGACAGCCGCCTGCCCTTTCACGGATTCACCGCGCGCCTCGAAATAGATGCCTGAAGCCAGGCATTGCTGTTCACCGGCAGAAAAGACACTGGGCGGCAGGACGCTCGCGGCCCAGGCATGGTCCTTCGGGCCGATCTGCGGCACGAAACGCCCTTCATCCGTGTCGGTCAGGATCGAATCGAAGGGCGACTGGCGGGAATAATCCGGCGCTGCAGGCGCATAGGCCGTCGCCAGCACATCCGCCTTGTTGCTGGTCACGAGGCTTGCCAGCATGGCCGGCATGGCATTGTCCTGCTGCGGAACCGGCTCCTTCTTATAGAAGGCCGTGGCGATTTCGATTTCCTTGCCCATGATCTTGGGCTTCACGAAAGCGGATTTGTCCTTGAGATCGAAGTCCGGGCGGAAGAGAAGCTTGGTGCGCTGAAGGATAGAGCCAGCCGAGAAATCCTTCGGCGGCTGCATCTTTTCCACGGCGACGACACGCCCCTTCTTGGCATTGCGATTGACTCGATCCTCGTCCGGGGTCTCCTCATTGCCCTTCTCACCAGCAACGAAGGCAACCTTGCGGCCGTCGGGCAGCACCATGCCGGCACCGGCTGCGATCGAGCCGGTAGCAGCGGGATCAGCAAAGGCAAGTTCAGCCTGGTGGATTGAGCCAGCCGGCGAATTGGTCAGAACCATGCGCCAGCTTTCGCCGTCATTGTCGAGACCGGCGAGCATGGTGGCAAGATCGGCGTGAGAAGCAACGCTCGGGAAGATCAGCCATCCGGCCACGCCGAAAATCGCTGGAGAGACCCAGTTCTGGGGCAAGAGACGCAGCTTGCTGAGGGAGCGGCCATTTCGACGCAACGCGGACTCCAGGCATGGGACGCAGGAACAGTCCCAAGAAAATCTCGCATTAACCTTGATAGCTGGTTAACGAGCCATGCCGGAATATGCCCATGAGGATTTTCGCATGTTCTAATGCGGCTGATATTTTCGTGAGATGGACCACCTCACCCGGGTGCTTCCCATGCCGGTCACAGAAATCGGAGAGGGCAAGATGGCGCCCACTCCTTCCGTCCCATCAAATAATGACGTGCGAACCCAATTCCACCACGCGGTTGGCCGGCAGGCGGAAGTAGTCGGAGGGGTTGGCGGCAGCGTTGGCGAGCGCGATGTAAAGGCGGTCCTGCCAGTATGGCATGCCGGACTTGGCATCGGGCACCAGCTTGCGGCGGCCGAGATAGAAGGACGTCGTCATAATGTCGAACTTCAGGCCCGTCTTGCGCAATGCCGCCAGCGCCTGCGAGACATTCTGCGATTCCATGAAGCCGAAGAGCAGTTCTACACGCGAGAAACGCTCGGAGATCTGCTCGACCTTGTAGCGCTCCTGCGGCGAGACACGCGGTTTGTTGACCGTGCGGATCGTCAGGATGACGTTGCGGTCATGGAGCACGTGATTGTGCTTGAGATTGTGCAGCAATGCGGCGGGTGCGGAATCCGGATCGCTGGTCAGGAAGATTGCTGTGCCTGGAACATGGGCCGGCGAATGCTCGCTCTTGCGCTCGATGGAGCTCACGAAGGAGGCGAGCGGAATATCCGTATGACGGGTCTTTTCCGTCAGGATCGCCGTGCCGCGACGCCAGGTCCACATGATGACGGTGAAAGCGGTCGCAATCATGATCGGGATGTAGCCGCCATCATGGATCTTCAGGAGGTTGGCGCCCAAGAAGATCAGCTCGAGAATGACCAGCGGCAGCAGTGCGATGATGGCAACCGGAAGCGACCAGTTCCAACGGACGCGGACGAATTCGAAGGCCATGATTGAAGTGACGACCATCGCGCCGGTGACCGAGATGCCGTAGGCGGTCGCCAGAGAATCCGAGGTCTTGAAGCCGAGCACGAGGAAGATGACGCCGAAGAACAGCACCGCGTTGACCGAAGGCACGAAGATCTGCCCGGTATTGGTCTCAGACGTGAAGAGAATTTCCATGCGCGGCAGGAAGCCGAGGTTGATTCCCTGACGTACGAGCGAGAAGGCGCCGGTGATGACGGCCTGGCTGGCGATGATCGTCGCGCAGGTCGCGAGGATGACCACCGGCAGTAGCGCCCACTTCGGATACATGAGGTAGAAGGGATCGGACATCGTCATCGGATTGCCCAGAACAAGCGCGCCCTGCCCCAAATAGTTCAGCGTGAGCGACGGGAAGACCAGCGCGAACCATGCCCACTGGATCGGGCGACGACCGAAGTGGCCGAGATCTGCATAGAGGGCTTCCGCGCCGGTGACGGTCAGGAAGACGGCACCGAGAACGACGACGCCATAGAAACCCTCGTGTAGCAGGAAGCTGATTGCATAATAGGGGTTGAAGGCGGCGAGGATGCCGTAGTCATCGGAAATATGAGCGATACCGGCGGCGGCCATGACGAGGAACCAAAGCGCCGTGATGGGGCCGAAGAATCGCGCGACCGCCCCCGTGCCATGCGACTGCACGACGAAGAGCAGTGCCAGAATTGCTACCGATATGGGCACGATATATTCCGACAGCTGCGGCGTGACGAGCTTGATACCTTCGACCGCTGACAGAACCGAGAGCGCCGGGGTGATCATGGCGTCGCCAAGAAAGAGCGCCGCGCCCATGAGGCCGAGCAGCATCAAGAGCGCGGTGTGGCCATTGGCGGTTTTCATCAGCAGGGCGAGCAGCGACAGCGTGCCGCCTTCGCCGTCGTTGTCGGCGCGCAACAGGAAGAGCACGTATTTGATGGTGACGATGATGGTCAGCGCCCAGATCATCAGGGAAATGAGGCTGATCACCTCGAAACGGGTAAGACCATCATGAGCAACCGGCTTCAGCGCTTCGCGGAACGCGTAAAGCGGGCTCGTGCCGATATCCCCGTAAACGACACCTACGGAGCCTAGCGCGAGATAAAAGAGCTTGCGCGGCGTGAGGTTGCGTTCTTGAGAATGGCTTTCTTCAGACATGAAGCAATTACAGGCTCCTCAGAGCCAGCCTTTCCAGCGGAAAAAGAAGAAGGGAATGACGGCGGAGATCACCATAAGGCCCAGCGAGTAGGGATAACCCGCGGTCAGGTGCAACTCCGGCATGAACTCGAAATTCATGCCATAAATGGAGGCGACCAGCGTCGGCGGCAAGAACACGACAGAAGCGATCGAAAAAATCTTGATGATGGCGTTCTGCTCAATGTTGATGAGGCCGAGCGAGGCGTCGAGCAGGAAGGTGATGTTGCCGGCGACGAAGGAAGCATGTTCCGAAAGGGACTGGATATCGCGCGAAACGGTGCGGCAGAGTTCCTTGGTCTCCTGGTCGTGCTGCACGGCAGGGATGGTGTAGAAGAAGGTGAGAAGGCGCGAGAGCGAACCGAGACTGTCGCGCAGCTTGCTGATCATCCGGTGATGGCCGGCAATGTCCTTCAGTTTCTCTTCGAGGTAGTTCGAGGGCTTGCGCACCTTCTTGGCACGGTCGCCGAAGACGTGGACCGACAGGATATCCAGCCGGGAAATCGAGACTTCCAGCACTTCTGCCGTACGGTCGACAATCGTTTCCAGCAGCTTGGCAAGAAGGGCCGCGCCGCTGCGCCATTGCTCGGGTATGCGATGCAGGGCGGCGATGAAGAGCGCGAAGGATTTCGGATGGGCGTAACGGATGGTTACCAGCTTGCCGCCCGCGAGAATGAAGGCCACATCCGTCAGGGTCGGGGCTTCCGTTTCCGCTTTCCATATCAGCGAAGCGGTCATGTAGACGGCATTATTTTCGACGTAGAGGCGTGCCGACGGCTCGATTGCCCTGAGATCGTCCCGGGTCGGCACTTCGATGCCAAGGATCTTTTCGACATGGAGTTCCTCCTCGCGAGTCGGCTCGATCATGTCGATCCATACCACATCCGCCGGAAACTCCGGAGGGTTCGCCAGATCACGAAGCTCGACCGACTTGCAGTTGGAACAGTATGCGGTAATCACAGTCCGCATCTCCGGCGCCATATAGGCGCGAGCAGGGATACGCCCGGGGCGCTCGTCATCGACCGTAACGGAAGCGGATAAAGAAAGTTCATACAACTCCGGCCATATCCGGCCTTTCCGGCCGGGTTGCTCCACCGCATCGCAGTCACCAATCCTTCGATCGACAAGTCAACTCTGAACATGCAGAGAGGCCGGAACCTTCATAGACAGGCGGCCATCATAGAGCATTCGCAGACGCGCCATCATGACGCCGGCGGCATATGAAGCAAAGCCTGAAAATAATCAAGAGATCTTACGTGAACGGCGCCTATTCATCTCATTTCGCCCACAATTTGAGGTGATCGGCTTGTGATTCGCACTATTCGAAGATGATCGCAGGTGCGGCGCGCAGCGGTTTTTCGCCGACCTGTTCCCAGACCTTGGCGGCGATAGCACGGTAGATTCCGGCCACGATGCCATTCGGATCGGAAGCGACGAGCGGCGTTCCGGCATCCGAGGTCTCACGGATACTCATCGTCAGCGGCACTTCGCCGAGGAAGGGCACGCCGATCCGCTCAGCCTCCTTGCGGGCACCGCCGTGGCCGAAGATATCGTAGCGCGTGCCGGTATCTGGTGCGACGAAATAGCTCATGTTCTCGACGATGCCTAGAACCGGCACTTCGACCTTGCGGAACATGTTGAGGCCCTTGCGGGCATCGATCAGCGCCAGATCCTGCGGCGTGGAGACAATCACGGCGCCGGCGAGCGGCACCTGCTGGGCCATGGTGAGCTGCGCATCGCCGGTGCCGGGCGGCATGTCGACGACGAGGACGTCGAGTTCGCCCCAGGCGACTTCGCGCAGCATCTGCAGGAGGGCGGACTGGACCATCGGTCCGCGCCAGATCATCGCCGTCTCCTCATCGACGAGGAAGCCCATGGACATGACCTTGAGGCCGTAATTCTCCATCGGATTGATTATGCGGCCATCGATCTGCGTCGGGCGGCCGGAAATCTTCAGGAGGCGCGGCATGGAGGGGCCGTAGATATCGGCATCGAGAATGCCGACGCGCAAACCATTCGCAAGGAGGCCGAGTGCCAGATTGACCGCAGTTGTCGACTTGCCGACGCCGCCCTTGCCCGATGCGACGGCGATAATGGAGCCGATGCCGGGAACGCCGATCTTGGCCGTGCGCGGCTGTTGCTGGGGGGCATGGGAGTGGCCGTGATGGCTATGGTCAGCCTGCGGTGCGGGGCGCGCTGCAGGTGCATTTGCGGCGGCCTTCTTGTCTGCCGTCAGCGCCACAAGCGCACCTTTCACACCCGGCATTTCCTTGATGACACGCTCGGCGGCGAGCCGTAGCGGCTCCAGCTCCTTGGCGCGTTCGGCCGGCACAGTGATGGAGAAATAGACCTTGCCGTCGGAAATGAAGACGTCGGAGATCATGCCGAGTTCGACAATATTGTGCTCCAGATCCGGCCCGCGCACGGTCTTCAGCGTTTCCAGAACCTGTTCCTTGGTGACCTCGGTCATACCGCCCTCACTGCTTTTCCTTGTCAGTAAATAGTGGAGGCCGGCAGCTTCGCCAAACAAAATCGAGTGGCAGGCACATCTCATATTTAAGGAAAGGCAATGGGTTCTCTCTCCGTTGCGGCCACCAAGTCCGCCGGGCTTTCGCCCTGATGGCCGCAACGGCTCCCCGAGAACCGGCGCAATTCGGGGCGAAGTAGAGCAAGCGGAAAAAAACGCCAGAAAAAATCGAAAGAAATCGTCCGGTTTCGGAACAGCGGCTAAAGGCGGTTGCCTAAACGCAACAACCGCCGCCAACATCGTAGAGCCGGGAGAAAAGCGGCAACGACATCAGACGGCGGCGTGTCGGTCGCACCATTGAACTGGCGCTGTTAAAGTCCCCTCTGGACCTCTGCAGGTAATGATGCACGAAGCATGCCAACTGCGGAATCCGGTGATAAAGATGATAATTGTCAGTCCAGGACCGCCCGCAAAGGGAATGGCGCTCACATATTGAGCACGATGGCAGCGACTGACGTTATTTTAGGCCGCCATGCCTACTAATCCGGAGCCACTAATGGGGCTACTTGATAAGGCCGATGCGCAGCGCCTTGGCGACCGCCTGGGTGCGGTTGACCGTATCAAGCTTCTTGGTGGCGCGGTTCAGATAGTGATTGACCGTGTGTTCCGAGAGTTCGAGGATTTCGGCTATCTCGGCGCTGGTCTTTCCCGCTGCGGTCCAGTTGAGGCAATCGATCTCGCGGTCGGTCAGTGTATCGGTCATGCGCGTATCGAGATTGCGGATCTCGGCGAGCCGGTCGAAGACGTGGATGGCGATGTAGCTGAGCTCGCGCATCTCGGAAGGCGTATAAGGTTCGCGATCGCCGGCGAAGGAGACCGCGCCGCGCGCGCCAGACGGTTCGTGGGTCGGAAAATAGGCGCAGCGCATCATCTTGAAGCGTTCGAAAAGGGTTGCCACGAGGCCCGACTTACCGTCGTCGCGCGGCCAGTTGGCCCGTGCCGTGTCGTGGAAGAAAGGTAAGGTCGAGGTGCGCAGCCGTCGCAGCACCGGACTGTTCATCATCAGTCCCTCCTGATCATAGATGGACAGCAGTTCGGCCGGCCAGCTCGTGATGATCGTATTGCCCTGGAGGTCGAAGGAGGTGATCGGGGGCAGGTTCAGAACCATGAAGGCCCGGCCGCGATAGGCCTCCGTCACCCGCTTCATGAAGCGGAAGATGTCGAACTGCGTCTTTAGACTGGCGACCTCCTGGACATAGGCGTCTTCCACCGAAGTTTGCGGTAAGCTTGCCATCAGATTTTTTCGCCTTCGAACCGGGCTTTGGGTAAACCGCTGGCAGCCTGTTTGGGAGGTCCGGTACAGGGTGGGTTAGACAACGCCCGTCAGATCAATAGGATCAGCCTCGGCGCGCAGCGCGGTCGGCCGGTGATTTGTCGATGATTTCGCGGACGACCCCAGTTGGCGTGATTCGCCGTCAAATCTCAATAACGCACTCATCATAAGCATGCTATGTATACGACGTCCAGCAATTGCCCAGGGTCAAATCGGTTTCAACGCCTCGGCCCGAGGCGGATGCGCATTTCGTCCATGATTTTCCGTGCTGTCACTTGAATCGGAACGGCCCATTCGTGAAGAAGTTCCATCGACAGGCGGTAAGCGGGACCGGTGACAGAAACCCCGCCGATGAAGGAGCCGTCGTCCGACCAGATGGGAGCGGCGACACAGCAGATACCCGCCTCATGCTCCTCCCGGTCGAAAGCATGACCGGCGGAGGCGATTTCGCCGATCTCTACCAGCAGGGTTTCAGCGTTCACATGCGTCGCCGGAGTGAAGCGGGTGAAGCGCAGGCTCGGAAGCAATTCGCGGAGTTTGTCTGATGGCAGAATTGAAAGGGCAGCTTTGCCGACACCGGTGCAATAGCAGGGCGAAGCATTGCCGATCTGTGAATACATGCGCACCGGCTGGTGCCCTTCGACCTTGTCGAGGTAGATGATGGAGGAGCCGCGCAGCACGCCGAGATGGACGGTCTCACCGGTCCTCCGATGGAGGGCGGCGAGATGCGGCGCGGCAATCAGGCGGAATTCGTTGCGCGCCCAGCTTCGTGAGGCAAAGTCGAGCAACCGCAGGCCGGGCGCATAACGCCCCTCGGCATCGAGCTCGATAAGTCCCTCCTCCACGAGATGACCGAGCTGGCGGTGCAGTGTGCCGCGCGGCTGGTTGGCAAGCGCGAGGATATCGGTGAAGCGCAAGGGAGCATCGGCATGGGTGACGAGATCGAGCAGCACCATCAGCTTGCCGAGCGTGCCGGTGTCACGCGGCGTGCCGGTGTCGCGCAACACGCTTTCGTCATCTGCCTGCGCCATGCTGTCGCCGCTTGAAATCATCGCCTTACCCGCCCTTGACAGGAACGGCAGCCTAATCGGATAATTCCATATAGTCAAATTAAGTTCCAAATAATGGAATTCACAGCATGCCGGGAGGAGAAACGGTGAGCGCTATGTCTGTACAATTCCCCGAATTCAAGGACCGCACGGTGCTGGTGAGCGGCGGCGGTTCCGGCATCGGTGCTGCCCTCGTCGAGGGTTTCGCAAGGCAGGGCGCGAAGGTTTCCTTCCTCGACATCGCCGAGGCTGAAAGCCGGGAACTGGCTGGGCGGCTTTCCCGCGAGAATGCGCATCCGGTCAGCTTCTACCACACGGACCTGCGCGATATCGACGCCATCAGGCGCACGGTGAATGCGGTTGTCGAAAAGTCCGGGCCGATCCGGGTGCTTATCAACAATGCAGCCTGGGACGACAGGCACGAATTCGACGATGTGACCGAGGACTATTGGGACAATAACCAGGCAGTCAACCTTCGGCATGTCTTCTTCACCTCGCAGGCAGTTGCACCTTCGATGCGGGCGGCCGGCGGCGGGGCGATCATCAACATGTCGTCCATCGCCTTCAAATTGAACATGGGCGTTTTCCCCGCCTATGCTGCGGCCAAAGCCGCAGTGGTCGGCCTGACAAAGAGCATGGCCGGAAAGCTCGGCCCTGACGGTATCCGCGTCAACTGCATCCTGCCCGGCATGGTGGTGACCGAGCGGCAGATGAAGCTGTGGCTGACGGAGGAAAGCATTGCCCGTTCCGTGCAGGGGCAGTGTCTGAAAATCGTATTGAAGGCGGACGCGATCGTCGGTCCCGCCTTGTTTCTTGCATCCGACTGCGCAGCCGCCATGACCGCGCAGTCCCTAATCGTCGATGGAGGCGTTCTCTGATGGCAAATCCCGCTTATATTGCGGTGGACTGGGGCACCAGCAGCTTCCGGCTCTGGCTTATCGGTGCGGACAGCAGCATTCTTGCCGAGCGCCGCAGCGGCGAAGGCATGACGACCGCCGCCAAGACCGGCTTTTCCCAAGTTCTCGCTGGACATCTCACAGCCGTCGAAGCGCCCGCGGACCTGCCGGTCATCGTCTGCGGCATGGCGGGCGCCCGGCAGGGCTGGGTCGAGGCTGGTTATATCGATGTGCCGGCCTCCCTATCCTCGATTCTATCCGGCGCAGTGTCCGTGCCGGGCGAAACCCGCGATGTGCGCATCCTGCCCGGTCTTGCCCAGCGCGATGCGGCGGCGCCCGATGTCATGCGCGGCGAGGAAACGCAGCTTCTCGGTGCGCTCGGGCCTGACAGCAAGGGTGCACAAGCCGTCTGCATGCCCGGCACCCATTCCAAGTGGGTCCATGTTGACGACGGTACGGTCACCGGCTTCTCCAGCTTCATGACCGGCGAGCTTTTCGACGCCATCACCAAGCATACGATCCTCATGCATGCCGTTGCCGGCGCCGAGGACCAGCCGGCCGATGCCGCAGCCTTCGAAGCAGCAGTCGCGGCCGCCTTCAAGCGGTCGGCGCTCGTATCGAACCTGATTTTCACCGCGCGCTCAGGCCAGCTTCTGCACGGTATTTCGGCTGCGGCCGCACAGGCTAAACTCTCGGGCACCCTGATCGGCCTCGAAATTGCCGGCGCGCTGCAGGATGCCGGCAAGGATAGGGCCATCACGCTCGTTGCGTCCGGACGCCTGCAGGCGCTTTACGAGCAGGCCTTCCGCACGCTCTCCCTTTCCTTCACCGCCGTCGATGCCGATGCCGCCGTTCGCGGCGGGCTTTCGGCCGCTGCCCGGGCCATCTGGCCGAACTGAGAAAGACATCTCCCATGAACCGTATCCCCTTCCCCGATATGAAGCGCCCGTTGATTGCCATTCTGCGCGGCATAAAGCCCGAAGAAACCGAGACCGTGGTCGGTGCGCTGATCGAAAACGGCCTGACGGCGATCGAAATCCCGCTCAACTCGCCGCAACCCTTCAAGTCTATCGAGATTGCTGCCAAGATGGCACCTGATAACGTGCTGATCGGTGCCGGCACCGTACTCACCACAGAGGCCGTCGACAGCCTGCATGCGGCGGGCGGCAAACTGCTGGTGACCCCGAATGTCGAACCCGACGTGATCATCCGCGCACGCGGCTACGGCATGGTGACAATGCCTGGCGTCTTTACGCCGACGGAAGCACTGCAAGCCGCCCGCGCGGGTGCAACCGGCCTCAAGTTCTTCCCTGCCAGCGTTCTTGGCCCTTCCGGCATCACCGCAATCCGCGCCATCCTGCCTTCGGAACTGGTAATTGCGGCGGTCGGCGGCGTATCGGACAAAAACTTCTCCGATTATACCAAAGCCGGCATTCTCGCCTTCGGCCTCGGCACCAGCATTTACAAGCCCGGAATGACTAATGCAGAGGTTGCCGAGCGCGCCAAGGCAACCATCTTAGCCTATGACGCGGCCATAGGAGCATAGGCATATGACTGATATTTATGAATTCGAGGGCAAAACACTTTGCAATACCAATTCGGTTCTCGGTGAGGGGCCGACTTACGATCCCGTTTCCAACTCCGTCTGGTGGTTCAACATTCTCGGCAAGGAGCTTCACGAACTCAATCTTTCGACGGACGAGAAGAAGGTGCATTCGCTGCCCGTCATGGCAAGCGTGCTTGCGCGGATCGATTCTGAGCGCCAGCTACTGGCGACCGAAGAGGGGCTTTTCGTGCGAGATATCGCCAGCGGCAAGCTGACTTTCTATGCAGCGCTCGAAAATGACAGGCCGGAAAACCGCTCCAACGACGGCCGCACGCATCCCTCCGGCGCGTTGTGGATCAGCACGATGAGCAAGCGCGCCGAGCAACAGGCGGGCGCGATCTACCACGTCGCCGCCGGCAGGGTGACAAAGATCTTCGGTGGCATCAGCATTCCGAACTCTATCTGCTTTTCGCCTGACGGTACGACCGGCTATTTTACCGATACCCGCCTCAGCCGTCTGATGCGCGTCATGGTCGATCCGCAGACCGGCCTCCCCGCCGGCGAACCGATCGTGATGGTCGATAGCATGGACGAACCCGGCGGGCTCGACGGTTCGGTCTGCGATGCCGATGGCTACATCTGGAATGCCCGCTGGGGCGCTGGCGTCGTCGACCGCTACAGCCCGGATGGCCTGCGTATCGCCCGCTACAAAGTGCCAGCCGCCCAGCCTTCCTGCCCGGCCTTCATCGGCGCCAATGCCGACCGGCTGGTGGTGACGACAGCCTGGGAGGGGCTTGACGAGGATGCCCGATCCGCCCAGCCGAGCGCCGGCGCGCTGCTCGAACTCGGCATCACAGTGAAGGGCGTTTTCGATCCTGCCTACGTTATCTAAAGGGAAAGGCCTCGAATTCAGAAGGCGCTCTATTGCGGGGCGCCTTTGCTTTTTCGGGCTGTTTTCCGCTCAAGGTTCCGCGAAAATCGTAAAATTTTCGGTGTCTTCGCCCGGAACCAATAGGCACACCGGTCATTTCATTCGTGAACCGGCGTGGCAGAAATGCCTAAAAAACAGGCGCTGCCGGGCTTGGATCACTCATGAAACAAAGGTAGGTTCGATATGACACGCAAACTTCTGACGACCGTTGCCGCTGGCGCCCTGTTTGCCACGGCCTTCGCACCGGCGGCATTTTCACAGACGGCTCCGCAGCCAGCAAACCCCGCTGCTCCGACGCAGTCTGCGCCCGCCGACCCGGCATCGCCGGCGCCGGCCGAGCCGGTGAAGCCTATGACTCCGGCAGGTGATGCCGCGCAGGCTCCGGCGCCCGCTCCGAGCACCGATACAGCTCAGGCAGGTGGCGACAGCTACCTGACGCAGCAGGCCCCGGACCAGATCAGCGCCAATACCTATATCGGCCAGTCGGTCTATAACGGCAACAATGAGAGCATCGGTGACGTCAACGACCTGATCCTCAAGAAGGATGGCGGTATCGTAGCAGCGATTATCGGTGTCGGCGGCTTCCTTGGCATCGGCGAAAAGAACGTCGCTGTGCCGATGGAAAAAGTCACTGTCGCCCAGAATACGCAGGACGGTTCCGTCAAGTTGACGACGACGGAAACTGCAGAATCGCTGAAGGCGGCACCGGAGTTCAAGACACTGCAGATGCAGTCGGCTGAAAAGGCTCCGGCAGCGACCGGCACGGCGATGCCGACGGACAGTACGTCCACCGGCTCGACCACCAACAAGTAATTCCTCGCAGAGTAGAGCGTAGGCGATGGCGTCCCATGGGGCGCCATCGTTTTTTTGCGCATGGCCTATGCGCTGGCGCGTTCCGTAGCACTCGTGTCGTAGTAATAGTTTTCGTGCAGGAAGCGCAGCGTGGCGATGCCATCGGCCGGCCGGCCGAAATGATAGCCCTGTCCCATGCCGCAACCGAGCATGCGCAGTTTGACCGCTTCCGAATAATCCTCGATGCCCTCAGCCACGACCTCGAGGTCGAGACCTTCGCACATGGTAAGGATCGCCTTGATAATGTGTTCGGAGGCGCGGTCGGAATTGATGCGGGAGACAAAGGCACGGTCGATCTTGATCTTGTCGAAGATGAAATCGCGCAAGCGCCCGAGGCTCGACTGGCCGGTGCCGAAATCGTCCAGCGAGATGCGCACGCCGGCAGCTCTCAGATCGGCAATGATTCGGTGCGCCGTGTCGGCCGAACTCATGACAGCCGTTTCGGTGATTTCCAGCTCGAGACGATGCGGGTCGAAACCGACACGGCCGAGGATCGACAGAATGCTGCTGCTCGTGCCCGGATCCATAAGCTGGGCGGAAGACAGATTGAAGGACAGGAAGAGTTCACGCGGCCAGGAGAGTGCCGCTTCCGCAGCCTTGCGCAGCAGCGCTTCCGACAGGGCATCGATGAAGCCACGCTCTTCGGCGAGCGGCACGAAGACGCCGGGGGAGACGAAGCCGAGATCGGGATCGTTCCAGCGGGCCAATGCCTCGAAGCCGACCACCTGATTATTGGCAAGCGAGACGATCGGCTGGAAATGCACGTCGATGACATCGGAGATGATGGCGTTTCTGAGCGCCTGTTCGAGCTGAGTCGCCCGTTTCATCTCCTGGGCGATCTCCCGCGAATAGACGGTAATCTGCCCGCGGCCGCGACGCTTGGAACGGTAGAGCGCGGTTTCGGCGCTCTTCAGCAGCTCTTCGCAGTCCTCGCCGGCAAAGGGATAGATCGCAAAACCGAAGGAAGCAGAAAGGCGGACGTTGCGGTCGCCGAGATCGTAGGGAGCCGACAGGACCTCACGGATCATCTGGCCGAATTTCTCGGCACTGGCGCGCTCGAAGATCAGCGGCAGGACAAAGGCGAACTCGTCGCCGTCGTGACGCGTCACGATAGCGCCATCCGGGATGCAGGCCTTCAGGCGATGGGCGACCTGGCACAGGATTTCATCGCCGGCGGTGGAGCCGAACAGATCGTTGATCGGCTTGAAACTGTCGAGATTGGCAATGCCGATGGTAAAGGGTGCCGGATCGCTGGCGCGCTCGGCAGAAATCTGCATCACCTTGTCCCGCATGCGATGCCGGTTTCCCAATCCGGTCAGCGGATCAGTATAGGCCATCGCCTGGAGCTCGTTCTGACTTACCGTCACGAATGGTATTTCTGCCGACACCATCACTCCAAACCCAAGGTTTTCCTCCGCACCCTGGTGAAGAATGACCGGCAAATCTTAACAATTCGATAGTAAATCGGCCACGATACAACCCGAAGCATTCCCAAAATCTGGGGAGTTGACCGATATTTTATTTAGTTTCGGGCCTTGATCGGCTCATCCATCAGGTACTTCTGAAATACCGTTTCAAGGATGTCCGGGCTGACTGGCTTCATGATGACGTCATCCATACCGGCATTGGCGCATTCCGCACGATCACGCTCGAAGGCTTGTGTCAGCACGCCGATAATCGGCGTCCGCGTGCCCTGCCCCGCTTCCATCTGGCGAATAAGGCGCGAGGCTTCAAAGCCGTTGAAGACCGGCAGCGAAATGTCCATCAGCACGATCTGCGGCCGGTGTTCGGCCCAGAGGCGAACGACCTCTTCGCCCGTTGCCGCGATCCGATGGCGGTAGCCGAGACCTTCGAGGATTTGCGTGAAGACGATCTGGTTGATGTCGTTGTCCTCGGCGACGAGAACCTGGAGGCCGACGTTTTCTTCAGTCGTGGTGATTTCCCAGTCGCCTTCAGCGCCGCCGCCGCGTCCGTTGCGGTTGAAGTGGCGAGCGATCTGGAAGGTCAGCTCGTTGGCGATCTGGAAGCCATCCATGACAAGGGCGGGAATGCCGTATTGTTCTGCGAGCTCCAGACAGCGCATGCCCATCTGGTTATCGATGATCAGAAGATCGAGCGAGATGCCGGAGGAGCTCGCAATCTCGAGGAAACGTTCCTCCTCATCCTCGCCGCGGACGGAGCAGGATTCGAAGCCATATTTGGCGAGCGTGCGTAGCGCGGCCGTCTCGGCGGCGAAATCCGAGGTGACGACGAGGATCTTTCGGCCAGAGAAGTTTTCCGGAACGATTGCCTCCATCGCCGCCGGCTCGCGGCGCTGCGATGCGTTCGGCACCGGAACATAGGCGCGCCGGTAGGTCTGGTTGCTGGAGGTGGTGATTTCCGAGGCCTGATTGAATTCGTCGAGATCGTCGCCGTCGCGCGGCAGATCCTGCATGGTCGAGACGAGAAAGTAACGTCCCGGCTTGCCGATCCTATGCTTGCGGCTGACGATGTCGCGCTCGGTCCCGTCACGGGCGATCTGGCGCTGGCGGGCGACCGACATTTCGCCGGTTTCCAGCACATGGCGGTCACTCTCCTCGAAGCGCTTGGCGATGTCGGGCGAAAAGAGTTCGCCGCTCTTGCGGCCGAGAACTTCATCCGCAGTCGTCTGGTACTTCTCGCAGAAAGCCTTGTTGACGGCGACGTAGGTGAGGTTGCGATCCTTGACGAAGAGCGGGAACGGCAGATGGTCGAGGATATCCTCGGTGAGTTGCACCCGCTCCAGATCGTAGCGCCACTGTTCCTCGCGCTTACGCGCTTCGGAAATATCGGAGATGATGGTCACGCCGTAGCCGTTCGGCAGCCGGCGCTTCAGAAAACGCACCCAGCGATCGGTGCCGTGGCGCTCGACGGATTCGAAACGTTCGCGCCAATGGGAGGCGATGCGCTGCGACAGCCAGTCCTCGCGGCCGAGCGAACCCGCCTGGCGCACGAGGGTCTGCTCGCGGATGCCGGTATCGTAGACCGCACCCAGGAAATCACGAAGCCGGGCGCCCGGCCGCAGCACATCTTCGGGGACCGGAAAGAATTCCATGACCTGGCGGCTGGCGAAGATCAGAAGATCGTTGCGGTCATAGATGACGAATGCAGCAGAAAGACTGTCGCATGCCGCGTCGAAAAGCACCGTCTGAAGATCGGCCTCAGGCGGCAGCGCGTCACTCGCAGATGATGTGTCCGCCTTTTCGAAGCCGGCACTCATTCTTTCACATCCCACATCTGTCCGATTTTCGCAGTTTCGGAGGCATATGAATAAAATGCCGTTTTTGTCTTAAAGGCCGCTTAACAGTAGTGACCCCCAAATTTGGGGGAGAAGCTTCCAGTACTTGGCTCCCGCCTGATGAAAGCCCTTTCCTCCCGGCCGCGAATCCCCGAAAATAGGCGCATGGCCATTAGACAGCTCTCCGAAACGCTCATCAACCAGATCGCCGCCGGCGAGGTCATCGAACGGCCGGCGAGTGCTGCGAAAGAGCTGATCGAAAACGCACTGGATGCGGGCGCGACGCGCATCGAGATCGCAACCGCCGGCGGCGGCAAGGCACTCTTGCGCGTAACAGACAACGGTGCCGGAATGGACGCTGCCGATCTGGAACTTGCCGTGAGACGGCACTGCACCTCGAAGATATCGGATACGCTCGACGATATCCGTACGCTCGGCTTCCGCGGCGAAGCATTGCCGTCGATCGGTTCGGTGGCGCGGCTCAGCATCGCAAGCCGCAGGCGTGATAGCGCTGCAGGTACCGAAATTTCGGTTGCCGGCGGCAAAATCGTGCATCTGCGCCCGGCAGCCGCCAATCCGGGAACGATCGTCGAAGTGCGCGACTTGTTCTTCGCCACACCCGCTCGACTGAAATTCCTGAAAACGGAGAAGGCGGAAGCGGCCGCAATCACCGAGATCGTCAAGCGCATGGCGATCGCTTTTCCGGGCGTGCGCTTCGTGCTGTCAGGCCCCGACCGTTCGACGCTGGAATTTCCGGCAACCGGCGAGGATCATCTGGCGCGTATGGCGCAGATACTCGGCAAGGACTTCCGCGACAATGCGATCGCCATCAACGCCGAACGTGAGGATGTACAGCTGACCGGCTTTGCCGGCGTGCCGACCTTCAACCGGGGCAATTCGGCCCATCAATATGCTTTCGTCAACGGCCGCCCCGTACAGGACAAGCTCATCCTCTCGGCGATCCGCGGCGCCTATGCCGAAACGATCCCGGCCGGCCGCTATGCAGTCGCGGTGCTGTCGATCACGCTCGATCCGGCGCTGGTGGACGTCAATGTGCATCCGGCGAAATCCGACGTCCGCTTCCGCGATCCGGGACTGGTCCGCGGGCTGATCGTCGGCGCAATCCGCGAGGCGCTGGCGCGTGACGGCAGCCGCGCGGCAACGACTGGTGCAAACGACATGCTGCGCGCCTTCCGCCCCGGATTCCAGGCGGCACCACAGCGGCCGCAGGCGCCATGGTCTGCGGCAACTTCCCCTTCCCGGCCATACCAGCCGACAGCCGGTTTCGGTGAAAGACCGCAAGCTTCCTTCGACGGGCTCGTCCATCCGACAGCACGTTCGGAGGCGGTTTTCGAGCCCGCGCCGCAAGCGCAGACAGCCGCCGCCGAACCGGTGGCGCGCTATCCGCTCGGTGCCGCAAGGGCGCAGATCCACGAGAACTATATCATTGCCCAGACAGATAACGGCATCGTCATCGTCGATCAGCACGCGGCCCATGAACGGCTGGTGTTCGAGGCCATGCGCAAGGCGCTGCATTCCAAGCGACTGGCTTCACAGGTCCTGCTGATCCCTGAAATCGTCGACATTTCCGAGGAGGATTGTGACCGGCTGATGGTGCATGCCGCGGAGTTCGCCGAACTCGGCCTGGCGATCGAACGTTTTGGGCCGGGCGCCATTGCCGTGCGCGAAACGCCGGCTATGCTCGGCGAAGTCGACACGCAGGGATTGATCCGGCAGCTTGCCGACGAGATCGCCGAATGGGACACGGCATCCGGCCTCTCCGCCAAGCTCGAATATGTGGCGGCAACCATGGCCTGCCATGGCTCGGTGCGATCGGGACGGCGGCTGCGGCCGGAAGAAATGAATGCGCTCCTGCGTCAGATGGAAGTGACGCCGGGCTCCGGCCAGTGCAATCATGGACGCCCGACCTATATCGAACTCAAGCTTGCCGATATCGAGCGGCTGTTCGGCCGGAGCTGAAAAAGCTGGCAAAATCGCTGACCGCGGAGTATGGCAGACAGATGACAGGCCGCAGGGAATGGAGCGAATGAACTTGTTCGAAGGACACGGAAACCGCGAGGCGAAGATCCGGTATCTCGACGGCGATTTCCAGATTCTGTCACCTGGCTCCTATGTTATCTGCGCGCTCACCAGCAAACAGATCCCGCTCGACGAGCTTCGCTACTGGAGCGTGGCGCGGCAGGAGCCCTATGCCGACGTCGCCTCGGCCCTCGAAGCCGACCGTCGCGCCGGCGTTCTGCCGACCCAGCGGTAGAGCATTTCCACTTTTCTTCGAAGCGCGTGAATGCGCTAACTTCTTGTTTTCACGCAATTCCGGACGAAAACCGCGTACAATTCTGCTGGAATTGCTCTAGGCTTTCGCCTTCGCTTCCTTGAGCCGCCGCTCGCGGCAGGCTTCGAACGCACGGTCGATGATGAGACCGGGGGCACGAGGATCCATAAAGGCCATCTCCACCTCCACGACGTGGCAGCGGGCCGCAAGCTGTTCCGCCTTGCCGTGATGGCCGGCCAACCGCACGAAGTCCTTCGAGGTCGTGACGATCGCCAGGTTCTGCTGGTCCGCAGTGTTCAGAAGACCGTCGATCTCTTCTTCGCTCAGGTGCTCATGATCGCCGAAGGAGGTCGCGACCTCGATGCTCGCGCCAAGTGAACGCACAGTGCGGAAGAACTTTTCGGGATCGGCGATGCCGGCAAAGGCGAGCACCTTGAGCCCGGCAAGATGGTTTTCGCCCGGCACCTTCAGCGCCGCGGTGAAATAGGGTTTTGCCGCGCGGGCCGCGATACGGACAATGCGGTCGGCCGCGTTGCCATCGCCGACCTTCAGGAGTGCGGTTGCCTGGCGCAGTTGCAGGCGCACCGGAGCACGCACCGGTCCGCTTGGCACGATATAGCCATTGCCAAGGCCACGCGTCGCATCGATCACCAGAAGTGCATAGTCGATCGTGAGGCGTGCGCTCTGGAAGCCGTCATCCATGATGATGAAATCGGCGCCTTCTTCGACGAGCCTGAGAGCACCGTCGACCCGACGGCGGGAGATTACCGTCAGTGCTTCCTGCGCCAGCAGCAGCGGTTCGTCGCCGACGGCGACAGCGCGGTGATGCGCGGGATCGACGACAACAGTCATATCGAGCGAACCGCCATGGCCGCGACTCAGGAAACCGGGCTTCAGGCCCTTGGCTTTGGCGGCACGGGCAATGGCGATCGCCGTCGGCGTCTTGCCGGCACCGCCGACGGTGAAATTACCGACGCAGACGACGGGGATTGGAACCGAGGCGCGGCGCGCATGGACCATACGGTAGCCTGCCACGCGGCCATAGAGGAAAGAAAGGGGCGATAGGACCCAGGCCTGCCAACCTGCCCGCCTCCACCAGAAAGGCGGCGCTTCGGATATCATGATGCCGTCCCGTTCCCCTTGCCCTCACCCCCCACGGCGAGGTTTCCCAAAAATCGACCGGGCGGATTGAGAAGCTAAAAATCATGAAAATGCAAGTCTTTGCGCGTCACGCCGGCTGCAGATCGGGCAGCAGAGCCTCGATGTGGGTGATGTCGTCGAAGACGTGATCTGCCGCGCCGGATAGAGATTCACGCGAGCCGGTGCCTGTCAGAACTGCAATCGTCAGGCCCACTTTCGCATTCCTGCCCATATGGAGGTCGTGATTGTTGTCGCCGACCATCGCGACCTCTTCTGGCGACAGGCCGGTCGCGGCACAGAAACCAAGCACCATGCCGGGCTCCGGCTTGCTGCCGAAGCCGCTGTCGTAACCGGCGATGTAATCGACATATCCGGAAATGGCGAAGCGTTGCGCCGTCTGGCGGATCGAGCGCTCGTTGTCGCTCGAGGCGATGCCGAGTTTGAAACCGCGCTTGTGAAGACGCCCGAAGAAGGCTGCGAGATCGGTGACCGGCACGGAGAATTCGGCGGCATTGGCAAAGAGGTTGTCGAGCTTGATCGTCAGCTCGATGACCTCGACCTTCGAGCCGGCGGCGATGAGGCCTTCGGCGATCTGGCGGGTATTGCCGGCGGCAAGCAGGCTGTCGGGAACGATATGCCCCGTCACCGGATCCATGCCGCATGCGGCAAGCAGGTGATCGGCAAGAGCCGCGTCACCCTCGGCGGCGATACGAGCCAGCTCGCGGTTCACCGGCAGCCAGCTTTCATCATAATCGAGGAGCGTACCATCCTTGTCGAAGAGGATGCCCTTGATCTTCACCTCTGCCGACATGACAGTTCCTCAGGCCTGCGCCGCGGCCTTGGGCAGCAGGCGCGCCTTCACCGTCAGCGGATTGATATAGGGCTCCAACCCCTTCAGGGTGGCCGTCAGTGCGCCGCGCATTTCATGCACGGTAGCGATGCCAGCCTGGATCATATTGCCCCGCGCCTCGTCATTGGTCAGCAGGTAATGCACGCCCTTTGCCAGCATTTCGGTATCGCGCACCATGCGGGCGCTGCCGCTGCGGGCAAGCTTCTGATAGGCCTCGCGGAAGTTCTGCACGTTGCCGCCGGACAAGATGGCGCAACCGAGCATGGCCGGTTCCAGCGGATTCTGACCGCCTTCGGCGAAAAGCGAGCGGCCGACGAAGGCGACCTCCGTCAGGCGAAGATAGAGGCCCATCTCCCCGATCGTATCGCCGAGGAAGATATCGATATCGGGGGAAAGTACATCGTCGCGCGTGCGGCGGGCGACCTTCAGCCCCTGCTTGACGAGCGCGGCCTCGATCTCGTCGCCGCGCTCGGGATGACGCGGCACGATGATCGTCAGCTGCTTGTCACGATCGCGCAAAGCGCGGTGCACGATGCCGGCGGCATTCTCCTCGCCGTCGAAGGTGGAGATCGCCGCCCATGTCTTGCGGTCACCGATCTGCTTCCTGTAGCGGGCAAAGACTGCGCTGTCATAGGGCGGCGCGTCCGTATCGACCTTCAGATTGCCCGACGTGATGACCGGCACGGCGCCAAGATCGCGGAAACGCTCGGCATCCATATCCGACTGGGCGATGACGAGCGCGAGATTTTCGAAGAGCGCTTCTGCAATCGACGGACGACGGCGCCAACGGGCGAAGGACCGGTCAGACATGCGGGCATTGACGAGGATCTGCGGAATGCGGCGGCGGCCGAGTTCCAGCACGGTCGCGGGCCAGATTTCAGACTCGGCGATAATGGCGCAGTCCGGCTGCCAATAGTCGAGGAAACGGCCGACCGAGGGCTTCAGGTCGAGCGGGACGTATTGATGGATCGCGTCGTTGCCGAGACGTTCGGCGGCAAGCTTTGCCGAGGTGATGGTGCCTGTCGTCAGGATGACATTGATGTCGCGGCGTCGAATTTCGCGGATCAGGGGAATGACAGCATTGGTTTCGCCGACGCTTGCCGCGTGGAACCAGACGAGCGGGCCTTGCGGGCGGTTGGCGCTTGCATAGCCGAAGCGTTCCAGCCGGCGGGCGCGGTCTTCCTTGCCCTTGGCCGTGCGGTAGGTGATGTAGAGGCCGACGACCGGCGACGCCACGGTTCCCGCCAGACGGTACGCGTTCAGACCGATCCGCGCCATCCGGGAGCTCATTCGGCAGACCTCCGATCCATGCAGATCGACATCAATCCAATTCCCCAATTATCGTTGCGGCCGCAATGACCGATCAATTTGTTCAGAATGCGTCGATCAAGGGCAAGGAACCGATGCGCAAAGGCCTCCGCTGTGGACAGCGGAGAGCCAGCGGCTTGCTGCGCGGGTCACTTGCTCCCGGTCGTATCCTGCGGGTCGAGCAGACGATGCATGTGGACGATGAAATAGCGCATATGCGCATTGTCGACCGTCTGTTGTGCCTTGCCCTTCCAGGCCGTCAGTGCCGTAGCGTAGTCGGGGAAAATACCGACAATATCGAGATCCTTGAGATCCCGAAACTGGATACCTTCGAGGCTTTCGAGTTCGCCACCGAATACGAGGTGCAGGAGCTGCTTTTTACCGCCGGAGTCCGTCATTTTTATTCTCTTTTCTGCCTATTCTCCTCCGGCCCTCATCTGAGGGATTTTGACGGAAACGTCAACCGTCTCTTAGCTGAGTGAACAAGTCCAGATATTCCGGGAGACGCGGAACGGGCGAGGCACAGAGCGCCTCGTGGCTGACTTTCGCCCTATTATACGTTGCCGGGTGACCCGAAAGGTCGACGAGGCCGCCACCGGCACGTTCCAGAATAAGATCGGCGGCCGCAATATCCCAGTCATGGGCACTCCGCCCGACAAACGTCGCATCCAGACGCCCATCGGCCACCATGGCGATGCGGTAGGCGAGCGAGGGAATGTGTTTGACACGCTCGCTGCGTTCGCGAACTGCCGTCGGCAGAACCTTGAACAACTCCTCGCTGACGGCAAGCTGGCTGATATCGCCTTCGCTTCGGCTGGATACGGAGATCGGCTCGCCGTTTTTGAGCGCCTGGCCACCTTCCGTCGCCTCGTAGAGTTCGTCCAGCGCCGGCGCAAAAAGCACGCCTGCCACGGGACGGCCGTGATGGACGATGCCGACGCTCACGCACCAGAGATCCTTGCCGGCCAGGAAAGCCCTCGTGCCATCGATCGGATCGACGATGAACAGCGTCTCATGCTGGAGACGGCCGGCATCGTCGTCGGTCTCCTCGGACAGCCAGCCATAGTCCGGCCGCGCCCTGCGCAGGATGGTTTCGAGCTTTTCGTTGGCGGCGAAATCGGCGGCGCTGACGGGCGAGCGGTCCTCGTTTTTCCACCAGACTTCCGGCGATTGATTGAAGAAGCCGAGTGCGACGGCGCCCGCCTGTTTCGCGGCATCGGCGATCAGCGCGAGATCGCTTTGCCAGCGGAACTGTTCCACATCGCTCATCGCATCGATCCGTTCGTCAGCGACCGGCAAGCGTCATGCCTTCAATCGCGAAGGTCGGAGCCGCCACACCGAACTTACGGTCGATGTCGTTGGCGAGCGTCAGCCTCATGAACATGTCCTTGAGGTTCGAAGCGATCGTCACCTCCGATACTGCGAAGGTGAGTTCACCGTTTTCGATCCAGAAGCCGGTCGCACCGCGGCTATATTCGCCGGTTATCATGTTGACGCCCTGGCCGATCAGCTCGGTCACGTAGAAACCGTTGCCAACGCTGCGGATCAGCTTTTCCGGCGAGATGTCACCGGGTTCCAATGCCAGATTGGTGGAGGCGGGCGTAACGGAGGTGCCGCCGCGCACGCCGCGGCCGTTGGTTTCGAAACCGCCGATTTCATTTGCGGTGGAGGTGGACAGGAACCAGTGCTTGAGCACGCCGTCCTCGATCATCACGAGCCGCTCGCCGGAAACGCCTTCGCCGTCGAAGGGACGGGAGGACGGCCCACGCACGATCAGCGGATCGTCTGATATCGACAGGCCGGCTTTCAGCACCTGCTGGCCCATCTTGTCGCGCAGGAAGCTCGTCTTGCGGGCGACGGATGCGCCGTTGATGGCGCCGGCGATATGACCGACGAAACCACGGGCAATGCGAGGATCGAAGATGACGGTAATACCCTTGCCGGTCGGCACCTGCCGGGGATTGACGCGCTTGATGGCGCGTTCGCCGGCCCGGCGGCCGATTTCGGCGGGATCATCCAGTTCAGAATAATAGAGGCGGCTGTCGAAATCATAGTCGCGCTCCATGCCGGTGCCTTCACCGGCGATCACGCTGACGGAGTTGCCGAAGCGCGACGCCATATAGCTGCCTTCGAAGCCATGCGAAGTGGCGAGCACAAGACCGCCCATACCGGCCGATGCGCCTGCACCGGACGAGTTGGTGATCCCTTTTACGGCAAGAGCTGCGGCTTCGGCGGCAAGAGCTGCCTCCCGCAACTGATCGGCGCCGACCTCGGTCGTGTCGAGAAGCTGCAGATCGGGATAGGTTCTGGCAAGCCGGTTCTCATCGGCGAGGCAGGCGAACGGATCTTCCGGCGACACCTTGGCCATGGCGACGGCGCGCTCGGCCAGCGCCTGCAGGTCGAAGCCCGGATTGGCGGAAACGCTTGCCACCCGCTTGCCGATGAAGACACGCAGCGAGAAGTCGTCGCTTTCGGAGGACTCCGTCCCTTCGACCTTGCCTAAGCGAACGCTGACCGATTGGGCGCGCGAGCGGACGACGACTGCGTCGGCAGCATCGGCACCTGCCTTTTTCGCCAGATCGATCAGTTGACTTGCACGGGAAAGAAGTGTCGAGGAATCGATTTCAGAGGACATGATTTGGCCTTTCCTTCCAGTTCCATTTATTGTGCACTCCCGAAAGCATCAAGGCCGTGGATGCCGATTCTTTTCCTGGCTGCCCGCTTGCCCTGCCATCGAAAGAAATGAAGCATGTCCGCACCCAACGCGCTTTTCTCCGAAACCATCCTGCTGCTCGGCGGCGCCGTCGTCGCCGCACCGATCTTCAAGAAGCTCGGGCTCGGCACAGTTCTCGGCTATTTGGCGGCGGGTATCGTCATCGGGCCGGTCTTTCACGGCATCACCGATGGCGAGCAGATCCTCAATGTCGCCGAACTCGGCGTCGTCTTCCTCCTCTTCATCATCGGGCTCGAACTGAAGCCTTCCCGCCTCTGGCAGATGCGGCGCGACATTTTCGGCCTGGGCACGGCGCAGGTGATGGTGACGGGCCTGGCGCTGACCGCACTTGCCTGGGGTTCCGGCGTCCTCGACTGGCGCGGCAGCATCGTTGCCGGCTTCGGGCTGGCGCTCTCCTCCACCGCCTTTGCCATGCAGATCCTCGAAGGCGACGGCGACGTGAATACCCGCTACGGGCAGCGCTCCTTCTCCATGCTTCTCTTCCAGGATTTGGCTATCGTGCCGCTTCTGGCCGTCGTCACCGTCCTCGATGGCGGCAAGGGCAACGGCGATCCGCTTGTCGATTTCGGCATCTCGATTGCGGCGGTCGGCGGGATGATCGTCATGGGGCGCTACCTGCTGACGCCGCTCTTCCAGATCATTGCCCGCACCGGCGCCCGCGAGGCGATGATCGCGGCGGCCCTTTTCGTCGTGATGGGCTCGGCAAGCCTGATGCAGCTTGCGGGACTTTCCATGGCGATGGGCGCCTTCCTTTCCGGCGTCATGCTGGCCGAATCCTCCTACCGGCATGAGCTGGAAGCCGATATCGAGCCATTCCGCGGCGTGCTTCTCGCCATCTTCTTCATCGCCGTCGGCCTGTCGCTGCAGCTTCAGGTGCTGCTCGACAACGTGCTCTTCATCATCATGGCCGTGCCGATCATCATGGCCGTGAAGGCGATCATCATCTATGCGCTCTGCCGCATGACGGGCTCTTCGCATGACGATGCCGTGCGCATCGCCTTCCTCTTGCCGCAGGGCGGCGAGTTCGGGTTCGTCCTTTTCACCGCCGCCGCTGTTGCGGGCCTGATGCCGAACACGACCGCCTCGCTTCTCGTTGCGATCGTCACCCTCTCGATGGCGCTGACGCCGCTTGGTGCGGCCCTTTCCAAGCGGATGCTGACGGGAGACGCACACGAGGAACTGGACGAGGATTTCGAAGGTGCGGGCGCCGACGTGCTGATGGTCGGCTTCTCGCGTTTCGGCCAGATCGCCGCACAGATCCTGCTTGCCGGCGGCCGAAGCGTGACCGTCATCGACTTTTCTGCCGACCGTATCCGCCAGGCGTCGTCCTTCGGCTTCCGCATCTATTTCGGCGACGGCACCCGCAAGGACGTGCTGCGCTCGGCCGGTATCGACAGGGCCAAGATCGTGCTCGTCTGCACCCAGAAGAAGGAGATCACCGACAAGGTGGTCGAACTGATCCAGGCAGACTATCCGCACACGACCCTCTTCGTGCGCTCCTATGACCGTATTCACTCCATCGAGCTGCGCAACAAGGGCGTCGACTACGAGCTGCGCGAAACGCTGGAATCCGGCCTGCTCTTCGGCCGGCGCACGCTGGAAACGCTGGGTGTCGCCGAAGTCGATGCCTATGAGATCGGCGAGGATATCCGCAAACGCGACGAGGCGCGGCTGGTGCTGCAGGTCTCCGAGGGATTGCAGGCGGGACAGGATCTTCTGTTTTCGACACCGATCAAGCCGGAACCGTTGGTCAAACCGAAGCGTGCGGCCGATCCCTTCAGCGGTGATCCGCTGGCAAACAGGGTCGACGTGACGGCGGATGCCTGAACGCGATTTCCGGAACTAGCGCTTCAACCGCGCCTCGATTTCCCGATCGAGCGCGTATTTCAGTTCGTCCTTGACGCCGACGGACATGGCAAGCACGTCGCGCGCCTTCAGGAAATCCATGACGCCGGTACGTCCAACGATGGGACGCAGGAAAATATGCGGTCGCAGGAGTTTGAGTTTTAGCGAAATCGCCGCCTGCATCATCAGCTGGCCGGAGCCGAAGATGCTTTCCATGCGGTTCGGGATATGGGTTCCGTCACCCTCTGGTGCACCAACGACATCGATGCCGATGACGATATCGGCGAGGTCCATCAGGCATTCGTAGGGAACGGGGTTGGCAATGCCGCCATCGATCATTACCCGGCCGTGCAACCTGACCGGCATGAAGACGGCAGGAATGGCCGATGATGCGGCGAGTGCCGGAAAAAGCTGGCCCTGTTCGATGATGACTTCGGCCTGACCGTAATAATCGGTGGTAATCACCTTCATCGGCACCAGCAGATCCTCGAAGCGCGCCGGAAGCTCCGAGGGCAGGAAGGCCTTCAGGATGCGCTCGAGATTGAACTGGCCTATCCGGATGCCCTTGGCTACGGCATCGCGCACTGTGGTCGGTCGCAGCCCCCAGATACGGCTGACAACGGCAGCCCTGTTGCCGACCGTTGCCAGCGCATGTTCACGGATTTCCGAACCTGACATGCCGGCCGCCATGCCAGAGCCCATGATGGCACCGATTGAGGAGCCCGATATCGCCACCGGGCGGATGCCGAGTTCATCCAGCGTTTCGATGACGTGGATATGCGACAGGCCACGGGCACCGCCGCCGCCGAAGGCAACGGCTATCGTCGGGAGATCGCTGATCGCAGGCGATTTCGGACTGATGATTTCCGCCTGCGGCACGATCTGCCCCCACGTGCCGGCTAGTGCGGCTGATACCGGAAGAAATGCACTCTGGTGTCGCCGAATATCCGGCTTTCGAGGAAAACATAGGAGGGATGCACCGAAACGGCAATATCGGAGCGCTCTTCAAGAACGGTGATCGCGCCCGGTTTCAGCCAACCGCCTTCTGCGGCAGCCGCGAGCGCCTTCTCGCCCAGTCCCTTGCCATAGGGCGGATCGGCGAAAAGCATATCGAAAGGCTCGAGATTGCCGATGCTGCCGAGATCAGTCGCATCCCGACGCAGGATGCGCGTGCGGCCGTGCAGGCCGAGCGCATCAATGTTTTCCCAGAGAAGCGCCCTGCCCTCCACGCTGTTTTCGACAAACAGCGCATGGCGACAGCCGCGCGACACGGCTTCGAGGCCGACCGCGCCGGTGCCAGCGAAAAGATCGAGAATCCGGGTGCTATCAACGCATTCCGGATAGGCATGGCTCAGAATGTTGAACAAACTCTCACGCGTCCGGTCCGCAGTCGGCCGGATGTCGTTGGATTTTGGTACGGCAAGCGGCCGTCCGCGAAACTCACCGCCGACGATCCGCACCGCGCGTCATTCCCTTACCTTTCGCACCACCTCTGGACGGCCCGCCACTCGGCTTGCCACCACCACCCGGCCGATCGCCCTTGGGCTTGCCGGAAAAACTCTTTGCCCCGCGGGGTTTGTCACCGGAGGGCTTTTCGCCGCGCGGACGCTCCGAACGGCCTTCGCTGCCAAAGCTTCTGGCCGGGCGCGAAGCACGTTCGCCTCCGTCCTCACGCGGGCGGTCACGTGGGGAACGCGGACGTTCTTCCCCCTCCGTGGGCGGACGACGTTCGCCACGCGGCTTATCGCCGAAAGGTTTGTCGCCGCGGGCACGCTCGGAACGACCTTCACCGCCGAAGCTTCTGGCCGGACGGGAAGCACGTTCGCCACCTTCCTCACGCGAGCGGCTGCGGAAGGGACGCGAGCCCTCTTCGCCTTCCGCGCGTGGACGACGCTCGCCACGTGGCTTGTCACCAAAGGGTCTGTCGCCGCGCGGACGCTCCGAACGGGCTTCGCCGCCAAAGCTTCTGGCCGGACGGGAGGCACGTTCACCGCCATCCTCACGCGGGCGGTCACGGAAGGAACGCGGACGTTCTTCCCCCTCCGCACGCGGACGACGTTCGCCACGTGGCTTGTCACCAAAAGGCTTGTCGCCGCGAGGACGGTCGGAGCGGCCCGCGGCCCCAAAGCTTCTGGCTGGACGCGAAGAGCGCTCGCCACCCTCTTCGCGCGGACGGTCGCGGAAGGAGCGCGGACGCTCCTCGCCATCCGAACGCGGGCGACGTTCGCCACGCGGCTTATCGCCAAAGGAGCGCTTGCGGCCGAAACCTTCATCCTCATCGCGCTTGGCAGGCGTGTCACTCGAGCGGATCCACTCGCCATCCTCTTCATGGACGCGATTGATCTGCGGGCGCAGCCGATCGGCTGCAGGATCGAAGCGCTGCTCCTTCACTGGCACCGTTTCACCGCGACGGCGGGCGGTCTGGACATTCTTGGCAGCCTTGGCTGCTGCCTTCTCGCCGAGCGGACGAGCACCGGGTGCCATCCACACATTGGCATTGCGGCGGCTGCCGAGCGCCGGGCGCTTCGGCCGGTCGTCTTCGCTGCGGCGGTCGTCCCTTCGATCGTCTCGGCGATCATCCCGACGGTCGTCGCGCTTGGTATCGAGGCGGCTCAACGCGCGTTCGCGCTTGTCCTCGTCGCGACGGGGACGTTCGCGGCGCTCGGGCGCCGGCTCTTCGGGCTCTTCGGCGGCAACGGCCGGGGCATTATAGAGCGGCGCATCGAAATTCGCCTTGGCATCTTCGATGAGACGCGGGCCGAGCTGGTCGCGCAACGTGCGGCCGCGTACCTCGATTACATGCCCCTCGGGCAGTTCACCAAGCTGGAAGGGGCCGTAGGAAATGCGGATCAGGCGGTTGACCTCGAGACCAAGCGCGCCGAGCACGTTTTTGATTTCGCGATTCTTGCCTTCGCGCAGGCCCATGGTGATCCAGACATTGGACCCCTGCGTGCGGTCGAGCGTCGCTTCGATCGACCCGTAAAGAACGCCGTCGACGGCGATGCCATCCTTCAGCTTGTCCAACGCGTCCTGATCGATATCGCCATGGGCGCGCACACGGTAGCGGCGCAGCCAGCCGGTGGTCGGTAGTTCCAGCGCACGGGCCAGCCCGCCGTCATTGGTGAGCAGCAGCAGGCCTTCGGTATTGATGTCGAGACGACCGATCGACATGACGCGCGGAAGCTCTTCCGGCAGATTGTCGAAGACGGTCGGCCGTCCTTCGGGATCGGAATTCGTCGTCACGAGGCCCTGCGGCTTATGGTAGAGCCAAAGGCGCGTGCGCTCGATGCCGCGGATCGGCACGCCGTCGACTTCGATCTTGTCTTCGAGCGTAACGTTGACGACGGGCGTGTCCAGGGGCTTGCCGTTCAGCGTGACACGGCCATCCATGATCATGCGTTCGATATCGCGACGGGAGGCGACGCCAGCGCGCGCCATCACCTTGGAGATGCGTTCCGCCTTGGCGTCGCCATCCGCTTCGTTAGCTGCAGCTTTCGCGGCAGCAGCCTTCAACGGCTTCTCGCTACCGGTCTTCGGGCCGCTTTTGGACCGGGCGTCACGCGCGGGGGCCTTGGTGCCAGGGCGTTTTGGCTTGTCTTTGGGTGTCATTTGTTGTTTGCCTGCCTTTTCGGCCTGTCTATCAGGTCATGCACCTGCGGTTAAGTGGAAATTCTTGCGAACGTGAAGACAAATCGATTTATGGAGATGGCACTCGAGGAAGCGCGCGCCGCCGGGGAACGCGGCGAGGTGCCGATCGGCGCCGTCGTCGTCATCGATGGCGCGGCCGTTGCCGTCTCCGGAAACCGCACGCGGGAACTCAACGACGTCACCGCCCATGCCGAGATCGCCGCCATCCGCATGGCCTCGGACAAGCTAGGCCAGGAACGGCTCGCCGGCGCCGACCTCTACGTCACCCTGGAGCCCTGCACCATGTGTGCGGCCGCCATTTCCTTCGCCCGCATCCGCAGGCTCTATTACGGGGCGGAAGACCCGAAGGGCGGCGCGGTAGATAATGGCGTGCGCTTCTACGCACAGCCGACCTGCCATCACGCGCCGGACGTCTATTCCGGGCTCAACGAGACAGAATCAGCAGATATGCTGCGGGCATTCTTTTCCGAGAAGAGAGACCTGCCGTGATCATTGCCATCGGAACCGTCATACTCATGGGCGTTCTTGCCGCTTACGCCAACCGGACGATCGCACCTGACGTAGCAAAGCTGCCGATGCACTGGTCGCTAACGGGAAAGGTGAACTGGGCGGCGCCGCGGGCAATCGCTTTCGCCTTCATTCCGGTGCTGGCCGCCGTCGTTTTGGCCGCGATCCTGCCGAGCGGCCGGGCGGGCAATGCAGACATCACCTTGATATGCGGCGTCTTTCTGGCCTGCCAGCTTCTGCATATCACGCTGACGAAACGCTGGTTCATCACGTCGCGCCGCTAGTTTTTTTTTACGCAAAACCGGTGAACACTTTCGCTGGAATTGCTTAAATCGCCTTATTGAAGGATCTGCCACCACTTGGTGCCGCTGTTTGCGACTGCGGCATCCTTCTTGCGCTGCTTCGCCTTCTTCTGCTCCGGCGTGCCGAGGTCATCGAGCTTGGCCGCATCGTCGACGGCGCGATATTCGGTCGGCGGATCGGAAATGTAGCGGCGCTGGTCAATATAGGCACCCTTCTGCAGGGCACGCGCTTCGCGAAAGGCCTTGGCCTGAGCTTCGGTCGTCTGGCGGCCGCCTTCGATGGCAGAGCTGGCGAGCGGCGAACGATAGCTCGGATTGTCCGAGTTTTCGTCGGCTTCCTTGACGAGACGCGTACGGGCCTCTTCCGGCGATTCAACCCACTGCGGATTGTCCTTGTTGGCGACCGTCTGCTGCGGCTGAACGAGGGTTTCCTTCTGGGCCTGCGCCGGCATGACGAGTGTCGGGCGCGGCGTGTACTTCACGCCGGTATTCTTGGGGCCAGGCCCGGTCAACGAAACGGACTGGCCGAGGTCGTCGGCAAGCTGTTCCATGGCGGTCTTGTCGGTGCCGTAGGTCGGGCTGCTGGCGCAGCCGGACATCGTGGAGCTTGCCGCCAGAACAAGAGACAGGCAGGCGCCCAAACGGAACCAATGCGTCGCTAACATGAAAACCCTTCCCGCATGCCGGAATCAGTACTGCCCACCGGACAATCGTCCCCCTGACGCAAAAATCCGGCCATTTTCAGGCAGCTTTTACCGGATGAACGCCATAAAGGCAATTCACCCGGTAAATATCTTCAGGCATGGATACCGAGTTCGCGAAGTGCTGCAGCGTCACGCGCAGAAACGTCGGGATAATCAGGATCGGAACCGACATCGGTGGTGATGCGCCAGGAACGCGCGCACTTCGTGCCCTCTGCAAGCGCGGGAACGACAGCGACTTCGGCTACTTCAGCCAAACGGAAGGCCTCGGCCGGGCCTGCCGCGGCCTCGACCGTGATGCCCGAGGTGATGCAGACCTCACTGAAATCCTGCCCTTGGAGCACCTTGCGCAGTTCCGCGTCGGCAACATAGACGACGGGGGCCGCTTCCAGCGACGAGCCGATGCGCTTGTCCTTGCGCTCGATTTCGAGAGCGCCCGTGACGACGCTGCGGATCGCGCGGATCTGCTTCCACTTTTCGGCCAGCGCGTCGTTGCGCCACTCCTTGGCGACCGGAGCAAACTGCTCCAGATGCACGGAGACGGCCGAAGGATTGCGCGAGAGCCAGGCTTCCTCCGTCGTGAACGGCAACATCGGCGCAAGCCAGGTCACCATGCAATCGAAGATCATGCGGATGACATGGAGCGCCGAACGGCGGCGAAGGCTGGAGGGCGCATCGCAATAGAGCGCATCCTTGCGGATATCGAAGTAGAAGGCCGAGAGCTCGACATTGGCGAAGTCGATCAGCGTACGGGCGATCTTCTTGAAGTCGAAGGCGTCGTAGTTTTCGCGCACGAGCTGGTCGAGTTCGGAGAGGCGGTGCAACATCAGCTGCTCCAGCTCCGGCAGATCTGCCAACGCGATGACCTCACCCTTGTCATGCGCCAGCGTGCCGAGCATCCAGCGGATGGTGTTGCGCAGCTTGCGATAGGCATCGACATTGGTCTGGATGATCGTCTTGCCGACTCGCAGGTCGTCCGCGTAGTCAGAGGTCATGACCCAGAGGCGCAGGATGTCAGCACCGGCATCCTTCATGACTTCCTGAGGTGCTGTGACGTTGCCCTTCGACTTCGACATCTTCTCGCCCTTCTCGTCCATGGTGAAACCATGGGTGAGGACGGCATCATAGGGCGCACGGCCGCGCGTCGCAGCCGATTCCAGCAGCGAGGAGTGGAACCAGCCGCGATGCTGGTCGGAGCCTTCGAGATAGAGATCGGCCGGCCATTTCAGGTCCGGGCGGTCTTCCAGCGTGAAGGTATGCGTCGAACCAGAGTCGAACCAGACGTCGAGGATGTCCATGACCTGCGCCCACTTGGCCGGGTCATGCTCGTTGCCAAGGAACCGCTCCTTGGCGCCTGCGGCAAACCAGGCGTCAGCGCCTTCGGCATCGAAAGCGTCGAGGATGCGCTGGTTGACCGCATCGTCCTGCAGCACCTGACCCTGCTCATCGACGAAGACGCAGATCGGCACGCCCCAGGCGCGCTGACGGGACAGAACCCAATCCGGGCGCTGTTCGATCATGGCGCGCAGGCGGTTCTGGCCGGCGGCGGGCACAAAGCGGGTATCGTCGATTGCCTTCAGCGCACGGGTGCGCAGCGTCGTTCCGTCCGCCAGCGTCTTGTCCATATAGACGAACCACTGCGGCGTATTGCGGAAGATCACCGGCTTCTTGGAGCGCCAGGAATGCGGATACTGATGCTTCAGGCGGCCGCGGGCAAAGAGCGCGCCGCGTTCGATCAGCGCCTTGATGACGCGGTCGTTGGCATCGCCCTTCTTGCCGTTGTCGTCGATGACGCGCGCGCCTTCAAAGCCGGGGGCGTCAGCGGTGTAGAAGCCGCCATCGTCTACCGGGAACGGGATCTTGGTGTCGATGCCGCGCGCCTCCAGCGAGCGGGCAGCCGACATCCAGGCGTCAAAGTCTTCGCGGCCGTGGCTAGGCGCCGTGTGGACGAAGCCCGTACCGGCATCGTCGGTGACGTGATCGCCATCGAGCAGTGGAACTGCGAATTCGTAGCCGCCATCGAGGCCCTTCAGCGGATGGGCGCAGGTGATGTCGGCGAGATCCGCAGCCGTGACATCGCCGAGACGCTTGTACTGCAGCTTTGCCTTGGCGAAGCTCTCTTCGGCGAGTTTGTCACCAAAGATCAGCTTTTCGCCCGGACGCGGGCCGAAATCGTTCTCAGCAGCCGTGACTTCATAGAGGCCGTAGGAGACGCGTGCAGAATAGGCGATCGCCCGGTTGCCGGGGATCGTCCAGGGCGTGGTCGTCCAGATGACAACAGAAACATCACCAACCAACCAGTCTGGATGTTGGAAAGCGCCGTCAACGGCTTTTGCTTTGGCCTGAAAGTGCTCAACCGGGAACTTCACCCAGATCGTGTCGCTCTCATAGTCATGATACTCGACTTCGGCTTCCGCCAGCGCGGTGCGCTCCACGACCGACCACATGATCGGCTTGGAGCCGCGATAAAGCTGGCCGCTTTTGGCGATCTTCAGCAGTTCGCCGGCGATGCGGCTTTCCGCATGGAAATTCATCGTCAGGTACGGGTTTTCGAAATCGCCTGTTATGCCGAGACGCTGGAATTCGGCACCCTGGATGGCGATCCATTTTTCGGCATAGGCGCGGCATTCGCGGCGGAATTCGATCATCGCCGAGGGCTCGGTCAGGTCAGGCTTGGCCTTGCCCTTGGCGCGATAGTTCTCTTCCTCGATCTTCCATTCGATCGGCAGGCCGTGGCAGTCCCAGCCGGGAACATAATTGGAGTCGTAGCCGCGCATCTGGAAGGAGCGGGTGATGACGTCCTTGAGGATCTTGTTCAGCGCGTGGCCGATATGGATGTTGCCGTTGGCATAGGGCGGGCCGTCGTGCAGGACGAATTTTTCGCGGCCGGCGGCCGAGGCACGCAGTTTCTTGTAGAGATCCATCTGCTGCCAGCGGGCAACGAGTTCCGGCTCCTTCTGCGGCAGGCCGGCGCGCATGGGGAAATCCGTCTCGGGCAGATAGAGGGTCTTCGAGTAATCGATCTTTTCGGCTGTTTCGGTCATGTGTAACAATCGCTTCTGGCGGCCCGACAAGGGCTCGCGGATATGAAATCTGTGGTGACGGAAAGCGCTTGCTCAATCCAAGCGCCGAAAACCCGGACCTTCCGGCCGCTCAGCGCGCGCGGAAGACCGGGCCGATAATTCGTATCGAATGCGCCAGCCGGAATTTACTCATCGGGCCGGTTCATAAGCGCTTTTCAGCGGAAAAGGAAGAGGGATTTCGGACCCGCAACCTCGTGAAAAGCCGCAACCCGAATGCCTTCCGCATCAAAAAACGAACGGTAGGCATCCATGGCTACGGTTTTGCTACTCCCAATGCAAAAAATCCAAAACCCCTGTCGAATTCCCCTTTGTCCGAACGTCTTTGACTCACGGGCAGCGAAAATTCATCATGCCGATCAAACCCGCCCGCAAGGAGTGATGAGGATATGAGCAGTTCCTATCGTTGGGTTATCGTCGCGGCCGGCGCACTGATGACATGCGTGGCGCTCGGCGCCATGTTTTCTCTCGCCATCTTCCAGCAGCCGATCGCCGATGCCACAGGCTGGTCGCATGCCGGCATTGCCAGCGCCATGACGCTGAATTTCATCGTCATGGGTGTCGGCGGCTTCTTCTGGGGTGCAGCCAGCGACCGTTACGGACCGCGGCCGGTGGTGCTGATCGGCTCCGTCATCCTCGGGCTGGCGCTAATCCTGGCGAGCCGCGCGGAAACGCTTCTGCAGTTCCAACTGACTTATGGCGTCCTCGTCGGCCTCTCAGCCAGCGCCTTCTTCGCGCCGATGATCGCCGCCACGACAGAATGGTTCGACGAAAACCGCGGCCTTGCCGTATCGCTGGTTTCAGCGGGCATGGGTGTTGCACCGATGACGATTTCGCCCTTCGCGCGCTGGCTCATTACCGCCTATGAATGGCGACCGGCGATGATGATCATCGGCATCGGTGCGTTGATCCTGATGATCCCTGCGGCCCTGCTTGTGCGCCGCCGGCCCTCGCCGCCCCAGGATACGCATGAGGCCATCGTGTCAGCCGATGGCGGAACACCAAATCTGTGGAAGGTTTTCCGCTCGCCGCAGTTCATCGTTCTCGGGCTTACCTTCTTTGCCTGCTGTGCTGCCCATTCCGGGCCGATCTTCCATATGGTGAGCTACGCGACACTCTGTGGCGTAGCTCCTATGGCTGCCGTCAGCATCTATAGCGTCGAGGGCCTGGCCGGTCTCGGCGGTCGCCTGGTCTACGGCACGCTGGCGGACCGGATCGGCGTGAAGCCGGTCATCATCGCGGGCTTGCTGGTGCAAGCGGCAGCCCTTGCCACCTATCTTGCCGTCAGCAAGCTCGGGGAGTTCTATGCACTCGCCGTGATCTTCGGCAGCGCCTATGGCGGGGTGATGCCGCTCTATGCGGTGCTTGCACGTGAATATTTCGGCCCGCGCATCATCGGCACGGTGTTCGGGGCGGCGACGATGCTATCCAGCATCGGCATGGCCTTCGGACCGCTGATCGGCGGCTGGATCTACGATAGCTATGCCAACTACTCGTGGCTCTTCATCGGCTCCGCGTTGGTCGGGCTCGGTGCGGCAGGCATTGCACTCGCCTTTCCACCACTCCCGCGCCAGAAGGCGCAGCCAGCGCTCGGCACGGCCTGAGCATGACCTTGTTATTACGCAATTCCGGACGCAAAACCGCTATGCACTTGCTGGAATTGCTCAGTCGAAACAGAGCTTCCGATCCAGCTCGCCGAGCGGTCGGACGCCTGACAGAAGCGCCTTCGCCTCCTCCTCGTCGCGCTTGATCTGCGCGACGAGCGGATCAAGCCCGTCGAACTTCAGTTCGGGACGCAGATGGCCGAAGAAGGAGACCGAACAGGTCTGGCCGTAGAGATCGCCGCTGAAATCGAAGAGATAGGTTTCGAGCAGCGGCGCGCCGTTTTCCGTCACCGTTGGGCGGCGGCCATAGCTCGCCACCGCATCATTGAGCTTGCCGTTTTCGAGGCGGAAGCGGACGGCATAGATGCCTGCTGCAAGCTCCGCCTCTGGCGGCAGCCGCATGTTGGCGGTCGGAAAGCCAAGTTGACGGCCGAGCTTCTCGCCGTCAATGACCTTCGACTGCACGGTATAGCGATAGCCGAGCATGGCGGCGACCGAGGAGACATCGCCTTCCTTCAGCAGCGCACGAATATGACTCGAGGAGACGACGTCGGTATTCTCGTCGCGAAATGCATCGATCAGAGTGACGCCGAAGCCATATCTGTTGCCGGCGTCCATCAGAAAGGCAGGCCCACCCTCGCGGCCGCGGCCGAAATGGAAATCGAAGCCGGTCACCACCTCGGACGCGCCGAGCCAGTCCTTCAGGATGGAATGGATGAACTCTTCCGCCGAGCGCTGGGAAAATTCATAGTCGAAAGGATATTCGATGACCGCGTTGAAGCCCAACTCTTCCAGGATGCGGGCCTTGAGTGGCGCGGGTGTCAGCCGGAAGACCGGCGCATCCGGCTTGAAGACGGTGCGCGGATGCGGCTCGAAGGTCAGCACGAGAGCCGGCACCCCTCGCGCGCTGGCAATATCGAGCGCCCGGTTCAGCACCGATTGATGGCCGCGATGAACGCCATCGAAATTGCCGATGGCGATGACACCGCCCTTCAGATGCTCGGGCAGCGGATCGCGGGTTTCATTGCGGTGGAAAACGGTCATCGGCTTGTTTTCTCTTATGCGAGGCGCGGCATCCACCACTTGGGTGCGGCTTTTTCCCGTTGGAGATAGGCGTTGAGGATCGCCTCGTCGGTTTCGCCGTTCAACGTATATTCCTTCGCGTGGATACCACCGCTGATGTAGAGAAGGTCGAGCCCATAATTCAAGGCGCCGCGAACATCCGTCGGCATGCCGTCGCCGATCGCCAGAACGCGATCGATGGGGAAATCGCCGCGGACCTCGCGGGCTGCGACAAGCGTCGCCTCATAGATCGGCCGGTGCGGTTTTCCGGCAATGCGGGTGGAACCGCCGAGTTGTTCATAATAGGCGGCCATGGCACCGGCGCAGGGAATGATCCGGTGACCGCGCTCGACGACGAGATCGGGATTGGCGCAGATCATCGGCACGTTGCGGGCTTTGAAGTCCAGCAGCATGTCCGTGTAGTCCTCGGGCGTCTGCGTCTCGTCGTCGAAAAAGCCGGTGCAGACAACGGAGGTGGCTTCGCCGGCAGCGGCGCGCTCGATATCGAGGCCTTCAAGGAGCGGGCTGTCGCGCTCGGGGCCGAGCAGGAAGACCTTGCGCGGACCTTCGGCAATCAGCGTACGCGTGACATCGCCCGAGGTGACGATGCGGTCATAGGCGCTGTCGGGCACGCCGATCTGGCGCAGCTGCTCGACGACCTGCCAGGAGACGCGCGGGGAATTAGTGATGAGAACGACGGTCAGGCCGGCCGCACGGGCTGCCTCCAGCGCCTCGCCCGCCTTCGGAAACGGATCGACGCCGTTATGGACGACGCCCCAGACATCACAGAGCACCACATCGTATCGATCGGTGATCTCGGAGAAGTTCGCAATCCGCTTTGCCATTCCGCTTTCCTGCTTCGCTTTCGGTCACCGGTGACATTGCAAAGGCGGGCTTCGATGGCAAGGCATTTCTACGTCAAGCGAAGAACGCCGCGAGCCACAGAAGCCAAGGCTCTTCACCATCTAACCTTGGAGCGGAACAGCGTGACGGAGGATGGCGAGCACCGTAGGACCAAGCGCGCACCATCCCGACCAGGGCTGTGAGAAAGATGGACCGGCCGCGGCTCGGTAACGACGTCGGACAAATCCCGCCATCTCCACAATTCCGGCACAAAAATCCGTGAGGGCTCTTCTTGACTCCTTCTGGAGCCATCCCTAAATGCACGGCGCTAGCACTCACAGGAGTTGAGTGCTAACATCTCCATTGTGGGCCACCCCGGTCCGCGAATGTCATTTGATCGAGGGATTAGACAATGGCAAGCACCAATTTCCGCCCGCTTCACGATCGCGTCGTCGTTCGCCGCGTTGAATCCGAAGCCAAGACCAAGGGTGGCATCATCATCCCGGACACCGCCAAGGAAAAGCCGCAGGAAGGCGAAATCGTCGCTGTCGGCTCCGGCGCTCGTGACGAATCCGGCAAGGTCGTTCCGCTGGACGTCAAGGCCGGCGACCGCATTCTGTTCGGCAAGTGGTCGGGCACCGAAGTCAAGATCGACGGCGAAGACCTTCTCATCATGAAGGAAGCCGACATCATGGGCATCATCGGCTAATCAGCCGGATGTCTTTCACCTGTAATCGCTGACACCCCTTTTCAGGAGTTCTCAAAATGGCAGCTAAAGAAGTAAAATTCGGCCGCGGCGCGCGCGAAAAGATGCTGCGCGGCGTCGATATCCTCGCTGACGCAGTGAAGGTCACGCTTGGTCCGAAGGGCCGTAACGTCGTTATCGACAAGTCCTTCGGCGCTCCGCGCATCACCAAGGACGGTGTTTCGGTCGCCAAGGAAATCGAACTCGAAGACAAGTTCGAAAACATGGGCGCCCAGATGGTCCGCGAAGTTGCTTCGAAGACCAACGACGTTGCCGGCGACGGCACTACGACCGCCACGGTTCTTGCACAGGCCATCGTTCGCGAAGGCAACAAGGCTGTAGCAGCCGGCATGAACCCGATGGACCTGAAGCGCGGCATCGACCTCGCTGTTGCTGAAGTCGTCAAGGATCTCCAGGCCAAGGCCAAGAAGATCTCCACGTCGGAAGAAGTTGCCCAGGTCGGCACGATCTCCGCAAACGGCGACAAGCAGGTCGGTCTCGACATTGCTGAAGCCATGCAGAAGGTCGGCAACGAAGGCGTCATCACCGTCGAAGAAGCCAAGACCGCTGAAACCGAGCTCGAAGTCGTCGAAGGCATGCAGTTCGACCGCGGCTACCTGAGCCCGTACTTCGTCACCAACCCGGAAAAGATGGTTGCTGACCTCGAAGACGCTTTCATCCTGCTGCACGAAAAGAAGCTCTCGAACCTGCAGTCCATGCTCCCGGTTCTCGAAGCTGTCGTTCAGACCGGCAAGCCGCTCCTCATCATCGCTGAAGACGTCGAAGGCGAAGCTCTCGCTACGCTCGTCGTCAACAAGCTGCGCGGCGGCCTGAAGATCGCTGCTGTCAAGGCTCCGGGCTTCGGCGACCGCCGCAAGGCCATGCTGGAAGACATCGCTATCCTGACGGGCGGCACTGTCATCTCCGAAGACCTCGGTATCAAGCTTGAGTCTGTCACCCTCGACATGCTCGGCCGCACCAAGAAGGTTTCGATCTCCAAGGAAAACACCACGATCGTCGACGGCGCTGGCGCCAAGTCCGACATCGAAGGCCGTGTTGCCCAGATCAAGGCTCAGATCGAAGAAACCACCTCCGACTACGACCGCGAAAAGCTCCAGGAACGTCTTGCCAAGCTCGCTGGCGGCGTTGCCGTTATCCGCGTCGGCGGTTCGACGGAAATCGAAGTGAAGGAAAAGAAGGACCGCATCGACGACGCTCTCAACGCGACGCGCGCTGCTGTTCAGGAAGGCATCGTCCCGGGCGGCGGTATCGCTCTCCTGCGCTCTTCCACGAAGATCACTGTCAAGGGTGAAAACCAGGATCAGGAAGCTGGCGTCAACATCGTTCGCCGCGCTCTGCAGTCTCTGGTTCGCCAGATCGCAGAAAACGCTGGTGACGAAGCTTCGATCGTTGTCGGCAAGGTTCTCGACAAGAACGAAGACAACTACGGCTACAACGCCCAGACGTCTGAATATGGCGACATGATCGCCATGGGTATCGTCGACCCGCTCAAGGTTGTCCGTACGGCTCTGCAGAACGCAGCTTCGGTTGCCTCACTGCTGATCACCACGGAAGCCATGATCGCCGAGCTGCCGAAGAAGGACGCTCCGGCAATGCCTGGTGGCATGGGCGGCATGGGCGGTATGGACATGATGTGATAGGCCAACGGCCTTTCACAGCATCGTCCGTAAAGCCGCCCATCATCCAAAGTGGTTCAGCGCGTCAAGCGCGCTGAACAGGCGGTATGGACATGATGTGATAGGCGAAAGCCATCACTGACATCCATTCCGGTTTCCGGAACAGGAAGGGCGGTCTTCGGGCCGCCCTTTTCTTTATTCAGGCGATTCGAAAATATTTTATTTAACAGGATGCTTAAACGTTCAATCAACCGTTCGGAAAGCCCGGTTTTCGTGCGAGGCTTTCGCGAAACTTGCGGGCCACGTATTTTTTCGGCCCGGGAAATTCTGTCTCCCAGCAGCCTAAATTATGAGAATTGCATGCTATGGTATGCGTGGAACCGTTTCCACAACGCATAAATGAGACTTTTCGTCACCCGACTAATCGGATAACGCGCAAATCCGCTCAAAATCCTGATCATAACGTCAGCCTAACGCCCCGGAAAAAGGCGTTGCCGTTTGCGCAGAAGCTCCTATAAATCCGCGCTGCAATTGACGTTCGCCCGGAGCAAATCTCGCCGCAGACGAGACCGGACCGCGCCAACGGCCATGCGTGAACATTCGGGCTTCGAAGGTCTCCGCTAACATATGAAAGTAAATCTTGCAGGACATAGTCGGGCGGCGACCCTCCGAGGCGCTGCCGGGTAGGTTCCGTAAGGTGGCAGGCACAGACATGAGGTCTGGCGCCAAGTGATCCTGTCTCTTTGTGTTTGCCGAGTGTGCGGCTGTCCAGCTGCACCCGAACTGGGGAACGCCTTGTTTAAAATCGCCAAAGCCAATGCTGCCGCACCCTTGATGCCGGGCTCGCTGGATTACACCAACCATAATCACGAAATGCTGGCGCAACTTTCCGTCTCCGAAAGCTGGATCGCAGACTTTTCGACTGGTGTGATCAGACTCGGAGAATGGAGCGCGATGCTGCACGGCCTCTCGATGCAGGAATGCGGCCTGTTGAGCCTGGTGCGCTGCTACGACGCCAAGGACCGCAACCACGTTCTGCAGCTCTTCGAACAGGCGGCGACGCTTTCCTCATCCTTCTGTTTTTCGACAACCATCATCATGCCGAACGGCTTCCGCCAGCCGCTCTTCTGCATGGGCGAATCCAATGGGCTGGAAGAAAAATACAGCGGCAGCATGGTCGGCGTCTTCGTCTTCCCGCGCTTCAAGCTGGAAGGCGCCAGCCAGATCACCAGCAGGCAGTAATCTGGCTGCAAGCCCTCAAGAAAAAGGCCGGTCCTGCGACCGGCCTTTTCTGTTTCAATCCAAAAATCAAGCTGGCTTGACCGGGATATTGAGCCCCTTCTCGCTTGCCGGCCGGGCGATGCAGCGCTGCAGCCAGTCCATGACGGCGGGGAATTTCGCATATTCCAGCACCTCGCGACCGCCATAGAAGATGTCGGCGCCGCGGATCCACGGGAAGGTGGTGATATCGGCGATAGTGTACTCGTCGCCCATGATCCACTGGCGGCCCTGCAGCCGGCTTTCCAGAACGCCCAGCAGGCGCTTGGCTTCATCGCGATAACGCTCCACCGGATAGGAATTGTTGGCGACCTTATCGGCTGCGAATTTGTAGAAATGGCCAAACTGGCCGAACATCGGGCCGATACCAGCCATCTGGAAAAAGACCCACTGGATGGTTTCATAGCGGCCCGCAGCATCGGCCGGGATGAGCTTGCCGGTCTTCTCTGCCAGATAGAGCAGGATGGCACCGGATTCGAAAAGGCCGATCGGCTTTCCCTCGGGGCCGTTGGGATCGATGATTGAAGGGATGCGGCCGTTCGGGTTCAGCGAGACGAATTCCGCCGTCTTCTGATCGGTGGTCGCGAAGGAAACGTAATGGGGCTCATAGGGCAGACCGAGCTCCTCCAGCGCCACGGAAATCTTCACGCCGTTCGGCGTCTGAAGAGAGTAAAGCTGGATAATGTCAGGGTTTTCGGCCGGCCAGCGGCTGGTGATCGGAAATGCGGAAAGATCTGCCATCGAGTTCTCCATAGTGAGGAGGCGACCATAGAAGAGGGTCGCCATACAAGGCAAGCCGCTCGATCGTTTCGTATTAGTGAACAAACTGTCCGCTACTGTTTATCTTTCCCTGACGCTAGAAAAAGGCGAAATACAGGGCATCCGAGGTCCCAACACGGTGCCGGGGCATCAAGACCTCAAGAGCCATTCAACGGAGAAACGTCCATGTCGAATACGAACAACGTCCTCATCCTTCTCGCCCGCATTCTTTTGTCCTTCATGTTCATCTTTGCCGGCTTCGGCAAGGTAACCGATCCTGCCGGCACTGCAGGCATGATCGCCGGCGCCGGCCTTCCGGCTTCCACCGCGCTGACCTATCTCGCAGGCCTCTTCGAACTCGTCATGGGCATTTCCGTGCTCATCGGCTATCAGGTCCGCTACACGGGCTGGCTGATTGCTGCCTTCTGCGTGTTCACCGGCATCGTCTTCCACCTGCCGACCGTCAACGTTCCTGACTTCCCGGCTGCTGCGAACGGCTGGATCAACGGCCTGAATTTCGTGAACTTCCTGAAGAACGTTACGCTCGCCGGCGCCTACATCATGCTCGCCACCAATGGCGCAGGCGCTTATTCGCTCGACGCCCGCCGCGGCCTGCAGGCAGCCGCTGCCCGCTAAATTCGATATCCTCCCAGACATGCAAAACCCGCCGCCGAATGACGGCGGGTTTTCCATTTTCAGGTCTTGGCTTCGCGCATATCGTTATCGCAACCGCTGCACAGTTTTGCGCGACAAGCTTCAGAAGTCAGAGAACCGAGCGGACGGCTTCGGCGATCGCTGCTACCGTCGGTGTATCGGCATGTGCATCCTTGCGGGCGCGCACCAGGCAGGCTTCCGAGCGCAGGATTACACCATCGGACAGCACCTTGAGGTGATTGGCACGCAACGTCGAACCGGTCGATGTGATATCGACGATGATATCGGCCGAGCCGGAAGCCGGAGCGCCTTCCGTGGCGCCCAGGCTCTCGACGATGCGATAGAGTTGGATACCATGCTGGCTGGAGAAGAACTGTTGTGTCAGGCGCCAGTATTTCGTGGCAATCGCCAGGCGGCGGCCATGGCGGGCACGGAAATCGGCGGCGACATCAACGAGGTCCGCCATGGTATCCACATCCAGCCAGATCTCGGGCACGGCGACAACGACATCGGCATGGCCAAAGCCTAGCCGGGCGCAGAATTCGACCCGCTTGTCCGCCTCGGCCAGCCCCTCGCGCACGAGATCTTCGCCGGTAACGCCGAAATCGATCGAGCCGTTGCCGAGCTCACGGGAGATTTCAGAAGCCGATAGGAAAGCAATTTCCACATCGTCCCAGCCTTCGACGCGGCCGCGATAGGAGCGGTCATTGCCGACGGCATAGATTTTCAAGCCGGCGCGCTCGAAGATATCAGAGGCGTCATCCTTCATGCGGCCCTTGGAGGGAAGCGCAATGGTGATCGTCATGCTGCGGCCCTTTCGGTTTCGATACGGTCGAGCCAGAGGGAGAAGCCGACCGCGGGAATGCGGTCCTTCGCGCCGAGGAAGGTCAACAGCCTGTCGAAGCGGCCACCCCCGGCTAAAACCGCCGTGGAACCTTCAGCCATGACCTCGAAGACGAGGCCGGTGTAATAGTCGAGCGGGCGGCCGAAAGCGGCGCGATATTCGATCAACGAAAGATCGACGCCGGCATTTGAGAGTGCCGCCACACGGCCATCGAAGCGCGCCAGCGCATTGCCGAGTTTCAGCCCTGCGGCATCGGCAAAATGCGAAAGCGCTGCCGATGCATTGACGAGCGGTACGTTGAGCGACAGGAACTGCTCCAGCAAGTGGAAGGCTGCATCATCGAGCCGAGTTTCGGACAGGACGAGCTTTTCCTTCAGCCGACGGGCAATCTCTTGCGGCGAGCGGCTGGCATTGGTGGAATAGCCGGTCGCCTGCATCGTCTCGTCGATATGGGAAATCAGCGCCGCCTCGTCCTCCAGGCCGACCAAGTGAGCAACTTGATCATCAAGGCCGGTGACAAATTGCGGGCTGACGAGACTCGCCAGCAGAGCCTCCAGTTGCATCATATTGCCGAAGGCGTGGATCAGCCGCTTCTGCCAGCCGAGTGGCAGGCCAAGCGCCTGCACGACCGCCTCGAACACGGCCTGATCGCCTATTGTCACGGAGAGATCCCGGCCGGGCAGCAGGCGCGAGAGTATGCCAACGGCGTCACCGATCGCACGGGCATCGGCCCTGGCGAGATTGATATCGCCGAGATCCTCGATGCCGGCCTGATAGAATTCGTTGCTGCCGTCGCGGCGCTGGCGGAAGACTTCACCGAGATAGGAATAGCGCTTCGGCGTGCCCGTCGCGCTCTCGATATGGCGCAGACAGACGGGAATCGTGAATTCCGGGCGCAGGCAGAGGCTGGCGCCCGTTTCGCTTTCCGTCATGAAGATACGCCGGCGAAGATCTTCACCGGCGATATCGAGGAAGGGTTCGGCCGGCTGGATGACCGGCGTGTCGATACGCTCCGTCTTGCGGGCGGAAAATTCGTCCAGAAGCTCGCCGGAGAAGTCTGGAAGGTTAATCAGAGGCATAGCACTGCTCCGGGGTAAAGTCCCCTCCCCAACCCCTCCCCACAGGTGGGAGGGGCTAACCCGGAGCGCTCGCCCCGTAAAATCAGGATCGTCGGCATGCGCGCAAATGCTGCTTTGGGCAGGATGGTGCCGCGAGAAGCCCCTCCCCCTTGTGGGGAAGGGTTGGGGAGGGGTCTACTGCGCATTCGCAGCCCTCTTCCGGTCCTCCGCCTGTGCGACGAGGATTTCCTTCACCTTAGCGACGAGATCGGCTTCCGGCACGGTTTCCTGCGCCACGCGCGCCTCGCGCCAGGTCGTGTTGTCCTCGATCTCGCCGGAGAGGCGCTTGCCCTCGATGAGATCCTTGATCTGGACGACACCCTCAGCGCGCTCATCGCCGCCCTGGATGATGGCGATCGGGCAGCCGCGGCGGTCGGCATATTTCAGCTGGTTGCCGAACTTCTTCCAGTTGCCCTGGAACATTTCGGCGCGGATGCCGGCGGCGCGAAGCTCCTGCGTCAGGCGCTGGTAGCGGCCCATGGCATCGACATCGCCATCCATGACGGTGACGAGCACCGGTGCGATGATGTCCTGCTGGCCAAGCTTGCCGAGGTTCTTCAAAGCCGTCATCAGGCGCGAGACGCCGATGGAAAAGCCGGTTGCTGGAACCGGCTGGCCCATGAAGCGGGAGACGAGACCGTCATAACGGCCGCCGCCGCCAACGGAGCCGAAGACGACCTTCTCGCCCTTTTCGTTCGTGACGTCGAAGAGCAGTTCGGCCTCATAGACCGGGCCGGTGTAATATTCGAGACCGCGCACGACAGAGGGATCGATCTTGATGCGGTCGGACTGATAGCCGGCGCTGGTGACGAGCGCGCCGATGAAATTCAGTTCCTCGACGCCTTCGGCACCCTTCTCGGTGCCGGCGACCAGCTCAGCGAGCCGGACGGCACTTTCGGCATAGTCCTTGATGCCGACGAAGAAGAGGACCTTCTCGATTTGATCGTCGTTGAGCTTGGCGCCCTTGGTGAAGTCGCCGGATTCATCCTTGCGGCCCTCGCCCAGCAGCAGGCGCACCCCTTCGGGGCCGAACTTGTCCAGCTTGTCGATGGCGCGCAGCACGTTGAGACGCTGGCCGGCCTTGTCATCCCCGCCGAGGCCGATCGCTTCGAGCACGCCGTCCAGAACCTTGCGGTTGTTGACGCGGATCACATAGTCGCCGCGCTTGATGCCCAGCGCTTCCAGCGTATCGGACATCATCATGCACATTTCGGCATCAGCCTGAACGCCCGGTGCGCCGACGGTATCGGCATCGAACTGCATGAACTGGCGGAAGCGGCCCGGGCCGGGCTTCTCGTTGCGGAAGACGTAACCAGCGCGATAGGTGCGGTAGGGAAGCTGGATTTCGTTGAAATTTTCCGCGACATGACGGGCAAGCGGCGCCGTCAGGTCGTAACGCAGCGACATCCACTGCTCGTCATCGTCCTGCAGCGAGAAGACGCCCTCATTCGGACGGTCGCTGTCCGGCAGGAACTTGCCGAGCGCATCGGTATATTCAAGCAGCGGCGTTTCGACCGGATCGAAACCATAGTGCTCATAGACCTCGCGGATCTTCGCGGTCATTTCGTTGACGGCGCGGAGATCGGCTGCGGAGCGGTCGACAAAGCCGCGCGGAAGGCGGGCCTTGAGCTTTTGGGGTTTCTTCTGCTTGTCGTTCATTTCGGGGAAATTCCACATATGTGACAGTGGCGGTTTCCTAGCGGATTGGGCGGGGAGCGGCAAGGGTGAAGGGTCTTGATATGGCGACCAGAATCGATTGATCGATGAGGAAAGGACCAGACATCAGGATATCGCCATGATCGCGGAAGCGCTTCAGTATCTCGCCACGGCCGCGCTCACGGGCAGAGGGTATCGCCGTTTCGTCCGTTATTCGGTCAATCTGTGGTCCCGCGCCGGCCGCTGCAGCAGGGACTGGGCGGCGCATGAAGAGAATAGCAAGAACGCCGTTCGCGCCGCCATCAGCGGGTTTTCACAGCGGCGGACGGCCGTCGTGCTCGGTTCCGGGCTGCTCCGGGATGTGCCGATCGAGGACCTGGCTGACAGTTTCGATACGGTCGTTCTCGTCGATCTCGTGCATCTGGCATCCGTGCGCCTACGGCTGAGGGGCAAGCGCTACCGGAACGTTCGGCTGATCGAACGCGACGTTTCCGGCTATGATGATCTCAAGAAAGGTGAGAATCCGGAACCACTCGGATTCTTGCGTGGCGTGCCCTATCTCGATTTCGTCGTTTCCGCCAATCTGCTGTCGCAGATCGGGCGCGGCGTCAAACGGCGATACGAGACAGAAGCATCATCCGGGATGCCTGCTGATACCGTCGAGCAGTTGATGGCCGCGCATATGCAGGGGCTAGCGGCCTTGCCTTGCCGCAGCTGCCTTGTGACCGACATTTCCTACGTGGTCATCGACCGCACCGGCAGGATGCAAGAGGAAGCAGACCTGCTCCACGGTATCGCGCCGCCCGAGGCAAAGGCCAGCTGGGACTGGCCGGTCGCACCGTTTGGAGAGGAAAGCCGCGACTACGAGATCGTTCACAAGGTGATCGCAGCCTGGTGAACCACTTGGCTTTTCGCCTGCGCTTGCCTATGTTTTTTCCATGCGCGCTTTGGCTCTCATCACGATGTTCTTCGGCTGGCTGGTCTACAGCACCATGTCGGCGTGGGCAGGCTGTCCAACCTGCGCATCGATGAACATGTCGGTTCAAGCCGACAGCAGCACGGCGCATCATCACATGGAGGGCATGGCTATGCCTGACATGGCGGCCAAGGGCGATTCAGCGAAAGACCCTTGCTCCACGGGCATCGCGCATATGCCGCTCTGCGCCGCCTGCGTGGTGCTCCCCGCAACTGCAATGATACCCGATGGGGGCAAGCATGTTTTCGCCTATCCTGCTCCGGCCCTCGACCGGGCATTGAGAGACAACAGACCCGCCCCGCAGGCGCCGCCTCCCCGCTTCATCTGACAAACCCCTTGGCAGAACCGCAGCCATAGGCTGCTGCACCAACCTATCGTCAGACAGAGGAAGGAACTCTCATGTCTCTGAAAATCATCGCCCTTTCCGCAATCATCGGCTTTGCCGCCCCAGCCTTTGCCGAGGACATGCCGATCATGGACATGTCCAAGCACATGGGCGGCCACGGCCCATCCAGCCAAGCCTTCACCGAGGCTAATGACAGGATGCACAAGGATATGATGATCAAATTGAGCGGCGACACCGATGTGGATTTCGTCCGCAGCATGATCCCACACCATCAGGGAGCAATCGACATGGCGAAGATCGAGCTGCAATACGGAAAAGATCCTGAGATCCGCAAGCTTGCGGAGGGTGTCATCAAGGCGCAGGAAGCTGAAATCGCCGAGATGAATGCCTGGCTGAAGGCGCACGCCAAGTAAGCCGGCAGCAAAGAACAAGAGGGCCGCCGTCGGAACGGCGGCCCTTTTCAATCAGGCCTTTGCTTGATCAGGCTTTGGGCTCGAAATCGGCCGGGCGGCGCCCGGCGGCCTGGCGGGAAAGCATCCAGCCCGGGTATTCCGGGGCCAGTGCGCTTACCTCATCGAGCCGCTTGATATCGTCGGCATCGAGCTTCAGCTTGACGGCGGCGAGGTTCTGGTCGAGCTGTTCGACACGCTTGGCGCCGATGATGACGGTCGTCACGAAGGGCTTGGCGAGGATATAGCCGAGCGCCACGGTGGCGACGCTCACGCCATGCTTTTCGGCAATCTCGCGCATGACGGCGACACAGGCCCAGGCGCGGTCCTTATCGACGGGCGGAAAGTCGAAGCTGGCGCGACGGCCTTCGCCATTGCCCGGTGCGCCCGGACCATACTTGCCCGACAACAGGCCGCCGGCGAGCGGCGACCAGACCATGAGGCCGAGCTTTTCTTCCTGCAGCAGCGGCACGATATCACGTTCGAGATCACGGCCGGCGATCGAATAATAGGCCTGCACGGTCTCAAAACGGGCATAATCCTTGCGCTCGGAAATGCCCAGCGCCTTGGCGATGCGCCAGGCCTGCCAGTTGGAAACGCCGACATAGCGCACCATGCCGCGGGCAACGAGATCATCGAGCGCGCGCAGCGTCTCGTCGATCGGCGTGACCGGATCGGTGGCATGGATCTGGTAGAGATCGATATGATCCGTCTGCAGCCGCTTCAGGCTGGCTTCGACGGAATCCATGATATGGCCGCGCGAGGCGCCGCGATCGTTCGGCTTGTCCCCCATGACGCCATAGACCTTGGTGGCGATAACGACATCCTTGCGCGGAACGTTGAGGTTCTTCAGCGCCTGGCCGAGCAACCGCTCGGATTCACCTGATGAATAGACGTCCGCGGTATCAATAAAATTGACGCCGGCATCGAGCGAGCGCTGAACGATCTCATCGGCTGCCTTCTGGTCGACATCGGCGATGGCGCCCCACATGGTGCCTTCTCTGGCTTCACCGAAGGTCATGGTGCCGAGGCAGATTTCAGATACGAAAAGTCCGGTATTTCCGAGTTGATTATAACGCATGTCGAGAAATTCCCTTGTGTCTGCCGCAATAGGGGCTTGCGGACTGCTGAACTGTATTTTTTGATTATTGGCCTGCGCATGACAGGCACAGCCGGAGCTGGCTGCAAGGTGAGGCATTCTTGATGTAGGTCGCGGCCCGGCGTTTTTCAACGGAACACAGCCTCTGTTGAGACGCCCTTGTCTCGACACAGGCGGGGAATAGATTGCCCGCCCTATAGAGACAGGGCGTATTTCAAGAGGTGTGCATATGACCGCCCGACCATTGACCACGATCGGTTTCGATGCCGATGACACGCTCTGGCAGAACGAACAATATTACCGGCTCACGGAAGAGCATTTTGCCAGGCTTCTCGCCGATTTTGCCGAAGGATCGAGGATTTCCGAACGACTGCTCGACGCGGAGAAACGCAATCTCGCGCATTACGGCTTCGGCATCAAAGGCTTTACGCTGTCGATGATCGAAACGGCGATCGAGATCACCGAAGGCAAGGTACCGGCAAGCGTGATTGCCAAGATCCTTGATACCGGACGCGACCTTCTGTCCCATCCGGTAGAAACCCTGCCATATGTGCGCGACACGCTGGAGACGCTAGCCGGAAAATATCTGCTGGTGCTGATCACCAAGGGCGACCTCTTCGACCAGGAGCGCAAGCTTGCCCAGTCGGGACTCGGTGATTACTTCGATACGGTCGAGATCGTGTCGGACAAGACGGCCGTCACCTATCGCCGCATCTTCTCCAAGGTCGGCGACGGGCCGGAGCGGGCAATGATGGTCGGTAATTCGCTGAAGTCCGATATCGTCCCGGCCATTGCCGCCGGCAGCTATGGGGTTTTCGTGCCCCATGAACTCACCTGGGTGCTGGAGCGGGTGGAGGAACCGAAAGATGCGCCACGCTTCCGAAAGATCGGCCATCTCGGCGAATTGCGCGGGCTGATCGACGGGTTAGGCTAAAGGATCTCTTTGTTTTTGCGCAATTCCGGACGCAAGACCGTTGCACAGTTTTGCTGGAATTGCTCTGGCCTATTTCCGCTTAGGAAAGAGCGACGGCTGCTCCTGGGCAGGCGCCGGTTGCGTCGGCTGGGGTGCTGCGGCAAGCGGCTCGATAAGGATACTATAGGGCGCGCCCAGCCCGCGGCGCGGGGAGACCTTGGAATAATAGGGACGCAGCAGCCAAGTGGCGTTTTCCTTGACCGTTGTCTCGTAGCTCGTGCCGTCCTCATCGGTGCCGAAAAACGCCTCGTCATCCGGCTTCGACAGGTCGAAGATCGCGAGAAAGGCATATTTGCTCTTCGTCTCGAAGCTGATTTTCACATGCTGGCCGGCGCGCACCGGCAGAGTATAGACGTAGCTGTTGCCGAACTTGGTCCAACCCTTCAACTGCATGGTCACGGCGGGGAACTGCAGCTTTTCGATTTTCTCGCCGGGATCGAGTTGTGGCGTCTGCGCAAAGGCTGCGGAGGCGGACAGAAAAAGAGCTGCGGCGAATTTAACAATCGACTTCATGGACGTACCAATGCTGCGCGCATCGCCTCCACTTCCGGGCGGCAGAAGCAGCCGTTAAGATGATCGTTGACGAGACCCATTGCCTGCATGAAAGCATAAACTGTGGTCGGCCCGACAAAGGTCCAGCCGCGCTTCTTCAAATCTTTGGAAATCCGTACCGACGTGGCAGTCGTCGGATTGGCGACGATGTGCTCGCGGTCGACGACTGCAGGCCGATCTTCCGGACGCGGTTCATAGCCCCAGAAGTAGCGGGAGAGAGAACCGAATTCGTTCCTGAGATCGATCGCCCGACGCGCATTGTTGATGGTCGATACGATCTTGCCGCGATGGCGGATGATGCCGGCGTCAACGAGGCAGCGGGCGATATCCTCATCGCCGAAGCGCGCCACCTTCTCGAAATCGAAGCCGGCAAAAGCGGCGCGGAAATTCTCGCGCTTGCGCAGGATCGTCAGCCAGGAAAGGCCGGACTGAAAACCCTCGAGACAGATCTTTTCGAAGAGCCTGATATCATCGGTCACCGGCCTGCCCCACTCCTCATCGTGGTAGCGCAGGTAGTCGGGCAGATTCGCGTGCCAGTGGCAGCGGCTTTTGCCGTCCTCGCCGATGATGATGCCGGTTTCGCTCATGTTTTTATCTCGTTTTGCGCCTGCGAATCCGGCTTTACCATTTGCAAACCCTCTTTCCAAACCGAACGGTAACCCTGACGAAAAGTTTATCCGGCCGTTCGTCTTTTAATGAATCCGCATTTACCATTCGCTGGCGGACGCAGTGGCAGCATGACCGCAGGCGGGCAATTCCGCCAGCGCATTTTCGGTCATTTGTAGAGAGTCCGCCCGATGATGAAACCCCTTGTCCTTGCCGCAGCCTTGCTCGGCATTCTGTCCACGGCCGCCTTTGCAGACGACCGCTACGCCTCCCGCCCACCCGTAGTGCTGAGCCCCGATCTCACCGCCCCCTGGATCAACCAGCTCGGCGGTGGGTCGGTTCGCCCCGTCGTCTACCAGCGGCCGGTCGTCGTGCAGCAGCGCGGCCTCTTCCAGCAGCGCCGCACGATCATCCAGCGCACGCCGCAGCCGGCACCGCAGACGGTTTCCGCCATTCGTCCCGGCGTGCCCGTCATCCGTGGGCAGGTCGATCCGCAATTCCTGCCACAGATCGTCGACTACGATACGAAGGAAAAGCCCGGCGCGCTCGTGATCGACACCAACAACCGCTTCCTCTACCTGGTCATGAATGGAGGCAAGGCTCGCCGCTATGGCGTTGGCGTCGGCAAACCCGGTTTCGAATGGGCGGGCGCCCACACGATCACCCGCAAGGCGGAGTGGCCGGGCTGGACCCCGCCATCGGAAATGGTGAGCCGTGAGGCCGCCAAGGGGCACTATCTTCCCGCCCGTATGGATGGCGGTCCTGAAAATCCGCTTGGCGCCCGCGCCATGTACCTCGGTTCCACCCTCTACCGCATTCACGGCACGAATGCGCCCTGGACGATCGGCAGCGCCGTCTCCTCCGGCTGTATCCGCATGCGCAACGAGGACGTGGTTGACCTTTACGATCGCGTCAACGTCGGCACCCGCGTCATCGTGATGTAAAGAGCAAATAATGGGCAGCGGACGGCAAGAACAGGCGCCCGCTGACCTACAAAAAAGCGTGTCCCCCATCTCTCCGACTTGAAATTCAAACCGATTTGACTAGCCTCTACGCGGTTCTGAAGGAGAGGGTATCGAAAATGAAGCAGTTTCTAAGGCTCGCAGCGGCGGCGGCCGTTGCGTTGTCCTGTACGGTTGTGACCGTCAGCGCTGAACCGGTCATGACGGCAACGGATGCCGTGCGCGGCGTCAAGCAGACACGCGAGATCAAGCAGCAGTTCCGCAAGCGCGTGGTCCGTCTTTCCACCAGCGAAAAGCCCGGCACCATCATCGTCGACACCAACAACAAGTTTCTCTACCTCGTAGAAGGCAACAACCGCGCCACGCGCTATGGTATCGGCGTCGGCCGCGATGGCTTCGGCTGGTCGGGTGTCGTGTCGGTTGGACGCATGGCCGAATGGCCGAACTGGACGCCGCCGGCAGAGATGCGCGCCCGTGAGGCCCGCGAGGGCCACAATCTTCCTGCCGTCCAGCCCGGCGGCCCGGACAATCCGCTCGGTGCGCGCGCCATGTATCTCTACAAGGGCGGCCGCGACACGATCTTCCGCATTCACGGCACAAACCAGCCCTGGACGATCGGCCTCAACATGTCCTCCGGCTGCATCCGTATGATGAATGACGATGTCTCGCATCTTTACAGCCGCGTTTCCGTTGGCACCAAGGTCATCGTCGTTGGCCCCGGCAACAAACAGGGCAATGTCGCCTTTCAGGACAAGGGCATCGATATCCTGCGGACCATGTTTGGCGGTTGAGCAACACTTTCGGCAAAAAATGAAGGCGCACTCGATGCGCCTTTTTATCCTTTAAGAATGTGACACATGAATCTGCCAGAGAATTGAACTGATAGCCTTTTGGTACTTCGGGGATATTCGATGGCATATGCATTGCATCGTTCCACCGCGC
>UEIF01000007.1 GCA_900468805.1 Hyphomicrobiales bacterium | reverse complement strand
GCCGCGCATGTGAAGCGCTCTTGACCACTTCACGGATACGCATCGCATCGTCGGCGAGACTGTCGGCTGCACCGATCTTCGATTTCAGAATGACATCGACAGCGCCGGCCTCCAGCGCCTGAAGCAACGTCTCCGAACCTGCTTCCGTCAGCGAGGAACACATGACGACGGGGATGGGCCGCTGTGACATGAGCTTGCGCAGAAACGTGATGCCATCCATGCGCGGCATCTCGACATCGAGCGTGATGACGTCGGGAATCTCTTCCTGGATCTTGCGCGCCGCCATGAACGGGTCGGAGGCGACGCCCATGACCTCGATCTCCGGGTCTTCTTCCAGAACCCGTGTCAGCGTCTGCCGGACACTGGCGGAATCGTCGATGATGAGGACGCGGACTTTTTTGGCCATAGGATCCTCTCAGATGCGCTGGAACACCGTATTCGAAACCTGCTTCAAGGGAAGATCGAAGCCGGTGATCGATTCCGAGTGGCCGATAAACATGTAACCACCCTTTGCGAGGCAATCGCAGAGACGGGTAAGAACACCCGCCTGCGTCTGCTTGTCGAAGTAGATCAGCACGTTGCGGCAAAAGATCAGATGCATCATGTCACCAACAGGATATTTTTCGTCCATCAGGTTCATGCGGGCGAAGCCGACGCGGCTGCGCAGTTTCGGCGAGATGCGAACATCGCGTCGGCCCTGCTGCTTGGCCACCATGACATACTTCTTCTGCAGGTCGCGCGGTACCGGAGCGACCAGATCTTCCGCATAAATACCCCTGCGCGCGGTCTGCAGCACATCGGTGGAGAGATCGGTCGCCAGCACGCTGTAGGAGAGATCGCTACGGCTCTCGACGAACTCCGCCAGCACCATTGCCATGGTGTAGGGCTCTGCGCCGGTCGAACACGCCGAACTCCATGTGCGAACGGTTCGCACGCCGCTGTCGGCAAGCGCCGGCAGGGCAACCGTCTGCATATATTCGAAATGCTTGGCTTCCCGGAAGAAGTCGGTCTTGTTGGTCGTCACGACGTCGATCAGATAGACGGTCTCCTGATCGAGCCCGCCGTCGTTGAACAGGAAATCGCAATAATCGTCGAAGCTCGAGTGACGCGTGGCGCGCAGACGGCGGCGCAGGCGGCCCTCCAGCATCGTCAGTTTCGTCGGCGGCATTTTGATGCCGCTATAGTCATAGATGAACCGTGCCAGCTTGTCGAAGTTACGCTTGCTGATCCTGTCACCCGGCAATTGGGTTTCTACCGCTGCCATACTCATAAAACGCGACGCTCCGGATAGGTATTAAGGCCTCAAGCGGCCGATTGCAGGACAGAGGCGTCTTCGCGCGACAGAAGCCGGGCAAGATCGACGATAACGACGAATCCGTTCTCACGGCGCACGACGCCAGCGATGTAGTCCGACCGCCAGCGCACGCCAATATCGGGCGCGGCTTCGATCTGGTCGCGGCGAAACGGCGTCACTTCGAAAACGCGGTCGGCGACGAGGCCGAGCGTCAGAAGACGGCTTTCCATCGGAACGTCGAGAACGAGCACACGCGTATGCGACGTCGGCACGGTCTTCGACATGCCGAGCTTCAGGCGCAGATCGATCGTCGGCACGCCCTGGCCGCGCACGTCGCGCAGACCGAGCAGATAGTCGGGACCATTCGGAATCTTGAATGCTTCCGCATAGTCGAGGATTTCGCGCACCACCTCCACCGGAACGGCGAAGATCTCCTCGCCGAGGCTGAAGGTCACGAATTGAGCTTCCAGAGATGTTGTTGCCATGATCAACCGCTTTCCTTGGATTCGAGCGTCCCCATTATCGGGGACGCCTGTTAACAGATTGAAAGGACCCGAATGCTCAGGCGCTTTCTTTGAACTCGGCATCCCCGTCGTCGGGGCCACCCATGGAGAGGTCGAGGGCAAAGCCCTTCGCCCGGGCCTGCTGACCGGCGACCGAATTGGCAGCCCCGGTCTTCTTGGCGAGCGGCTTGCGGCCTCCGGTCGGAAGCGGCGTGCGCACCGTAACCTTGGCGGCTGGAGCGCGGGACAGGCGGTTGCCGGCCATATCCACCTTGAAGAAGGCGATCGAGGCCTGCAGTTCCTCAGCCTGTGTGGCGAGCTCTTCAGAGGTGGCCGACATCTCTTCGGAGGCACCCGCATTCTGCTGCGTCACCTTGTCGAGCTGCTGGATCGCTTCGTTGATCTGCGAGGCACCCACATCCTGCTCGCGGCAGGCCGAGCTGATCTCGGCGACGAGTTCCGCAGTCTTGCGGATATCCGGAACCAGGCGGCCAAGCATTTCACCTGCATCCTGTGCCGCCTTCACCGTATCGCCGGACATCGCTGAGATTTCAGCGGCGGCCGACTGGCTGCGTTCTGCAAGTTTGCGGACTTCCGAGGCGACGACCGCGAAGCCCTTGCCGTGTTCACCGGCACGAGCAGCTTCGACGGCGGCGTTCAGAGCAAGCAGGTCCGTCTGGCGAGCGATTTCCTGAACGATGCCGATCTTCTCGGCGATCGTGCGCATCGCAGCGACAGCACGGTTGACCGCTTCACCGGAATTCTCCGCATCCTTGGCGGACTGGCGAGCAATCTTCTCAGTCTGGGCAGCGTTGTCGGCGTTCTGTTTGATATTGGAAGCCATCTCTTCCATTGAGGAGGAGGCCTGCTCAGCGGAGGCTGCCTGTTCTGTCGCGCCCTGGGAAACCTGCTCGGAGCTCGCCGAGAGTTCCTGGCTGCCGGACGAGACGTTTTCCGCAGCGGCGATCGCATCGGCGACGACACCACGCAGGCGCTCCACCATCTGCTCCAGAGCGATACCGAGCGTATCCTTTTCGGAGAGAGGCTTCGGTGAGACGGTCAGGTCGCCGTTCGAGATCTGGTTGGCGATCTGTGCCGTGTTACGCAGGTTGCCGGTCATCCTCGTCATGGAATTGACCAGGTCGCGGATTTCGTCGTTGCTCTTGTGCTCGATGTCCTGTTCGAGATCGCCGATGCTGACGGCATCCGCAAGTTGAACCGCACGCTTGAGGCCACGGGAGATATTGAGCAGTATCCAGATGGCGGCAGCGGAGGATAAGATGATCAGACCGATCGTCATCATCACGAGCACGTTGCGCGACTGGGCATATTGGTCATTTGTGGCTGAGTCCGTCTCGGCCACATTGCCGGTCACGGTGTCGTTCAGCTTTTCGAGAATGCCGAGAAGCTGCGTCGTGACCTGCTGGCCCTCACCCATGGAAATGGTGCCAGCCTGGGTATTAGACTCATTGGTATTCTGCTTGGCGAGATCGGCAACACGGTCCTGCAGCGCCGTCCACCTGCTGTAGAGATCGCCGAACTGTGTCATGCCGTTGCGGATATCCGGATCGGGCGAGGTCGCAAGACGGGCCTGTAGTGTCTTGATCTGATCGCGCTGCTGCGAGATTTCATCGACATAGCCGCCGATTTTGGTCGGATCCGTGTTGATGATCGCGTCCTTTTCGGAACGGATCGAGCGCATGACCGCATCGGAAAGATCACCGGAGTCGCGCAGGTTGGCGACCGGACCAGCAACCATGACGGAGATGTCGTCGTTGAGCGACGAAAGATTGTAGATCGACAGACCTGCCATGGCGCAGGTCAGGAGAACAATGAAACCGAAGACCAAGCCCAGTTTCAGTTTGATGGTGAAGCGCATTTGCGAACCTCTTTTAGAATGGCTGCGGCTGTGCCGCGAAACAGGGCCTCTGATAAAAACGCTTCATGCGTCACCGGGTAAATCCGGCACAGACCGGCTTGAACATCGCCGGATGTCGGAGGGGCCACGTTGGGTCGGCCCCTCCCTTGTCGAAGTCGGAAAGTCCTATGCGCTCTCGCGGAAATCGTCGTCCGCGGTATCCGGCCCGCCCATGGACATGTCCAGGGCGAAACCCTTGGCGCGGGCTTGCTGAGCGGCAACGCCGTTGGCAGGAGCCACCTTACCGGCCGGCTTGCGGGCTGCAGATGGAGCAGGGCTGCGCGTGGTCACCTTGGCGGCCGGGGTACGGCCCTGGCGGCCACTCGTCGCCATTGCCTTGCCGCCCGCCGTATCGACCTTGAAGAAGGCAATCGATGTCTGCAATTCCTCGGCCTGGGCAGCGAGCTCTTCTGACGTCGCAGACATCTGCTCGGAAGCGCCCGCATTCTGCTGGGTGACCTTGTCGAGCTGCTGGATCGCTTCGTTGATCTGGGACGCACCGACATCCTGCTCACGGCATGCAGAGCTGATCTCAGCTACGAGTTCCGCAGTCTTTCTGATGTCAGGCACCAAGCGGCCGAGCATGTCCCCGGCTTCCTGGGCGGCCGTGACGGTATCGCTCGACATGGCGCTGATTTCCGCTGCCGCCGACTGGCTGCGCTCGGCAAGCTTGCGCACTTCCGAAGCGACGACCGCAAAACCTTTGCCGTGCTCGCCGGCACGGGCAGCTTCCACTGCAGCGTTGAGAGCAAGAAGGTCGGTCTGGCGGGCGATTTCCTGAACGATGCCGATCTTCTGGGCGATCGTACGCATGGCCTCAACAGCGCGGGAAACGGCACTCCCGCTCATCTCCGCATCCTTTGCGGATTGACGGGCGATCTTTTCCGTCTGAGCGGCATTATCGGCGTTCTGTTTGATATTGGCTGCCATCTCTTCCATCGAAGAGGAGGCTTCTTCGGCCGCCGAAGCCTGCTCGGTGGCGCCCTGCGACACCTGTTCGGAGCTCGCCGAAAGTTCCTGGCTGCCAGCCGACACATTCTCGGCGGCCGCAATTGCGTCTGCGACGACATCGCGCAACCGCTCCACCATCTGCTCCAGCGCGGTGCCAAGCGTATCCTTGGCCGAAAGCGGCTTCGGAGAAACCGTCAGGTCGCCGGCAGCAATCTGCGTGGCAATATCGGCAGTGATGCGAAGATTGGTGACCATGCTTTGCATCGCGATGCCGAGCGTATCCTTGGCCGAAAGCGGCTTGACGTCGACCGAGAGGTCGCCTTCTGCGATCTGGTTGGCAACGTCGGCGGTGGCGCGCAGGTTGTTCACCATGCCGAGCATGGCAATGCCGAGCGTATCCTTGTCGGAAAGAGGCTTCGGTGTGACGCTGAGGTCACCGTTCGAAATCTCGTTTGCGATGCCAGCAGTATTGCGCAGATTGTCCGTCATGACGTTGATCGTGTTCACCAGGTCCTTGATCTCGTCATTGCTCCTGATCTCAACCTTCTGGTTCAGATCGCCGATGGCGACTGCGCTGGCGACGTTCATGATCTTACGCAGCCCGCTGTTGATTCCGAGCGCGATCCACAGCGCGGCGGCGAAAGCGATGACGGAAGCGCCGACAGCCATGCCGATCAGCAGATTTCTGGTATTGCCATAGAGGATTTCCGTATCGTCGTCGGCTTGGGTCATCGACTTCTGCTGAAGCGCGACGAGCGTCGTGAAGACATCTTCCAATTCCGTGACGATGGCGCGGACCTCTCCGCCGGAATAAGCCGTGGCCGCTGCCCTGTCGCCACTTTCCTGGATGGAGGCAACTTTGTTGGAACCCTCCGCGAAACGTTTGCCCAGCTCGACCAGCCTGTCCCACGTGGGCTTGCCATCAGCAGTTGCGAGCTGTTGGCCGCCCGTCGCGAATGTGAGCATTTCATCCATGCTCTTCGCCGAGTTCTCGTAGTTCTTCCTGGCCGCTTCGGGATCCATTTCCAAAAGGGCGTTCTTCTGCCATCTGATGGCATTGAGCTCAGCAGCTTTTGCTTCCAGAGCCAATTCCAGTCTTTTTGATGGACCTGAGATCAGGTCGCCGACGGCGTCGTTCAGCGAACTTAGGCTTATAATTCCATAAACCGCGCTGCCTACCAGCAACAGTATGACGAAGCCGAACGCGGCCGCGAGCTTGAGCTTGATCGTGATACGCATCGCAATACCCCTATTTGAAAGCGACGTAATAAACGTGGACCGATGGTTCCTGTTGCAGCGTCATGCAGCCAGGCATTCCGGTAGGAAAAGGCAGGTCGCACAAAGGTTTTGCGGCCTTGCGTCCGGCGTTCCTGGTCACCGGAAGCTTGTGTCAGGGGCTGCGTGCGCAGCCCCTGACGGGATGAAGCGCTCAGGCGCTTTCGCGGAAATCGTCATCTGCGGTGTCAGGACCACCCATCGACATATCCAGGGCAAAGCCCTTGGCGCGTGCCTGCTGACCGGCGACCGAATTGGCAGCCGTGGTCTTCTTGGCGACCGGCTTGCGACCTCCGGTCGGAGCCGGGCTGCGCACCGTGACCTTGGCGGCCGGCGTGCGGGACAGGCGGTTGCCGGCCATGTCCACCTTGAAGAAGGCGATCGAGGCCTGCAGTTCCTCAGCCTGGGTTGCCAGTTCTTCGGAGGTCGCGGACATCTCTTCCGAAGCACCCGCATTCTGCTGGGTCACCTTGTCCAGCTGCTGGATCGCTTCGTTGATCTGGGCAGCGCCGATATCCTGCTCGCGGCAGGCAGAACTGATTTCCGAAACCAGTTCGGCAGTCTTGCGGATATCCGGAACCAGGCGGCCGAGCATGTCGCCGGCGTCCTGAGCTGCTTTCACAGTGTCGCCGGACATCGCCGAGATTTCAGCCGCTGCCGACTGGCTGCGTTCTGCCAGCTTGCGAACTTCCGAGGCGACGACCGCGAAGCCCTTGCCGTGTTCACCGGCACGAGCAGCTTCGACGGCGGCATTCAGGGCAAGCAGGTCGGTCTGACGGGCGATTTCCTGAACGATGCCGATCTTCTCGGCGATCGTGCGCATCGCAGCGACAGCACGGTTGACAGCGTCACCAGAGGTCTCTGCGTCCTTGGCGGACTGGCGGGCAATCTTCTCGGTCTGGGCGGCATTGTCGGCATTCTGCTTGATGTTGGAGGCCATCTGCTCCATCGAAGCGGAGGCCTCTTCAGCGGAAGCCGCCTGTTCAGTCGCACCCTGCGAGACTTGTTCGGAGCTGGCTGAAAGTTCCTGGCTGCCTGAAGAGACATTCTCGGCAGCCGCGATTGCGTCGGCCACGACACCACGCAGGCGCTCGACCATCTGTTCCAAGGCTATCCCGAGCGTATCCTTGTCGGACAGCGGCTTCGGAGAGACCGTCAGGTCGCCGTTCGAGATGAGGTCGGCCACTTCGGCCGTCGTGCGCAGGTTCGTCACCATGCTGCGCATCGCGATACCGAGAGCGTCCTTGTCCGACAGCGGCTTCGCATCAACGGACAGGTCGCCGGTGGCGATCTTGTCTGCGAGCTCGGCCGTATTCCGTAGATTGGCGGTCATGACGTTGACGGTATCGATCAGATCCTTGATCTCGTCATTCGTCTTGACGGCGACATTCTGGTCGAGATCGCCGATCGAAACGGCCTTGGCGACCGTTGCAATCTTCTTCAGGCCGTTGTTGATGCCGAGCGTGATCCAGAGAGCCGCACCGAGCGCAATCAGCACAGCGATTCCCGAGGCTGTGCCGAGGATCAGTTTGGTGGAGTTATAGAGATCGTCGTTGGCTTGCTTGGTCGCTTTCATGCCCTTGCGCTGGATTTCGACGAGGGCCGCAATTGCTTCGCCCATGTCGTTCGTCATCTCGCGCAGTTCGCCAAGCGAGAGAGCCTGAGCGCCGGCCTGATCGCCCTTGGCGTCGAGCTGTTGCAGTTCAGCGGACTTTTCACGGAATTTCGCGCCAATGCTCTGCAGCTTTTCCCAATAGGGCTTGCCTTCCGGCGAGGCGATTGCGTACCCTTGGTTCACGGTTTCAAGCATGGCCTGGAGCTTCTGATCGGCTTCCTTGTAGAAACCGTCGGTCGTCTGCGGATCAGTCGAAAGCAGAGCGTTCTTCTGCGCGCGGATAGCGTCGACTTCGGCCACATTGGCCGTGAGCGCGAGTTCGAGACGGCGCACGGAGCCGTCGATCATTGCACCGCTGGCGTCGTTCAGAGTGCCGAGACTCATGCTGCCGTAAACGGCAATACCGACCAGCAAAAGGGTCATCAGGCCGAAAGCAAGGCCCAGTTTCAGTTTGATCGTGAAGCGCATTTGAATACTTCCTTGAGCTAAATCGACAGATCCGGGGCATTGCGCGACGTCCGGGCATGGACCGTCATTCCGCCATTTACGGCGGCATGCATGCAGAATTATTCGGTTGCTGGAGATCATCGTCGCTTGTTCCGCATGCCCGTCATCACGGACCCTGCCGGAGCTCACGATCGGCCTTTAAAACCGCAGCGCGTCTGACTGCGGAAGATCCCACCTTTCGGAAGGACGCCCTGATGTTCCGCCTGCTCTTGAAGCCTGCAAGCGGACATCTGCCGATCGATACCAACGCATACACACGTTGGGCATTTCCTTAAGCCGCGGGCCGGAGGTCCGCGGCGGTTCTCACATCAGCGAAGCGCTCAGGCGCTTTCGCGGAAGTCGTCGTCGCCCGCATCCGGGCCGCCCATCGACATATCCAGAGCAAAGCCCTTGGCACGTGCCTGCTGGGCGGAGACCGTATGGCCGTGATTATTACTATGCGTGGCCGGAGCCGGCTTGCGCGGGGCGGCGGCCGGAGCCTTGACCACCTTGGCAGTCGTCTTCGCAGCGGTCTTCTTCACGCCAGCACGGGTCGCACCTGCCGTATCGACCTTGAAGAAGGCGATCGAAGCCTGCAGTTCCTCGGCCTGTGCAGCAAGCTCTTCCGAGGTCGCCGACATTTCTTCCGAAGCGCCGGCATTCTGCTGGGTCACCTTGTCGAGCTGCTGGATCGCTTCGTTGATCTGCGAGGCGCCGATATCCTGTTCGCGGCAGGCAGCGCTGATCTCGGAGACGAGTTCGGCGGTCTTGCGGATATCGGGCACCAGGCGGCCGAGCATTTCACCGGCATCCGCTGCCGCCTTGACGGTATCGCCCGACATCGAGCTGATTTCGGCAGCGGCAGACTGGCTGCGTTCTGCGAGCTTACGGACTTCCGAGGCGACGACCGCAAAACCCTTGCCGTGCTCGCCGGCACGCGCTGCTTCGACCGCAGCATTGAGAGCAAGGAGGTCGGTTTGGCGGGCGATTTCCTGAACGATGCCGATCTTCTGGGCGATCGTGCGCATCGCTTCGACCGCGCGTGTCACAGCCTCGCCGGACGCTTCCGCATCCTTGGCGGACTGGCGGGCGATCTTCTCGGTCTGGGCGGCATTGTCGGCATTCTGCTTGATGTTCGCAGCCATCTCTTCCATCGAAGCGGAGGCCTCTTCAGCGGAAGCCGCCTGTTCGGTCGCACCCTGCGAGACCTGCTCGGAGCTGGCTGACAGTTCCTGGCTGCCCGAAGAGACATTGTCGGCGGCAGACAGGGCGTCGGCGACGACACCACGCAGGCGCTCGATCATGACGTTGACGTTGCCGAGCAGTTCGCCGATTTCGTCATGCGAGGTAATTTCCGCCATCTTCGTCAGGTCGCCTTCGGCAACTTCGCGGACGACAGTGTTGGCACGGCTGAGACCCTTGCTGATGGTATTCGCGATCCAGAAGGCAGTGAAGGCAGCGATCAGCAGTGCCACAGCGGCAACAGCGATCATCATCGTGCGCGTCGTGCCGTACTGCTGTTCGGCGCTGTCGTCTGCATCCTTCATGCGCTGTTTTTCGAGCGTCAGAATTTCATCGAGAGCGGAGTCGATATCGTTGGCTGCCTGGCGAGCCGTCGTGACCGAGATATTGTTGGCGGCGTCCATATTGCCGGCCTTCATGAAATCGCGAATCTGGTCGTCGGCCTGGTTGAAGGACTTGGAGAGTTCGGTAACACGATCCCAGCGTGATTTGCCTTCCTCGGTCGCAAGCTTAGTCACAGCGGCGAAGGCGTCGGCAAAATCCTTGCGGGCCTGGTTGCCCTTTTCGATTGCACCGGAAGCGTCATCGGCATTGCGCGCGGTCAGAAGGTTCTTCTGCTGGCGGATGGCTTCGAGTTGGGCGATATTGATCTGCTGCGCCAGGTCGAGGCGCGCGGCAGGACCGGCAAGAAGATTGCCGATCGTATCGTTCAGCGAACCGAGGCTGAAGATGCCGTAGCCAGCGGTACCTATCAGCATGAGAATGATAAAGGTGAACGCAGTCACCAACTTTGTCTTGATCGTCAATCGCATCGTCTTAACCCCTAATGATTGGCTCCCGGCTAGCTGACGGCCCCCGCCGTCTCATGCCTCGATGAGAAAATTGCCTGCAAATTCGGGAGGATGATGAACTCCCCGCCCCGCTTGACCAGGCAATCGATGTAATCCGCGCGCCAGCGCATACCCACGCTTGGCGGCGGTTCACTGGCGCTTTTCGTCAGCGTCGTCACTTCGTTCACCTTGTCGGTACGCATTCCCACGAGTGTCTGCTCCCCCTGCAGATCGACCTCGATGACGACGATGCGGCTGTCGATCGTCGCTTCCGAGGCTTCCATCCCGAAAGCGAGGCGAAGATCGGCAAGCGGAATAACCTTGCCGCGGAAGTTGATGACGCTGGCGACGAAGGGCTGGCTGCCCGGCACCGCGGTCTCGGGAAGCAGATCCAGGATTTCCTGGACGATGACGGCTTCCAGCGCGAAGGTCTCGCCATTGAGATCGAAGGTCAGAACTTCGACTTCTTCGGCATAATTCCAGTGCTTGTCGAATTTTTCGGCTGTTGCTGCTGTGCTCATCCTGCCACGCGCAATTGCGCCTCCTGTTGCTGACCCGCGGCAACGAGGTGCCCGACGTCAAGAATGAGGGCGACGCTGCCGTCGCCGAGAATGGTGGCGCCAGAGAAGGTCGCCACGTCGTTGTGCAGTTTCGACATGGACTTGATGACCGTCTGGTGGTCGCCGATGATCTGGTCGACCACGAGGCCGACACGTTCGGTGCCTGTCGAGATGACGACCACCTTCTGATGGACGTCCGGCTTGGTGCCGGTGCGGAAGAGATCGCGCAGCCGCAGGAACGGCACCAGACTGTCGCGCAGCGAGATGAAGCTGCGCCCACGCGAGCGGAGGTCTTCTTCCAGCGACAGTTCGAGGCACTCCTCGACCGCCGAGAGCGGGATGACGTAACGCCCGGCGCCGACGCGCACCAGCAGACCGTCGATGATGGCGAGCGTCAGCGGAATGCGCAGCGAGACTTCCGAACCCTGCCCCGGCAGGCTGACGACCTCGATCGCGCCACGCAGCGCCTCGACCGTCTTCTTGACGACATCCATGCCGACGCCGCGGCCGGAGAGATTGGTGATCTGCGCGGCGGTGGAGAAGCCCGGCGCGAAGATGAGCTGCAGCAGTTCCTGATCGGAAAGTGGCTGGCCGGGCGCGATGAGGCCCGAGGATTCCGCCTTGGCGCGAACCCGCTCGCGGTTGATGCCGCGCCCGTCATCCTTGATGGAGATGATGACTTCACCGCCGGACTGATGGGCAGACAGCGTCACGGTTCCGGCTTCCGTCTTACTGGCAGCAAGACGTTCGGCAGGCGGTTCGAGGCCGTGGTCGATCGAGTTGCGGACGAGGTGGACCAGCGGGTCGGCGAGGCGTTCGATGACGGTCTTGTCGACTTCGGTGGTCTCGCCTTCCGTGACGAGTTCGATGACTTTGCCGGTTTCGCGGGCGAGATCGTGGACGAGGCGGCGGAAGCGCGAGAAGAGCGTTCCGACCGGTACCATGCGCAGCACCATCATCGTGTCACGCAGTTCTCCGGAGAGGCGTTCGATTTCTTCCGAAACCGAGCGCAAGGCGATGTCCGAGCTGGAGCTTGCCAGCTGGCTGAGGCGCGACTGGGCGATGACGAGCTCGCCGACGCGGTCCATCAGCTCATCGAGACGTTCTGCCGGGACACGGACGTTTTCCTGCGCCTTTGCCTGGGCTGCGGCCTGGGCAGGCGCGGGCGTTTCGCGCTTTACCGGAACGGCCTCGACCGGGCGGAACTCCGAAGCAGCGGCTGGAGCCGGTGCAACGAGTGCTGCGGCGACCGGAGCAGCAGCTACATCCTTTCTTGCCTCGGCCGGCGCGGCTTGCGGACCGGCGATTTCCTGAACGTCGAGCTGCATGTCATCCATGACGAAGATAAAAACGTCGTCGATGGCAGAACGGTCCTGCTCGCTCGTCAGAACAACATCCCATGAAACATAGAGTTCAGTCGGGACCAGATCATCGAGCGGCGGAATGCCTGATGTGTTTGCACGAACTGTGCATTCGCCGAGATCGCGCAGTTCATCGAGAAGGCCGACCGGATTGGTGCCGTTCGCCATGGAATTCGCCGGTAGGCTGAAACGGATGTGCCAGGTCGTCGTCTTCTTGGCAGGAGCCGTGGCTGCGACAGCGGATGTTGCAGGCGCGGCAGCCTCCTTGGCCTCGGCCTTGCCGCCGACGGCCGCCTGGAGCTGGGCAAGCAGCTTGTGGCCGGTATCGCCGTGATCGGCATCGGGCTGTTCGACGAGCGCCCGCATGTGATCCTGCGCGGCAAGAACGGCGGCAACGAGCTCGGCGGTTGCCGGAACTTCACCCTTACGGACACGGTCGAAGGCCGTTTCGCAATGATGGGTGAAAGCGGCAAGCTGCTCGAAACCGAACATCGAGCCCGAGCCCTTCAATGTATGAAGGCCGCGGAACACCGCGTCGACGAGATCCTTGTTTTCGAGGTCGTGGTTAAGGTCGAGAAGGCCGGCTTCGATCGCCTCGAGGCATTCGGCCGCTTCGGTACGGAATACTGCGACTGGATCGAGCGAGCTCATCTGCCAAGCACCTTCTTCACGATCTTCACGAGATTTTCCGGATCGAACGGCTTGGTAAGCCAGCCGGTGGCACCCGCAGCCTTGGCACGCGCCTTCAGATCCGCATCGGATTCCGTCGTCAGGAAGATGATCGGCACACCGGCCTGGGCGGGCAGCTTCCTTAGTTCCTCGATCATCGTCAGCCCGTCCATGACCGGCATGTTGAGATCGGTGACGATCAGGTCGAAATTGCCGCTCTTGGCGGTTGCCAGGCCCTCGGCGCCATTGACGGCTTCGGTGACAGCGTAGCCTGCATTGGTCAGCGTAACCTTGGTGGTCAGCCGAATGCTGGCGGAATCGTCAACGGTCAGGATGTTTGCGCTCATAACGTCACCTCTTCATGCAACCAGAACTTCTTGTCTTCTTGATCGAAGGCCTCGGTAAATCCGGCGCGCTCAAGGACCTTGAGAAGCGAACCGCTGGCCGGAGCCGAAAGGGTAAAAGTCTTGCCTTTGGCCCTTGCCTGACGGCGGGCGGCTTCGATGAGCTGGAGAGAACTCAGATCCGCTTCCGTGTTTTCGGGAAGACTTAGAGTAATTGTATTATTGTCACGAAATTGATCAATAATCTTCGCGTATACTTCTGAAACATTACGGATGTTCAGAACTTCCGGAAGAGATATATATTCACAATATTGCACCTGAGTATCCAACGCAGCCTCCAGGGTCGGAGAAATACTTAACGACCATAAAAGGATTCTCATGACAGGCTTAACAGCGCGTAAACGGCGGTTGTAGGAAGTGCAATTAACGCGAGTCCCGACTCCCTGAATTATCATCCAAGATAATTTATACTGAAGCCTTCTCATATTATAAAATACCATATAAAAACAGATAGATAGATAGATGTCCGTGGAGGGCTTATCAATTCTTGCCGAATGCCTTCATAGGTTGTTAAGCACAACGTCTACGAGTCTGTGGCGTTTACCTGCCATTTCCATCCTGCGCGTAAAAATAGAGTCAAATTGCCTGTGTTTATAAGTAAAGGTACAAAAGTGACAAACGCGACGGCATCGGCACAGACTGCGCTCTATGCATCAGGTTCGGATATAAGTCAGACTCTGGAATCGGCTCGTTCCCAGGTCGAGGAACGCTTCCTCGAAGGTGGCACCGTCCTGTTGTCAGTCATGGATGTCCTCAATCGTCTTTTGACGTCGTTGGACCAGATCACCAGGGCACTGGACAACAATGAGGCGAGTGACACCAGCGCCGATCTCAATGCGACCGTCCAGAACCTGATCGAGCTTCCGGGGGCGGAACAAAACCGCCAGCAGGCACTGACGGCACTTGCCCAGACAGGTTCGGAACTGCACCGACATGTCGCGGATATGCAGGAAACGATGCGTTATCTGCGGACCTTTGCGGTCACGGTGAAAATAACAGGCGCCGGCCTTGCCGAATTTGCGGGTTTCGCTCAGGAAATTCTCGAACGCATCTATTCAGGGACCGACGAAGTCAATCGCTTTGCCACCCATCTCGACAGTCTGCAGAAGGAGGTCAAGCTCGCCCTGTCCTTCGGCTATAATCTCGCCAAGAACTATGCCGATACCGTTCCCGCTGTCGCCAGGGCGCTCCAGGACGACGCAAAGAAGATTGCCGATCACCGCCAGAATCTCGGAGCGATCGCCCGCGACGTAGGCGCCATCGCCCGTGGTGTGCAGAGCAAGGTTGCATCCACGCTTTCCGCATTGCAGATCGGCGATATCACCCGTCAGCGCATCGAGCATGTACAAAGCACCTTTTCGCTGCTGCAGGATTTCTTCGCGAGCGAAGACGGCGCCAAACTTAATGCCGATGCACGCAAGCGCCTGATGAACGTCATCCATCACCTGACTGCTGCGCAGATGGCGGACATGTGCACGGATTTCCAGCGGGATTCCCGCAATGTCGTGCAGACCATCGCGAGCTTCAGCCAGGATACGCAGGGAATTCTGAGATTGCGCGACCAGATGAGCGGTCGGAGCGACGGCAGCGACGGCAATTTCATGCGTGCGCTGGAATCCAGCGTCTCGGCCGCCCACGAGATCGTCAAGCAGGTCGATGCCGCAAGCCGTCAGGCCGACCAGGTCAGCCAGTCGACGCTCGGCACCGCCGCGACGCTTCTGCACTCCATCGAGGCGATCCGCGCGGTCAAGATCGATATCCACTATATGGCGCTGAACACCAACCTGCGCTGCAGCCGCCTCGGCGAAGAGGGCAAGTCGATCAACGTTGTCACAGGCGAATTACGCATCTTTGCCGGCAAGCTCGATGATTCAGCCGACGCCATCGTCAACGGCCTGCCAGCGCTCGAAGCCTCGGCCGGACGCGTTGCTCCTGCAGGCAGTGCCAAGAACGGCGGCCTTGCCGAAAGCCTCACCTCGGCCGTCGGCACGATCCGCTCCGCCGCCAACCTGATGGAAGACGAGCTCAAGGTGCTTGCCGAACATGGCCGCGAGGTCGCGACCAAGATCAACCTGCTGATCGGCAAGCTCGATTTCCAGCACGATCTCGGCGACGTGCTCGCCCGCTGCGCCGACGTGCTGGAAACCGTGGCCGGCGACCAGATCGCCGATATCTCCGACATTGCCGAAGCGATCGCCCCGCTCGACCGCAAGATCTTCAAGCTCTACACCATGGTGCAGGAACGCAATGTCCATCGCGACATCATTCCCCCCACCGAGGAAACCGCGGCAGCCGCGCCTGTTGAGCCGCAAAAAGCCCAGAGCGACGAAGATCTGTTCGAGGACGCGCTTTTCTAAGGCAAGGCCCGCGCGTCAGTTGGTCCGGCGGAACTTGTTTGCCGCCTCGATCGCCGCCTTCTGCTGATCGTCCTCGATACCGAGGTAGAAATCCTCGAGCAGCGGATCGGTCAGGCCTGCCCGCCGCGACAGCACGTACCATTTCGCGGCCTCGATCGGGTTGGGCGGCGTGCCCAGCGCATTGATGTAGAGATGTGCGAGCTTGTTCTGTGCAACGACATTGCCGCGGTTGGCGGCAAGCTTCAGCCATTCGAAGCCGCGCACATAATCCTTCGGCCCGCCGATGCCGTTAACCAGCCAAATACCCATGTCGAGCTGCGCCGTATCGAACCCCGCGCGCGCAGCGCGCGCCAGCCACTCGCGGGCCAGAAGCTTCTTTTCGTCCGGCAGATCGGAAAGCTTCTGGTAGATCTGCGCGACTGCATATTGCGCATCGGCGACGCCCTGTTCTGCCGACTTCTCATAGTAAGGCAAGGCGAGCTTCAGCCCCTTGTCGCCGGGATTGTCGGCAACGAGCGTCTGCGCCCAGTTGAATTCGGCAGACGGATTGCCCCCATCAGCCGCCTTGCGCATGAATTCGTCGGCCTTCACCTTGTCGCGCGTGACGTTGTTGCCCTCCATGAGAAGCAGGGCATATTTAAACATGGCGGCAGGATCGCCGCCCTCGGCCGCCTTGCCGTACCAGAAGGCTGCGTTCTTCATGTCCCGCTTGACGCCGAGCCCCTGCGATAGGATTTCCGCGATCAAAGTCTGGGCAGCCGGATCGCCGAGCTGTGCCCGCGGCAGCGCCTTGTCCATGGCGGTCAGGTAATAGCCGCGCTGATAGGCGCCGAACGCCTCGTCGATCTGTCCCTTATATTCCTTTTCAGGCGGCAGGTCGGGTAGCTTCGCACCCATGCGATCAAAAACCCCGACGCCATCGGATGGAATGGTGCCGTCGGGCGGCTGTGGCCGGTCGGTGCGGAAAGTCTGGCTCGGAGTTGCGGAGGGTTCGGTGATCGCTTCATTCGCCTGCGCCAGCACGAATTCCGGTTGGACCGCCAACAGGGCGGTCATGCAGAGGAGAGCGCATCTCGAAAGGCGGGCGGGGATCGGCATAAGCGCGATATCAATCCTCAAACCGTGGCGCTTTTTCGTCAAGCAACGCATTGATCTGAGCCACGATCGACCGCGCCTGTGCCGGCTCGGCAAACACGCCCATGTGCATCGCGACGAACTCTGCTCCGGTCTCGGCAACGGCAAGCGCGGAAGCAGGATCAGTGCCGCCCATTACGATGCACGGGATTTCGATCATGGAAGCCCACCACTCGGCAAGCGCCAGGTTCTTCGGATGCGCGTCCGGCTTGATGTCGCCGTCGAGCTTGCCAAAGAAGATGTAGTCTGGCCGTTCCTCGCCCACGGCCAGCGCCGTGTGCCGGTCGGCCGCATTGCCGCCGCCGACGATCAGCTTGTCTGCATAACGATCGATTGCATCGGCAATCTCGCTTGCCGGTCCGGTGATGTGCAAGCCATCGGCCTTCGAACGGCCGACCACGCGGCTGTCGCCGGCGATGAGAGCCGCAGCTCCCGCGTCCTGGATGATGGGTACGAGCTTCTCGGCATGTTTCTGGAAGCTGCCGTCATCCAGATCGTATTGCGGCAGAATGACGGACGCGATATCGCCACCGTCAAGCGCATCGGCGACGATTTTTGCCCGCTCATCGGCATCGGCGATGTCGGGTACAACAAGGACAAGGCGGCAGCGATTTTCCGGTTCGGTCATGAAGTCTTTCCATCTGCGGCGGTTTTTCCAGCTCTATGGCGGATCCGCACTCGTTTTGAGTGAGTAATTCCGATAGAGGGGGCTTGCAAGGGGAGGAACTTCAAAAGCGTGCCGCAAGATCTGTCATTCTACTACGCCGCAATCCCGGCTGTCATCCTGATCGGGCTTGCCAAAGGCGGGATGGGCGACGCTTTGTCGCTGATCGGCCTTCCCTTTCTCGCCCTCGTCGTCGCACCTGTCGAAGCCGCCGCGATCCTGCTGCCCATCCTCGTCTTCATGGACATGATATCGCTGGTGATCTGGCGCCAGCATGGCGACTGGGCGACGCTGAAGATCATGCTGCCGGGGGCTATCCTCGGCATCGCCTTCGGTTGGGCTACCTCCGCCCTCGTGCCCGGCTATGTGCTCCGGATTCTCATCGGTGCCGTCACGGTGGCCTTCTGCTTGCGTTACTTCTGGAACAATTTCGGCCCCGGCAAGGGAAAGATCATGCCGCCGCGTCTCCAGCGCCCGGTGCTGGCGAGCCTATGGGGCACGTTTTCCGGCTACGGCAGCTTCGTCGCCCATGCCGGCGGCGCGCCCTTCCAGATTTACGCCCTGCCGCTCAAACTGCCGCCGAGGGAGTTCATCGGCACGAGCGTGCGCTTCTTCGCAATTCTGAATGCCGTAAAACTCGTTCCCTATTTCGCGCTCGGCCAGCTCGACACCCGCAATCTCTTGGCTTCCGCAACGCTCCTGCCCTTCGCCCCTCTGGCAACGATTACCGGCGCATGGTGTGTACGGCGCATGAAGCCGGAGATATTCTATCCCTTCATGTATGCCATGGCGCTGATCGCGGCTTTTCTGATCCTGCACGAAGGCATACTCGAATAGGTTTCCGTTCCATTGCGATGCACAATTTCCTTGCTGGAAAGGCCTGTTTGACGTAGCTTTTTGTCATGTCGAACGCGGACCCCTTCACTGCGATTGCCGATCCGAACCGGCGGTTTCTGCTGGAAGAATTGCGGCGCGCGCCAAAGACGGTCAATGAGCTCGCCGAGGGCCTGCCGATCAGCCGCCCTGCCGTGTCGCAACACCTGAAGGCACTGCTTGAAAGCAACCTCGTTTCCGTGACCTCGGAAGGCACGAAACGCATCTACACGGTCAATAACCGCGGCTTCGATAAGCTCAATCTCTGGCTGGATCAGTTCTGGGCCTGAAGGCACCTCTCGTGAAAACGCCAGCCCGATGCCGCATGCATGGGACTGGCGCTTGATCTCGGTTAATCACCGGGTCTTGCTTGATTGTCTGGAAAATTGCGGGGTTTCACCTTTTCTTGCGCAAGACTGATGTCCGGCGATCCTGGAAAGATCAATGGACGGATGACTTGAGACGCTCGATCTCGTCCTTAATACGCAGCTTACGGCGCTTGCATTCGGCAAGTTCAGTATCGGAAATAGAGGGAGATGTTCTCAGGACATGCAACTCTTCCTCGAGAGCGACATGCTTTTTCTGGAGCGATTCAAGATGAGCTTGAACAGTCATTTGACCCTTCCTTCCTCTTACCTCTCCCCAGCCATCCATCGCTGGAGATCCAAGGTGTCAACCAGCGGACTGTGACACATTTTTGAAGGCTTGTCGAAGGCCAAAAGATGGAGACTAAGCGGCAAATTCATGATCAACACTAACTTCCCGTTACCTCTATTTGGTGATAGGAGCTTGCGGAAATTATCGGCAGACCGGACAAGGTCCGAAGACGACTATGGGGAATATTAATGGCCGATCAGGAACAGGCGGAAATCAGGCTCATCGTGGCGCGTCTGCGTCAGGAGCACGAGGATTACGACGCCGCGATCAACGCCATGATTGAAACCGGCTGCGATGCCCTGCGCGTCCAGCGCATGAAGAAGAAGAAGCTGGTCATCAAGGACAAGCTCTCCAAGCTGGAAGACCAGATCATCCCTGATATCATCGCCTGAAGGAACGATTGTGACGATAACAGACAGACCGCCAGTCGCCATTATCATGGGTAGCCAGTCCGACTGGGAAACCATGAAGAATGCTGCCGATACGCTGGAGGCGCTGGAAATCGAGTATGACGCGCGTATCATCTCGGCTCATCGCACACCCGACCGACTCGTAACCTTCGCCAAAGGCGCGCGTGCCGAGGGCTTCAAAGTCATTATCGCAGGTGCAGGCGGCGCGGCCCATCTTCCGGGCATGACGGCAGCCATGACGCCGCTGCCGGTCTTCGGTGTGCCGGTCCAGTCAAAGACAATGTCCGGTCAGGACAGCCTGCTTTCCATCGTACAGATGCCGGGCGGCATCCCCGTCGGCACGCTTGCCATCGGCAAGGCCGGCGCGATCAATGCGGCCCTTCTTGCCGCTGCCGTGCTTGCCCTCTCCGACGATGAAATCGCCGACCGCCTCGATGAATGGCGCGAGCGCCAGAGCGCCTCCGTCGCCGAATATCCGATGGACGATCTCTGATGGTAAGGACAATAGGCATTATCGGCGGCGGCCAGCTCGGCCGCATGCTTGCCATGGCCGCAGCCCGGCTGAATTTCCGCACGGTGATATTGGAGCAGCAGGCCGACAGCCCCGCCGCCCAGCTTGCCAACCGGCAGATTGTCGCCGCCTATGACGACCCGGCAGCACTCGCCGAACTGGCCAAGCTTTGCGATGTCGTGACCTACGAATTCGAGAACGTGCCCGTTGCCGCTGCCGAAACGCTGGCGAAGAACGTACCTGTCTATCCGCCGCCAAAGGCGCTGGAAGCCGCACAGGACCGCCTCATCGAAAAACGTTTCATCAATGGCTGCGGCATCCCGACCGCCCGTTTCCATGCCGTCGACGGCCAGGCCGATCTCGAATCGGCGCTGAAGGATTTCGGCGATCAGGGCGTGCTGAAGACCCGCCGCCTCGGCTATGATGGCAAGGGCCAGAAGGTGTTCCGTTCGCCGGCCGACATTCCAGACGGCGCCTATGCGGAGCTCGGCTCGGTGCCGCTCATCCTCGAAAGCTTCGTCGCCTTTGAACGCGAGGTCTCGATTATCGCCGCGCGCGCCACCGATGGCACCGTGCTCTGCTTCGATCCGGCCGAAAATGTCCATCGCAACGGCATCCTTCATACATCGACCGTACCGGCGGCGATCTCGGCTGCCACCGCCGATGCGGCGCGCAAGGCTGCCGAACAGATTCTCGCCGCGCTCGATTATGTCGGCGTCATCGGCATCGAGTTCTTCGTGCTGGCCGATGGCAGCCTGATCGTCAACGAGATGGCGCCGCGCGTGCACAATTCCGGCCACTGGACGGAAGCTGCCTGCGTCGTCTCGCAATTCGAGCAGCATATCCGCGCCGTTGCCGGCCTGCCGCTCGGCAATCCCAGGCGGCATTCCGATTGTGTGATGCAGAACCTGATCGGTGATGATATCCTTGCGGTTCCGGACTGGCTGAAGCACGATGACACCCTGGTGCATCTCTACGGCAAGACCGAGTCGCGCCCTGGCCGGAAGATGGGTCATGTGACCACGCTGACGGGTAAAGCATCCGGAGCACTGCCCGGGATATCGCCTGAAAACCACGGAAAATAACCTTCACGTGGTTGACACAAGAAAGAGGCCGGGTTATCTGCTCCCCCACCTAAAGAGCGCGCCCAGCTGGCGCGCTTTTGATTGTTAAAAGACACGGGCGAATGTGAATTCCCCCAGAAACATCGCGGATCAGAAAAATGAAGATCAAGAATTCGCTCAAGTCGCTCAAGGCGCGTCATCGTGACAACCGTCTCGTTCGCCGCAAGGGCCGCATCTACATCATCAACAAGCAGAACCCGCGCTACAAGGCTCGTCAGGGCTGATTGCGCGTATCCGGTTTGCCTGCCCTCAGGCGGGCATATCCGTTGGTCGCTTCGGTGATCACGCCAAATTTGTTTGATCTTCTGCGATGGCGGGCTAATATGTCCGCCATGCGCTTTTTTGCTTTGACCTCAGCGGCGCTGCCGCTTGCCCTCACCCTGTTCGCTCCTGCTCTCCCCGCTATGGCTCAGCAGAAGAACGTTATCGTCGAACAGCCGGCCGATTCCGATTCGTCTCCAAAGCAGCGTCTTGACCGGCTCTATGGGCAGTTGAAGCGTGAGCGCGACCCCGACAAGGCAAGCGGCATCGCCAATCAGATCCGCATGGAATGGAACGATTCCAACAGCGCGACGATCAATCTCCTGATGCAATGGGCCCACAAGGCGATCGAGGAAAAGCGCAATCCGGCAGCGCTCGATTTTCTGGATGAAGCCATCGCCCTGAAACCGGCCTATGCCGAAAGCTGGAACCGGCGTGCAACGCTGAACTTCGTGCTCGGCAACTATCGCAAATCGATGGCCGACATCGAACAAGTGCTGAAGATCGAGCCCCGTCATTTCGGCGCCCTGTCGGGCATGGCGGCTATCCTCGCCACCACGGGCAATGACCAGATTACCCTCAAAGCCTGGGAGCGCGTCCTGGATGTCTACCCCGCCGATCGCACCGCGCAGGAGCAGATCGGCACGCTCTCGGAAAAGCTTGCCGGCAGCCGCACCTGACAAATCCGGCGCGCACTTGACGGCGTAAGAAGACGCACGATCTTAGCTCGATGATATGGTCCCTGTGCGGTTGAAGCCATGCTTACCGAAGTCTCTGCCCTTCTCGCTCCCATCGCTGCGGCCATTGGCTATTCCTCCTACAAGGCCCGCCAGTTCGAACATGTCTACCCCAATATCGGCGAACTGACCGATATTGGCGGCTATCGCATGAATGCCGTACATGTTCCGCGCCCCGACACCGCCGATCTTCCGCCCCTGGTCTTCATTCATGGCGCAAGCGGCAACTTGCTGGACCAGACCGGCGCATTCTTGAAACCCCTCGAAGGCCGCGCCGAGATGCTCTTCGTCGATCGCCCCGGTCATGGCTATTCGGAACGCGGCGGGCCGGAAAATGCCCTGCCCTCAGGTCAGGCCGACGCCATCGCCAGCCTTATGGAAAAGCGAGGCGTCAAAAGAGCTGTTATCATCGGCCATTCCTTCGGCGGCGCGATTGCCGCGGCGTTCGGCGTCCGGCACCCGGACAAGACGGCAGGTCTCCTGTTCCTGGCGCCGGCCACCCATCCGTGGCCAGGCGGCATCGACTGGTATTATCACGTCGCCACTGCACCGATCATCGGCTGGCTGTTCAATCATGCGGTCGTCGTGCCTCTCGGCCTGCGGCGGCTGGAGCGCGGCACGGTGAACGTCTTCCGTCCCAATCCCCGGCCTGCCGACTACATAGCCAGAACCGGCCCGTCGCTGGTGCTGCGGCCACGCGCCTTTTACAACAATGCCGTCGACTTCAAACGGCTCCACGAATATCTGACGGCCAACGCGCAGCACTATTCCGAGATCGACGCGCCGACGGTCATCATCACCGGCGACAAGGACGAGATCGTCTGGGAGCACCTGCATTCGCGGGGACTGGCGCGGGACATCAGGGGATCCGAACTCATCACGGTCAAAGGCGTCGGCCACAAGCCGGATTACCTTGCGACCGACGTCGCCATTGCCGCTTTGGAGAAGATTGCCGGCAGGCCGCGCGACCTTGCGGCAATCGCCCGCAAGGCGGAGGAGCGGATGGCCGGCTCTTCCATCGATCAAACCGTCGGAACGGTGCCGCCGTCGATCGTATATTCCGCACCATGAATGGAAGCGGCGCGGGGCGAGGCCAGGAAGGCAACGAGCTCCGCCACCTCTTCCGGGCGACCCGGCCGGCCGATTGATATGCCGCCGAGTGAATCCATCAGCAGTTTGCGACCGCCATCCTCGTCGGTGCCGGCCTCCTCGGCGATACGCCGGATCAGCGCCGTGGCGGCCGTGGTTTCGATGAAGCCAGGTGCTATGGCATTCACCCGAACGCCCTTTGGGCCAACCTCTTTCGACAATCCCTTGCTGTAATTCGACAATCCGGCCTTGGCCGCCGCGTAAGCGAGAGTCGCTTCATACAGGGGCAATCGTCTCTGGATCGAGGATATATGAATGATGACGCCGTGGCCGCGCTCGATCATGCCGGGCAGAAATACCCGGTCGAGGCGTACCGGCGCCATCAGATTGGCATTTACGTCTGCCTGCCAGTGCTCATCCGTCAACGCGGCAAAACCGCCACTTGGTGCCGATGAACCACCGACATTGTTGACGAGAATATCGAGACCGTCGAAGGCCTCAAGCACCCTCGACGCGACTGCGTTCACGCCTTCCGACGTGCTGATATCGGCCTGAACGAAGAGCGTCGGCACTTGACCCTCGGGCAGCGGCGAGCGTGCAGTCGTCGCGACCTTCGCGCCGCCTGCGGAAAGTCGCCGCACAATCGCTTCGCCCATGCCCTTCGTACCACCGGTGACAAGGACACGCTTGCCGCTGAACTCGGTCGGGTCGAACGATAAAGCCGGTGCGACCATCATGGGTTGATCTCCAGATGCGTGATGGCGTCGCCGGCAAGCGTGAAGTGATAGTATAGGGTGACAGGGCTGCCCGGAAAATTGCCGGCGACCAGCGCAGCTACAACCGGTTTATCAGCGTCGCCGGAAATCTCCCTGGGATCGACCGTCACACCATATTTACGCGTCGTCTCCTCCATCCATTCGCGGATTTCGATATGACCGCGCCTGTCCTCGCCCTCATCGTGCACGATGGCATCTGCTGCAAAGCAGGCAAGCATGCTCTCGACATCCTTCTGATTCTTGGCGGCGTAATAGGCGGCCATCGGTTTCGGAAGCTCTATACTCATTCGGAAACTCCTGTTCGGTTGCTCCGCGAAAAGAATGGGCATAGGCTTACCAGATGACAAGAACCTACAAAAAAGTCAGGTACTTACCTGAAAGTAAGGTACTGCGATGACACCCTATTCCGCCGCAACCGGCGTCGAGAACGTATTGAAGATTCTGGAAGGGCGCTGGAAGCTCATCATTCTTTTCCACCTATTCGGCGGCAAGGTGCTGCGCTTTTCCGATCTCGAACGGGCCATACCTGCCATCTCGCAGAAGATGCTGATCCAACAACTTCGCCAGATGGAAAATGACGGCATCGTGCTGCGCATTGTCCATCATCAGGTGCCGCCCAAGGTGGAGTATCGCCTGACTGACTGGGGCCAAGCCCTTTGCCCTGCTTTGGACGCCCTTTTGAAATGGGCGGCCTTGAAGGACAAGGACCTGACCGGCATGGTCTTCATTCCTGAAGAAAGCCTCTGACTTCAACATTGCCGGCTGCAGCCGCGACGCCATATCTTTCCCATCGCCGTCCTTCGAGGGGAAATTCATGGACCGCCATCACAGACAATACATCGCCATTCTCGCCACCATCTCGCTTTGCCTCGCGCCATTGCCGGCCTTTGCCGCTTCGCCCGCGCCCGTCGAGGCTGAACATGGCATGGTCGTGACTGCCCAGCATCTGGCAACCGATGTCGGCGTCGACGTGCTCAAAAGCGGCGGCAATGCTGTCGATGCCGCGGTCGCGGTCGGTTATGCGCTTGCTGTCGTCTATCCGACGGCCGGCAATCTCGGTGGCGGCGGGTTCATGACGATCCGCCTGAAGGACGGACGCACGACCTTCCTCGATTTCCGCGAACGCGCACCACTCGCCGCTACCAAGACCATGTATCTCGATGCCAAGGGCGATATCGTTCCCCGCGCCAGCCTCGACGGCTATCTCGCCATCGGCACACCGGGTTCTGTCATGGGCTTCGAGACCGCACGCGAGAAATACGGCACGAAGCCCCGCGAGGAACTGATCGCGCCGGCCCTAAAATATGCGAAAGACGGCTTCGCGCTGGAACAGGGTGATACGGCAAGCTTTGCCGGCGGCGCCAAGCGGCTCGCCAAGGATGAAGAGGCCGCAAAAATATTCCTGAAGCCCGGCGGCAGCCCCTACTCACCCGGTGAAAAACTGGTGCAGCCAGACCTTGCCGCCGTCCTGCAGTCGATCTCCGAAAAAGGCAGCGACGCCTTCTATAGGGGCGCACCGGCCGATGCGATCGTCAAGGCGAGCCAGGCCAAGGGCGGCATCCTCGCCAAGGAAGATTTCGAGCAGTACAAGGTGCGGGAACTGAAGCCGATCGAATGCAATTACCGCGGCTATGACATCATTTCCTCGCCGCCGCCCTCCTCCGGCGGCGTCATCATCTGCGAGATCCTGAACGTCCTCGAAGGCTATCCGCTCTCTTATCTTGGCTATGGATCGGCCGAAGCCGTGCATATCATGGTCGAGGCCATGCGCTATGCCTATGTTGACCGCAACGCCGCGCTCGGCGATCCTGACTTCATCGACAATCCCGTCTCCAAGCTGCTGGACAAGAGCTACGCCAAGGAAATCCGCTCCAAAATCAATCCTTACAAGGCGGGTACTTCGGCCAATCTGAAGCCGCTCGGCGGCAAGGAAAGCACGGAGACGACGCATTATTCTGTTGTCGATGACGAGGGCAATGCCGTCGCCGTGACCTATACGCTGAACGGCTCCTTCGGCGCCGGCGTGGTCGCTCCCGGCACCGGGGTGCTGCTCAACAACGAGATGGACGACTTCACCTCCAAGCCCGGCGTCCCGAACCTCTATGGCCTTGTGCAGGGCGAGGCCAATGCCATCGCACCGAAGAAGACGCCGCTTTCTTCCATGAGCCCGACGATCGTCACCAAGGATGGCAAGCCCTTCATGGTGATCGGCAGCCCCGGCGGCTCGCGCATCATCACCATCACGCTGGAAGCGATCCTCAACGTTGTCGATTTCGGCATGGACATCAGTCAGGCGGTCAACGCCCCGCGCATCCATCACCAATGGCAGCCGGACACCGTCTACCTGGAGCCCTTTGCGCTCTCTCCGGATACCGAAAAGGCGCTTGCGGAGATGGGTTACAAGCTCGATGGCGGCAATGGTGCTCCGGTCTGGGGACAGGCCGCCGGCATTCTCGTTGGCGGCAAGAGCCTCGCGGCAATCGAGAAGGGCGGCGGCGCTCGCTATAATGGCGCAATGGACAACCGCGCGACCGAAGGCTCCGCCAACGGCTATTGAACAGCCGCCTCAGCGGATCCTGACCCGAACGAAATCGCCGTCGATCTCGACGCGCGGCATGGCACCCGGCACGCTCGGCTGCATCGCATCGACCCAGGAAGCCTTTGCCGTCACCTTGTAGTCCACAGGTACACTGTCTCCGAACCCGAGATAGGCGTCCAGTGCACGAGCGCGGATCGATACGTTCTCGTCCGCTTCGACTCTGTCGAAATCAAGGGAAGCCCTGACCGCATCGGCGCGGATATCGACACTTCCGGCATGTCCATCGAGGGTGATGTCTGCTGCCTTTCCGGCGATGACAAGGTCGGAGAAATGGCCATTGAGCTTGGCCGAGAAAGCATTCTGGTCGATCCTGAGGGCTGCACCCGCCGGCACGTTGGCATTGACCTCGATCATGCAATCGGACGGATCCAGCCAGGACGATGCGGCGATGTCGATATGCAATATCGTTCCTTCGACCCTCATATCGCTGTTGTCGCGGCAATCGATAAAGTACCAGCTCGAATACCAGGATGAGAACCAGCCCTTCCGTCGCCCAATGAGCGATGCCCCATAGGGCCGGTCGCTTCGCGTGGTGATGTTGATCGAGCTTGCATCACCGCTGATGGCAACCGCCCGCACACCGGAAAGATCGGGAATTGCAGCCGTCGATACCTTGTCCGGCAGAGCGGAAACGGAGGCAGCCAGAAACACCGGCATCACAAGAAGAATGATCATCGAAATCCGTCCATGAATGAAGCCCTCCCGTCGAGGACACTTTCAGGATGGATTTTCAGGCACCATTTCGAGACCTCGATCACGATCCGGGTCGACCGCGAACGCAATCGGGTTCATTCTGACGGTCATTGTCGCTGTCCGGATATCGCCGATGATCTTCGTTCCCTTACCCTTCGTCGTGGCTCTGCTGCTTTCTATTCTACTGATCCGCATGCTGCGGCAGGGTGACGGATCGCTTGCGGAAAGGCGGCCTTTCCTGCTGCTGATCGGGTTCTACATCTTCCAATCCGTGATCATCGGCATCCGCTGGGGCTACGACATCATCGATATCATGCCGTTGCAATCGCTGATGGCGACGATGATCGCGGCCCTTGCTTGGGTCTGTTTCAAGGGGCTCGCCATGGAGGAGCAGCCCACCCTTGCCAGTTTTTGGCCGCATCTTCTGCCGACGGCGGCAATCGCTATCTTCATCGCCCTCTATCCCGAACCGATCAGCCTTGCCATCATCCTGATCTTTCTCGGCTACGGCGCCGCCCTGCTCTGGCTTGCCCGACATGGCCCGGATGCGCTGGTATCCTCCCGCCTCGATGGCGCCGTGCTCTCCTACCGTTCGCTGCAGATCACCGGCTTTGCCCTCATCGCCTCAGCCATCACCGATGTCATCATCAGCTTCGACTTCACCAAGACCGGCGGCATCCATGCCGGCGCCATCGTCGCACTCGGCAACGTTATCGCGCTGCTGATCCTCGGCACCGCCGCTTCGGTGGCAAGCGGCGGCAGCAGTGTCGAAGCGACATCCGCCGAGCCGCCTCCACCGCCACCGGCAACGGAAGAAGACGGGGCCGTCGCCGATGCCCTCGATACGCTGATGCGCGTCCGTCAGCTCTATCGCGATCCCGATCTCAATCTGACCCGTATCGCCCGCAAGATGAACTTGCCTGCCCGGCGCGTCTCTACCGCCGTCAACCGCATCCACGGCATGAGCGTCTCGCAATATGTGAACGACTTCCGCATTCGCGCCGCCTGCGAGCAACTCATCGGCACCGATCATCCGATAACGCAGGTGATGTTCGACTCCGGCTTCATCAGCAAATCCAACTTCAACCGCGAATTCGCGCGTATGAATGGCGAAAGCCCGTCCCAGTTCAGAAAACGGCGCGTCCTGCGGGAATCGGGTGGCACGGCGTCCAATGTCATATTCATGTCACCGTGACAAAGTCGCCGTTCACAAGCAAAGATGCGCGCTCTATGCATGAGCGGCATTCAGCAAAAAGAGATTCCCATGGCTTCCATTGAAATGATCGTTGCCGCCCGGGCTCGCCTGCGCGGTCATGCGCGGCGCACGCCGCTTCTCTCCTCCCCCTTCCTCGATGAAATCGCCGGCCGGCGGCTGTTCGTGAAGGCCGAATGCCTGCAGCATTCCGGCTCCTTCAAGTTCCGCGGCGGCTGGTCCGCCGTCTCGGGCATCGATGCCGAACTGCGCAAGAAGGGCGTCATCGCCTTCTCCTCCGGCAATCATGCCCAGGGTGTCGCCCTTGCCGCACGCTTGCATGGCGTCCCCAGCGTCATCATCATGCCGAGCGATGCGCCGAAGCTGAAGATTGCCAATACGCGCGCCTTCGGCGCCGAAGTGGTGCTCTATGACCGCGCCAACGAAGACCGCGACGAGATCGGCGCAAGACTTTCGGCCGAACGCGGACTGACGCTCATCAAGCCTTTCGACGAACCGCTGGTCATTGCCGGCCAGGGCACGACCGGGCTGGAAATCGCCGAACAGGCCGAAGAGGAAGGCGTCAAGAACGCTGAAGTCCTCGTTCCCTGCGGCGGCGGCGGTCTGAGTTCGGGCATCGCCCTGGCATTGGAAGCAAGTGCGCCGGGCTTCCGCGTCCGTCCCTGCGAACCTGAAAACTTCGACGACACCACGCGGTCGCTTGCATCGGGCAAGATCGAGCGCAACGCCACCTTGAGCGGGTCAATCTGCGACGCGATCATTACGCCGCAGCCGGGCAATATCACCTTCCCGATCCTCAAGCGTCTGGCCGGACAGGGTGTCGTCGTGACCGACGATGAGGCATTGCGCGCCGTGGCCCTCGCCTTCACCCGCCTCAAGATCGTCGTCGAGCCGGGCGGGGCCGTTGCCCTTGCCGCAGCACTTTTCCATGGCGATCAACTGGATAGCGATACGACGATCGTTGTCACGTCAGGCGGCAATATCGACGCCGACGTCTTCACCACAGCACTGGAACGCTTCGGCTAAGAGCCGATAACCTCGAAGACCCTGATCGCGGTCGGCAACGACCTCAATCGTGATCGGGGTCTCGCTTACCTCGGAAATAGCGAAACCTCGTCTTGCCGTCATGTGGCGGTCTTCGTTCCGAGGTTTCCATGAGACATCTTCTCTCCCTGCTGCTGTCGGCCTGCATCCTCGCCACCAACACCCCGGCCCATGCGGCCGACACAATTGGCCTGTCCTTCCTCTCGGTCGCCGTGCCGGAACGCGGCGGTGTCATGGACGTCACGCTCTGGTATCCGGCGACGGCGGGCGGAACGCCCATCCTCATCGGCGACAGCCCGCTTTTCAAAGGCGAGGTAGCCCAGCACGACGCACCTCCCGCTGCCGGCAATCATCCCTTGATCCTGCTTTCCCATGGCGGCCTGAAATCCGGCCCGTTCATCGGCGCCTGGATGGCGTCGCGCCTCGCATCCAAAGGCTTCGTGGTGGCGATGATGCGCCAACCAGATCCGGAGACGATGACGAGCGAGGAGAGCCTCCACGAAATATGGCTGCGGCCTGCCGATCTCTCGGCGGCGCTGACGGCGATCGAGAAGGACGGCTCACTGCCTGTCCAGATAGACCGTAGCCGCGTCGGCGTGCTGGGCTTCCTTGTCGGCGGAACGTCTGCACTCTCCCTCGCAGGCGGTCGCCTCGATCCGGAAAGCTTCGCACGCTCCTGCGACAGCGACGGCACGGGCGTCGACTGCGCCGAATTCGCCGGCGCCGGCATTGATCTTCATTCCATCGATCCGCAAAATATCGCTCGCTCTCATCTCGATCAGCGGGTGAAGGCAGCTGTCATCGTTGATCCTGAATTCGGCGCGAATTTTGCACCCGACAGCCTCAAGCGCATATCGATCCCGGTGCGGCTCATCAATCTCGGCACACCGGCGAAGATCTGGCCTGGGCTGCGCGCATCGGGCCTGAAGAGCGCTATACCTGGCGCGCACTTCGATCTCGTCACCGATGCTTCGCAATACAGCGCCTTCAGCGAATGCAAGCCGTCGGGCGCCCCCATCCTTCGGGAAGAAGGCGAAGAGCCTCTCTGTGACGATCCCGAGAGAACGAGCCGGACGGTCATCCACGATCGCCTCGCAGAGAATGTCGCAGCGGCCTTCCGCGCGGATCTCCCCCAATAGAAAACATCGTCCGCAGCGACCTGCCGCGGACGATGTCGTTCCCGATCGATCGTCTTCAGGCGATCTTGTAGCGCGGAGCCGGAGCCGAACGCGACAGGTTCGGCATCAGCGCCTGGCGGGCCTGTTCATAGGCAGCAAGCAAGCCGGCATCTTCGAGCGCCGGGATCGTAGCAAATTCACCCTCGGCAAGACCTGCCAGCGAAGCATCGACCATGTTTTCCGCCGACATGACGATCTCGCCCGGCAGATGTTCAACCGGCGTGCCGGCGATGCCCCAGAATTCCGTGGCCGTAGCGCCCGGCAATACGGCCTGGACACGGATATTCTTGTCGGCAAGCTCATGCTTCAGCGACTGGCTGAAGGCCAGCACGAAGGCTTTCGTGCCACCATAGACACCGTTCAGGACCTCGGGCGCGATCGCCACGATCGAGGCAATGTTGATGATCGTCCCACCACCACGGGCAACGAGGCCTGGCACGGCGGCATAGGTCAGCCGCGTCAGGGCGGTCACGTTGAGTTCGATCATCTCCTGCATCTTGTCGATGTCGGAGTTGAGCAACGGTGCGGTGCCGCCGAAGCCGGCATTGTTGACCAGCAGGGTGATACCATGGTCTTCCTTCAACACCTTCTCGACCTTCGCGAGATCATCCTTCTTGCCGAGATCGGCGGAAATCGTTTCGACCGTGCGGCCCGTTTCATCGGTCAGCCGGCTTGCCAGCGCCTTCAACCGCTCAGTGTTGCGGGCGACGAGGATGAGGTTATAGCCTTGCTTTGCCAACCGGTGCGCGTAAACAGCGCCGATGCCCGACGATGCGCCCGTAACCAACGCCGTACCCTTATGTTCATGTGCCATGATCGTTTCTCCGTCTCATGCGCCGGCCCGATTGCTTGCGCTTGAGGAGAGTTTTACGCCCAATTGCTAATGTCCTAAATGTCATATATACCACCTTTTAGGACATCCTCCTTTCAGGACATGACACGATGCAGAAAATTGCTTTCCTGCTCTTTCCCGGCTTTCAGATCATGAGCCTTGCCGCAGTCTCGGCCTTCGAATTCGCCAATATCGAGCTCGGCGAGAAGGTTTATGACGTCCATTATCTCTCCGAGACCGGCGGCCCGATCGCCAATTCGCTCGGTATGATCATGGAAACGGAGGCTTTCGGCGATCCCGGCTTCGACACGTTGATCGTCGCCGGCGCGCCCGACATCAAACTGCCCAATGAAGCCGAGGCGGATTTCATTCGCGCAGCACTTCCCGCCACCCGCCGCCTTGCCTCGATCTGCACCGGCGCGTTTCTGCTCGCCGATGCCGGCGTTCTCGACGGCCGCCGCGCCACGACCCACTGGTATCTCGCCCGCGAACTGCAGAGCCGGTACCCCGAGATCCGGATGGAAGAAGACCGCATCTACATCATCGACGGCTCCGTCTGGACCTCGGCGGGCATGACGGCGGGTGTCGATCTGGCGCTGGCAATGGTCGAGAAAGACCATGGCCTGGAGATCGCCCGCGCCGTTGCCCGCAAGCTCGTCGTCTACCATCGCCGCGCCGGCGGTCAGTCGCAATTTTCCGCCCTTCTGGAGCTGGAGCCGAAATCCGACCGTATCCAGAAGGCGCTTGCGCATGCCCGCAGCAATCTGAAATCCACGCTCTCGGTGGAGGAGCTGGCGGAAGCCGCGCATCTGAGCCCCCGCCAGTTCAGCCGTGCCTTCCGCGCCGAAACGGGTCAATCACCGGCAAAAGCGGTCGAGAACCTGCGGCTGGAGGCGGCCCGCCTGATGATGGAACAAGGCCGCCATCCGATCGATACCGTCGCCCGCGAAACCGGTTTTGCCGATCGCGAGCGCATGCGCCGCGCCTTCCTGCGCGCCTTCGGCCAACCGCCACAGGCGATCCGCCGGGCTGCACAGCAGGACCTGCAGGCGTGATGTAACCAGCAAAATTGGATGCATCCTCTCCGGCCGCGGAGGGGGTGGAGGGCGTATTTCCAAGAGTAGCCGTAAGCGTTGCCATACCGCCTCTATAAGTGCCGGCATAAGTGGCTTCCAGCAGGTTTGACCAAATAACCCCCTCCACCCCCTCCACTTAATTAAAATCTATGTATATCAATTATTTAGACTGGAGGGCGTAACCCCCTCCACGCCCTCCATTTGAACGTGAACCCCCTCCACTGGGGGCACCGAGCGTCCATTTCGGAGACACGAAGGGCGCTCTCTTCTTGAATATCGGCATCTTGTGGAGGAGGTTCCCTGGAGTGGAGGGGGTTCCGACACGAAGCACCCCCCTCCACATCAATGATCACGCGCAACGGTGCGCAGCGGTTTTGCGGTAAGCCTCAACCTTGCTGAAGCGCCCTGCGGATGGCGATTTCGACAGGCGAATAAGCGCCGTCCTCACGCACAAGCTTCAGCGGCTCCGAAGGTGCAAGGCCGGGCTGGGCCATGAAGCGCGGCTCCTTGCCGCGATGCATCTGCGCCGCATGGATGAGGAACGGATGGCACAGATAAACCGTGCCCGCCTGCCCCGTCGCCAGAGCAAGCGGTCTGTCCTCGCCGACATGCTCCAGCCACAGATGCGCCATGCCCGCTTCGCCGGCCGGCTCCAGCATCCTTGCTACATCCTTATGCGATCCCACCCGGATCCGCGTCGGCGCGTCTTCTTCGCCGACATCCGAGAACAGGAACAGCATCAGGAGTGCCCGCCCGCGCGAGGTGATGTTCACCCGCCAGGCGGAAAAATCCCGCTGCTCATTCGGGTTGCCTTCATCTCCCGGAAAGCTCAGATCCACATGCCAGCCGGCATCACCCGGATCATCAGGATGCGGAAAACGAACCGGGAAACTGCCGAGGCCGTTGCGCGGCTCCCAGCGCCCCTTGCCGACGAGCTGATCGAAAGCCGAATGCAGCACAGGCGGGTTGACCGCTGTCTCGAACGGGCCGCCGCCATAGCCGGCAAGCCGGACGACCGGCTGCACCCAGCTTTTAGGATCCTCGGGGTCGAAGGGAATGTCGCGCCACATGATGGCGCGGGCTTCCGCGGCCACGTCGCGGGGAAAAGCATCATCGATCCGCACGAAGCCGTCTTCGATGAAGTGCTCGATCTGCGCGGCGCTAAGCGCCGGCGGGTAACCAGTGGATGTCATGAAATATCTCTCTATCGCCAGACCCTGCCGGGATTGTCCGTTGGCCGAAGGCAGGGTGGTTACAGTCCGCAGCAACACGCCAGCCAATCGGCTGGTCAAGCGGCCGCATCTTCTTTTGCCCGAAGGCAGAGCCTTAAAGGCTCAAGAAGAAGACCGTGGCGATGTTGAGAGTGATCATTTTCATAATGATGAAAGGCTATTGGTTTCCGCCGGGAGGGTCAATACTTCACCCGACCCTTCGCAATCCTTTCTCATGATCGGATGACATGGAGATATCCCTCACCGCTTCATGCACCGACTGCAGCACCAACGCCGCCAGACGGGCTGTTGCTGCATCAGGCTCCGCCTCTGCGCGATGCAAGACCAGCCCGAGTTTCGGCAGTTCCGGCAGGCCGGCTTCGCCCGGCGCCAGCATCCGCACCTTGGCAGGCAATCCGATAGGCGTACGCACGGTAATACCCAGTCCCGCAGCGGCCGCTGCCCAGAGTCCGCCAAGGCTCGGGCTGACAAACGAGAGCCGCCAGGAAATACCGGCTTCATCCAGCACCTTCGTCGCCGCATTCCTGAGCAGGCAGGGAGCCTCGAGCGATGCGAGCGGCATCGGCTCGTCGCTTCCGGCCGTCCATGCCGGCAAGCCACTTGCCGGGCCAATCCAGCGCATCGGCACATCGGCAATATGCTCGCAGTGCGCAGTCAAAGTACCAACGCTCCAGGCAAGCGCGAGATCAAGCTTGCCTGTCGTCACACGGTCCAGAAGCTCGGCATTACGCACCACGCGCGCTTCGATGCGCACCTTCGGATGCGCCCGTGCGAAGCGCCCGAGCACCTCGGGAAGCAGGTTCTCGCCAAAGTCCTCCTGGAGCCCAAGCCGCACCCACCCTTCCAGCTCGACACGCTGAACTGCAGCCACCGCCTCGTCGTTCAGTTCCAGCAGCCGCCGGGCATAGGCAAGCATGGTTTCGCCCGCCTCCGTCAGCGCCAGTCCCCGTCCCGATTTGCGGAAGATCGGCGTTCCGGCCTGCTCCTCCAGTTTCTTGAGCTGCGCACTGACGGCGGAGGTCGAGCGCCCCAGGCGATCTGCCGCCTTGGCGAAATTGCCAAGGTCCATGCCCGTGGCGAAGGTCCTCAGCACATCGAGATCGAAGGTAATCCGCCTCATTCAATGATCCCAATTTTCAGGACTATAAGTCCATAAAATTCTGATTTTATGCATTATCCTGGCGTGGCATTCTCCTCCTGTCAAGACGCACAACAAGGAGGCATCCAATGCCGTTCGCTCGCATCTCCCTTCTGAAAGGCAAGTCGCCGGATTATCTGCACGCCCTTTCGGACAGCATCCACAAGGCCATGGTCGAGACCTTCAACGTGCCGCCGGCCGACCGCTTCCAGATCATCCACCAGCACGAACCCGGCGAACTGATCTTCGATCGCAACTATCTCGCCGGTCCGCGCTCGGATGATTTCGTGCTGATTTCGATCACCACCGGCAAACCGCGCACGACCGAAATGCGCAAGGCTCTCTTCCGCCGAACCGTCGAACTGCTGCAGCAATCGCCCGGCCTGCGTCAGCAAGACGTGATGATCGTCATCTCGACCAGCGAACCGGACGAATGGTCCTTCGGCGACGGCCTGGCGCAGATGGCCGAACCTGGCTGGGAAGCGCGCGCATCAGGAGTTCCGGCATGAACGAGGCCAATCCCAAGACGATGACGATCCGCCGTCCCGGCAATGCCGTCCGTGCACCCGAGGGCATTTCGAATGCGCCCTTCTGGGTCGAAATGCTGCTCGACAGCCAGATCGATGGCGAAAACACGGCCATGCGCGCAACACTGGATCCTGCCACCGTCACGCACTGGCACACGCATCCGCGCGGCCAGCTTCTCTATGTTCTCTCCGGCGTCGGCTTTGTGCAGCGGGAGGGAAAAGCAATCGAGGAAGTCAGAACCGGCGACGCCATATGGTTCGCAGCCGATGAGCTTCACTGGCATGGAGCGACACCCGACAGCCCCTTCAGCTACCTCAGCATCCAGGGCTTCGAGAAGGGGCGCTTCGTCGATTGGTCTGACCGAAAAGAGCCACAGCCATGATGGCCATGCAATATTCTTTCACCCTGCCTGCCGACTACGACATGGAGATCATCGACCGCCGCATCCGCGACAAGGGACCGGCGATGGACGGCTTCCAGCATCTCGGCTTCAAGGCCTTTCTGAGCGCCCGCCGCGGTGAATTCGGCAGTCCGGAAAATCTCTATGCGCCCTTTTATCTCTGGGATCAGCCGGAAGGCGCCAGTGATTTCATCTGCGGTCCCGGCTTTGCCGCGCTGACAGATGCCTTCGGCCGGCCGCGCATCCGCCACTGGATCGTCTGGCATGCACATGCCTTACCGGACCTTGCCGATGGCCGATTTGCCGACAGCGAATACCTCGCCATCGAACCGCATGCATCTCTGCCCGACTTGCGACAGCAGGAGATTGACCTGGCACAGCAGGAAGCCCGCGGCAGACACGTTCTCGCCCGCGTCGCCGCCTTCGATCCCCATGACTGGACGATGGTGCGCTTCGGCCTTTACGCAGAAGCCCCGCCCGCCTCAGGGACCAACCAGATCTATCGCGTCGGCCACCTCTCTCGCGGCTGACAACATCCAAATCGGAAAACAAAAAGCGCCCCTCTTTCGAGGAGCGCTCTTTACTATTTCAAGCCTGAAAGCGATCAGATGCCGCTCTGGCCGTCCGAACCGATATAGGCGATACGCAGCATGTTGGTCGCGCCCGGTGTGCCGAGCGGCACGCCGGCCGAGATGATGATGCGGTCGCCCGGCTTGCCGAAGCCTTCAGCAGCCACGATGCGGCAGGCGCGGTTGACCATATCGTCAAGGTCGGTCGCGTCATGGGTGACGACACAATGCATGCCCCAGACGATCGAAAGGCGGCGAGCCGTCTTGATGATCGGCGAAAGCGCGATGATCGGCACCTGCGGACGCTCGCGCGAGGCGCGCAGGCCGGTCGTACCGGACGAGGTGTAACAGACGATGGCCGACAGCTTCAGCGTCTCGGCGATCTGGCGGGCCGCAAGCGAGATGGCGTCGGCGCCGGTTGCTTCCGGCTGGGCGCGCTGCGCGTAGATGATGCCCGGATAATGCGGATCCTTCTCCACCGTGCTCGCAATCGACGCCATCATCGAGACGGCTTCGACCGGATAGGCGCCGGAAGCCGATTCTGCCGACAGCATGATCGCGTCGGCGCCTTCGAACACGGCGATGGAGACGTCCGAAACTTCGGCGCGGGTCGGAACCGGCGACGAGATCATCGATTCCAGCATCTGCGTGGCGACGATGACGGGCTTGCCCGAACGGCGGCAGGAGCGGATGAGCTGCTTCTGGATGCCCGGAACGGCTTCGAGCGGCATTTCGACGCCGAGGTCACCACGGGCGACCATCAGCGCGTCGGAAAGCTCGATGATTTCTTCGATACGCTCAAGAGCCTGCGGCTTCTCGATCTTCGACATGATGCCGACGCGGCCGCGGGCGATCTTGCGCACTTCGGCGAGGTCGTCAGGGCGCTGGACGAAGGAAAGTGCCACCCAGTCGACATCGTCGGTCGCGAGAACGGCATCGAGGTCGACACGGTCCTTGTCGGTCAGCGCGCCGACACCAAGCAGCGTATCGGGCAGGCTGACGCCCTTGCGGTCGGAAATGCTGGTACCGGCGACGACGGTCGTGACGATGCTCTTGCCGTCGCACTTTTCGGCGCGCAGCGCCAGCTTGCCGTCGTCGATGAGCAGGCGGTGGCCCGGCTGAACGGCTTCCAGAATTTCAGGATGCGGCAGGAACACGCGGGTGTTGTCGCCGGGGGTATCGTTGTTGTCGAGCGTAAATGTCTGGCCGGGCTTCAGCTCAACCTTCACATCGGCAAACTTGCCAACGCGAAGCTTCGGGCCTTGCAGGTCGGCCAGAATGCCGATCGGCCGGCCCGAGCGAGCTTCGACGGCGCGAATGCGCTGCACCAGCGTACGCATCACGTCATGGCTCGCATGGCTCATGTTGATGCGGAAGATATCCGCACCCGCCTGATGCAGCTTCTCGATCATCGATTCCTCGGAGGAGGCGGGGCCGAGGGTGGCGAGGATTTTAACTTTGCGGTTACGCTTCATCAATTCTGGCTTTCTTGCGTCCCTGGGGTGTCGGAGAGTTGAACCATCCAGCTTCCCTGGCGGCCCGTATCGTATTCCTTGAAACCCATTTTCTGATAACCGCGGGCATAGCAGTCCTGCACACCCGAGATCTTGAATTCATTTTCCGCTACGCACATCTGCACATCACCCGTCCATCGGCCTCCGCGGGCGGCGTCTTCTGCATAGAGGTAATAATAACGCGACTGCAGTTCTCCCTCGATCAACGTGGCGCAGGTCGTTGCCGGTACCTGCCACCATCCCTCCGTGATCCAGCCGTCTTTCGCGCGGTATCCGATCGCAACGCCAACCAGATTTTGCGTACCGTTGCATACACGGAAATCCGCGCGCGCGGCATCAGCGATGAAGAACGGCGAGACGGCTGCAAGAGCGAACAATGCGAGACGGACCAGCGGTCCGGACCGCGTGAGGAAACTTGGCGCGGCTTGGATCAACACGGCTCCCAAATAGCTCCACGGTTATTCGTTATCCGTGTCTTCTTGCGCCGCCGTCAAGCGAAAGTCAACGCAATGCTAATCGATTATATTTCCTTTCATAACCGCCCATTGGGCGCATTTTGCCGCGCCAGCCCGCCTATCGCGCTTGAACCGACCGAAGGCGCATGCGATCACTGCCCGAAGACGAGAACTGACAATTGGCAATTTCCTGATGCACCGCTTCCAATCCTTCGAAATCCTACCCGGCCAACATGACAAAGGCATGGTGATCCTTGGAGATCATGCCATGAACCGCCTGCCCGAAGGATATGGCCGGCTCGGCCTGCCGGAAAGCGCCTTTGTCAGGCACATCGCCTACGACATCGGAATCGAAGGCCTCACGCGCCGGCTTTGCGCAAAACTGGGCGTCCCCGGTGTTCTCGGCGGTTTTTCGCGCCTGCTGATCGATCCGAACAGAGGCGAGGACGATCCGACCCTGATCATGAAGATCTCGGACGGCGCCATCATCCCCGGCAATCATCCGATCACCGAAGAAGAGTGGAATTACCGGATCGAGGCCTTCCACAGACCTTATCACAATGCAGTGTCGGAGACGATCGACAGGGTGGCGAGTACGACCGGCAAAGCGCCGCTCGTACTCTCCTTGCACTCCTTTACACCCGCCTGGAAGGGCGTTCCCCGCCCTTGGCATGCAGCGGTACTTTGGGACAGCGACCGCCGCGCTGTGGCCCCATTGCTTGAAAAACTACGGGCCGATCCCGATCTCGTCGTCGGTGACAACGACCCATATGATGGTGCGCTGAAGGGTGACACCATGTACCGCCATTGCATGATTACGGGCATTCCGCACGCGCTTCTGGAAGTACGCCAGGACCTCATCGGCGATGAGGCAGGCATCGAGGAATGGGCAGCGCGTCTGGCCCCTGCCTTTGCAGACATGAATGCCGAACCGGCCCTTCATGCATACAGCGTGCATGCTTCACGCACCGGCCCCTATTGAGTGAAAGGACTTGGCCCATGACCACGCTCAGCAAGGAACAGCAGACGGAATTCGAGGCTGCGGCCTTCCGCCGCCTCGTTGCGCATCTTCGCGAACGCACCGATGTGCAGAACATCGACCTGATGAATCTTGCCGGCTTCTGCCGTAACTGTCTTTCCAATTGGTATCGTGAGGCTGCGGAGGCCGAAGGTGTCGCCGTCACCAAGGACGAATCGCGCGAGATCGTCTACGGCATGCCTTACGAAGACTGGAAGGACCTTCACCAGAAGGAGGCATCGCCTGTGCAAAAGGCAGCTTTTGAGGTGAACAACCCGCATAAATAGGCTTGTGGCCCGTCAAGAGGCTTGACCACGACGCCGCTTCGCGGCAGTCACGTGCATCCAAAATTAATCATCCCAATCAGGAGAATACGATGTCTGATGCTCATGGCGTCGCCCGCGACCAGCTTCGCGCTTTCATCGAGCGCATCGAACGACTGGAAGAAGAAAAGAAGACCATCGCCGACGACATCAAGGACGTCTACGGCGAAGCCAAGGGAACCGGCTTCGACACCAAGATTCTCAAGAAGGTCATCGCGCTGCGCAAGAAGGACGAGCAGGAGCGTATGGAAGAGGAAGCAATCCTCGACACCTACCTCGCCGCGCTCGGCATGATCGAAGCCCCGCCGGAAGGCTGAGGATAAAAACTCCACCGCTCTTCATGAAAGCCGCCTTTTACGGCGGCTTTTCTTTTGGTCGGCAACAGTCTCCGCCAATTGTCGCCTTGCCTTCGTCCGCAAAGACAAAAGCCGCCGGACATTGCCCGGCGGCCCCATGCCTGTTCGGAATATAAACGCATCAGCGCGTGTTGAACTTGCGCACTTCCATGAAGTTGACAGCCGTGCCGCTGAAGCGGTCCGGATCGACAGAAGCCGTCTTCACGAAGCCTTCGGCATAGACCGCCGTCGGCTGGGCACGCAGCGTCTGACTGACGAAACGTGGTGCCTGCACCTTCTTGGAAGCCATTTCCAGGCGGGCGTTGGTGAGAGCCCACTGCGAGATCATCTTCTGCGTCAGCTTCGGCTCGGTGCGCATCGTCTGGCGGCTTTCGTCGGCAACTGCCGCTTCCTGCTTCGTCGGACGACCGCCTTTGGCGGGCAGACCCTGTGCGATCGAGCTGTTGACGACAGCTGACTTCGGCGCTTGGACAGGCTCAGCGAAGCTTGCAGACTTGGTCATCGGCACAAGCGCTGCAAGCTGCAGCGGCGGCTTATCGAGAGCCGGCACCTTTGCAGGCGCAGCAGCGTTGATCGCCTGTTCCACGGTCTGTGGCTCCGAAGGCGCGTTCGCGGCTACCTGCGCTTCACCGGCCTCATCCTGTTGCTTTGCAAGCGCAGCCGCCATGGCAGGCGAAAGCGTATCCTGATCGGCCTCATCCTCTGCCGCTTCCGGATCGGCATTCTGTGCAGCGAGCAGGTTTTCGGCGACGGCTGGGCGTTCGGCCGGGGTCGGAACGCCTGTCGACATCAGGTTCGGATCGACGGAGGCGATCTGGGCATCACCTGGAGCGCGGCGCTGGCCGAGAAGAGAAGGAACCGGAATGCTGTAGGCGCTGAGGTCGGCGAAATGCTCAGGCTCCTGCGGCTGGCCTGCCGGCATAGCGGCAAGCGCCTGCTGGGCGGCATTAGCTGCAGACGGCGGCACCAAAGCATTCGCAACCTCGTTGCCTGCAAGCTGGTTGCTGAAAGCCGGACGAACCTGCGGCACCGGTGCATTCAGGCTTGCCACTTCGGTCTGTGGCTGCGGTTCTGCAGCCGGAACAGCCTCAGCCTTCGGCGGCGTGGCCTTGGCGACAGCCACCGGTGCGCTATCCTCCGAATTATCCTCTTCCTCGTCGGCGCCACCGCCAAACAGGACAGCAAACAGTGTCTTTTGCTTGCGAGGCTCTTCATCCGAAGCGGAACCGGAGGAGCTGGCCATCATGATCTGGCTGCCGTTCGCCACGCGACGCTTATAATCGGCCATTGCCTGCTGGTAGCCCGGCAGCGGCTTACCGTCGGCTGGAATATGAATGGTGTTACCGTCAGGGAAGAGCCTGACCAGTTCGTCGCGGCTCATGCGCGGCCAGGCGCGAACGCCGCCGACATCCATATGTACGAAGGGCGAACCGGACTTCGGATAGAAGCCGACACCGCCAACCTGCATCTTCATGCCGATACCGCGCAGCGTGGCGAGCCTCACGTCGGGAATGAAGAAGTCCATCGCCTTGCCGAGCATGTGCTGGCTCTTTTCGGCGACGCCGGAATTGCGCGAACGTCCACGCAGCATCTCGTTGGTGCCTGGCGAACGGAAACCGCAGACGACGTTGATATAATCCCTGGAGCCCGACTGACGATAAACTTCCCAGATGAGATCGAAGAGACGCGGGTCCATCTTCGTCGGCTGATTCTTGCGCCAGTCGCGCAGAAAGCGGTTGAGCTGCTCAAGACCCTTCGGGTCGAACCTGCCGTTACGCTTGTAGGTGATGACTGCCTTTTCGCCGGTATGGATGAAATAGAGCTTCAGACTGCGGGTGTCCCCGGCGGCCTGAGACGGTGTGCTTACGAATACCGGTGAGGAAACCGCGAGTGCAATCAGGGCGGCCGCTGCCGTCCTAATTGCCTTTCCGCCAATCTTGGCGCACGACAAGCGCCAGCTCAAGCGCGAAGGCTTGGTATTCCCATTCAGATTCGGCAACTCGATCCCCGTCAGACAGACAATGTCCCGTACTGCCTCAAATGGCTGTCAATTGCGGTCACACGATGGCAAAAATGCCACACATGATCAACCTTTTCTTTACATAGTGAACGGGCCGCTAACAAGTGGTTTATGGCGGGTAACCAAACGTGGTTGCCTTATTCTTAATAAAAACGCCTCTATGCCGCATCTTTCTGAGGATTATCGGGATCGATACCGTAATCCTTGAGCTTCCGATAAAGTGTGGATCGGCCAATACCTAGCTTTCTTGCCACTTGACTCATTTGTCCGCGATAAAACTTCAACGCGAAACGAATCAGTTCTTCCTCGACATCGGCAAGACGGCGCACATCTCCGGCCTGATTGACGCTCGGGATCGCGCTGTCGGAGGCCTCGGGCACGCGGCGCATCGTCTCGGCGACGGATACCGCCTGATAATCCTCGGGGAATTCGGCGTCCGGATCGAGATGCGAATTGTCGGCGACAAGTGCCAGGTGATCCACGACCTCGTAGTTCGGAAGCTGGGCGGCAATCTGCGGGAAGTCCGATTCGGTCAGCTCGGGACCCTCGGCAAGCACGACGGCGCGGAAGATCGCGTTCTCGAGCTGGCGGATATTGCCCGGCCAATCATAGGAGGTCAGCATCGCCAGCGTACCCGCATTGACCGTCATGCGGCGGCCGTTCTTCTGCTCGCTCGAGAAGCGGTCGGTGAAGACGCGGACCAGATTCGGAATATCTTCCTTGCGCTTGCGCAGTGCTGGAATGGTGATCGGGAAGACGTTCAGGCGGTAATAGAGGTCTTCGCGGAAGTGGCCGTTCTTGACCTCTTCGATAAGATCCTTGTTCGTCGCCGAGATGAGGCGGACATTGACCTTGTGCGCAGTGCGGGCGCCTACGGTTTCGATCTCGCCCTGCTGAACGGCCCGCAGCAGCTTGACCTGCACTTCGAGCGGCAGGTCGCCGATCTCATCGAGGAAAATGGTGCCGCCGTCGGCTTCCATAAATTTGCCGATATGCTTTTCGGTAGCACCTGTGAAGGCACCTTTTTCATGGCCGAAGAGAATGCTTTCGACGAGATTGTGCGGGATGGCGCCACAATTGACCGTGACGAACGGCTTGTTGGCCCTGTCTCCGGCCGACTGGATGGCGCGCGCCACCAATTCCTTGCCGACGCCCGATTCGCCTTCGAGCACGACCGGGATATTGGACTGCGAGGCGCGCTGCGCCAGATCGATGACGCGGATCATCGCCGGGCTTGCCGAAACGATGTCGTCGAAGCCGACGGAGCCGGCACGCGATCTGCGGCCGACACGGGCCTTCACCTCGCGTTGGTCGAGCTTCATCGCATTGGAAATGGATGTGTTGATGCGTTCCGGAGAGACCGGCTTGACGACGAAATCAAAAGCACCGGCGCGCATGGCCTGGACGACCGTCTCGATGCCACCCTGCCCGGTCTGGACGATGACCGGAATTTGCGTGCCGAAATCATGCAGGGCTTCGAGGAATTCGAGGCCCGTCATTTCCGGCATCATCAGATCGAGCACGATGACATTGAAAAGGCCTGGATCGCGCTTCACCATCTCCAGCCCGATGCGGCCGTTCTCGGCCTGATGCACCACATGGCCGCTACGCTCGATCGCGTTCTTGAGCAGACGGCGCTGCACGGGATCGTCCTCGACCACGAGGATCTGCCCTGCTGCTTTGAGCTCATTGTAACCGGTCATTGTCGCCTCACTTCATGCGAAACCTTAGAGCGCACCCTGACAGAAAGGCTTGAACATCCAGTTTTGAGAAACAATTGCATTTTAACTGTTAGGACAGGCCGTTTTCGTGCCGTAACAGGGCCTTTCAAGCGCTGGAAACCCCTTGATGCCGGGCCTTCCGGCGCCCAGAGCGCCGCACGTCCATTCGGACGCGCAAAGGACGCTCTGTCTTTTTGAAACTGCGCATCAGGCTTTCCGAAAATCGATTCCGATTTTCGGGCCGATGCTGTAGACAGTCAAACCTGTTATAAAAAGAGGAACCGTCCCATGAGACACACGCTTGCGCACGCCGATCTTCACCTTTCGGCAACGGCTCCCGCCGCAGCGGCAGCCCCGGCTCTGGGCGACCTTCCGACCTGGAAGCTGCAGGACCTCTACCCCTCGGCCATCTCCACCGCCTTCGTCGCCGATATGGAAAAGGCTGGCAAGGCCGCTTCCGCGTTTGAAGACAAATGGAAGGGCAAGCTTGCCGAGGCCGCCGTGATGAAGGGCGAGGAAGGCATCGGCCAGGCGCTGAAGGAATATGAGGCGCTCGACGACATCATGGGCCGCCTCGGCTCCTTCGCCGGCCTCACCTATTTTTCTGATACCTCCAATCCGGCAAACGGAAAGCTCTACGGCGACGTTCAGACCAAACTGACAGAATATTCCGGCCGCCTGCTTTTCTTCGCGCTGGAGCTGAACCGCGTCGACGATGCGGTGATCGATGCCTGCATGGCGAACGATCCGCTTGCCGGCCATTACCGTCCCTGGCTGGTCGATCTCCGTAAGGACAAGCCCTATCAGCTCGAAGATAAGCTGGAGCAGCTTTTCCTCGAAAAGTCGATGACGAGTGCCGCCGCCTTTAATCGTCTCTTCGATGAAACGATGGCGGAACTGCGCTTCGAAATCGACGGGGAAAAGCTGCCGCTCGAAGTGGCGCTGAACATGCTGCAGGAAAAGGATCCCGAAGTGCGCCGCAAGGCGGCGATGGCGCTCGCCGAAACCTTCAAGACCAATATCCGCATCTTCACGCTCATCACCAATACGCTCGCCAAGGACAAGGAAATCGCCGATCGCTGGCGCGGCTTCGAAGACATCGCCGATAGCCGCCATCTGGCAAACCGCGTCGAGCGCGAGGTGGTCGATGCTCTGGCCGCGGCCGTCAAGGAAGCCTATCCGCGCCTTTCGCATCGTTATTACAAAATGAAGGCCAAGTGGCTCGGCATGGAGCAGATGAATTTCTGGGATCGCAATGCGCCGCTTCCGGAAACTTCAAACGCCATCATCTCTTGGTCCGAAGCCAAGGACACGGTGCTTTCCGCCTACGGCAACTTCGCGCCGGAAATGGCTGATATCGCCAGGCGCTTCTTTGATGAACAGTGGATCGATGCGCCCGTTCGCCCCGGCAAAGCGCCGGGCGCCTTCGCCCATCCGACTGTGCCTTCCGCGCATCCCTACGTGCTCGTCAATTATATGGGCAAGCCGCGCGATGTCATGACACTTGCCCACGAGCTCGGGCATGGCGTGCATCAGGTTCTTGCCGGTGCGCAAGGCGCACTCATGTGTCAGACACCGCTGACGCTCGCCGAGACCGCTTCCGTCTTCGGCGAGATGCTGACCTTCCGCGCGCTGCTCAACCGCACGGCTGACAACCGCGAACGCAAGGCAATGCTCGCCCAGAAGGTCGAAGACATGATCAACACGGTCGTGCGCCAGATCGCCTTCTACGAATTCGAGCGCAAGGTCCACACTGCCCGCAAGGCCGGTGAACTGACCGCCGACGATATCGGCGAGCTCTGGCTTTCGATCCAGTCCGAAAGCCTCGGCCCGGCTATCAGGATCTCCGAGGGCTACGAGACCTACTGGGCCTATATCCCTCATTTCATTCATTCGCCCTTCTATGTCTATGCCTATGCCTTCGGCGACTGCCTCGTGAACTCGCTCTATGCGGTCTATCAGAAGGCGGAGAAGGGCTTTCAGGAGAAGTATTTCGAACTGCTGAGGGCCGGCGGCACCAAGCATCATGCCGAACTGCTGAAGCCCTTCGGCCTCGATGCGACAGATCCCTCCTTCTGGAGCAAGGGCCTGTCGATGATCGAAGGGCTGATCGACGAACTCGAGGCGCTGGACAAGGCATAAGGCTGCCCGAGTCCGCACCTCACTGGAAAGGCAATGGCAGCCTCCGAACCATTCATCCTGTTCCGGGACGATACGACCAGCGAAGTCATGCTCTTCGCCGGTCCGCAACGCATGATCGTTGCTCGCACGCACGCCGAATTCCTGCCGGCGCTGGAGCGGATGGAAGAGGCGCGCAGAGCCGGAAAATGGCTTGCCGGTTACATCGCCTATGAGGCCGGCCATCTTTTCGAAAGCAAGCTTGCCGCCTTCGCTGAAGAGGACCGGGAGACGCCCTTGCTGTTGTTCGGTGTCTTCGACGCGCCGCAGCCGGACGATCATCCCCTCGCAACACCGCGACAGAGGCACGAAAACGAGGAATTCCTGACCGCTGCGAAGGCAGCCTGGAACTTCCATGTATATAAAGAGCGTTTCGAACGCCTCCACCGTCACCTGCGCCTCGGCGATATCTATCAGGCCAATCTGACGATGCCGATTGAAGCCCGCTGGAACGGCGACCCGCTCGCCGCCTTCTGGTCACTGATCGATCGCCAGCCTGTCAAATACGGTGCGTTGGCTGATCTCGGCGGCCCCATCATTCTTTCCCGCTCGCCGGAACTGTTTTTCCGCATTGACGAAGATGGCTGGATCGAGACGCACCCGATGAAAGGCACGGCAAAGCGGGGTGCGACACCGGCCGAAGATGCCGAAATCGTCGAAGCCATGAAGGCCGACATCAAGACGCAAGCGGAAAACCGCATGATCGTCGACCTCTTACGCAACGATATCTCGCGCATCACCGAAGTCGGCACGCTCGATGTTCCCAAGCTCTTCGAGATCGAGACATATCCCACCGTCCACCAGATGGTGAGCCATGTGCAGGCAAAGCTCCTGCCCGATCTTTCCATACGCGACATATTCGCGGCACTCTTCCCTTGCGGCTCGATTACCGGCGCGCCGAAGATCCGTGCCATGGAAATCCTCCACGATCTCGAAGACACGCCGCGCGACGCCTATTGCGGCGCGATCGGCATGATCTCGCCGGGTGGCGCCATGCGCTTCTCCGTCGCCATCCGCACCATGACGCTGTTCGATAGGGGCAAGGCGGTCTTCAACGTCGGCGGCGGCATCGTCTTCGATTCCACCGCTGAAGCAGAATATGAGGAATGTCTGCTCAAGGCCCGCTTCGCGGTCGGCGACCAATGGATCGCCCGATGACGGATTTCTCACTGATCGAAACGCTGCGCTGGCAACCGGATGAAGGCTTCATTCGCCTGCGCCTGCATCTCGCCCGCCTCTCTCGCTCCGCCCGCCGCATCGGCTTTCCCGAGCCGCTGGATGCGGCGGCCAAGTTGGAAGAAGCACTGAAGGACGAAAAGGGCCAGCGCCGCGTCAGGCTGACCTTCGATGGACAGGGGTGTATCGATATCACAACAGCTCCCTTCGCTCCGCTTCCGCCCGATGCCGTCTGGACCCTCCGTATCTCGAATACCCATCTCGATTCCGCCGACAAACTGCTGCGCATCAAAACCACGCGCCGCAGCATCTACGAGGCAGCACGCGCCGAATTCACACAGCAACAGGCGGACGAAGTCATCCTTCTCAACGAACGGCAGGAGGTCTGCGAAGGCACCATAACCTCCGTCTTCCTCGATGATGGCTCCGGCATTCTCCGCACCCCGCCGATCTCCTGCGGCCTGCTCGCCGGCGTGCTGCGCACCGAACTCATCTGCCAGCGCAAGGCGCGCGTCGGGCGCATCACGCTCGAGGAGCTGCACAAGGGCAGGCTTTACGTCGGAAATTCGCTGCGCGGTCTGATCCGCGCCACTCTGCAAAAGGACTGAACATGTTTATCCTCGCCCTGACCTATCTGAAGCCGAACGAAGAGGCCGATAGGCATATGGAGCCGCATATGGCTTGGGTTAAGGAAGGATATGCCAAAGGCTGGTTCCTCGCCTCCGGCCGCAAGGTGCCGCGCACCGGCGGCGTCATTCTCGCTGTCGGTGACCGCGCCGAGATCGAAGCCTTTGTGGCGGTCGATCCCTTCACCATCTACGGCGTCGCCGAATACGACATCACCGAAGTTGCACTGACGACGGTGACGGACGGGCTGGAGGCTTTGAAGCGCTGATTCACGAACCGCGCCTTTTGCTCGTCAGGCTCAAAAAGGAGCGGCGATGAAACTTCCGACTTATACACCTTATGACGGCTCGGCACGGCCTTTCACCATCGGCCTGATGCCGCTCGATCCCCACCGCTGGATCGAGCCCGACGACGATCTGCAACGCTATCTCAAGGAAAAAGCGCGGCTGGCGGGCGAGCGATTCGACGACATTTTCGTCGCTGAAGAAAGAACGGAAACCGCCCAGCAGGAGGCGTTGGATCTTCTTCTCGCTCATCTTGGCGAGCGGCATCCGGCAATGCACCGTCACGACACCTCGGCCCTACCGCCCCTCTTCAAGGCCGGTTCGCTCGTTCAGGATGATCTTGTCCTCATGCGCCGCAAGGCCGATGGCTGGCATCTCGTTGCCGCCCACGTCGCCTTTCCTTCTTCGTGGTCGCTGCGCGAAAAGTTCAGCCGCCCGATGCACGAGATCCATGCTGACGTACCGGACTTTAGCCAAGGCACACGCAATGCGGCGCTTATTACCCGCATCTTCGACAATCTGCGGGTTGAGCAGCCAGTCGAGCGGCTGAACTGGTCGGTCAACACCACGGCTGATCTCTTCCTCCCCGTCTCGAAACATCGCCGGCCGCCTTACACCGAAGCCTTCACGCTGGAGGAGCGCTTCGTCCGCGTCGAACGCCAGACCCTGCGCAGGCTTGCCGCGTCAGGCGATATCCTTTTCACCATCCGCATCTATATCGATCCGGTTGCCGTCATTGCCCGCCATCCGCAGGCGCAAAAACTCGCAGCAAGTTTCGCCGATCAGCTGGAATTGCTCGATGATCAGCAGGCTGCCTACAAGGGCCTGACCGTGCAAAGAGCCGAGCTCGTGGGGAAATTGCGGGCGCTTTGTAGGTCCGATATTTGACCTTTGCAGGGGAACGCTCTTTATTGTGACGTCATTTTGTGATTAGAGCCGGTCACTTCGCGACCTTCGTCGCATTTTCACATGAATTCTTTAGGCTGAAAGCCTTCGTTCCCTTCCACAGGAGAAAAGAATGACGGAACAGAACTATCCGGTATATGGCGAAATTACCGGTCCGATCGTCATGATCGGCTTTGGCTCTATCGGCCGCGGCACGCTGCCCCTGATCGAGCGCCACTTCAAGTTCGACAAGAGCCGGATGGTTGTCATCGACCCGCGCACGGACGATGCCCACATTCTGGAAAAGCACGGCGTCAAGCATATCCAGGCGCACGTGACGAAGGACAATTACAAGGAACTGCTGAAGCCGCTCCTGACCGAAGGCGAAGGCCAGGGTTTCTGCGTCAACCTTTCGGTCGATACCTCGTCGCTCGACATCATCAAGCTCTGCCGCAAGCTTGACGTGCTCTATATCGATACCGTCGTCGAGCCCTGGCTCGGCTTCTATTTCGACAAGGACATGAAGAACGAGGAGCGCACCAACTATGCGCTGCGCGAAACCGTTCGAAAGGAAAAGGCCAAGAACCCCGGCGGCACCACTGCCGTTTCCACCTGCGGCGCAAATCCGGGCATGGTATCCTGGTTCGTCAAGCAGGCGTTGCTCAACCTCGCCAAGGATATCGGCCTGAAGTTCGACGAGCCGGGCCAGGACGACCGCGAAGAATGGGCAAAGCTCATGAAGAAGGTCGGCGTCAAGGGCGTTCATATCGCCGAGCGCGATACGCAGCGCACCATCCATCCGAAGCCGCTCAACGTCTTCTGGAACACCTGGTCGGTCGAAGGCTTCATCTCTGAGGGCCTGCAGCCGGCAGAACTCGGCTGGGGCACCCATGAAAACTGGATGCCGAAGAACGCCAAGAAGCACAAGAAGGGCAACAAGGCCGCCATCTACCTCGAACAGCCCGGCGCCAACACCCGCGTTCGCACCTGGTGCCCGACGCCCGGCCCGCAATACGGCTTCCTCGTCACCCATAACGAGTCGATCTCGATCGCCGACTTCTTCACGGTCAGGGATAAGGACGGCGACGTCACCTATCGTCCGACCTGCCACTACGCCTATCATCCCGCCAACGACGCGGTTCTGTCGCTGCATGAGATGTTCGGCAACGGCGGCAAGGCACAGCCGGTTCTCCACGTTCTCGACGAGAACGAGCTGGTGGACGGTGTCGACGAACTCGGCGTGCTGCTCTACGGCCACGACAAGAACGCCTACTGGTACGGTTCGCGACTGTCGCTGGAAGAAACCCGCCGCATCGCCCCCTACCAGAACGCGACCGGCCTGCAGGTAACATCGGCCGTTCTCGCCGGCATGGTCTGGGCCATCGAAAACCCGAAGGCCGGCATCGTTGAAGCCGACGAGATGGATTACAAGCGCTGCCTCGAAGTGCAGCTGCCCTATCTCGGCCCGGTTGAAGGCCACTATACCGACTGGACCCCGCTCGACGGCCGTCCGGGCCTGTTCCCGGAAGACATCGACACCAAGGATCCGTGGCAGTTCAAGAACATCCTCGTTCGCTGAGCCCTGCCGTAACGCTGTCGAAAATGCCCGCTGCGAGGCGGGCATTTTTGTAACGCCTGCTGTCTAAATGCCGGACGGGCTCCGCCGAAGGCTTGCCTTCGCGGAGGGTCCGCGCCATGTTTTTGGCGACTGTCGCGGATAGCTTCCGCTTAAATTCGCCGGGAGAAGCCTTATGAAAATCAGAACTGGTCTCGTTCTTGCGGTTGCATCGGCAGCTCTTGCCGCCTGCGTTTCCTCCGGCCCGCGCCCCCTCCCCGTGGCATCGGCACCCGCTCCTACCGGTGTCGAGGGAACCTGGGCCGATCCGAACGGTATCGTCTCCACCTTCCAGAGTGGTACCTTCACGACGCGCACGACCGACAGCAACCAGCTTCTGGCCTCCGGCACCTATATCAAGACGTCGCCGACGCTCGTGGAAATCAACATGACCTCGCTGGTTCGCAACACGCAGTCGAAGGTCAATTGCGCCCTCGTCACGACGGGCCAGCTGAACTGCACCTCGGATGCCGGCGCACAATTCGTCCTGACCCGCCGCAGTTAGAGCCTTTCCTGATATTGGCGGGCTTCCGGCTTTTTTGCCAGCAGCCCTCTTGGAAAGCGCCATCCTCTTCACAGCTTCCCTCTTGCGGTTGATCCACGCAGGTGGAAACATTCGCGCGCCGGCATTGTCGGTGATGATCCACATGAGGGATGGCCAGGATCAGGGGTAAAGATCCCGGCTTTAATCAGGAGAACAGGGATGACGAAGTCTTTCAGCTTCGGTCTTTTGACCGCGTCTATTCTGGCGCTGAGCACAAGCGCCGCATTTGCGGATTACGAACTCAATATTCTTCATATCAACGATTTCCACTCTCGCATCGAATCGATCAACAAGTTCGATTCCACGTGCTCTGCAGAGGACGAGGGCAAGACCGCGTGCTTCGGTGGCGCGGCACGCCTGAAGACAGCGATCGACCAGCGCCGTCAGGCCCTGACGGGCAAGAACGTGCTCCTGCTCAATGCCGGCGACAATTTCCAGGGCTCGCTGTTCTACACGACCTACAAGGGCGCGGCTGAAGCCGAAATGCTGAACCTCATGAAGTTCGACGCCATGACGGTCGGCAATCATGAATTCGACGACAGCGAGGATGGGCTCGCGACCTTCCTCGACAAGGTGCAATTCCCCGTCGTCACCGCCAACGTCAAGGCAAGTGCCGCCTCCAAGATCGGCGACCGGATCAAGCCTTCTCTCGTGCTCGATATCGCTGGTCAGAAGATCGGCATCGTCGGCGCCGTCACCAACGATACGCCGGAGCTTTCCTCGCCCGGCCCGAACGTGACGATTGCCGATGACGTCAAGAGCATCACGGCAGAGGTCGAGAAACTGAAGAGCGAAGGCGTCAACAAGATCATTGCGCTCACCCATGTCGGCTACCCGCGCGACCTTGCCTTGATTGCCAAGATCCCCGATGTCGACGTGGTCGTTGGCGGCCATTCGCACAGCCTGCTCTCGAACACCGACGCGAAGGCCGAAGGCCCCTATCCGACGTTGGTTGACAACCCCGGCGGCTACAAGGTGCCGGTGGTGCAGGCAGCCTCCTACAGCAAATATCTCGGCGATCTCGTCGTGAACTTCGATGACAACGGCGTCGTCAAGGACGCCAAGGGCGATCCGATCCTGATCGATTCCTCCTTCACGCCGGATCCGGCCGTCGCGGCGCGCATTGTCGAACTGGCAAAGCCGATCGACGACCTGCGCAAGAAGGTAATAGGCTCCTCCGAAAGCCCGATCGAGGGCAACAGCAAGGTCTGCCGCGTGAAGGAATGCTCGATGGGCAATCTGGTGGCCGATGCCATACTCGACCGCACCAAGAACCAGGCTGTCACCATTGCCATCCAGAACGGCGGCGGCCTGCGTGCCTCGATAGATGGCGGTGACGTCACCCAGGGCGAAGTCATCACCGTGCTGCCGTTCCAGAACACGCTCGCCACCTTCCAGCTGACTGGCGCCGATGTTGTCAAGGCGCTCGAAAACGGCGTCAGCCAGATCGACCAGGGCGCCGGTCGTTTCCCGCAAGTCGCCGGTCTGAAATTCACTTTCGACCAGTCGAAGCCGGTCGGCAGCCGCGTCAGCGACGTCCAGGTCAAGGACGGTGACAATTTCGTACCGATCGACAATGCCAAAACCTATGGCGTCGCCACCAACAACTTCATGCGCGCCGGCGGCGATGGATATGTCGCTTTCAAGGACGGCCAGAACGCCTATGACTTCGGCCCGGATCTGGCCGACGTGACCGCCGAATATCTCGCTGCCCACTCGCCCTATAAGCCCTATACGGACGGTCGCATCACGGAAATAGCCCAGGCTGCTCCTGCTCCATCCGCTCCGGCCCCATCAGCCGAGCCGGCTCCGGCGCCTACCGCTCCTGCACCTGCTACGGAACCCGCCCCGGCAACGCCTGCACCGGCAGCCGCCGCACCTGCCACACCCTCGACCCACGTCATCGTTGCCGGCGACACCTTCTGGGATCTTGCCAAGTCCTTCTACGGCGACGGTGCCGAATGGCGCAAATTGTCGGGAGCCAATGGCAGCCCGAACCCCCGTCATCTGCGGATCGGCGAGGAAATCCAGGTTCCAGCCAAGTAAGACGATTTGTCCCGATCATGAGAGCCGGTCCGGGGTTCCCCGGGCCGGTTTTTCTTCTTATAGGGTGAACCACGGTCGGCCGGCTGCGTATGAGCCGGCGAGACATGAAAGCGCGTTGGGGCCAGAATGACAGATACTTCACTCCGCCCGGCGGACCATCCCTCCGTCAAATTCGGCAAGGTTGGCGTCCTGCTGGTCAATCTCGGCACGCCTGATGGCACCGATTATACGTCCATGCGCCGCTATCTGCGCGAATTCCTGACCGACAAGCGCGTCATCGAATGGTCGCCCTGGAAATGGTATCCGATCCTGTTCGGCATCGTGCTCAATACGCGCCCGCAGAAGGTCGGCAAGGCCTATGAGACGATCTGGAACAAGGAGCTGAATGAAAGCTGGCTGCGCACCTATACCCGCAACCAGTCCGACTTCATGGCCGACCGGCTGAAGGACCTGCCAAACGTCAAGGTGGACTGGGCGATGCGCTACGGTACCCCGTCGATTCCCTCGCGCATCGAAGCGCTGAAGGATGAAGGCTGCGACCGCATCCTGCTCTTCCCGCTCTATCCGCAATATGCCGCCGCCACCACGGCAACCGTCAATGACAAGGCCTTCCAGAAGCTGCTCACCATGCGCTGGCAACCGGCGCTGCGCACGGTGCCTGACTATCACGACGACGAGACCTATATCGAAGCGCTGGCGAAGTCGGTCGAACAACACCTGGCTACCCTCGACTGGAAGCCGGAAATGCTGCTCGCTTCCTTCCACGGCATCCCGCTTTCCTATTTCCAGCAGGGCGATCCCTATTACTGTCAGTGCCAGAAGACCGGCCGCCTGCTGCGCGAGCGTCTAGGTCTCACGAAGGAGAACTTCATGGTCACCTTCCAGTCCCGCTTCGGGCCGGAAGAATGGCTGCAGCCCTACACAGATAAGACCGTCGAGAAGCTGGCGCAGGACGGCGTCAAGCGCATCGCAGTCATGAACCCCGGCTTCGTTTCCGACTGTCTGGAGACGCTGGAGGAGATTGCCGAACAGGCCGCCCATTCTTTCAAGCACAATGGCGGCGAGCAGTTCGCGCATATTCCGTGCTTGAATGACGGAGAGGACGGCATGCAGGTGCTGGAAAAAGTCGTGCGCCGTGAGCTGCTGGGTTGGGCATGACAGACGCGGCGTCAGATTTTCTGGCGACCCGCAATAGATAAAGACGTCCCCCGCTCCAGATCTAAGGAAGGACCGAAGCCGACAACCGCAACTGCGGCGCGCAGGCTCTCGGTCTGCGGCTTTATTCATCTGGACGAATTTCATGATTTCGGGTTTTAGAAAATTGATTGTCCTCGCCTGCTTATTCGTCGTCGCAGGTGGCGGTTATCTCGCATGGGAGCACTATCAGCGGGTCTATGCCAACGCCCCTCCCAAAGGCATCGTCGGTCAGGTCGCCTGTCAGCTTCGCCTCCGCGATGTCAAAACCAGCAATCTGAAGCCGGACGATCAGCCGTTCCTCACCAATTGCCTGATGGGCGGCTACATCACAAAGAGCGACCTCGATGATGCCGGCCTATCACCCTGATTTGACAGGCGGGACTGTCATTCCTTCCTTGCAAAGAACGTGCTAACTCACCACGTCAGATAGGTGGGCCTAGGGAGGAACATATGCTGCTGGGCGGCTTCGATATCGTCGTGATCGTATTGGTGATTTTCGTCATCATGGTGCTCTTTGCGGGCATCAAGACGGTTCCACAGGGTTATCGCTACACGATCGAGCGCTTCGGCCGCTATACCCGCACGCTGGAACCCGGCCTGAACCTGATCACCCCTTTCATCGAGCGCGTCGGCGCCAGGATGAACGTGATGGAGCAGGTGCTGAACGTGCCGACCCAGGAGGTGATCACCAAGGACAATGCCTCGGTCGCGGCCGATGCAGTCTCTTTCTACCAGGTGCTGAATGCCGCTCAGGCCGCCTATCAGGTTTCCAACTTGGAAAATGCGATCCTGAACCTCACCATGACCAATATTCGCTCAGTCATGGGCTCCATGGATCTCGACGAGCTGCTCTCCAATCGCGATGCGATCAACGACCGGCTGCTGCGCGTCGTGGACGAGGCCGTGCATCCTTGGGGCATCAAGGTCACCCGTGTCGAGATCAAGGATATCCAGCCGCCGCGCGACCTCGTCGACGCGATGGCCCGCCAGATGAAGGCCGAGCGCGAGAAGCGTGCCCAGGTGCTGGAAGCCGAAGGTTCGCGCAATGCGCAGATCCTGAGGGCCGAGGGCGCCAAGCAGTCCGCCATCCTTCAGGCCGAAGGCCAGCGCGAAGCCGCCTTCCGCAATGCCGAAGCTCGCGAGCGCTTGGCCGAAGCCGAAGCGAAGGCGACGAAGATGGTCTCGGAAGCAATCGCCGCGGGCGACATCCAGGCAATCAACTATTTCGTGGCACAGAAATACACCGAGGCCCTCACCTCGATCGGTTCGGCGCCCAATTCCAAGATCGTGATGATGCCGATGGAGGCGTCTTCCATTCTCAGCTCGCTTGCCGGCATCGGCGCGATTGCCCGAGAGGTGTTTGGCGAAGGCAACAACCTGCCGTCTCCGCCGCGTCCGAGCACAGGTCCGGCACGCTCCACGCCGCCGGTCGGCCAAGCTCCGGCCAATCCCTTCAATCCCAATCCGGAGCGATAAGCCATGCTGGCGAAGATCGTCGGCGAACTTGGGCCGTGGAGCTGGTGGGTGGCAGGTCTCGTGCTGCTTGCCGCCGAGATGATCGTGCCGGGCTTCTTCCTGGTCTGGATCGGCCTTGCAGCCCTTGCCGTCGGCGTTTTGTCGCTGATCTTCTGGGATGCCGCTTTCTGGATCTGGGAGCTTCAGGCGATCCTCTTCGCCATTCTCGCGGTCGTCGCCACGCTGATCGGCCGGCGGCTGACACTGCGCAACGCCACGACGGATGAGCCGTTCCTCAATCAGCGCGGCGCGAGCCTCGTTGGCCGTACCGCGACGCTGCGCGAGCCGATCCGCGAAGGCCGCGGCCGCATTCGTCTCGATGACACGACGTGGCAGGTCATGGGGCCGGATCTTCCGGCGGGAACGCAGGTCAAAGTGGTTTCGAGCAACGGCCGCGACCTGACGGTCGAGCCAACCTGATCAGGCCACACCGATCCGCAGGAGATCGTGGAAGTGAACGAGCCCGATTGGCCGCTGCTCGTCATCGATGACCATAAGCGCACCGATCTTGTATTGCTCGAGCAGCGCCAGGGCCGCAGTCGCCAGTATCGTCGGCCTGACCGTCTTCGGCGCGCGCGTCATGATGTCGTCGACTGTCAGCTCCGCGAGATTGCGGCTGAGGTTTCGGGACATGTCACCATCAGTAACGATGCCGCAAAGCCGGCCCTCCGCATCCAGCACGCCGACGCAGCCGAAATGCTTGTGCGACAGAACCTTGATCGCCGCCGGCACGGACGTGCCCTGCGCGACCAGCGGCAGTCGGTCGCCGGTATGCATGATGTCGGCAACATGCATTAGGCTCGCGCCGAGCTTGCCGCCAGGATGGAAAACATGGAAATCCGTCGCCGTGAAGCCACGCGCGTCAAGAAGCGCAATCGCCAGTGCATCGCCGAGCGCAAGCTGCATCATCGTCGACGTAGTCGGCGCCAGCCCGTTGGGACAGGCCTCTTCCTCATTGGGGATCAGCAGCGCGATATCTGCAGCCGTTGCCAGTGAGGACTGCGGGCTGCAGGTCATCGCGATCAGCGGAATGGAAAAACGCCGCGTGTAGGAAATGATGCTCTTCAGTTCCGCGCTCTCGCCGCCCTTGGAAATCGCAAGCACGACATCGTCGCCGGCGATCATGCCGAGATCGCCGTGATTGGCTTCCGCCGCATGCACGAAAAAGGCTGGCGTGCCCGTTGAAGCGAAGGTGGCAGCGATCTTCGTGCCGATATGGCCGCTCTTGCCGACGCCGGTCACGATCACGCGGCCGGTATTCTCTCCGATCATCTCGATCGCACGGGTAAAGGGCCCTGCAAGCCCGTCATCAAAAGCACGTTCCAGCGCCTCAAGGGCGCGTCTTTCGATGCTGACGGTACGCTTGCCCGACTCCAGCACGCTGTTTTCGACGAGTTTTACCGCTCTCCTGATCATGGCAATGCGTTAGACCTTTTCACTTTACCTGTCCACCCGACAATGTTTCCCATGTATGAACGCGCCGTCCGCACGGCAACGAATGGTTAACCACAAGGCTTTACGCTTGGGTAAGACTTCGAAGCATTTCAGGCGCGGATTGAATGGGCCAGGGAAAACAGACGAGCAGTGTGACGCCGCTCCGCGCCATGAGCCGTGCCGTCTCCATCACGGCTATCGGCCTGCTGGTCGCGCCCGCCGCTTTCGCGCAGCAGATGACATCGCAACAGCAACCGGCAAGCCCAACGAACTCCCGCTCTGCAGCCACACAAAGCGCTGCCACGAACAATGCGGCGCCGGACTTCGGCGATACTGACGATACCGCGAACACTCCTGCCAGTGCACGGGACCAAGATCCGGACACCGCGGCTGCACCCGCTCCGACGACGCAGCCCGACGACGAGATTACCGGCGCGATCCTCGACGAGGATATGCGCAAGCTGAACACCCGCGAACCGCGCCTGGACGAAACGCCGGCGCGCAGAGTGCCGGCGAGCATATCGACCGAACAGACGCCTGGTATCCCGATCGGCAGCTTCGTGCTGCGCCCGAGCGTCACCCAGACGATCAACAGTGAAACCACGAAAGACGGCGGCACGAAACAGAGTCGCGGCTTTCTCGAAACCGATATGGGCGCGACGTTGACCTCCGACTGGAGTCGACATCAGTTGACCGTCACCTCCGAGGGCGCCTGGCAGAAGAACATCAGCGGTGAAGGAGAAGAACAGCCCTCCTTCAAGATCGATGGCGATCTGCGGCTGGACCTGCCGCGCGATACCGTCGCCCATATCACCGGCGGCTATAATTTCTATCGCGAGGATACGGACGATCCCGACGCGATCACCGATGCAGCGCAGCAGTCGGATGTGCAGGAATTTACCGGTGGCGCCTCGATCGAGCACGACTTCGGGATCCTGCGCGGCACGACGGCCGTTGCACTCTCGCGTTCGATTTATTCCGATGCCAAACTCTCCAATGGCACGACGGTCTCGCTGAGCGACCGCAACCAGACCACGGGCACGGTGCGCGGCCGCATCGGCTACGAACTCTCGCCAGCGCTCATTCCATTCATCGAAGCGTCGATCGGCAAGACAAACTACGACGAACGCATCGATACCTCCGGCTACCGGCGTTCCGGAGATAGCTACGGAGCCAAGGGCGGCGTGCAGGTCGATATGGGTGAAAAGCTCAAGGGCGAGGTTGCAGTCGGTTACGCAACGGCGGATTTCGATGATAGCCGCCTGAAATCGATCGATACGGCGACGCTCGATGCCAGCCTGCTCTGGTCGCCGATCCGCGGAACGAATGTCAATATCGACCTTCAGACCAGCATCCAGCCGTCCACGGCAGCGGGCGAAAGCGGCTATGTTTCGCATCAGCTGACGTCCACGGTCGATCATCAGTTGCGCGACAATCTGGTGGCCACGACCATCGGCGGCGTGACGCTGCGCGATTATCCGAGCGGCAGCACGATAAGTGACGAGACGGTTTACACCGCCTCGACAGGTCTTATCTGGAACATCAACCGCTACCTCGACTTCACCAGCACGCTTGGCTACGAGCTGACGACGCGCAAGGAAGGCGACGACTCGCAGCAATGGCGAGCCGGCGTCGGTCTCAAGGTGAAGCGCTGATCGAGCTTACTTCAGTCCTGCAAGCAGTTCCTTGAAGCCACCTTCGACAGTTGGACGGATGTCCGCACGCTCGAGAGCGAAGGCAACGTTGGCGAGGATGAAACCATCCTTGGCGCCGCAATCATAGGTCGCGCCCTTGAAGTGGTAGCCCGCAAAATCCTGTTCCTTCAGCAGCTTCAGCATGCCGTCGGTGAGCTGGATTTCGTTGCCCGCGCCGCGTTCCTGAGTTTCCAGGATCTTGAAGACTTCCGGCTGCAGGATATAGCGGCCGTTGATGAAGAAGTTGGAAGGAGCCGTGCCCTTGGCCGGCTTTTCAACCATGCCAGTGATGCGGAAGCCCTCGCCGATCGCGTCGCCGACGCCGACAATGCCGTATTTGTGGGCCTGATCGGGAGCACATTCCTCGACAGCGATAATGTTGCCGCCGCTGTGCTCGTAGAGATCTATCATGCCCTTCATGCAGCCCTTTTCACCCTTCATGATCATGTCGGGCAGAAGCAGCGCGAAAGGTTCGTCGCCGACGATCTCGCGGGCGCACCACACGGCGTGGCCGAGGCCGAGCGGCTCCTGCTGACGGGTAAAGCTCACCGTGCCTGCCTTGGGAAGCTGCTGCTGCAACAGGGTGATTTCCGCCTTCTTGGCGCGCTCCTTGAGCGTCTGCTCAAGTTCGAAATGAATATCGAAGTAGTCTTCGATGACATGCTTGTTACGACCGGTAACAAAAACCAGATGTTCAATGCCCGCTTCAAGTGCTTCGTCGACAACGTACTGAATGATTGGCTTATCAACGACAGTCAGCATTTCCTTCGGAACCGCTTTGGTAGCCGGAAGGAACCGCGTTCCCAGTCCCGCGACTGGAAATACTGCCTTACGAACTTTCTTATGCTGAGCCACACCGATCTCCTGTTTTGACTATACCGCTTTTAACTAAACGCTATATCGATTTGAACTAGTATAGAATTGCTACGGTTTTGCAAATGATGACTGTTCCGGCCGCCTATGGTAAAGAATTTGTTGACTCCGTTCCTGTAATTTCGGCGTAGGGCGGACATGACGTACCGCCTTGGCTAAAACTGAAGATGACGGATACGATTGCCGATGACCCAGAAATACGCAAACTCCCTTCGTGGTCTTGCTCTCGCCATCGTTGTTGCAACCGCGGCTGGATTGGCCCCCAATAACGCAAAAGCCGATGCCCGGTTCCAGAAGTGGATCGCGGACTTCTCCCAAACTGCTGCTCAGAGTGGCATCAGTAAGGCAACGTACCAGAAAGCGTTTTCTGGGGTAAGCGAACCAGATCCGACAGTCCTCGAAAAGGCGACCTATCAGCCTGAATTTACATCGAAGATTTGGGACTATGTCGATTCCCGCGTCAACCCCTACACTGTGGAAATCGGCCGCAAGATGGCAGCCAAACACGCCAGGACGCTCGACGCCATCCAGCGCCGCTTCGGCGTCGACAAGTCGATTCTGCTGGCGATCTGGTCGATGGAATCAAATTATGGCGCAGTTCTCGCTAAAGATGAGCGCCTTCACTATGTGCCGCGGGCGCTGGCAACACTTGCCTATGCCGATCCAAAGCGCGGCAAATACGCCAAGAAGCAGTTGATCGCAGCCCTGAAGATCCTGCAGAACGGCGATGTTCCCGCCAAAGAGATGACCGGTTCCTGGGCTGGCGCCATGGGCCATACCCAGTTCATCCCGACAAGCTATCTTCTCTACGCGGTCGATGCGGATGGAAACGGCCATCGCGACATCTGGAATTCCGTGCCCGACGCGCTGGCGACGTCAGCGAATCTTCTGATGAAGAATGGCTGGGATGCCGGCCGAACCTGGGGTTACGAGGTCGCAGTGCCGGCATCCGCTGCCCAGCAGGTCGGCAAGACCCGCACGCTCGCGCAGTGGGCGGCACTCGGCCTGAAGCGTCCGAACGGCAAGGCTTTCAAGGATGGTGATACCCGCGCCATGCTGAAGATGCCGGCTGGTGCGAATGGTCCGGGTTTCCTGATGACCGCCAACTTCTTCACCATCAAAAATTATAATGCCTCCGACAGCTATGCACTCGCCGTCGGCCTGCTTGCAGACCAGATTGCCGGCTTTGGCGGCATGCAGCAGCGCTGGCCGCGCCCGGAAGGCACGCTCGATATTACCGAGAAGTTCGAATTGCAGACGCGCTTGAAGACACTTGGCTATTATAGCGGCGATGTCGACGGCAATTTCGGTTCCGGCTCCAAGGCGGCGATCGCTGCCGTGCAAGAGCGTATCGGCATGCAGGCGGATGGTGAGCCGTCGCTTTCGCTTCTGCACGCGTTGCGACGCTAGAAGCGGCGAAAGTCTGACCTAAATAGTATGGGTGGAGTGGACGGAAAGCCGGTGCCTATGCAAGATGCCCGGCAGATGCGGAACTGCCCCATGAAAAGAAAAACTGACCCGACCCGACGGTTTCGCGGGCTTGCGCTTGCCGCGGCCGCGCTTTCTCTTTGCCTTGGCTCGATGGTGCCGGTGCACTATGCCGAGGCACAGGAGACGCGTTACCAGCGCCGCTCCATCCTCGATTTCTTTCTCGGTCGCCGTTACATCGATGATAATCCGCAACCGGAGATGCGCGACCAACCGCGGCGGCGACAGCAACAGCGCAAGCGCCCGCCTGTACAAAAGGCTATGACGCCGACCCGCACCATGCCGGTAGCGCCCGCCGAACCCGTGGTTCAGAAGCTGGACGATGCCCAAAAAATCCTGATCGTCGGCGACTTTCTCGCCGGCGGCCTGGGTGACGGCCTCACCGCTGCCTTTGAGGCATCGCCCGGCGTCGTGGTCGAAGCCCGCAGCAATGTCTCATCCGGCCTCGTGCGTGACGACTATTACAACTGGCCCGGCGAATTGCCGAAGATGATCGACGAGTTGAAGCCGGCAATGGTCGTCATCATGATCGGCGCGAATGACCGTCAACAGATGGTGACCGATGCCGGCAAGGAGAAATTCCGCACCGACGGCTGGTTCAGCGAATATCAGCGCCGTGTGCTCGCCTTCGGCAAGGAGATTACCGGCCGCAAGATTCCGCTGCTCTGGGTCGGACTTCCCGCCTTCGAATCCGATTCGATGACGGCCGATGCCGTGCAGATGAACCAGCTCTACCGCAATCAGGTGGAAAGCATCGGCGGCGAATTCGTCGATATCTGGGATGGCTTCGTGGATGAGAACGGCAAGTTCATCGTCACCGGTTCTGATGTTAACGGCCAGCAGGTACGTCTGCGCACTACCGACGGAATTAACCTGACACAGGCCGGCCGCCGCAAGCTCGCCTTCTACGTGGAAAAACCGGCGCGCCGCATTCTTGGCACCCAGGCAAGCCCCGATCTCGTGCGCCTCGACCCCGGCAACCTGCCGGCGCTGACGCTGCCGACCAATCCCGTCGAACACACGCAGCCGATCAGTCTATCCGACCCGAACCTCGATGGCGGAGCAGAGCTGCTCGGTGCCGGCAAGACGCCGCCGGTGACACTGACGAAATCGCCGCGTGATCTTTTGGTCGAACAGGGAGAAATGGCGCCTGCGCCCGCAGGCCGTATCGACGACTATCGCATGCCGACGCTGAAGACGACGGCGGAAGTTTCCGTGAAATGAGAAGGGGCCGCTAGAGCGTGTGGTGCGGCCCTCGCTCGATGGTCCGGATTTATTTGGCTGTCGCCTGCGGCCAGGTTAGATAGTAGAAGTCGGAGCCGATCTGGCCGAAATAGGCATTGCTGTTGTCGACCTTATCTACATAGTGACCGGCCTGCTTGACGAACGAAGCGTCGTCGCCGCGCTTCAGATGCGCATTGAGGAAGTCGTTCCAGCCACTGGCCTCGATATCGGTGCCGGGCTTGTTGTTCGTATTCGCTTCATCCGGACTTTCAACATCCCAGGCGGTTATGGAAACGCCCTGCGTCGGATCAACGATCGTCAGCGTGCCGTTCTCGAGAGCAGCCAGCATGTCATGCGCTGTGCCATCAGTGCCTTCCTGCTCGGCCGCCTCTTCCAGCTGCTGCTTGAGCATCGCCATGAAGGAGGAACTCGTCACATCGGGATTTTCGCTGGCTGTGTCGGTTGTCTCGACCGGCTGGCCATTCTGCGCCGAAAGCGTGTCGAGCAGGCTTGCGAGCGCATTGTTGGAGAGGAGCGACGACGTATCCGGGTCCAACCCGTAGCTGCTGAGGATAGTTGAGGCGCTGGAGGGATCGGTAGCACTCTGACTGCTGTCGTCATCGGAACCACGAAGATTCTTCAGGGCATATTGGGCTGAGACCAGCCGCGTACTGTCGATTGCGGAAACCATGGTTTGTCCTTTGTAATGGTCCGCGGCAACCATGTCCCTTGCGCCACGGCCAACAGTGAAACGCCTCACGACTGAACGGGCGGGGGCAAGTCCGGCAGTCGCCGCAGACCGGTGCGGGCCTGCAAGCATCAGGAAGCTGCAGTTCGGGAATTGCACGAAACTTGCCTGAAGCCCCGCCGCGTCAAGCGGTCGCACCACGAAAAACTCCGCCGGGATGCGGCGGAGTTTCTTAATCGACTAACTGTTCGAAGTGGATCAGCGCGGCAGAACCGTCGAGCCCATCAATGCTTCGTCGATGGCGCGGGCTGCCTGGCGGCCTTCACGGATTGCCCAGACCACCAGCGACTGACCGCGGCGCACATCGCCTGCCGTCCAGAACTTGTCGACAGAGGTCTTGTAATCGCGATCATTGGCGACAACGTTTGTCGAACCGCGCTTGTCGGTATTGAGCGTCAGCTTGCCGTCGAGTTCCTTCAGCACGCTGTCGTTGAACGGGCCGCTGAAACCGATGGCGATGAAAGCCAGATCTGCCTTGATGATGAAGTCCGTTCCCGGAACCGGACGGCGACGTTCATCGACCTCGCAGCACTTCACGCCCGTCAGCACGCCGTCTTCGCCGACGAATTCGAGCGTTGCGACCTGGAATTCCCGGATTGCGCCTTCGGCCTGCGAAGAAGAGGTGCGCATCTTCGTTGCCCAGAACGGCCAGACGGCAAGCTTGTCTTCCTTCTCCGGCGGCTGCGGGCGAATGTCGAGCTGGGTCACCTTGACCGCACCCTGACGAAAGGCCGTGCCGACACAGTCGGATGCCGTATCGCCGCCACCGACGACAACGATATGCTTGGCGCCGGCGAGAATAGGATCAGATGGCCAGCCGGTGCTGTCGATGTTCTCACGGCCGACGCGCTTGTTCTGTTGCACGAGGTAGGGCATCGCGTCATGGACGCCTGCAAGATCGGTGCCGGGAATGCCGGCTTCGCGCGGCGTCTCGGAGCCGCCGCAGTAAAGCACGGCATCATGATCCGCCAGCAACTGCTCGACTTTCACGTCGACGCCGACATTGACGCCGCAATGGAAGGTGACGCCTTCGCCCTTCATCTGCTCGACACGACGATCGATGAAGTTCTTCTCCATCTTGAAGTCCGGAATGCCGTAGCGCAGCAGGCCGCCCGGCTTCGTCTCGCGCTCATAGACATGCACATCATGGCCGGCGCGGCCGAGCTGCTGCGCCGCTGCCATGCCGGCCGGACCGGAACCGATGATCGCGACCTTCTTGCCGGTATGAATCGTCGCCGGCTGAGGACGGATGAAGCCGAGTTCATAGGCCTTGTCGGCGATCGCCTGCTCGACGGTCTTGATCGCGACCGGCGTATCCTCGAGGTTCAGCGTACAGGCCTCCTCGCACGGAGCGGGGCAGACGCGGCCGGTGAATTCCGGGAAGTTGTTGGTCGAATGCAGGTTCTGGATCGCCGCTTCCCAATTGTTGTTGTAGACGAGGTCGTTCCAGTCAGGAATCTGGTTATGCACCGGGCAGCCGGTCGGTCCGTGGCAATAGGGAATGCCACAGTCCATGCAACGGGCCGCCTGTTTCTGCACTTCCGGGTCCGACATCGGGATCGTGAATTCGCGGAAATGCCGGATGCGGTCCGACGCGGGCTGATACTTCGCTACCTGCCGGTCGATTTCCAGAAATCCTGTTACCTTACCCATATTTTCGTCCCTTACCCTCATGACCGCCTCGCCCGCGGCCAGTTGTGTGTTCAGCCTCGATCGCGGAGGCAGGTTGTTTGTTTTGACCGTCATTCGAACATATCCCCTGATAGCCATCCGCGCGGTTGCGCAAGCTTCAAGCTTGCAGCTGATCGTCGTTGAGTCATTGAGATATTTCAGTCACCCGCCACGCGCTTTTGAGGCGTGGCGGATTGTTCGGTGCAATTACTCGGCAGCGATGCCCATCCGGCTGCGCTCCATTTCCTCAAGCGCGCGGCGGTATTCGACCGGCATGACCTTGCGGAATTTCGGTCGGTAATCGACCCAGTGTTCAAGGATTTCCTTGGCACGGGTGGAGCCCGTATAGTGCAGGTGGTTGGAGATCAGCTGGTAAAGGCGCTCCTCGTCGTGGCGCGTCATGTCACCGGAAACGTCCACGCGTCCCTTGTGCATGAGGTCGCCGCCGTGATGATGCAGCTTCTCCAGCATGTCGTCCTCTTCCGGAACCGGCTCGAGTTCGACCATGGCCATATTGCAACGGCTGGCGAAATCGCCGGCTTCGTCAAGGACATAGGCCACACCGCCGGACATGCCGGCCGCAAAGTTGCGACCCGTAGCGCCGAGCACGACGACCACACCGCCCGTCATATATTCGCAGCCATGGTCGCCCACGCCTTCGACGACGGTAATCGCGCCGGAGTTACGAACCGCAAAACGCTCGCCCGCCACACCGCGGAAGTAGCACTCGCCTTCGGTCGCGCCGTAGAGCACGGTATTGCCGACGATGATCGAGTTCTCAGCCACGACCCTCGAATTCTCAGGCGGACGGATGATGATCTTGCCGCCTGACAGACCCTTGCCGACATAGTCGTTGCCGTCGCCGATCAGGTTGAAGGTGATGCCGCGCGCCAGGAAGGCGCCGAAGCTCTGACCTGCCGTGCCCCTGAGCGTGACGTTGATCGTGTCTTCCTTCAGGCCACGATGATTGTAGCGCTTGGCCACCTCGCCTGACAGCATGGCGCCGGCCGAACGGTCGACGTTCTTGATGCCGACCTCGAAAGCGACAGGCGTCTTCGAAGCAAGCGCAGGCTGGGCCTTCTCGATCATCTTGCGGTCGAGAATGTCGTCGATCGGGTGCTTCTGGCGCGTCGTCCAGTAGGTCTCTTCCTTCGGTGCGTCGACCTTGTGGAAGATCTTGGTGAAGTCGAGGCCCTTAGCCTTCCAATGCGCCAGCATCTCATCCTTCTCGAGCAATTCGGCAGCGCCGATAATGTCATCGAGCTTGGTGAAGCCGAGGGAGGCCAGAATTTCGCGCACTTCGTTGGCGACGAAGAAGAAGTAGTTGATGACGTGCTCAGGCGTACCCTTGAAGCGCTTGCGCAGGACGGGATCCTGCGTCGCCACACCGACAGGACAGGTGTTGAGGTGGCATTTGCGCATCATGATGCAGCCCGCGGCAATCAGCGGAGCCGTTGCAAAACCGAACTCGTCGGCACCGAGCAGCGCGCCGATGATGACGTCGCGGCCGGTCTTCAGACCACCATCGACCTGCAGGGCGATGCGCGAACGCAGGCCGTTCAGCACCAGCGTCTGCTGGGTTTCCGCAAGACCGATTTCCCAAGGGCTGCCGGCATGTTTCAGCGAGGTAAGCGGCGAAGCGCCCGTACCTCCGTCGAAGCCGGATACCGTGATATGGTCTGCGCGCGCCTTGGCAACGCCAGCGGCAACCGTGCCGACGCCGACTTCCGAGACGAGCTTGACCGAGACATCCGAGGTCGGGTTGACGTTTTTCAGGTCGTAGATCAGCTGCGCCAGATCTTCGATCGAGTAGATGTCATGGTGCGGCGGCGGCGAAATCAGGCCGACGCCCGGCGTCGAGTGACGGGTCTTGGCAACGACCGCGTCTACCTTGTGGCCCGGCAACTGGCCGCCTTCACCGGGCTTGGCGCCCTGCGCAACCTTGATCTGCAGCATGTCGGCATTGACGAGATATTCGGTCGTCACGCCAAAGCGGCCGGAGGCGATCTGCTTGATCGCCGAACGCTCTGGATTCGTCGAACCATCCGGCAAAGGCATGTAGCGGTCGCTTTCTTCACCGCCCTCGCCGGTGTTCGACTTGCCGCCGATCCGGTTCATGGCGATAGCCAGCGTCGTATGCGCCTCGCGGCTGATCGAGCCGAAGGACATGGCGCCGGTTGAGAAGCGCTTGACGATGTCGATCGCGGGCTCGACGCTATCGAGCGATATCGGCTTGCGACCCAGCGCCTCGGCGCTCTTGATGTTGAAGAGACCGCGGATCGTGTTCATACGCAGGGCCGAGTCATTCACCATATCGGCGAATTCGCGGTAACGGTCCTCGGCATTGCCGCGCACCGCATGCTGCAGGGCAGCGACGGCATCCGGCGTCCATGCGTGGCTTTCGCCTCGCATGCGATAGGCATATTCGCCGCCAATATCGAGCGTGCTGGCCAGGAGCGGGTCACGTCCGAAGGCTGAATTATGGCGAGCCACGGTCTCGCGGGCGATCTCTTCGAGGTTCACGCCTTCGATGGTCGTTGCCGTGCCGAAGAAGTACTTGTCGACGAATTCCGACTGCAGGCCGATGGCATCGAAAATCTGCGCGCCGCAATAGGATTGGTAGGTCGAAATGCCCATCTTGGACATGACCTTGAGGATACCCTTACCGACCGCCTTAATATAGCGGTAGACGACTTCACTGGCGTCCACTTCCTTCGGGAATTCACCCTTGGCATGCATGTCGAGCAGCGTGTCGAAAGCGAGGTAGGGGTTGATCGCTTCCGCGCCGTAACCTGCCAACAGGCAGAAATGATGCACTTCGCGCGGCTCGCCGGTTTCGACGACAAGGCCGACTGAGGTACGCAGCCCCTTGCGGATCAGGTGATGATGCACGGCAGCGGTCGCCAGCAGCGCCGGGATGGCGATACGGTCCGGGCCGACCTGGCGGTCGGACAACACGATGATGTTGTAGCCACCCTTGACCGCCGCTTCCGCACGTTCGCAGAGGCGATCAAGCATTTCCGGCATTCCTTCAGCACCGCGCTCCACATCATAAGTGAAGTCCAGCGTCTTGGTGTCGAAGCGGTCTTCCGTGTGGCCGATCGAGCGGATCTTTTCGAGATCGCCATTGGTCAGGATCGGCTGGCGCACTTCGAGGCGCTTGGCGTTCGCCATACCCTCGTGGTCGAGAATGTTCGGACGCGGCCCGATGAAGGAGACGAGGCTCATGACGAGCTCTTCGCGGATCGGATCGATCGGCGGGTTCGTCACCTGCGCGAAGTTCTGCTTGAAGTAGGTGTAGAGCAACTTCGACTTTTCGGACATGGCCGAGATCGGCGTATCCGTGCCCATCGAGCCGATCGCTTCCTGACCCGTCGTCGCCATCGGCGACATCAGGATCCGGGTATCCTCGGTCGTGTAGCCGAAGGCCTGCTGGCGGTCGAGCAACGAAACGTCGCGGCGCAGCGCGCGCGGCTCGACCGGCTTCAGGTCTTCGAGGATGAGCTGTGTACGGTTGAGCCAGCTGCGATAGGGATGGGCGTTTGCAAGCTGCGCCTTCACCTCGTCGTCGGAGATGATGCGGCCTTCTTCCATGTCGATCAGTAGCATCTTGCCCGGCTGCAGGCGCCACTTCTGGATGATGCTCTCTTCCGGAACCGGCAGCGTGCCGGCTTCAGAGGCGAGAATAACCCGGTCGTCATCGGTGACGAGATAGCGGGCCGGACGCAGGCCGTTGCGGTCGAGCGTCGCGCCGATCTGCTTGCCATCGGTGAAGGCAACGGCAGCCGGTCCATCCCACGGCTCCATGAGGGCGGCATGGTATTCGTAGAATGCCTTGCGCTCGGGCGACATGGACTGGTTGCCGGCCCAGGCCTCCGGGATGAGCATCATCACGGCATGGGACAACGAGTAGCCGCCGCGCAAAAGGAATTCGAGCGCGTTGTCGAAGCAGGCCGTGTCCGACTGGCCTTCATAAGAAATCGGCCAAAGCTTGGAGATGTCCTCGCCGAAAAGCGGAGAGGAGACCGAGGCCTGGCGTGCTGCCATCCAGTTGACGTTACCGCGCAGCGTGTTGATCTCGCCGTTATGTGCGACCATGCGGTACGGATGCGCGAGCTTCCAGGACGGGAAGGTGTTGGTCGAAAAACGCTGATGCACGAGGGCGACGGCGCTTTCGAAGCGCGGGTCCGACAGGTCCTTATAATAGGCGCCGACCTGGTAGGCCAGGAACATGCCCTTGTAGACGACGGTCGTGCTCGACAGCGACACCGGATAGAAATTGCTCTCCTCGCCGTCGAACTCATCATAGATACGGTTGGAGATCACCTTGCGCAGAGTGAAGAGCCTGCGCTCGAACTCGTCGTTCGTCGCAGCATCCTTGCCCGCGCCGATGAAGACTTGAACGTGATGCGGTTCAGTCGCGGCAATCGCCGGCGCCTTGGAGAGCGAGGAATTATCGACCGGTACGTCGCGGAAACCGATGAAGACCTGGCCTTCCTCGGTAATGACGTCCTTGATCACCTTCTTGAAATGCTCGATCTGCTTTTCATCGCGCGGCAGGAAGATATGGCCGACGCCATACTCGCCGGCCTTCGGCAGAGTGATGTCCTGCTGGGCCATTTCCTCGCGGAAAAAGCGGTCCGGAATCTGCACGAGAATGCCCGCGCCATCGCCCATCAGCGGATCGGCGCCGACGGCACCGCGGTGCGTCAGGTTTTCGAGGATGAAGAGACCGTCCTTGATAATCTGGTGCGACTTCTGACCCTTCATATGCGCGACGAAGCCGACGCCGCAGGCGTCATGCTCATTGCGCGGATCGTAAAGCCCCTGTTTTTTCGGCAGGCCGGAGGCGGATTTACGCGTATTGGCCGTTGCGCGCACGTCTGCTGCTGCGAACTGGTCAATACCCGTGGATGGCGTCATCTTCGTCATCGTTTTTCCTCCTGTCGAAGCCCGCGGGGCTGCGGGCGGCTTTTTGTCGCGCTCCGCACCCTGAAGATAGGTCCGGCGCGTGACAGCGCTGTTGCATTGTGAAGATCCGATCGCAGACAACTGCTTCTCAAGGAAAGCAAACCGTCGCGTTCCGCGCCTGCCATTCGCCTCCGCGCGCCGCCATGTGAAGGCTTTGGCGCTCGAAAGAACTATAGCGTGAAAGCCGCTCTGTGCCAGGGCTTTCGGCGCCTCTTCGGCCGGGAAGGCCAAAATAGGACAGCAACCCTGTCCTAGTTCATCAGCTCAATGCCAGAAACAGTTCCTCTTCGCAAGAGTGTCCTCTTAAAAAAACGTCAATTTACGACGGAAGATTGCCAAATCGGCGAAAAGCGCGACATAAAATTACACAACACTGCATTATTTTGTTTATTGATTGCGCAGTTCAATTTCTGTGATGCATCCCGACTTCCGCCCTTGATCCTGTTAAGCTTTGGCGTAATGTCCCCGTCCGAACCTCCTGCCCCATCTTTTCCAATGGTTTCTCCCATGTTTTTTGCTTCCGATAACTGGGCTGGCGCCCATAAATCCATTGCCGAGCGCCTGTTGGCTGAATCCCCCGGATACGCTGCCGCCTATGGCAATAGCGACCTCGACAAAAAGGTGGAAGCTCGCTTCTCTGAAATCTTCGAGCGTGAGGTTTCGGTCTTCTTCGTGGCGACAGGCACAGCCGCCAACTCGCTCTCGCTCGCGAGCGTACAGCGCCCCGGCGGCATCACTTTCTGCCATCAGGAAGCCCATGCGATCCAGGACGAATGCGGCGCCCCCGAGTTCTTCTCCGGTTCTTCTCGGCTGATGCCGGTCGCCGGCGATTTCGGCAAGATCGACCCGGCCGCACTCTCCGCAAAGATTGCCGCCTTCCCCGAGGATGCCGTCCATCACGGCCGCGCCAGCGCTGTTACCATTACCCAGGCGACCGAAATCGGCACTGTCTACTCGCTGCCGGAAATCGGCGAAATTTCCGCCATCGCCAGGAAGCGCAATCTGCCTCTGCACATGGATGGCGCCCGCTTCGCCAATGCGCTCGTCGCGCTGAACGCAACGCCTGCCGAAATGACATGGAAACGTGGCGTCGACATCCTCTCCTTTGGCGGCACTAAGAACGGCTGCTGGTGCGCGGAAGCGATCGTCTTCTTCAATCCGGAGCAGGCGAAGGAAATGCCCTTCATCCGCAAGCGCGCCGCCCAGCTCTTCTCCAAGTCGCGCTTCATCTCCGCCCAGTTCGATGCCTATTTCGAAAACGGCCTCTGGCTCGATCTCGCCCGCCACTCCAACGGCATGGCCGACCGTCTGCGCGCCGGTATCGGGGCCAGCAACTCGGCTCGGCTCGTTTGGCCGACCGCTTCAAACGAAGTTTTCGCGGTCATTCAGAAATCAGCTGCAAAGACGGCTGAGGACAAAGGCGCAAAATTCTACGAGTGGCCGATCCCGGCCGGCATGCCGGACCTCGCTTCGGAGAGCGAAACGCTGGTCCGTCTCGTCACCAGCTTTGCAACGACCGAAGCCGATGTCGACGGTTTCCTGAAGTGCCTCTCGGCCTGATTTGCCAACTGCCGGAACGCTTGTCCGAAAGAGCCGGTGTTCCGGCCGCTACTGCGGTCCGCGCCGCCAGTGCGTTTTTGTCGTAGAGTTCTGATTTCGAAAAATAAAATCCCGCCCGCTCCGGCGGGATTTGATTGAAGGTGCTCAGGCCGACCGCAAACCCCTGACCTTCTTCAAAATATCATCGGAAAGTGCCGCCACGAGCGCCTGATCGGCCCCCTTTCGCGGTACGAGTACAAATTCCACATCCTCCAGCACCGGCAATCTGCCAGAGGCGATTTCCTTCAATCCCGCGGGCGCCATGCTGCGCGGCTGGACGAGCACTCCCATGCCGGCACGCGCAGCAGCCGTCAGCCCGCTCAAACTCCCGCAGGTGCAAACGATGCGCCAGGCTACGCCGTGACGGCCGAGTGCTTCCAGTGCAATGGCGCGCGTGACGCTCGGCGGCGGGAAAGCGATCAAGGGAAGCGGACCGGATGCAAGTACATGCTCCGGATCACGCGCCAACCACACCAGCGGCTCGCGATAGACCAGCCGCCCGTGCACGTCACCAAGCCGCCGCTTGGCAAGTACGAGGTCGATCGCTTCCGCATCCTGCATTTCATAGAGCACGCCCGACAGCGCGACCGTCAATTCCAGATCGACCGAGGGATGTGAACGCACGAAGTCTTCCAGAACCGCCGGCAATTGGCTTGTCACGAAATCCTCAGAGACGCCCAACCGCAGGCGTCCGCGCAGGCTGCCGCCCCTGAACAGCGACTGTACCTGCCCTTCGATCGACAGCATGGCGCGGGCATGCGAAAGCAAGGCCTCGCCATCACCGGTCAGCACAACCTTGTGCGTATCGCGCTCCAGCAGCCGGCGCCCGAGCGAGGTTTCCAGCCTCTGTATGTGCTGACTGACTGTCGATTGTCCGAGCCCCAGCCTTTCGGCGGCAAGTGTAAAGCTGCCCATTTGCTCGACGGTGACGAAACTGCGAAGCTGCGAAAGGTCGAGCATAAGGATGATCCAGATTTGTAATAACTGTTATTCCTTGCATCCTGGATCATAATGAGCGACAAAACAATGACTCATTTATCCAGCGAGACTGTCATGCGCCGCTTTTTGCCCGATACCTTCACGATCCTGCTCGTCTGCACCGTCATACTCGCCTCGATCTTCCCGGCGAGCGGCACGTTCGCCGGCTGGTTTGGCGTGGCGACCGATTTCGCGATCGCGCTGCTGTTCTTCCTGCATGGCGCACGCCTCTCGCGTGATGTCGTCATCGCCGGCCTGCTGCATTGGCGTCTACATTTGATCATCCTGCTGACGACCTTCGGCATCTTCCCGATTCTTGGCCTGGCGATGGGCTTCATTCCGAATTCGATCCTGCCGCAGCCGCTTTATTTCGGTATTCTCTTCCTCTGCGTGCTGCCGTCGACGGTGCAGTCCTCGATCGCCTTCACCTCGATGGCCGGCGGCAACGTGCCGGCGGCGATCTGCTCGGCTTCGGCCTCCAACATCTTCGGGATGTTCCTGACGCCGCTGCTCGTCGGCCTGCTCTTCTCGGTCGGCGGCCATGGCGGCTTTTCCTTCGATGCACTCGAACAGATCCTGCTCCAGCTTCTGGCCCCCTTCGTCGTAGGCCAGATCCTCCAGCCCTGGATTGGCGAATGGATCCGCTCGAAGAAGAAGATTCTCATGCCCGTCGATCGCGGCTCCATCCTGATGGTGGTCTATCTGGCCTTCTCGACGGCGGTTGTCGAAGGACTGTGGCATACCTTCACGATAGCCGACATCGCCGCCGTCATCATCGCCGACATGGTGCTGCTGGCCCTCGTTTTGATCATCACCATGTATGGCAGCCGCTGGCTGGGCTTCAACAAGGCCGATGAAATCACCATCACCTTCTGCGGCTCGAAGAAGAGCCTCGCAAGCGGCGTTCCGATGGCAAACGTCATCTTCGCCGGCCAGTCGATTGGGGCAATCGTGCTGCCGCTGATGCTCTTCCATCAGATCCAGCTGATGGTCTGCGCCGTCATCGCCCAGAAATATGCAGCCGCTGCGGCGCGGCGCGCCACCGAAAAGCAGTTGGAAGAAGCCGCCAGCCCGGCCTGACCCCAGCAAAAAGCCTCCTCCAACAAACACAAAGACAAACAAAAAACGGCGCCCTCTCGGGCGCCGTTCGCGTCTGATCCGTTAAATCGGATTAGCTGTTGACGACCTGCGCTTCGATGGCCTTCGGAGCATCGACCGGCTCAGCAGCAATAGCAATCTTGCGGGGCTTCAGAGCCTCCGGGATGCTCCGCAGAAGGTCGATGTGCAGGAGGCCGTTCTTCAGCGAAGCGGCGGTCACTTCGACATGATCGGCAAGCTGGAAGCGGCGCTCGAAGGCGCGCTTTGCGATGCCGCGATACAGGAACTCGCTACCATCGGCATTTTCTTCACGCTTTTCACCCTTCACGATGAGCGCGTGGGCATGCGATTCAATGGAGAGTTCGGTTTCATCAAAGCCGGCAACGGCCATCGTGATGCGATAGGTGTTCTCACCGGTCCGCTCGATATTGTACGGCGGATAACTCGGAACCTGCTCCGGCTGGGAGAGGCTGTCGAGCATGGTAAAGAGACGGTCGAAACCGACAGTGGAACGATAAAGGGGAGAGAAGTCTACGTGACGCATGATGTCCTCCTAGGGAAGCGACGTGTTGCGATATCATGCCCTGAAACCCCACTCTTGGCGGCTTCGGGACGGTTGCGCGGACCCTTCTGGCGTCCGCAAAGTTCAGATGGGGATGGCTTTCTGAGACTTCAAGGCCTTCTTCGAAGCACCCGCATTGCTGCGTGAACCCTGTATGAACGACGGGTTCGGCAAAGGTTCAGGCGCTGAGGTCCAGAGATAAAACATCGGGTGACACTAGCCCGAAGGTTGAAGTGTATCGTCCCTTCTTCTTCAGCCTAAATTCGGCCGGCCAAGGGCTCCCTCAGCTCCGCCGGCCTCTTTTCTTCAGGCATAAAGCTCTGCAAACTGATCCTGCGTCGCATCCAGCCTGTCAGCCGCGGCATCCTGATGACTGAGCATGAGAGCGCTGATGATGCGCGACAACGCGGCTGAATCGCTGCTCGAAAATATCGAAAAAGGACTGCCACTCTCCTTGCCGCCGCTGTTTGAGGGCGGCACTTCGGCAACGATGGAACCGCCGCCCGGCAGCTTCGTGCTGATCGTGAACCCCGCTGCCGGAAAGGCGTCGCGGTTATCAATGATCATCTGCTCGAGCGCGAGAAACTGGCCATTTTCCGGTGAGATGCCGGAATTCTGCGGCATTGCCATGAGTGCAGCATATTCCCGCGCGAAAGCTGCCTGTGACTTCGGATTGTCGCTGAAAAGCTTCAGGATCGCCAGATGCGCTTCCGGCGGATCGATATCGAGATAATCCGACTGTAGATAGTCGAGAACGGACTCCGGCCGCTCCGGACCGGTTGATTGGCGGACGCCGGAATTGACAGACCCGACGGAAGAAACCGAATTCATGGCCAGCCTCCCGGCGCCCCAATCTTCAGTCATGAACGTGCGGATAACCGGCCTCATGCCGGAACAAATCTTTCGTTCGCACTAACCATAGCGTGTCTCTGCTTTCGCGAAGCTTGCCATATAGAAAGATCTTAATGTATTATAGTTAGCTTATATTAAGCGGCAATTTGGCCGTTGATTTTCCTGGCCCCTGCGGTATCCCCTAGTATATCTCTCACGCGAAGAAACATTCTGCCTATGGAACAGGTTCTTTACTCGACCCCAGACAATCCGACGCCGGAGAACCGCACCGAAGGTTTTTTCGAGACCCACGACGGCCATAGGTTGCGTTACGCCGTCTTCCGGTCGCAGACATCGATCGCCCATGGAACGGTGGTCCTCCTGCACGGGCGCAGCGAATGCATCGAAAAGTATTTCGAGACGATCCGCGATCTCACCGCCAAGGGCCTCTGGGTCGCGACTTTCGACCTGCGCGGCCAGGGCGGCTCGCCCAGGCTGATCAAGAAGCGCAACCATGGCCACATCCGCCGCTTTGCGGATTACGAGCGTGACCTCGATACCTTCCTCGAGAAGGTCGTGCTGCCGGATACGCGCCTGCCCTTCTATCTGCTCGCCCATTCCACCGGCGCGCTGATCGCCCTTTCCGCCGCCCCCTACCTTTCGACACGCATCGAGCGCATGGTGCTTTCGGCACCCTTCCTCGGCCTCAGCGGGCAATCTGCGTCTGAGGGTGTCATCCGGACGATTTCGGCCGCGCTCTGCGCCATCGGCCTCGGCGGCCTGCCGCTCGGAAAAATGAAGGAGCTGCAATTCCCCGATAATCTGCTTACGTCGGACGAAACGCGCTTCGAGCGCAACATTGCCGTGGTGAAGTCACATCCGGAACTTGCGCTGGGAGCGCCGACTGCGCGGTGGATGCATGAGTGCATGAAGGCGATCGATCGGGTGACGGAGCCCTACCATCTCTTTTCGATCACCATCCCCTCTGTCGTCATCGCACCGACACGCGATGGCCTGGTGCCTTATACGGCGCAGGAGCGGCTTTCGCGCTATTTCCGCGCCGGTCAGCTCGTGCCGATCAATGGCGCTCGCCACGAGATATTCCAGGAAAGGGATATGTATCGCACCGCCGCCCTTGCCGCCTTTAACGCCTTCATTCCCGGTAGCGATGCCGAAGCGACCGAAGAAGTGACGGCGATCGGCGTCTGAAGCTGCGATTTTACGCATGTCGTTATCGCAAGACCGCTGCACACTTTTGCGCGACATGCTTTAGCGCTGGAGAATGGCGATCGCCTCCTCGTAGACCGTCCTGCTGCCGGCAGCGATGATCGAGCCGCCGTTTTCCGGCCGCCCGCCATCCCAGGTGGTCATGATGCCGCCGGCGCCCTCGATAACGGGGATGATCCCGCCGACATCATAGGGCTTGAGGTTGTTTTCGATGACGAGATCGACATGGCCTGCCGCCAGCAGTGCGTAGGCGTAACAATCGCAGCCGTACCGGAAGAGCCGAACCTGGCTTTCGATCTCCCGATACTTCTCCATTTCCTCGCCAACGAAGAGATGCGGCGAGGTGGTGAAAAGGATGGCTTTGGACACCGTGCCGCAATCGCGTACCTGCAGCCGGCGCTCGCCTTCCGGCCCGCTATAGGTCGAACCATTCTCGTCGCCGAAATAACGCTCGCCGGTGAAGGGTTGTTCGATCATGCCGGCAACCGCCCGGCCGTTCTTCTGCAGGCCGATCAGCGTTCCCCAGACCGGGACGCCGGAGATGAAGGCGCGCGTGCCGTCGATCGGGTCGATCACCCACACATGTTCTCGGTCAAGGCCGACACTGCCGTGCTCTTCGCCCAAAATACCGTGTTCGGGGAAATGCGCCTCGATCAGCGCGCGAATGGCCGTCTCCGCCGCCCTGTCGCCTTCCGTGACGGGATCAAAACCCGATGACAGCTTGTTGGTGACATCGATGCTGGAGCGAAATCGCGGCAAGGTTTCCGCCTTGGCAGCTTCGGCGAGACGGTTGAAGAACGAACGGTCAGGAAGCATGGAGAAATCCATATAGCTGGCGGGAGATGGCGTTTTTCATAGCGAAAAACCGGTGGAATGCAAATGCAACAGGCAATTTCCGGTTAGCTGCCTAAAGATTTTGCAGTGCAATATATTGCTTGACATTTGTGCAATGCAGCAGTAGTTTCCGACCTACAGTCTTCTGACTGTAAATACCCTCCTTGGGTGTTTCCTCCCTAGACTTAGCCGCGCTGACAAAGCGCGGTTTTTTTTGATCTGAAAGCAGGAGTTATTCGGCTGCAAGCGCCCGGTGGTCGCCAGCGAACTTCTCGACATAGTCAGCCATCTGCTGCATGAAGGATGTAATCGCCGTTACGACGGTGGAAAAATCCGAACGCCTCTCCAGTGTCACTTCGTCGACATAGATCGAGCGATTCACTTCGATCTGCAATGCATGAAGCCCGCGTGACGGGCGGCCGTAGTGCTCGGTGATGAAACCGCCGGCATAGGGTTTGTTGCGGATCGCCGCAAAACCCATTTCCTCAAGGATACCAATCGCCGTGCGCGACAGCTCAGCCGAAGCGCTGGTGCCGTAGCGGTCGCCGATGATGAAATCGGGCCGCGCATTGCTGCCGGCAACGCGCACATTGCCCGGCATGGAATGGCAGTCGATCAGAACACCGAAACCAAACTGCACATGCGTGCGCGCAATCAGCCGCCTCAGCGTCGAGTGATAGGGCTTATAGACGCTTTCGACACGTTCCAGCCCTTCCTGAACGGGCAGCCGGCGTGCATAAATTTCCATATTCTCGGCCACGATGCGCGGGATGGTGCCGAGTCCACCCGCAACCCTTAGCGAGTTGATATTCGCATAGGGCGGCAGCAACCCGTCGAACATGCGCGGATCGAGTTCATAGGGCTCGCGATTGACGTCGAGATAGGCGCGCNNCGCGCCGAACAACTCATCGACATAGTGGTCTTCGGAACGGCGTATCGAGATACCTTCCAGCCGGGACTGCGCGATGAATTCCGGTGGATAAATACGGCCGCTGTGAGGGGAGTTGTAGACGAAGGGAATGGTCTGCGACACGGGCTCATGCACTTCAAAAAGCTCGTATTCGCGTATTTCCGGCACTTTCTGCCCTCTTTACCATGTCATCAAGTGGCTGTGACGACCATGTTGCCAGTTGCCTGCCCTTAAGTCCATACTACATACAGGGGATAGCAGTCGCGGCTAGGGCGATTTCACCGGTTGTTTACCGGGCGAAGTCTAGTGTAGATGGCTGGTATCCCATAAAACATCAGTGATCAGCGGTCCGGATTAATGACTCAGAAGATACTTCTCGCCGAAGACGACAACGACATGCGCCGCTTCCTCGTGAAGGCGCTCGAAAAGGCCGGATACAAGGTCCTTTCCTACGACAACGGCGCTAGCGCTTATGACCGCCTGCGTGAGGAGCCCTTCTCGCTGTTGCTGACCGACATCGTCATGCCGGAAATGGACGGCATCGAGCTGGCACGCCGCGCGACCGAACTCGATCCGGACCTGAAGGTGATGTTCATCACCGGCTTTGCGGCCGTTGCATTGAACCCTGATTCGAAGGCGCCGAAGGATGCAAAGGTCCTTTCCAAGCCTTTCCACCTGCGCGATCTCGTGGACGAGGTCAACAAGATGCTTGCCGCATAAGGCTTCTTGGCGGCTCGTCACAAAACTTCAAAAAAGCCTATTGACGGCTCCGGAGGTTTTGTGATCTATGCGCCGCCATCGGATGGGCGTGTAGCTCAGCGGGAGAGCACTACGTTGACATCGTAGGGGTCACAGGTTCAATCCCTGTCACGCCCACCATCCTAATTTGCTGAAAAGCAAGGCCTTTCGAGAAATCGAGAGGCCTTTTTCATTTTGGCGATTTGCGGTTCGCAAATCATCTCACGCCTGCGCAGCATTGCAACTCAATCACAAAGCAGTCCTGCAGACTTCCCCCGAGGGAAGGCTTGACCAACCGGTTGCAATGTTGTTTCGCTCTCCCTCATTGGGGGTGCGCATGAAAATCACTGTTGGATTGATATTGCTGTTGGTGCTGAGCTCGAGCCCGGCTTCCGCAAAGGAAGATATGAAGTTCCGCACGCTGATGGAAAGCAAGCAGACGAGTGTCGTCGAAATGCTGATCGGCGCAGCTGGACTGACACTCTTATTTGTGAACGATGAACTCAAGGATGCAGGCCAACCGCGGCTATACTGCCCACCGCGGGACCGCGCGATTTCAAACGCCGAATATGTTGCCATTGTGAAGAAATATCTGGAAATGCACCCAGATACCGGCGAGGAAACATTCCAGGTTTATCCCTACGTCCTGCTCACGTCGCTCAAGCGAATGTATCCCTGCTGACAGGATAAGAGGTCGCACCGAAACCAAATTCAGACACAGAGCCGTGCCATGCGCGATAATGGACCTGAGGCACTGATTCGCCTCGTCAGGACATGGGGTTCGAATCGAAATGAAATTATCAGCGCTTGGCATCGCCGCCTTCTCCACTCTCGCTTTTGCGGCGGCAGCGCAGGCGGAGAACAATTTTCCAGGCGCGCCGGGCGTCATCGCACTCTCCGGTAAATGTCAGAAGCTCGTCGTCGCCAAATTCGATGCCACGAAGGGCTGCAAGGGAGAGCTTGCAAGCGTTACACTGGTCAACGGCACAGTGACCTTCATCTTCACCTCTGAAGGCAAGCTGCTGGGCTTCCAGGGCGATGGAAAGGGCATCAAGCCTGCATCCAATGGCAACGCCCGCCTGCCCCTCAGCCTCGTCACCACTGGCGTCGGCAACAAGATGACGGGTGAAGTGAAGGTTGCCGGCTTCTGCACCTTCGGCAACCCCTATGCCGGCAAGCCGATAGCCATCGAATGCACGGCGGAAAGCAAGGATTCGGCCTTCACGGGCAGCTTCCGCACCAGTGGCAAGGCGCCGGCACAGAAAAATGGTGGAAAATAAGAGATCGTTGGACTGACCGCCTCAGGCGCACCAGGAGCCTGAGCCAGATCCCGGCTTCCTCGCCAGGCCCTCGTTGATAAGGCGCGTGCCGAAGGAGCGTCCGTCGCGCGAAATGACACGCGGTGCACCCCGGTCATCCGACTTGCCGGCGGCATCCATGTTGAACGGACCCGCATTCAGCAGCGCGAGCAGCCGTGATTTGGCGGCAAAGGCGATTTTCCGTTCGTCTTCGCAGCGCGCGCGGTCGACATCCGGGCTCACCATATCGGCGACGACGATCTTCTCACCCTTGTACCAGAAAGTGCCGGCATCGCCGACGCAGTTGATATGCTCGCCCTGCCCGCAATATCCGAAAGCAGCCTTGGCGGTTTCCGAAGCGGCCGGGGAAATGGAGGCTGGCACGATCTTCGCCGTCGGCACTGGAGCGGAGGAGGTGAAGGGGATTGCAGCGGGTGGCACAGGATCGTTTGTCTGCCGCGGCTTGGCGGCAGGTGCCGCAACGGCAACCTGCTTCGGCGCCTCCTTGGCTGCCTGCGGTTTGGCATCGGCCGTATCACGGACGATTGCAGCCGGCGCCTTGCCGAGCATCGGGCGGATGCTATTCCAGTTGTCGTAGGCGGCAATAGTACCCACCGCAGCGAGGCCGATCACCATCCAAGGCAGAGCGCCGCCGGAGGATGCGGTGTTCTTTCTTCTTGCCGGCGCCTTGCGGCGGCCGCGTGTCGCTGTCTTGGCCATCGATCCGATTCCCTTGAATGGGCCGGATTATCGCTGCTCAATCCTTTCGGAAAGGTTGGCAAGGCACAGCCCAGGATCGGTTTCCCAAGCAGGAATCCACCGGAAACGAAAACGCCCGGCACCTGGCCGGGCGTATCATTCAAACTCTGCTATGTGCTCAGCAGCCTTGCGCTGCCGAAGGTACAACAGCGGGTTTTGCAGTTTGTCCACTCGGCGGCACGGATGGCGTTTGGCGCTTGCCGACATCGATCCGGCGTTCGGCCGCTTCGCGCACGGCCTGCCACTCATTTTCGTGCTGGATGAAGATATCGCGCGGCACAAGGTTGATCGTCATTCGTATCTCACTGGCTTGTCGGTTGCGGAACTGGTTTTCAGCGAACGGGCTTAGCGACGTTGGGATCGTCGCTCTTGATATCAGGCCCACCCCTGGAGAGGTCGCTGCCGGTCACGTGCGCCGGCACGTGAATGTCGTGGAGAACCCCCGGCGTCAACGTCAGATCCACCTGATGCGGAGGCAGAACCTGTGCCTTCTGCATACGGTTGGGTTTCGCCCGCTTCATGCGGTCGGAGGCTTCCGTGCGCTTGTCGGGAACATGGGTCGAATTATGCATCATCGCCCTCCTTTAAGAGTATCTGAGATGTTTTCATCGGCTCAGCCAGATCGTAACGAGCGAGGGACCGCATGGTTCCAAAGAAATCGCCAACTCTGCTCGAACGGGCATCTTGACTGGCGCCGTAACATCACTACCTAGTGATGCACCCGCCGCCTCATCCAGACATCGGCTGCGGGGGAACCCTGGTGCCGGGCCCCTCTGGCGAGAGTTTTTACGGCGCTCTCGTGATGTCGGTACCGCCTGCAAATCAGCCGGCGGATTTTTCATCGATGAAAAAACTCACCATGCCAAACGCGCATGCCCTTGATGGTATGCGGTTTTCTGCTTTCACCATCTCTTCAGAAACGGTTTGCGGCTGCAAGGTGCAGCCATGAACCAGCTTCAATCCCAAAAATCCTCGCTCGGCTATTTCCGCTGGGCCTTCATCGTCACCGCGCTCGGCCTCGCGCTCGGCGCATTCCTCGGCTGGCAGTCGACAGGCACGCTGGGTGGCATGGCCACCATCTTCTTCATCTGCGCCGTGCTGGCCGTTCTGGAGATTTCGCTCTCCTTCGACAATGCCATCGTCAATGCCAACAAACTCAAGGAAATGACCCCTGTCTGGCAGCAGCGCTTCCTGACATGGGGTATCGTCATTGCCGTTTTCGGCATGCGCATCGTCTTTCCGCTGGCAATTGTCGCCATCGCGGCAAAGATAGGCCCATGGGAAGCACTCGTACTGGCGGCGCGTGAACCGGCCGAATATGCCCGCATCATGAACGACGCGCATCTGCCGATCGCAGCCTTCGGCGGCACCTTCCTGATGATGGTCGGCCTCTCCTACTTCTTCAACCACGAGAAGGAAGTCCACTGGATCGGCTCGCTGGAGCGGATGATGGCGCGTTCGGCCGCCGTCAAGGGCATCGAGATCGCCTTCGTGCTCCTGCTCATCCTGCTGTTCTCCTATCTCCTGGAAGGCGAAGACGCGACCACCTTCGTCTACTGCGCCATCTACGGTCTCGTGACCTTCTTGGTGGTTGAAGTCATCGGCGGTCTTCTCGATGCTTCGCAGCGTGCGATGAGTGAGGCGGCAAAAGGCGGCCTCGGCGCTTTCATCTATTTGGAAGTTCTGGATGCCAGCTTTTCCTTCGACGGCGTCATCGGCGCTTTCGCGCTGACGCAGAACCTGTTCATCATCGCCATCGGCCTCGGCATCGGCGCCATGTACGTACGCTCCATGACGATCATGCTGGTGGAAAAGGGAACGCTGGCCGAATACCGCTATCTGGAACACGGCGCCTTCTACGCCATCCTGATCCTCTCGGTGATCATGTATGTGCAGACCTTGACGCATATTCCTGAGGTCATCACCGGTCTTGGCGGCGCGGCGCTCATCGGCATCTCGCTCTGGTCCTCGATCCGCTACAACAGGCAGGAACGTCAGAAAGAAGCTGATGTCCCCGAGCGGGAGCGCCTGCACGCCTGATAGTCAAAAAGCCGCGGCGGTCTGGCGCTGCGGCTCGCATAGTCTCAAAAAACAAAGCCCGCGACCAACGGTTGCGGGCTCATTCATTCAATAGATACTTTGATATTCAATCTATGCATTCGCCGCGTCTTACCGGATGACACGGCCGAAGCTTACCGGATCGATACCAAGCTCCTGCAGGTCACGGGCGCGCGGCTTGCGGCCACCTTCGACAGCGGCGCTGACTGCGTTCGCGGCACCGAGCGCTGCAAAGGCACGGGCCAGAAAACCATTGTGGATCGACTTTCTGAAAGCGGACATCTTCTTTTCCTCTCGCTCTTTGGTTGACCCTCTATAGATGGGGGAAGCTGCATGCACCTACAACGCGCAGGAAATCACCGCAGCTATGCAAAAAGCGCATATTTCTTTCGCCGGCGAAAGAACAGAACTCAGCGATATGGAAAATTTCTTTTATAATTCCTACACTTACGGGGCATGGATTTCCAGATGCCGACAAAAAATGACAAACCACAAAGAAAAGGCCGGCCATGTCGCCACGGCCGGCCTGAATTAGGGGTCAGGTTGTCTTTTTGGTTTAGTCTTCATTTGCCGCGAGCTGCGAGAGAACCTGGCCGCGGCCCCGCAATCTCAGGATCAGCGGAATCAGGAAGGCCGCAGCCGCGACGATCAGCAGTCCGCAGGCGATGGGTGACATGACGAGCGTGGTCACATCACCCTGGCTGATCGAGAGCGCTCTGCGAAGCTGCTGCTCGGCCAGCGGCCCGAGGATGAGGCCGACGACAGCCGGCGCGATCGGATAGCCGAAGATCCGCATGATATAGCCGAGCACGCCGAAGGCGAGCAGCATGCCGAGCTCGAAGACCGACGGGTTGGCCCCGATGGTGCCGAGCGTCGCAAACAGCAGGATGCCCGCATAAAGCCACGGCTTCGGAACCGTCAGCAGGCGAACCCAGAGGCCGATCATCGGCAGGTTCAGCACCAGCAGCATCGCGTTGGCGATGAGCAGGCTGGCAATGAGGCCCCAGACGAGCTGCGGGTTGGTTGCAAAAAGCAGCGGACCCGGCTGCAGACCATATTGCTGGAAGCCGGCGAGCATGATTGCCGCCGTCGCAGACGTCGGCAGGCCGAGCGTCAGCAACGGCACCAGCGTGCCGGCGGCCGAGGCATTGTTGGCAGCTTCCGGACCGGCAACGCCTTCGATGGCGCCATGGCCGAACTCCTCGGGGTTCTTCGACAGCCGCTTTTCCGTGGCATAGGAGAGGAACGTGCCGATTTCCGCACCGCCCGCCGGCATGGCGCCGATGGGGAAGCCGATGAGCGTGCCGCGCAGCCACGGCTTCCAGGAACGCGCCCAGTCCTGCTTGTTCATCCAGAGCGAGCCACGAACCGCTTCCACCTTGTCCTCGCCGCGCTTTCCTTGAGCGGCGATGTAGAGCGTCTCGCCAATGGCGAACATGGCAACAGCCAGCGTCGTCACTTCGATACCGTCGAGCAGGTCGGGAATGCCGAAGGAAAGGCGCGCCTGGCCCGTCTGCTGGTCGATGCCGACCATGGCGAGCGCAAAGCCGATGAAGAGCGAAGTAAGGCCACGCAACGCCGAATCCCCGAAGGCCGAAGAGACGGTCACGAAAGCCAGCACCATCAGTGCGAAATATTCGCGGGGACCGAAGATCAACGCCAGTTTCACGATATAGGGGGCAATGAAGGCAAGGCCGAGCGTGGCGATAAGGCCGGCGACGAACGAGCCGATGGCCGCCGTCGCCAGCGCCGGTCCGCCACGGCCTGCACGCGCCATCTTGTTGCCCTCGAGTGCAGTGACGATCGAGGCGCTTTCACCCGGCGTGTTCAGAAGGATCGAAGTGGTCGAGCCGCCATACATGCCGCCGTAATAGATACCGGCAAACATGATGAGCGAGCCGCCCGGATCGAGCTTGTAGGTGACAGGCAAGAGCAGCGCCACGGTCAGCGCCGGGCCGATACCCGGCAGGACGCCGACGGCAGTGCCAAGGGTCACGCCGATGAGGGCGTAGAGCAGGTTGATCGGCTGCCCAGCAACCAGAATGCCCTGCCAGAGGAATTCGAATGTGCTCATGGTTTTATCCCAAGCGGCGGCTCCTGAGGGGGCACAGGACCGTCCGCGCAAAAAGCAAAAGAACTGAAAGCGCCTGGCCGCGAGGCGAGCGCTATCAGAAGAACAGGTGTTCGAGCGGGCCGGCCGGCAAGGTGAGCTGCAGCAGCTGCGAGAACATCGCCCAGACAATGAAGCTCATGATGATGCCGACCGGCAGCGAGAACCAGATCTGCCGCTTGCCGAAACCGCGCGCCGTCAGCGCAAAGAGCACGCCTGTCGCGATCGAGAAGCCGGCGGTGCGCAGGAGCAGCATCTGCCCGGCAAGGCCCGCGATGACCCAGATGACAGGTGCCACTTCCTGATGCTCACGCTCTGGAAAGTCCCCGCGCCAGGCTTCGATCGCCGTCCAGATACCAAGACAGAAGAGGCCGAGAGCGACGACTTTCGGCACAGTCGACGGGCCGATGCGGTCATACTGCGCGATCGTCTTCAAATGCGACGCATCCCAGAACACCACGACAGCGACGGCGATAAGGAAAACGGCAATGATCAGCGCCGCCCAATCAGGGCGGCGCTTTATTGCCGATGAGGTATCGGCCTCACTCATTGAACGAGACCAATATCTTTGAGAATGCCTTCGGTAGCGGAGACATCCTTTTCGAGCTGCGCCTTGAACTCGTCACCTGCGAGGTAGGTGTCGGCCCAGCCCTTGGTCTTCAGAGTTTCCTGCCAGGCGGCAGACTTGTGCAGCTTGTCGAAGTCGGAAGCGATCGAGGCGACTTCTTCATCGGTCAGGCCCGGAGCGGCAGCGACCATGCGCCAGTTCTGGATGGTCACGTCGGTACCGGCTTCCTTGAAGGTCGGGGCATCGACACCGGCGATACGGGCATCGCTGGAAACTCCGAGCAGGCGCAACGTGCCGGCCTTGACCTGCGATTCGAACTCGCTGTAGCTCGAAATGCCGGCGGTGACCTGGCCGCCGAGGATAGCAGCGAGTGCTTCGCCACCGCCCGAGAAGGCGACATAGTTGATCTTCGTCGGATCGACGCCGGAAGCCTTGGCGATCAGGCCGACGGCGATATGGTCCGTGCCGCCGGCAGAACCGCCGCCCCAGGAAACGGCGCCCGGATCAGCCTTCAGCTTGGTGACGAGATCGGCAAGTGTCTTGATATCCGACGCGGCCGGAACGACGACGGCTTCATATTCGCCGGTCAGACGGGCGATCGGGGTGACGTCCTTCAGCGTGACGACCGACTTGTTGGTCAGCAACGCGCCGACCATGACATAGCCGCCGACGATGAGAGCGTTCGGATTGCCCGCACTCTGGCTGCTGAACTGGGCAAGGCCGATAGAGCCGCCTGCACCCGGTACGTTCTGAACCTGGACGCTTTTGGAAATGCCCTCCTGCTGCAGCACCGTCTGCAGCGAGCGGGCCGTCTGGTCCCAGCCGCCGCCGGGCGCTGCCGGAGCGATGATTGTGTAATCGGCCGCATAGGCCGGCAGCGCGATAGCCGCTGCCAAAAGAGTTGCGATGAAAGTGTGCTTCACGATGTGTCCTCCGTGCTGCGGCTGAGCGGACCGCCAGTGCTATTTTTGAAAATGAGGAGAGATCACCGATCGGTGGACGCAATTGTCCTGATAGCGAGCGGAAGTCCTCCCGGAATTCTTCAACTCTCCGCCTCCACGGAAAGGAAGTAGCCCAAGCCATCATATGAAGCTGTCATTTAGCTGACATCATCAGGATATCCAGTGCAACAGGACACTTTTTTGCCGTAATTCGGCTATCTGCCCGCGAAAGGCGACCGGATTAGTACATTGTCCGTACTGGACGCCCTCAGGAACTTGGCCGATACTCGGCCACGGAGGGCGATCCGATGGCAAATGGCGGTTACAACCAGTTTTGTCCGGTTTCCAAGGCGTGCGAGTTGCTTGAGCCGCGGTGGACCTTGCTGCTGCTCTGCGAAATGTGGTCCGGCTCCACGCGGTTCAACGAGATCCGGCGCGGCGTGCCGGGAATGTCGCCGACCCTCATGGCAAAGCGGCTGCGTGACATGGAGGCAAACGGTCTCGTCACCCGCTCGGAAAACCGCACGACCGGCGAGATCGCCTACAAGACCACCGAGATTGCCAACGAGCTTGAGCCGATCGTGCACGCGCTCGGCACTTGGGCGCATCGCAATATCGACGCCAACGTAACGCTCGAAAAGCTTGATGCCCGCATTCTGATGTGGAACATGCGCCGCAAGGTCAATGCCGCCGCCCTGCCCTTGCGCAAGCGCAGCGTTATCCAGTTCACCTATCCCGAATTGCCGCGCGACGAACGGCATTACTGGCTGGTAGCGCGGCTGGGCACGCCTGTGGACCTCTGCCTCACGGATCCAGGTTACGATGTCGATCTCTTCGTCACCGCCGATTTGAAGGCGATGACCTCGGCCTGGATGGGGCATTCCAGTCTCGATATGGAGATCGCCGGGGAGCGCATCTCCTTCATCGGCGATACGTCACTTGCCGCAAGCATCGGAAACTGGATGGTGCGCAGCTCCTACGCAGCCGCCTGATCCATTTTTTGTACCGGTCCCGGTCCATTTTCTACACTAGGCCTATCGCACATCCCGAGGCACGATCTCGTGTAAGCCGACCTGAGACGCTTCCAGAAGCCGGTCGAACGCTGCGCATACACCTGAATATCATTGCAAAACCGGCGAGCGATCGCACCAACAGCCTGTGCTCGCCGACATGAGAGGAGACATGCCATGCAAACCACGCTCAATACCGCAACACAGCCCGCACCCGATTTCGCCGCGTTGAAGTCGCGCCAGCAGGTCGCCTGGGCATCCGGCGACTATTCCGTCATCGGCGCCCGGCTGCAGATCGTCGGTGAAAGCCTCTGCGAAGCCCTCGACCTGCGGTCCGGTGAAAAGGTGCTCGATATCGCCGCCGGCAACGGCAATGCCACGCTTGCCGCCGCCAGGCGCTGGGCCGAGGTGACTTCGACCGACTACGTTCCGGAACTTCTGGAGCGCGGCCGAGAACGGGCGATGGCGAACGGCCTGGCGGTAGAGTTCCAGCAGGCCGACGCCGAAGCCCTGCCGTTCAAGGACGCAAGCTTCGATGTCGTGGTCTCCACCTTCGGCGTCATGTTCACACCGGATCAGGACAAGGCAGCAAGGGAGATGCTGCGCGTCTGCCGGCCGGGCGGGCGCATCGGCATGGCGAACTGGACGCCGGAGAGCTTCATCGGCCAAGTCTTCAAGACGATAGGCCAGCATATTCCGCCAATGCCGGGCGTCAGGTCGCCGGCCCTGTGGGGGACCAAGGCAAGGCTGGAAGAAATGTTCGGAGGCCAGGCCAGCATCGAGGCGACGTCGCTCATGTACAATTTCCGCTACCGCTCGCCCGAGCATTGGCTGGAAGTGTTCCGCACCTGGTATGGCCCGGTCCACAAAGCTTTTGAAGCTCTGCCAGAGCCCGGCAAGGTGGCGCTTGAGAAGGATTTTCTTGCGCTCATCGCCCGCTTCAACCGCGCCAAGGATGGCACCATGGTCGTGCCGGCTGAATATCTGGAAGTGGTGATACGCAAAGGCTGATTGCAGCTATTGCGGCCACATCGCTGCGAAAGGGCGAGGTTCGCCGGAAGCACCCTCGCCCTGATGCATTTCCAACTTAGAACTCGGACCATTCCCGCTTACCGGCAAGATTGGCAAGCGAGGTTTTTACTGCGTCCGCAGCACCTCATTCCAGTGCGCAATCAGCCGTGCCCGCTTCACCTGATCGAGATAGACCATCAGACCCGGACTGACCGGCACCGGACGCAACTGTGCGCCGAGCAGTTCCTGCAACGTATTGGCGGTATTCTCACCGGCCACTTCCGGGCTGACGGCCGGGATCTGCAACTCGCGGGCCATGATCGTCTGGCCTTCCTTCGACATGAAGAAGGCGAGATAGCGCCGCCCCAGTTCCGGCTCGGCGGCCGCCTGCGGCACCAGGCCGATGCGCGACATTACAACCGTATAGTCTTTCGGCAGAACGATACCGACGTCAGGGTGACGCGAGGCCCAGTCAGCCGCATAGGAGCCGAGAATATTATAGCCGAGCACGAAGCGCCCGTCGGCCACCCGCTCCAGGATCGCCGAACTCGTGGAATAGAGCTTCACGCCCGCAGCCCCCATCGCCCCGATCACCGACCAGATATCGCCGAACTGTTCCTGATCGCGCGCCATGAACAAAAAGCCCACGCCGGAACGTTCGATGTCATAGGTGCCGATCCGCCCATAGACCTCGTTACCCTTGCGCTTCAGGTAATCGACGAATTCCGCCCGCGAACTCGGCACCGGCTCATGGATGAAACTCGGCTTGTGATAAACAAAAACCGCGGGTTCGAAGGTCAGCGCATAGGCGGTGTTGCGCCAGTTCGCCCATTTCGGCCACTGGGCGCTCATCGGCAGGTTGCTCACCTGCGCATAGCCGTCGTTCGAAAGCTTCACCTGCAGGTCCATCGCAGAGGAGAAGGCGAAGTCCGCAGTCTTATCGCCGGCATCCGTCTCTTTGACGATGCGGTCGTAGATGTCCCCGGTCAGCATGTCCTCATATTTGACCGCCACATCCGGATTGGCCTCCTGAAAGCCACGGATCATCGGCTGCGCCAAGGGCTCGTCGAGCGAGGAATAGACTGTCAGCACCGGCGCATCGGTATTGCCCGACTTTGCCGGATAGAAGACCTGATCCGCGGCAGCAAGGCCAGGCACCAGGAACAGAAACAGAATGAAAAGGCTCCTCATCGCGTAAGAATGCCCGAGCCGCACAAGCCAGACAAGAGTCGGCTTCCAGTAGTGGCCATAGTCAGCCCTCAAAGCTCGCGCTCGAAGAACATCAGGATCGGCTTCAGATCTTCAGGGATCTCGTAATAGGCGTCTCGCTCTTGAAAACCCAGGCGCCGATATAGCTTCTGCGCTGCGATCTGCCGATGGCCGGTATCGAGCCGCATCATCCTGTAGCCATCCTTCCTGGCCTGCGCGAGAGAAGCTTCGCAGAGCGCCAGCGCCGCGCCGCTGCCGCGTGCTGAATCGGAAACGAAGAGCCGTTTCATCTCCGAAATGCCCGGCGCGATCTCGTGCTGCATCACGCAGCCGACAATCTCTCCGCCGAGCCGCGCCAGGAAGATAGCGCCTTGTGGCCTTGCGTGGATTTTCGGCAGGTCGGCGAGCATCGCCTCGAACTTTTCCGGACTGTAATAAAGTTCGATCTGCGCCCGCTCATCCGAATAGTTGTCGTAAAGCCATTGTCGGAAGGCGCGACTGAGATGTCGAACGGCATCGATCTCTTCCGGGCTTTCCGCGAGCGCGACCGATATGTTCCTCATCTGCAAAGCCTCCACGACCTTCCCGCAGTCTATCATGACAGCTTTCACCTACCATCGGTATTCGGCGCGGAGTTAAACTGGTTTACGGCGTCGTGGCGACAGGGCTCATGATGAACGGGAGCAAATACCATCCTCCGTTCACCAATTCCCAGAATCGCTGTGACATCAGATTGCCATCCCTGATAAACTCGCTGAAAAATCCGGGGAACATCCGTTGCGCATCCTGCTCACCGAAGACAATATTGCACTGGCCGATGGCCTGTCGGCGATCTTGCGCGGCACGGGCCATGCGGTGGATGTCGTCCATGACGGGGCCTCGGCCAATGCCGTTATCGCCGCGGAAAATTTCGATCTCGTCATTCTCGATCTGAACCTGCCGGAGATGGACGGGCTCGATGTGCTGCGCGCCATGCGCGCTCGCGGCAGCCGGGCTGCAGTGCTGATCCTGACAGCCCGCGGATCACCGGAAGAACGTGTGAAGGGATTGGATCTCGGTGCGGACGACTATCTCATCAAACCCTTCGACATTGCCGAATTCGAGGCACGTGTCCGCGTGCTTCTTCGCCGTCAGGCCGGGCTGCACTCCTCGACAGTCAGTTTCGGATCGATCTCGCTCGACCTTAATTCCCGCGCCTTTTCCGCCGGCGCCATACCGCTCGATATTCCCGCCCGCGAGCTCGGCCTGCTCGAAATCCTCTTCATGCGCGCCGGCAAGGTTGTCGCCAAGGAAGCAATCATGCAATCGCTGACTGCTTTCGATGACGACATCTCCGCCAATGCCATCGAGCAATATGTCAGCCGCCTGAGAAAAAGGCTTTCGCCGCATGGCCTGACGGTCAAGACCGCCCGCGGCATCGGCTACTATCTCGACAAGCTGCCAGAGGCCTCATGACGGCTGCCTATTCACTCCGGCGCCGACTGCTTTTCTGGCTGCTTGTCTCGACTGCCGTTATCGGCACGTTGGCGCTTGCCGATACCTGGCGCGAGGCCGTGCAAACCTCGAATATCGTTTCCGACCGCGTGCTGGCCGGCTCCGCGCTGGCGATTGCCGAACGGGTCGTCGTTGCCGAAGACGGCACGCTCGAGGTCGACATTCCCTATGTCGCGCTGGAAATGCTGACTTCGGCAGCGCAGGACCGCGTCTTTTACCGCGTCGACGGCCCGCCCGGAAATTTCATCACAGGTTATCAGGCGCTGCCGGTATTGAAGGAAACGCAGGGCGATACGGCTGCCTTTGCCGACGATATCTTCCGTGGCGAGCCGATCCGCGTAGCAACCTTGGAACGATCCGCCTCGACCGGCATCCGCTCCGTGCCTTTCGTCGTCACCGTCGCCGAAACCACCATTGCCCGCCGTCAGCTTGCGCGGGCGATTCTCGTCCGCTCGGCGCTGCGTCTTGCCTTGATGATCGCTGGCGCTGCTATCATCGTCTGGATTTCCGTCACCGTGGCGCTGCGGCCGCTCTACAAGCTCGGCGATGCCATCGGCGAGCGCAACCCCGACGACCTGCATCCGATCGAGCAATCCGTTCCGAGCGAGGTGCAGCCGCTCGTCGACACCGTCAACTCCTTCATGGTGCGCCTGCAATCAGCGCTCGATGCGCTCCGCAATTTCACCGGCAATGCCAGCCACCAGCTCCGCACGCCGCTTGCCATCATCCGCACCCAACTTGCCCTCTCCGTCCGGGCCGGCTCTCTGGATGACGCGCAGCATGCTGCCCTCAAGGGCGATCAGGCGGTTGCCCACGCCGAGCGCATCCTTGCCCAGCTTCTGCTGATGGCCAAGATCGATGCCGCAACCGCCAAGGAAGCGCTGACGGTCTCGGCCATCGACCTCACCGCTATCGCCCAGGAAATCACCGGCGAGCAGATCCCCCGTGCCGCCGAAGCCGGCATCGATCTCGGCTTCGAGGGTGAAGGGCCGGCGATGATCCGCGCCGAACCACTGCTGATCGGCGAAATGCTGCGCAATCTCGCCGGCAATGCCATCGCCTATGCCGGCAAGGGCGCGGAAGTGACTGTCCGTATCATGGAGGATGCGGAAACGGTCAGGCTGGAAGTCGAGGATAACGGCCCGGGCATTCTGCCGGAAAAGCTGGAAGCGGTCAGAAAGCGCTTCTCCCGCGGCAATGAATCCGGTGCACCCGGTGCCGGTCTCGGCCTGCCGATCGTCGAGGAAATCGCCAATCTTTTCAATGCGAGGCTCGTACTGATATCAGGCCGTGGCGGCAGGGGCCTCAAAGCTTCCGTGACGTTCAACCGCGCGGCCTGAAAGCGATCAGCGCGTTAGCCTTTCCGCCTTGCATTCTTTCGCTGCATTGCACACACTGGCCATGGGAACAGCTAAGCCGATCAACGGCAAGCGGATAAAAGAGCAATATGTCGATCAAAGCCAGCATCTATCATCTGACCCATTATCAGTATGACAAACCGATCCGCCTCGGCCCTCAGATCATCCGCCTCAAGCCAGCCTCGCACTCGAAAACGCGGGTTTTGAGCCATTCTTTGAAGGTCACGCCGTCCAACCACTTCGTGAACCTGCAGCAGGACCCCTACGGCAACTATCTCGCCCGCTTCGTCTTCCCCGACCCGGTGACCGAATTCAAGATCGAGGTCGATCTCGTTGCCGACATGACCGTCTACAATCCCTTCGACTTCTTCGTCGAAGAGGAAGCGACGAAGTGGCCATTCGATTATCCGGAAACGCTCCGTGAGGATCTCTCGATCTACATGATACCGGAGCCGGCCGGCCCACGCCTGAAGGCGCTGCTGCCGACGCTCGACTGGTCGCCCGATCAGCCGACAGTCGACATGATCGTCGGTCTCAATGCCCGTCTGCAGCGGCAGATAGGTTACGTCATCCGTATGGAAGCCGGCGTGCAGACACCGGAAGAGACGCTGGAAACCGCCAAGGGCTCCTGCCGCGACACCAGCTGGCTGCTCGTGCAGATCCTGCGCCATCTCGGGCTCGCCGCTCGCTTTGTCTCCGGCTATCTCATCCAGTTGGCGCCGGACCTGAAAGCGCTCGACGGCCCTTCCGGTACCGAGGTCGATTTCACTGATCTGCATGCCTGGGCGGAGGTTTATCTGCCCGGCGCGGGTTGGGTCGGTCTCGATCCGACGTCAGGCCTTCTGACCGGCGAAAGCCACATCCCGCTCGCTGCCACACCGCACTACAGCAATGCCGCCCCGATCTCCGGCGGTTATTTCGGCGAGGCCGAAACCGAATTCGACTTCGATATGAAGGTCTCGCGGGTCGCCGAGCATCCGCGCATCACCAAACCCTTCTCGGATGAAAGCTGGGAGGAACTCAACCAGCTCGGTCAGAAGGTCGATCGCATCCTCGAAGCCGAGGATGTACGTCTGACGATGGGCGGTGAGCCGACTTTCGTCTCCATCGACGACTTCCAGTCCGAGGAGTGGAACACCGCGGCCGTCGGCCCGACAAAGCGCGAAAAGGCCGACAACCTGATCCGCAGACTGCAGGAGCGCTTTGCTCCCGGCGGCTTCCTCCACTACGGCCAAGGTAAATGGTATCCCGGCGAAAGCCTGCCGCGCTGGACCTTCTCGCTCTACTGGCGCCGGGACGGCAAGCCGATCTGGCAGAACCTCGATCTGATCGCCGCTGAGGGCAAGGATACCGGCGTCAAGGCCGAGGATGCCGAAAAGCTCCTGACGGCGATCGCCACGGAACTGGCAATCAAGCCCGATATGGTGCAGCCGGCCTATGAGGACCCCGCAGACTGGATCATTAAGGAAGGCAGCCTTCCCGAAAACGTCGATCCGTCGAATTCGAAGCTGAAGGACCCCGAGGAGCGCAGCCGCATTGCCCGCGTCTTCGCCCGCGGCCTCACCGTGCCGACGGGTTATGTCCTTCCCGTCCAGGTATGGAATGCCAAGGCCGCCGCAAACCGCACCTGGGTCAGCGAAAAATGGCGCACGCGCCGCGGAAAGATTTTCCTTGTACCGGGTGACAGCCCGATCGGCTATCGCCTGCCACTCGGCACGCTGCCCTATGTCCCGCCGGCGCGCTACCCCTATATCCACCCCGCCGATCCGTCGATACCGCGCGCGCCGCTACCTGACGTCTTCGTGCCCGCCGGCCGCGCCATGCCCGAAGCCTCGTTCCAGGCGGAGGAGAGCCACGCTGTCCGCATAGAACAGACCCTTGGCGACATTGGCGGCGCCGTGCGTACTGCCCTGTCGGTCGAACCGCGCGAAGGCAGGCTCTGCGTCTTCATGCCGCCAGTCGAGCGCATCGAGGATTATCTGGAGCTGATCGCCGCTGCCGAAAACGCTGCTGCCGAACTCAAGCTCCCCGTACATATCGAAGGCTACCCGCCGCCGCAGGACGAGCGCATTAACGTCATCCGCGTCGCCCCCGATCCCGGCGTCATCGAAGTCAATATTCACCCGGCCTCCAACTGGCAGGATTGCGTAGACATCACCACGGCGATCTACGAGGAAGCGCGCGCCACCCGGCTCGGTGCCGACAAGTTCATGGTCGATGGTCGCCACACCGGCACTGGCGGCGGCAATCACGTCGTCGTCGGCGCCGCCAATCCGAACAACAGCCCCTTCCTGCGCCGCCCGGACCTGCTGAAGAGCATCGTCCTTCACTGGCAACGCCATCCCTCGCTCTCCTACCTCTTTTCCGGCATGTTCATCGGCCCGACCAGCCAGGCGCCGCGCATCGACGAGGCCCGCCACGACAGCCTCTATGAGCTGGAGATAGCCATGGCGCAGGTCGGAGCGCCGGGTCGCGGTCAACTGCCGCTGCCCTGGCTCGTCGACCGACTGTTCCGAAATCTCTTGACCGATGTCACCGGCAACACCCACCGTGCCGAGATCTGCATCGACAAACTGTTTTCGCCGGATGGCCCGACTGGACGGCTCGGCCTCATCGAGTTCCGCGGCTTTGAGATGCCGCCGAATGCTCGCATGTCGCTAGCCCAACAATTACTGGTACGCGCGCTGATCGCCCGCTTCTGGACGAACCCCGCCGATGGCAAGTTCGTCCGCTGGGGTACGACCCTGCATGACCGTTTCATGCTGCCGCATTTCGTCTGGACCGATTTCCTCGACGTCCTCGCAGACCTTCGCGAAAACGGCTTCGATGTCAGCCCCGAATGGTTCAAGGCGCAGCTTGAATTCCGCTTCCCCTTCTGCGGAGAGGTTGAATACGAGGGTTCGAAGCTGGAATTGCGCCAGGCGCTGGAGCCCTGGCACGTCATGGGCGAGGAAGGTGCGCCGGGCGGCACCGTCCGCTACGTCGATAGTTCCGTCGAGCGTCTGCAGGTTCGGCTCGAAACGAACAACGCCGCGCGCTACACCGTCACCTGCAACGGCCGCACCGTGCCGCTGGCGCCAACGGGGACATCAGGCGTGTCTGTCGCCGGTGTGCGCTTCAAGGCCTGGAAGCCGGCTTCCGGCCTGCACCCTGTGCTGCCGGTGAATACGCCTTTGACTTTTGATATTTATGATACATGGTCGAAACGTTCGATCGGCGGCTGCATCTATCACGTTGCCCATCCGGGCGGTCGGAACTATGAAACCTTCCCGGTCAACGGCAACGAGGCGGAAGCACGGCGGCTCGCCCGTTTCGAACCGTGGGGACATACGGCAGGCGGTTATATTCCGCGCGCCGAAACGCCTTCGCCTGAATTCCCGCTCACGCTGGATCTGAGGCGGCCGGTCGGAACTTGAAGAAGCTGGGTCTGATGGGCAAGAAGCCTGCACTGGAATTGAGGGACGAGATCGAGGAACGCGCCGGCGCGGATGCAGTCTTCGACTATGCGCCTCTGCCCGGCATTGCAGACGAGATGGTGGACAATAACGGGGCCATCCGTCCGGTCTGGCAGCGCTTCATGGCCCATATGAATGCCATGCCCGAAAAGGAACTGGCCGAGCGTTTCGCCCGCGCCGACCGTTATCTGCGCGACGCCGGTGTTTTCTATCGGGCCTACGGCGCCAAGGGCAGCGGCGAGCGCCCCTGGCCGATCTCCCATATTCCGGTGCTGATCGACGAGCGCGAATGGCAGGTTCTTTCGGCAGGCCTCGTCCAGCGTGCTGATCTCTTGGAAGCGACAATCGCCGATATCTACGGCGAAAACAGGCTTGTGGAGGAAGGCATTCTTCCACCCGCACTGATCGCCGCCAACCCGGAATTCCAGCGGCCGCTGGTCGGTGTAAAGCCTGCGACCGGTCACTACCTGCATTTCTGTGCCTTCGAGATCGGTCGAGGCCCTGACGGAAACTGGTGGGTACTGGCCGACCGCACGCAGGCTCCATCCGGCGCAGGCTTCGCGCTGGAGAGCCGCGTGGCAACCACCCGCGCCTTCTCCGATATCTACGCCGAAACGCCCGTTCATCGCCTTGCCTCCTTCTTCGGCGCCTTCCGCGATGCGTTGCAGGCGATGAAGCATTCCGGTGACGACCGTATCGCAGTCCTGACCCCCGGCCCGGCGAACGAAACCTACTACGAACATGCCTATATCGCCCGTTATCTCGGCTTCATGCTGCTGGAAGGCGAAGATCTTGTGGTGGTCAACAGGCGCATCATGGTGCGCACAGTCGCCGGCCTGAAGCCGATCGGCGTGCTCTGGCGGCGTCTCGATTCCGCTTATGCCGATCCCCTGGAGCTGAACCAGAACTCGCATATCGGCACGCCCGGTCTTGTGGAGGCCCTGCGTGCCGAAACCGTCACCATCGTGAACGCACTCGGCACCGGCGTTCTGGAAACGCGCGCCCTGCTCGCCTTCATGCCCGCCGTCTGTCGCTCGCTGCTGGGCGAAGATCTTCGCCTGCCATCCATCGCGACATGGTGGTGCGGTCAGAAGGAAGAGCGCGACCATGTGGCTGCAAATATCGAAAAGATGGTGATCGGCCCGGCCTATTCCCGCGCACCCTTCTTCGATGACGGCGGCGAATCCGTTCTCGGCTCTTCGCTGCGCGCCACCGCCAAGAACTCGATTGCGGACTGGCTGACGAGCGACGGCGCAAAACTCGTAGGTCAGGAAGTCGTCACCCTCTCGACCACGCCGGCCTGGATCGACGGCAAACTGACGCCGCGGCCGATGTCGCTGCGCGTCTTTGCCGCCCGCACCGCCAATGGTTGGCAGATCATGCCCGGCGGTTTTGCCCGCATCGGTTCGGGAGACGATGTCGCCGCCATAGCCATGCAGTCCGGCGGTGCGGCGGCTGATGTGTGGATCGTCAGCGACAAACCGGTCGAGCGCCACACGCTGCTGCCAGCCGAAGGTAGCTTCACCCGCAACATGCCGGGCAGCCTGCCGAGCCGCGCGGCCGACAACCTTTTCTGGCTGGGCCGCTATATCGAACGCGCCGAAGGGGCGCTGCGCATCCTGCGCGCCTGGCACGCCCGCTACGCGGAAGCCGCCGACCCGAACCAGCCGTTGCTCGCTGACGTCACCGAATATCTTGCCGCCGTCGATATCGACACCGGCGAACCCGTGCCGGAATCGCTGCTGCGCAATATCGACAGCGCAGTCTATTCGGCGAGCAACATCCGTGACCGCTTCTCGCCGGATGGCTGGCTGGCCTTGAATGACCTCGCCAAGACCGCCCGCCGCTTTCACTCGACCATTACATCAGGCGACGACGCCAGCCACGCGATGACCATTCTCTTGCGAAAGCTCGCGGGCTTTGCCGGTCTCGTGCATGAAAACATGTACCGCTTCACCGGCTGGCGCTTCCTCTCGCTAGGCCGATACATCGAACGCGGCCTGCACATGACGCGCCTTCTCGGCCACATGTCCGGCCCGGAAGCGCCCGATGGCGCACTCGACATGCTGCTGGAAATCGGCGACAGCGTCATGACCCACCGTCGCCGCTACAACGTCAACACGGCACGGCTGACGGTGACCGATCTGCTGGCGCTTGATCCGCTGAACCCGCGCTCGGTCCTCTTCCAGATGAATGAGATCCACCGAGAGGTCGAGCAGCTTCCAAATGCGTTTATGAACGGCCAGATGTCGCCCTTCTACCGTGAGGCGATGCGCCTGCATTCCGGCCTCGCCGTCATGACGCCGGAAACCATGGACGGTGATGTCTACCATCGGCTGGAGCGTGAGCTGGAACACCTCTCCGACCTTCTGGCGCAGACCTATCTCGGATGACGACCGTCCTCTACGATCTCACCCTGCATATGGGCTACAGCTATGACACGCCGGCATCCGGCGCACGCCACATCATGCGTCTGATGCCGCTCTCGCTGCCGAACCGTCAGCGGCTTGTCGCAGGCTCGATCAGCGTCGCGCCCCAGCCGGACGAACAGTCGCATTTCATCGACTTCTTCCAGCATCCGGCGACATCTTTCCTGTTGCGCTCGCCGCATGAAAAGCTGGATATCCGCATGCAGGCCCGCGTACAGGTCGAAAGCCAGGCGATATCCGCAGACTTCTCACCGCTATTGGCCGAGCTGCCGGAGGAGGTTGCCGGAATCTGGTCGCTCGATCCGGAATCGCCTCACCATTTCCTTGGCGACAGCCCGCGCCTGACGGAGACCAAGGCGATCGCTGAATACGCCAAGACCTGCGTCCGACCCTCGCTGACGGTCATGCAGATCGCCTATGCGCTTTGCACCCGCATCAACAAGGATTTCACCTACGATCCGGAAGCGACGACCGTCGAGACGACGCCGCTCGAAGCGTTCGAGCTGAAGCGCGGCGTCTGCCAGGACTTTACCCATGTGATGATTCTTGCGCTGCGCAGCCTCGGCATCCCCGCCGGCTATGTCTCCGGCTTCCTGCGCACCATCCCGCCGCCCGGCAAGGAGCGCCTGGAGGGCGCCGATGCCATGCATGCCTGGGTACGCGTCTGGTGCGGCGAGACGGCCGGGTGGCTCGAGCTCGATCCCACCAACAACATTCCTGCCGGAACCGACCATATCGTCGTCGCATATGGTCGCGACTACGCTGATGTCGCGCCCGTTATCGGTGTACTCAAGAGTTATGGCAGCCAGCGTTCCGTGCAGGCCGTGGACGTGATTGCCCTGAAATAATCCCGAAATTGGAAAAAACAGCCAGTTGTCTAGAATTTTAGGCACTGGCTTTAGCGGCCATTAAAGTCATCCGGTCCATCAATTGCGCCTACTTAAGGCTCCTTTGAAATCGGTGGACATGATGAACACCCTGCATTCGCTTCTCGATCGGCTGCGGCGCGACCGCGGCGGCAATTTCGGCATTATGACGGCTATCTTGCTGCCTGTGCTTATCGGCGCCGCAGGGGTCTCCATTCAGATAACTGACATGCTGCTTTCGAAGCAGCAGTTGCAGGGAGCCGCTGACGCGGCCGCCCTCGCAACGGCAACCGCCCTCACAAATAAGACCATTCAGCCTGCCGATGCTCAAGCTTTCGCCCGCGATTTTGTCGCTGGTCAGATGGCGAACTACCTTCAGGATACGGACCCGTCGACGACCGATATCAAGAACAGTACCGCGGTGAACGTTACAACAACGACCTCCGGCAAGTCTGTCTCATACCAAGTTACCGTGACCCCGAACTACACGATCAACGTAAACCCGATGATGCGTGTAATCGGCTTCAAGACGCAGAATATCGCAGCATCCGGCACCACGGTCAGTGGTCATTCGGAAACCCAGGGCTCGGTCTCCATGTACCTCGTCCTCGACCGCTCCGGCTCGATGGCTGAATACACCACCACGACCAACACATCGCAGCCGACAAAGCAAGAGAATTACGATTGTAGTTACCGTGATAGCAAAGGGAACAAGGTCAGCAAGACTTGCGCCCAGACCGTCACAAACTATTATTCCAAGATCGAGGCGCTGAAGCTCGCCGTCTCCAGCCTGGCTGGGCAGCTCAACAACGCCGACCCTGATAACACCTACGTCCGCACCGGCTCCGTTTCCTACAACGACGCGATGCAGACCGCACAGCCTCTAACCTGGGGTACGGCCAAGGTTGTATCATACGTCAATGCGCTGACGGCATCAGGCCGGACAGATTCAAACGCGGCTTTCAAGAAGGCTTATGACAGCCTCGTGGCCGACAGCGAAGACAAGGCGCATCAGGATAAGACTGGACAGACGCCAACCAAATACATTGTTTTCATGACCGATGGCGACAACAACATCGCATCGGCCGACACGAAAACCAAGGAATGGTGTGACGATGCCCGGGAGAAGAAGATTCAGGTCTATACGATCGCTTTCATGGCACCCGCCGGCGGAAAAGCCTTGCTCAACTACTGCGCTACGACCCCCGCCCACTATTTCGCGGCAGAGAATATGACGGCCCTTCTCGATGCTTTCAAATCGATCGGCGCCAAGGCGGCAAACCAGATGACGCGCCTGACGAATTAAGAACTGACCCATCTTTTCATCGCAACAAAAAGCCGCTCCGGAACAAACCGGGGCGGCTTTTCGTTTAAACTCAGTCCTGCCTATCAGATCGGGAAAACCGATTGAAATCAAGTCCCTTAGGCCTCGTGAATATGAAGGTTTCGCAAATTTTTCGTTTGGCCAATTCCCTTGTTGCAAGTGCTTCGTAACGGTGCATAAACTGCCCTGTCCGCATATATGACAAATCGATTGAATCAGGCGTATCTTACTGTAACCAAATCAAAATTGGCGAGACCTGAGAATGAATACTGTTTCGAAGCCGATCATCCCCGCACCCGCTCCGCGCAGTTCCCGGCCTGAAATCCTCGCTGAGGAAATCATCGAGCGTCTGACCTACCGCATCGGCAAGGACGCCAAGGTCGCCAAGCCTCACGACTGGCTGACGGCGACCATTCTCGTGGTGCGTGACCGCATCATCGACAAGTGGATGGAATCCACCCGCAAGGCTTATGAGACCGGCGCCAAGCGCGTCTACTACATGTCTCTCGAATTCCTGATCGGCCGCCTGATGCGCGATGCTGTATCCAACCTCAACCTCATGGAAGAGGTGAGTGATGCGCTCGCTTCGCTCGGTGTCGACATCAACGTCATCGCCGGGCTGGAGCCCGATGCCGCACTCGGCAACGGCGGTCTCGGCCGCCTCGCTGCCTGCTTCATGGAATCGATGGCGACCGTCGACGTGCCCGCCTATGGCTATGGCATCCGCTACGTCCACGGCCTCTTCCGTCAGCAGATGGCAGACGGCTGGCAGGTCGAACTGCCGGAAAACTGGCTCGCCCACGGCAATCCCTGGGAATTCGAACGCCGCGAGAGCGCCTACGAAATCGGCTTTGGCGGCTCGATCGAGGTCATCAGCGGCCATGACGAGCAACCGCGTTACGTCTGGAAGCCGGCCGAGCGTGTCATCGCCGCCGCCTTCGATACGCCGGTCGTCGGCTGGCGCGGCAAGCGCGTCAATACGCTCCGCCTGTGGTCGGCTCAGCCGATCGACCCGATCCTGCTCGATGCCTTCAACGCCGGCGACCACATCGGTGCGCTACGCGAGAGCAACAGGGCCGAGAGCCTGACGCGGGTTCTCTACCCGGCCGACGCAACGCCTGCCGGCCAGGAACTGCGCCTGCGCCAGGAGTATTTCTTCTCGTCCGCTTCCCTGCAGGACATCCTGCGCCGCCACCTGCAGCAGTATGACGACTTCACCTCCTTGCCGGACAAGGTCGCGATCCAGCTCAACGACACCCACCCGGCCGTTTCCGTCGCCGAACTCACACGCCTGCTTTGCGATGTGCATGGCCTGGATTTCGAACAGGCCTGGGATATCACCCGCCGCACCTTCTCCTACACCAACCACACGCTTCTTCCCGAAGCGCTGGAAAGCTGGCCGGTTCCGCTCTTCGAGCGCCTGTTGCCGCGCCATATGCAGATCATCTATGCGATCAACGCCAAGATCCTCATCGAGGCGCGCAAGAGCCGTAATTTCTCCGACACGGAAATCCGTTCGATCTCGCTGATCGATGAAAGCGGCGACCGCCGCGTGCGCATGGGCAATCTCGCCTTCGTCGGCTCGTACTCGATCAACGGCGTGTCGGCACTGCACACGGACCTGATGAAGGTCACGGTCTTTGCAGACCTGCACAAGCTCTATCCCGACCGTATCAACAACAAGACCAACGGCATCACGCCGCGCCGCTGGTTGCAGCAGTGCAATCCCGGCCTGACCGGCCTGGTGCGCGAAGCGATCGGCGATGAATTCCTCGACGATGCCGAGAAGCTGCGCCCGCTTGACAAATTCGCCACCGACCCGAGCTTCCAGCAGAAATTCGCTGCCGTGAAGCGCGCAAACAAGGTGACGCTCTCCAATCTCGTCGCCAGCCGCATGGGTGTGAAGCTCGATCCGTCGGCGATGTTCGACATTCAGATCAAGCGCATCCACGAATACAAGCGCCAACTTCTGAACATCGTCGAAGCCGTGGCACTTTACGATCAGATCCGTTCGCACCCCGAGCTGGATTGGGTGCCGCGCGTCAAGCTCTTCGCCGGCAAGGCTGCCCCGAGCTACTACAACGCCAAGCTCATCATCAAGCTTATCAACGACGTTGCCCGCACCATCAACAACGACCCATCGGTCCGCGGCCTGCTGAAGGTCGTCTTCGTGCCGAACTATAACGTCTCACTTGCCGAAATCATGGTTCCGGCCGCCGACCTCTCCGAGCAGATCTCGACGGCCGGCATGGAAGCATCGGGCACCGGCAACATGAAGTTCGGCCTGAACGGCGCACTGACGATCGGCACGCTCGACGGTGCCAATGTCGAAATGCGCGACAATGTCGGCGAAGACAATATCGTCATCTTCGGCCTGCAGGCTGATGAAGTCGCCAAGATCCGCAGCGAGGGCCATAATCCTCGTGCGATCATCGAAGGCTCACGTGAGCTGGCACAGGCGCTGGCAGCCATCAGCTCGGGTGTCTTCTCTCCTGACGACCGCAACCGCTATACCGGCCTCATCGACGGTATCTACTCCCACGACTGGTTCATGGTCGCCGGCGATTTCGATGCCTATGCCGCCGCTCAGCGCGAGGTCGACCAGATCTGGACCAACCAGTCCTCCTGGTATGAGAAGACGATCAACAATACGGCGCGGATGGGCTGGTTCTCCTCCGACCGCACGATCAGACAATATGCCGACGAGATCTGGAGAGCTTGATGAAGCCGCCGAAAGCCACCCCTGAAGTGAAGCTTCCCTGGGAAATTTCGGCGGGCGAAATTGCGGCAATTCTCAACGGCTCGCATGCCGATCCCTTTGCCGTCCTGGGCGTACACCAGGCCGGCGAGGTCTTCATTACCAGGTGTTTCGTCCCCGGCGCAGAAGCCGTCACTGCAATGACGCTGGATGGGACGCCGATCGGCGAACTCAACCAGCTTCATCAAGACGGTATTTTCGGCGGCCAGGTATCGATCACCAAATTCCAGCCTGTGCGCTATCGCGCCCGGCGCGCCGACGCCGAATGGGCGGTGACCGACCCTTACAGCTTCGGCCCGGTGCTCGGCCCGATGGACGATTATTACGCCCGGCAGGGTTCGCACCTGCGGCTCTTCGACAAGATGGGCGCCCATCGCATCAAGCATGAAGGCGCGACCGGCATCCACTTTGCCGTATGGGCGCCGAATGCGCAGCGCGTCTCGGTTGTCGGCGATTTCAACAATTGGGACGGACGACGCCACGTCATGCGTTTGCGCTCCGACAGCGGCATCTGGGAAATCTTCGCCCCCGATGTGCCGCTCGGCGTCCCCTACAAATTCGAGATCCGCGGCCAGGACGGCGTGCTGCTGCCATTGAAGGCCGACCCCTTTGCCCGCCGCAGCGAACTTCGCCCCAAAACGGCATCCGTGACGACCGCCGAACTTGTGCAGGAATGGCAGGACGAGCCGCATCTGAAACACTGGCGCGAAAGCGATATGCGCCGCCAGCCGATCAGCATCTATGAGGTTCATGCCGGCTCCTGGCAGCGTCGCCAGGATGGATCCATGCTGTCTTGGGACGAGCTTGCTTCAAGCCTCATCCCCTACTGCGTCGATATGGGCTTCACCCACATCGAATTCCTGCCGATCACCGAGCACCCCTACGATCCCTCCTGGGGTTACCAGACGACCGGCCTCTATGCCCCGACTGCCCGCTTCGGCGAGCCGGAAGGCTTCGCCCGTTTCGTCAACGGCTGTCACAAGGTCGGCATCGGCGTCATCCTCGACTGGGTGCCGGCGCATTTCCCGACAGATGAACACGGCCTTGGCTGGTTCGACGGCACCGCGCTTTACGAACACGAAGACCCACGCAAGGGTTTTCACCCGGACTGGAACACGGCAATCTACAATTTTGGCCGCACTGAGGTCGTCTCCTACCTCGTCAACAACGCGCTGTACTGGGCCGAGAAATTCCATCTCGACGGCCTGCGCGTCGATGCGGTCGCGTCGATGCTCTATCTCGACTATTCGCGCAAGCACGGCGAATGGATCCCGAACGAGTATGGCGGCAACGAAAACCTCGAAGCCGTCCGCTTCCTGCAGAACCTCAACACCCGCATCTATGGCGAGCATCCCGGCGTCATGACCATCGCCGAGGAGTCGACTTCCTGGCCGAAGGTTTCCCAACCGGTCCACGAAGGCGGCCTCGGCTTCGGCTTCAAGTGGAACATGGGCTTCATGCACGACACGTTGAGCTACATGAGCCGCGAACCGGTGCACCGCAAGCACCACCACAATGAACTGACCTTCGGGCTGCTCTACGCTTATTCGGAAAATTTCGTCCTGCCGCTCTCCCATGACGAAGTCGTGCACGGCAAGGGTTCGCTGATCGCCAAGATGCCGGGTGACGATTGGCAGAAATTTGCCAATCTGCGCGCCTACTACGCCTTCATGTGGGGCTATCCCGGCAAGAAGCTGCTCTTCATGGGACAGGAATTCGCTCAGTGGGCCGAATGGAGCGAGAACAAGTCGCTCGACTGGAACCTCCTCCAGTACCGCATGCACGAAGGCATGCGTCGCCTGGTGCGTGATCTCAACTTCACCTATCGCAGCAAGGCCGCACTCCATGCGCGTGACTGCGAAGGCGACGGCTTCGAATGGCTGATCGCCGACGATTACGAGAACTCGGTCTTCGCCTGGCTGCGCAAAGCGCCTGGCCAGAAGCCCGTCGCCGTCATCACGAACTTCACGCCTGTCTATCGTGAGAACTATTCGATCCGGCTGCCTTCTGCCGGGCGCTGGCGGGAAATCCTCAATACCGATGCCGACATTTATGGCGGCAGCGGCAAGGGCAATGGCGGGCGCGTGCAAGCCGTCGATGCCGGCGGCGAGATAAGCTGCTCGATAACCCTGCCGCCGCTGGCGACAATCATGCTTGAACCCGAGAATTAGTGACTGGTGGGAGGAGAAAATGGTAGAAAAGCGCATTCAGCCACTTGCCCGCGATGCAATGGCCTATGTTCTCGCCGGCGGCAGGGGAAGCCGCCTCAAGGAACTGACTGACCGACGCGCAAAACCCGCCGTCTATTTCGGCGGCAAGGCACGCATCATCGATTTCGCACTGTCGAACGCTCTGAATTCCGGCATCCGCCGTATCGGCGTCGCTACCCAGTACAAGGCACATTCGCTGATCCGCCACATGCAGCGCGGCTGGAACTTCTTCCGGCCCGAGCGTAACGAGAGCTTCGACATTCTGCCCGCATCCCAGCGCGTTTCCGAAACGCAGTGGTATGAAGGTACCGCCGATGCCGTCTATCAGAACATCGACATCATCGAGGATTACGGCGTCGAATACATGGTCATCCTCGCTGGCGACCATATCTACAAGATGGACTATGAATACATGCTCCAGCAGCATGTCGATACCGGCGCGGACGTGACCATCGGCTGCCTTGAAGTACCGCGCATGGATGCGGTTGGTTTCGGTGTCATGCATGTTAATGAGAAGGACGAGATCTTCGCCTTCATCGAAAAGCCGGCCGATCCGCCTGGTATTCCGGACAAGCCAGATTTCGCTCTCGCCTCCATGGGCATTTATGTCTTCCGCACGAAGTTCCTGATCGATGCACTCCGCCGCGATGCCGCTGATCCGACTTCGAGCCGCGACTTCGGCAAAGATATCATCCCCTATATCGTCGAGCACGGTAAGGCGGTCGCCCACCGCTTCGCCAAGTCCTGCGTCCGCTCCGATTTCGAGCATGAGCCCTACTGGCGCGACGTCGGTACGATCGATGCCTATTGGCAGGCCAATATCGACCTGACGGCGATCGTTCCGGCCCTTGATATTTACGACAAATCCTGGCCGATCTGGACCTATGCCGAGATTACTCCGCCGGCGAAATTCGTTCATGACGATGAAGACCGTCGCGGTTCCGCAACGTCGTCTGTCGTTGCCGGCGACTGCATCATCTCGGGTGCAAGCCTCAACCGAAGCCTTCTCTTCACCGGCGTGCGGGCCAATTCCTTTTCCAAACTGGAAGGGGCGGTCATCCTGCCCAATGTGAAGATCGGTCGGCGCGCCCAGCTCAAAGACGTTGTGATCGATCATGGTGTCGTCATCCCGGAAGGTCTTGTCGTCGGCGAGGATCCGGAACTCGACGCCCGGCGTTTCAGACGGACCGAAAGCGGCATTTGCCTGATCACGCAACCGATGATCGACAAGCTGGATATCTGACTTATGAAAGTTCTTTCGGTTTCGTCCGAAGTCTTCCCTTTGATCAAGACAGGGGGCCTTGCCGATGTGGCAGGCGCCCTGCCGATAGCCCTCAAATCCTATGGCATTGAAACAAAAACCCTCATGCCCGGCTATCCCGCGGTCATGAAGGTTTTGCAGAATCCGGTCGTCCGGCTGGAGTTCCCGGATCTGCTCGGCCAACCGGCAAGATTGCTTGAGGTGGAGCATCAGGGTCTCGATATCCTCGTGCTCGACGCGCCGGCTTACTACGATCGTCCGGGCGGCCCCTATCTCGATACGACCGGCAAGGATCACCCTGACAACTGGCGCCGCTTCGCCGCCCTTTCGCTGGCAGGCTCCGAGATCGCCGCCGGACTGCTGCCCGGCTGGCGGCCGGATCTGGTGCATGCCCATGACTGGCAGGCCGCCATGGTGCCTGTCTACATGCGCTATTACCCGACGCCCGAACTGCCGAGCATTCTGACGATCCACAACATCGCTTTCCAGGGCCAGTTCGGCGCCGATATTCTCCCCGGCCTGCGTCTGCCGCCCCATGCCTTTGCCACTGAGAGCATCGAATATTACGGCACTGTCGGTTTCCTCAAGGGTGGCCTGCAGACTGCCCATGCCATCACCACCGTCAGCCCCTCCTATGCGGAGGAAATCCTGACCCCGGAATTCGGCATGGGCCTCGAAGGCGTCATCGCCAGCCGCCGCGACGTGCTGCATGGTATCGTCAACGGCATCGACGCCGATATCTGGAACCCGGCGACCGATCCGGTGGTTCACACGCATTATGGCCCGACGACGCTGAAAAACCGTATCGAGAACCGCAGATCGATCGAGGAATTCTTCCATCTCGACCATGACAACGCGCCGATCTTCTGCGTCATCAGCCGCCTGACCTGGCAGAAGGGCATGGACCTCGTCGCAAGCGCTGCCGACGAGATCGTCGCGCTCGGCGGTAAGCTCGTCGTGCTCGGCTCCGGCGAGGTGGCACTGGAGGGCGCGCTGCTCGCCGCGGCCAACCGCAACCCCGGCCGCATCGGCGTTTCCATCGGGTACAACGAGCCGATGTCGCACCTCATGCAGGCCGGCTGCGACGCGATCATCATCCCATCCCGCTTTGAGCCATGCGGTCTCACCCAGCTTTACGGCCTGCGCTACGGCTGCGTGCCGATCGTCGCGCGCACCGGCGGTCTCAACGATACCGTGATCGATGCCAATCATGCCGCACTTGCGGCAAAGGTGGCCACAGGCATACAATTCGCACCCGTAAACGAAGGAAGCATGCTACAGGCACTGCGCCGCGCCATGCACCTTTACGCGGATCAAAAAGTCTGGACCCAATTGCAAAAGCAGGGCATGAAGTCGGATGTCTCTTGGGAGAAGAGCGCCGAACGTTATGTTGCCCTGTATTCAAGCCTCGTCTCGAAAGGCATGAGCTAAAATGATTAAGTCTGTTCCCACCACGGCCTATCAGGACCAGAAACCCGGCACTTCAGGTCTGCGCAAGAAGGTTCCCGTCTTCCAGCAGCCGAACTACGCGGAGAATTTCATCCAGTCGATCTTCGATTCGCTGGAAGGCTATCAGGGCAAGTGCCTGGTCATCGGCGGCGACGGACGCTACTACAATCGGGAAGTCATCCAGAAGGCGATCAAGATGGCCGCCGCCAATGGCTTCGGTAAGGTCATGGTGGGCAAGGGCGGCATTCTTTCGACACCCGCAGCCTCTCACATCATCCGCAAGTACAAGGCCTTTGGTGGCATCATTCTCTCGGCCAGCCACAATCCCGGCGGCCCGACCGAAGACTTCGGCATCAAGTACAATGTCAACAATGGCGGTCCGGCGCCTGAGAAGATCACCGACGCGATCTATGCGCGCTCCAAGATGATCGGAAGCTACAAGATCGCCGATTTCGCCGACGTGAATATCGACCGCATCGGCAAGGAAGAGCTGCCGGGCGGCACCATCCTCTCGGTCATCGACCCGGTCGAGGATTATGCCGCGCTGATGGAAGAGCTCTTCGATTTCGGTGCGATCCGCAATCTGATCAGCCTTGGCTTCCGCATTGCCTTCGACGCCATGAGTGCCGTGACCGGTCCCTACGCCAAGGAAATCTTCGAGAACCGCCTCGGCGCTCCCTCCGGCTCCGTGCGTAATTTCATGCCGCTGCCGGATTTCGGCGGCCATCATCCGGACCCGAACCTCGTTCATGCGAAAGAACTCTATGACGAGATGATGGGTGAGGACGCGCCCGATTTCGGCGCTGCATCCGACGGCGACGGCGACCGCAACCTCATCATCGGCCGCGGCGTTTTCGTCACCCCTTCCGACAGCCTTGCAATCCTTGCCGCCAACGCCAACCTGGCGCCCGGCTATTCCGGCGGTCTTGCCGGTATTGCCCGCTCTATGCCGACATCAGGCGCGGCTGACCGCGTGGCTGAGAAGCGGGGCATCGGCCTCTACGAGACCCCGACCGGCTGGAAATTCTTCGGCAACCTGCTCGACGCCGGCATGGCGACGATCTGCGGCGAAGAAAGCGCCGGCACCGGCTCCAGCCACGTCCGCGAGAAGGACGGCCTCTGGGCTGTGCTGCTGTGGCTGAACGTGCTGGCCGTGCGCGGCGAAAGCGTGCAGGACATCGTTACCCAGCACTGGCAGACCTATGGCCGCAACTACTATTCCCGTCATGACTACGAAGGCGTCGATAGCGATGCCGCAAATGGCCTGGTCGACAATCTGCGCAACCAGCTTTCCACCCTGCCCGGCAAGACGTTTGGCGATCTGAAGGTCGAGAAGGCTGACGATTTCGCCTATCACGATCCGGTCGACAAGTCGGTCAGCGAGCATCAGGGCGTCCGCGTCCTGTTCGAAGGCGGCTCGCGCGTCGTCTTCCGCCTTTCGGGCACCGGCACGTCTGGCGCAACCCTGCGCGTCTATATCGAACGATACGAGCCGGATTCGACTCGCCACAATATCGAAACGCAGGAAGCGCTCGCCGATCTGATCGCGGCCGCTGAAAGCATCGCCAACATTCGTGAGCGCACGGGACGCAACGAGCCGACCGTGATCACCTGATCCCGGGGGGCACATGGGGGGTAACAATTCCGCGCAGGGCGGCGCCATCGTCTTCGAAACGGGCGTTGAGTTTGCCGTTTGGTCGCATCATGCAGCGCAGATCGATCTCTGCCTCTTCGATGACGACGGCAAGGAATATGCAAGGCTCCCCATGGCTCGCGACAGCGGCCATGTCTTCCGGCTTTTCGTCGACGGATTGAAGGAAGGTGCCCTCTATGGCTATCGCGCCGACGGCATTTACGCTCCGGACAACGGCCTTTGGTTCGACCCTTCCAAACTGCTGATCGATCCCTATGCCAAGGCGGTCGATGGGCCGTTTCACTACGACCCCCGCCTCGGAATCTTCGGCGAAGATACGCAGCACCTGATCCCGAAGTCGGTCGTCACCAAAGACGCGCCCGTCAAAATCCGAAAGCCGCTCTTCAAACCGGGCGGCTTTATTTACGAGGTGGCGGTCAAGCCCTTCACCATCCTCCATCCGGATGTGCCGGAAGCTGAGCGCGGCACGGTCGCCGCGCTTGCCCACCCCTCGGTCATTGCTCACCTGAAACGCATCGGCGTCGATGCCGTCGAACTGATGCCGATCACCGCCTGGATCGACGAGCGCCATCTGCCGCCGCTCGGACTGACGAATGGCTGGGGCTATAATCCGGTCGCCTTCATGGCGCTGGATCCGCGTATCGTGCCCGGCGGCATCGCAGAGCTCAGCAACACGGTGGCGAAGCTGCATGACGAAGGCATCGCCGTCATCCTCGACCTCGTCTTCAACCATACCGGCGAAAGCGATCGCTACGGCACGACGCTCTCGCTACGCGGCATCGATAATCTCAGCTACTACCGCCATGTCGTCGATCGGCCCTCCGTGCTCGTCAACGATACCGGCACCGGTAATACGATTGCCTGCGACCATCCTTACGTCCAGCGGCTCATCATCGACAGTCTGCGCCATTTCGTCCGCAATGCCGGCATCGATGGCTTCCGTTTCGATCTGGCTCCCGTTCTCGGCCGCACGGCAAACGGCTTCGACCGGAACGGCACGCTGGCTGCGTTCCTCGCCGACGATCTGCTCGCCGACCGCATCATGATCGCCGAACCCTGGGATATCGGCCCCGGCGGCTATCAGCTCGGCAACTTCCCTGCACCCTTCCAGGAATGGAACGACCGCGCCCGCGATGACATCAGGTGCTACTGGCGCGGCGATGGCTGGAAAACAGGTTCGCTCGCAACTGTGCTGGCCGGCTCGTCGAATATCTTTTCGGCCAATGGCGCGACAGCGACTCGCAGCGTCAACTTCCTCGCCGCCCATGACGGCTTCACCCTCATGGACCTCGTTTCATACAGCGGCAAGCACAACGATGAGAACGGCGAGAACAATCGCGACGGCCACGACGAGAACCATTCCTGGAACAATGGCGTCGAAGGCGAGACCGCCTATCCTGTCATCCGGGAGCATCGCAAGGCTGATGTCATGGCGCTCATCTCTACGCTCTTTGCCAGCCGCGGCAGCATTATGCTGACGGCCGGCGACGAAGGCGGACGCACGCAACATGGCAACAACAACGCCTATTGCCAGGACAACGAGATCACGTGGCTTGACTGGAAACTGCTGGACGAAGACCTGATCGCCCATACCGCCTTTGTCGCCGCGCTTCGCCGGCGCTTCTCGGTCTTCTCCGACCTGAACTTCTTTTCCGGCAACGGCGATGTGGAATGGATTTCGCTTTCCGGCGAACCGATGACAACAGGCGAATGGGAAACGCCCTCGCTCTCCACTCTCGGCATGATGCTTGCGACCGGCGATCGCTCCTCCCGTAAGCAGACCCGCCTCGCCGTCCTGTTCAATCGCTCGGAACAACGTCAGCTGTTTATCCTCCCCTCAGTGGGCGAAGCAGCCTGGCGCCAGCTTCTGCCCGGCGAGACGCGGAAAGTCGGTACCCGTGCGACGGTAGAGCCACGTTCAGTCGCCTTTTTTGCGGAAAATTGATCTACACCACCAACCCGCGTGAATCGTTGTCGCAATCGTCATAAATGCACGATAAGGCTTGCGGCTGCGGCTTTTTACGAGGAATGCATGGTGATGGAAATTTCGCTCTCGGATATCCGGGGGCTGGTCGGCACGGAAACAGGATTGTCTGACTGGATTCTCGTCGATCAGAAGATGATTGACGCTTTTGCCGACGCAACCAGCGACCATCAGTTCATTCACGTCGATCCCGTTCGCGCAGCAGCCGAAAGCCCCTTCGGTGGGACGATCGCTCATGGCTTCCTGACACTCTCGCTGCTGTCGACGATGAACTACAACTGCTTGCCCAAAGTGCGCGAGCAGACCATGGGCATCAACTACGGCTTCGACAAAATCCGCTTCATGTCGCCGGTCAAGAGCGGCACTCGCATCCGCGGCCACTTCGTGCTCGCGGACGCCCGCTTCCGCGGCGCAGGCATGCTGATGACCAGCTATGATAGCTCGATCGAAATCGAGAATGAGAAGAAGCCGGCGCTGACCGCCCGCTGGATCACCATCATCCAATTCGACCCGAAGGATCGTCCGGAAGACGCCTAAGGTCCTCTGCGGGCTTTAATGGCCCGCATCCTCGGCGCCTTCGGCCAACAGCCCGAAGACATAGTCCGAAAACGACCGCCAGCACTCCACCCGGAACGTATCGTCCTCGGTGCGGAAGAGCACGATCTCAGCCTTGCCGAAGATCGTCCGCGAGCAGGCGCCCACCGGGAAAACCGCAAGAGAGAGGTCTTGCGGGCAACCGGCAGAAAGGGTCGCTTCCGCACCCGGTCCGGAAACGATGACACCGACGTTGCGGTGGGATACATCGACGGCCGAATGAAGAACGCCGACGCCGCTCAGAAGTACCGGCAGATCAGCCCCGGCTTCCTCGATAACGAGCCATTCGTCCGGTCCGAGCCAGAGGGCCGAACGCCCTTCCGAGCGACCGGAGGTCTTTGGCGTCGTGGGCAAGGCCAATCCCAGTGCGGAAGAGAGCGTCTGTACCGATTCAGCCGGCGCACGCAGCGCAAGACGGCTTGCCACCGGCGCCACCGTCAGGCGCACCGTGGCCGAACCGGCAAGGAGGCCGGAGAGAGCCGGTTTGCGAATTGCGACCTCAGCCATGGATACGGCCTCCTTCCTTGTCAAAGAACACCATATCCGTCACCTCGACCGGGATGGTCCGATCCGGCATGGGCACATAGAGTGTTTCGCCCAACATGTTGCGTCCGCCTTCAACCAGCGCAAAGGCGATCGAGCGGCCGCAATTTTCAGACCAGTAGGCCGAGGTCACATGACCGAGCATCGTCATCGGCTTGGGCTGGTTCGGATTGGCGACGATCTGCGCACCCTCTTCGAGCACCAGCTTCGCATCCTTTGTCGCGAGACCGACGAGCTGCTTGCGGCCTTCCTTGACAAGATCCGGCCGCTTCAGGCCGCGAATGCCGACGAAATCCGCCTTCTTTTTTGAGACAGCCCAGGAAAGCCCGGCATCGTCGGGCGTCACCGTGCCGTCTGTATCCTGGCCGACGATGATGTAGCCCTTTTCGGCGCGCAGCACATGCATGGTTTCGGTGCCGTAGACACAGGCGCCGAGCGGCTCGGCATTGGCCCAGACCGCTTCCAGCACCGACTGGCCGTAATCGGCAGGCACATTGATTTCGAAGCCAGTCTCACCGGTGAAGGAGACGCGGAAGAGACGCGCCGGAACACCCGCCACCTTGCACTCGGCAACACTCATGTGCGGGAAAGCCTCGTTGGAAATATCGAGCCCTTCGACCAGTGGCGCCACGATCTCACGGGCCTTCGGCCCCTGCACGGCGATGACGGCCCATTGCTCGGTCACCGATGTCAACCATACCTTCAGATGCGGGAATTCCGTCTGCAGGTAATCTTCCATATGGTGGAGCACACGCGGCGCCCCGCCGGTCGTGGTCGTCACATGGAAACGGTCTTCCGTCAGACGGCCAACGACGCCGTCGTCATAGACGAAGCCATCCTCGCGCAGCATGATCCCGTAGCGGCATTTTCCAGGCTTTAGCGTATCCCAGGCATTCGTGTACATGAGGTTCATGAATTCGGCCGCATCCGGTCCGACGACCTCGATCTTGCCGAGCGTCGAAGCATCGAAAATACCCGCAACCTCGCGTGCCGTGCGGCATTCGCGGGAAACCGCCTGATGCATCGTCTCGCCGGCGCGCGGATAAAACCACGCGCGCTTCCAGTTGCCGACATCCTCGAAAACCGCGCCCCTGGCCTCTTCCCAAGCATGTAGCGGCGTCTTGCGCGTGGGGTCGAACAAGGCACCACGCGAATGCGCGATCAGCGCACCGTAGGTCACCGGCGTATAGGGCGCGCGGAAGGTGGTGAGACCGACCTGCGGAATATCCTTGCCGAGCGTTTCGGCGGCAATCGCCAGGCCATGCATGTTGGAAAGCTTGCCCTGATCGGAAGCCATGCCATTCGTCGTGAAGCGCTTGATATGCTCGATCGAATGCATGCCCTCGCGCACCGCGAGGCGGATATCCTTGGCGCAGACATCGTGCTGGAAGTCGATGAAGGCCTTGGCGTTCGTATCCGGTCCGGCGCCTTCGGCAGCACCGATCATGCCGCCCGTCCAGTCGAAAGCCTGCTCGACGGAAATCCCGATCTTGCTGCCGGCTTCTCTGCCGACGGCCCGTGCCATCAACTCGCCGGCGGCCAGCGATTCCTCGACGGTCTGCTGCAGGCCATCCGTGCCGTTGCAGGCGCCGACGGAAAGGCAGTCCTGCGCATAGGTACCAGGCAGGAAACGCTGCGTCTCGGCATCGAAGGCAACCTTGCCCCGCGACTGCGAGAAAAGGTGGACGGATGGCGTCCAGCCGGAGCAGACGAGCAGCGCGTCGACGGCGATCTTCCGCGGCGAACCGCCGCCATTGCGCGCGACCGTCATCGAAGAGATACGCAGCGCACCCGACGTGTTGACGACCGACTGACCGGTCAGCACATCGATGCCGAGCGTGCGGGCTTCGGCCAACACTGCTGCTCCCGGCGCCTGCCTGCTATCGACGATCGCGGCGATCGAAACACCCGCCCGCTTCAGGTCGAAGGCCACCTCGTAGGCTGAATCATGGGCTGTATAGATGCCGACCTTCTGGCCGACCGCAACGCCATAATGATTGAGATACATCCGCCCGGCCGACGCGAGCATGATGCCCGGCCGGTCGTTATTCGGAAACACCATATGCCGCTCGATCGCACCGGTCGCCAGGATGACGCGCCTGGCGCGGACCTGCCACAGCCGTTCGCGCGGCAGATCGCGGGCGGGGCGGGCAACATGATCGGTGACGCGTTCGACGAGGCCAATGAAATTGTGGTTGTAGTAGCCGAAGGCCGTTGTGCGGGTCAGGACCTGCACATTCTCCATGCCCGTCAGCCGCGCGAGGGTCTGCTGGACCCAGGCATAGCCGTCGAGCCCGTCCACCTTGACGCCGGTGTCGAAGCGCAGCGCGCCACCTGCTTCCGCCTGCTCGTCACAGAGGATGACTTTCGCGCCGGCCTCTGCGGCGGCCAGTGCTGCAGAAAGACCGGCAATGCCGGCGCCGGCGACCAGCACGTCGCAATGGGCGTAACGGCTGGCATAATGGTCAGGATCGTCTTCGGTCGGAGCGACGCCAAGGCCGGCAGCACGGCGGATCATCGGCTCGTATACGCGTTTCCACGCAACCCGTGGCCACATGAAGGTCTTGTAGTAGAAGCCCGCTGCAAAGAAAGGCGAGAACAGGTTGTTGACCGCGCCGACATCGAAGGAAAGCGACGGCCAGCGGTTCTGCGACTTCACGATCATGCCGTCGAAGACTTCCTGCACGGTTGCCCTGACGTTCGGTTGCTTGCGGGCGCTGTCGCGCGCGACATCGATCAGCGCGTTCGGCTCCTCGGCGCCGGCCGAAAGAATGCCGCGCGGGCGATGATATTTGAACGAACGGCCGACGAGATGCACACCATGGGCAATCAGGGCAGAGGCGACAGTATCACCTTCGAGCGCCGTATAGCTCTTGCCGTCGAAGGTGAAACGCGCGGTCCTGGCGGGCGTCAGCCGGCCCTTGCCGACAATACGGTTCGCGCCGCTCATTGGGCCTCTCCTTCAACTGCTTCGTAGGTCTCGACCGGCGCATGCGGCTCGGCCGCAGTTCCGATGTCGGGCCTGGGTTCGCCGGCCCTGTAGGTCACGATGAACTTGTCGCTGATAGTATCGCGCGCCGCGTTGAAGAAGCGCCCGCAGCCGTGCATGTGCCGCCAGCGCTCGAAAATCAGGCCTTTCGGATTGTCGCGCAGGAAGAAATATTCCTCGAACTGCTCATCAGAGATTGAGGCTATATTGGCCGGCCGAACGATATGGGCGTCACCGGCACCACGAAACTCGAGCTCGGAGCGCTCTTCGTGACAGTAGGGGCAGTAAATCAGCAGCATGTCGTCCTCCTGTCAGTGCGCGACGGCGGCAGCGGCCGCCTCGTCGATCAGCCGGCCGGAACGGAAACGCTCCAGCGTCAGCCCAGCATTGAACTTGTGCGGCTCGTCGCGGGCGATCAGGTGCGCGAAGAGATTGGCCGAACCTGGTGTCGCCTTGAAGCCGCCGGTGCCCCAGCCGCAATTGACGTAAAGTCCGGGAACCGGCGTCTTCGACTGGATGGCTGAACGATCCGGCGTATTGTCGACGATCCCGCCCCATTGGCGCATCATCTTCACGCGGCGGAACATCGGGAAGAGCTCGCAGATGGCATCGAGTGTGTGCGTGATGATCTGCAGGCCGCCGGTCTGCGAGTAGGAATTATACTGGTCCGTGCCCGCGCCGATGACGAGCTCGCCCTTGTCGGATTGCGAGATATAGGCATGCACCGTGTTCGACATGACGACGCAGGGGAAGATCGGCTTCAGCGGCTCTGACACCAGCGCCTGCAGCGGGCTCGATTGCAGCGGCACGCGCACATCCGCCATCCGCATGATTGTTGTCGTGTGGCCGGCAGCAGACACGCCGACCTTCTTTGCGCCGATGAAGCCCCTGTTGGTCTCGACACCGGTCACACGTCCATCAGCGCCGCGGCGGATGCCGGTGACTTCGCAATTCTGGATGATGTGGACGCCACGGTCGGACGCCGCACGCGCATAACCCCATGCAACAGCATCGTGACGCGCCGTACCGCCGCGGCGCTGCAGGGCTGCACCGTTGATCGGATAGCGCGCGGTCGCCGAAATATCGAGGGGCGGGCAATAGGCCTTGGCCTGCTCCGGCGTCAGCCACTCATTGTCGATGCCGTAAAGCCGGTTGGCATGAATATGCCGCTTGAAGCTTTGCGTGTCGTGCACATTGTGTGACAGCATCATCACGCCACGCGGCGAATACATGACATTGTAGTTGAGCTCCTGAGACAGCCCTTCCCAGAGCTTCATCGAGTGCTCGTAAATGTGCATGCTCTCTTCATAGAGATAGTTGGAGCGGATGATGGTGGTGTTGCGGCCGGTATTGCCGCCACCGAGCCAGCCCTTTTCCAGCACCGCCACGTTGGTGATGCCATGCTCCTTGGCGAGATAATAGGCCGCGCCCAGCCCGTGGCCGCCGCCGCCGATGATGATGACGTCATATTCGGATCGCGGCTCCGGCGAGGTCCACTGCTTTTCCCAGCCCCTGTGCCCGCGCAGAGCCTCCCGCGCTACGGCAAAAACCGAATATTTCCGCATCCGCCATCATCTCCTTCAGGCAACGGTATTTTCGTCGTGGCCATACAAATCGCAAATCGAATTGCGGCACAACGGTTCTTTTGCGACGTGAAAGAGCTTTTGTTTTGACACGACGACAGGTGCACCGCCTCCGTTTACGGCTGCCTCCCTTCGCAAATGCGGCATAACCCTTTTCTCACCCAACAGGGCAGGCAGAAGCGGCCGCCTGCAAATGCTAATATTCTGATATGTGGGGTGTCACATGTTGGGTTTGCGTAGCATAGGGATCGCGGGCTTGTGCTTCGCGCTGTTAAGCGCATGGCCTACGCTTGCCGCTGAACCTGTCGGCCAGGCAACCCTCATCAGAACCGAAGTGAGCGGACAGGGTGGCCCGATCATCGTCAACGACGTGGTCCACCGCGACGAGCGCATCCGCACCTCGCAATCAGGGCTAGGTCAGTTCATATTCCGCGACGGTACCAAGCTTGCCGTCGGCTGGGGCTCGTCTGTCGTCATCGACAAATATGTTTTCGACGATACCGATTCCGTCAAACGCCTCTCCATCAAGGCGGCCAAGGGCACATTCCGCTGGGTCAGCGGCAATTCGAAATCCTCCGCCTATCAGATCCAGACCCCGGCCGGCACGATCGGTGTACGCGGCACCGCCTTCGATTTCTATGTCGGCCCCGACGGCACGACAGCCGTGGTGTTGCTGAACGGCGCGGCCACCTTTTGCGGCCCCGGTGGCTGCCGGCAACTGCAGCAACGTTGCGATTGCGTCGTTGCCCGGCCGAACGGCAACATGACGGATACCCAGCCCGTCAACCGCACCGTGCTGCAGAGATTGGGCAACCAGCGCGCCCTCCCCTTCCTCTCCGGCAATCAGAGCCTGACGGGCGGCCTTGGCCTGCTCGGCGGCTGCCGGATGGCCTCGGTCGACCCTGAGCGCAAGGACCGGGTTCGCCCAGCACCGCTGTCACGGGATCCGGATCCGCCGCCCCCACGGCAACTACAAAAGCAGGATGATCCACCGAAGCAGCGGCCGGAAAAACCGAATAACGGCAAGCCCCACCACGACAAACCCCACCATGATGGGCCGAAACATGGCTGGCATGGCGAACACGACAAGCATGGCTGGAAGGATAAGCACGACAGAAACGATCGCCATGGCAATCATGGAAGGCCGGACCGGCACGATAGATCCGATCATGCAGATAGACATGACGCGCCCGACAGGCCCAGCCGTACAGAAAGGGCAGACAACCATCAGGACCGCAGCCATCAGGACGGGCCGGGCAGGCAGGAAAGAAGCGGCGGTGAAAACCCGACCGCCGGCAACGACAAGAGCGCTGGAAGAGACCGGGATCATGACCATGAGCGGAATCGCGGCTGGGGCGGAAATGGTGGCTGGAGCGGAAATGGCGGCAGGGACCGAAATGGCGGCGGGAACCGCAATCGCTGACTGACTATTCCCCTGCCTGCTTTTCCGGCAGGCCGATATCCTCCCGGAAATGATCGTTCCTGCCCGATATCCGTTCGTAGAACTCTGTGAGGCCGGGCAAGACTTGTACCCCGGCGAGCTTTGCAGCACCGATCAGCTTGCGGCTGTTCCTCGAACGCCCGCGCAAGGCGCTCATCACGTCCTCATGGACGAGATGCAGGGCACCGAATTCCGAGGAGGCAGCGACCTTCTTATCGCCGACCACTGCAAAGATCTGCGTTCGGCTGCTCTTTCCCTTGAGCGGAACAGCTCCTGCCTCCAGCAGCGCCGCTCCGCTCTGCGTCCGCGCCGTGCTGTCGGAGATCAGGATATCGAAGCCGACGTCCTTGCAGCAGGATTCGAGGCGCGCCGCGACATTCACGGCGTCACCGACCGCCGAATAGTTGAAACGTGTCTTCGCGCCCATGTTGCCGACACAGGCAAGGCCTGTATGGATGCCGATGCCGATCCTCACCTGCTCAGCGCTGCCGAAACCGAAGGCATCGCGGGCATTGAGCTCGGCGAGCGTCTCCCGCATGGCGAGTGCTGCCCGCAGCGCTTTTGCTGCATGATCCGAAACATCGACCGGCGCATTCCAGAACGCCATGATGGAATCGCCGATGAATTTATCGAGCGTTCCCTCGTTCCCCACGACGTGACGGCTCAGGGCATCGAGCAGCGTATTCAGGAACTGGACGACGGCGGTCGGCGTCAGCCTTTCACTGATTTCCGTGAAATTGCGCACGTCGACGAACATCATGGTGAGCTCGCGCTCGTCCCCACCAAGCTTCAGCGCGTCGGGCGTATGCTCGATCCGGTGGAGCAGCGAGGGCGAGAGGTAATGGCCGAAGGCGCGCCGCACTTCCCGCCGCTCCCTGTCTATGACGAGGATACGGAACGATGTCGCGGCAAAATGGGTGATGGAACCGCTGATAATAGGCGCCAGCGGATCAAACAGCAGACCGGCATAGAGAAAAGAAACCCACGAAGCAGCAAGCGCCATCGCGGTAATCGCCAGGCCGCAAACCAGCGCCACGGCAGGACTGACGAAGGTGGTGATGATGACGAGCAGGAAGCCGAGCACGGCAATGGAGAGGATCTCCAGCCCGTCGGCCCAGTCCGGCCGTGACAGGTAGCGGCCCGAAAGGATCTGCTCGACAGTCTGGGCCTGTAGCGAAACACCCGGCACGTTTTCTCCGAGCGCGGTGGTGCGGATATCCTGCAGCCCGACCGCAGAAGTGCCGACGAATATGATGCTTCCTTCGATCTGAGCAGCGACATCGGAGGCCACGCCGCCGGTTGCAAGGACTTTTCGAGCCGAGACGTAGCGCTCTGCCCGGTTCGGCGTCACATAAAGCCAGATCTCTCCGGCAGCCGTCAGCGGAACGACGAAATCGCCAATCTTCGCCGAGGTGATGATCCCTGCGCGGTCGGGTGCGCCGGCCAGCACATAGGTCGAGGCACCCTGCGCCACCCTCAAAGCTTCGATCGCAAGATTGGGATAGAACTGTTCGCCATCGCTGAGGAACAGCGGCACCGCGCGGACCACCGATGACGGGCTGCCCGGATTGAGACTGACATGGCCAAGCCCCAAGGCATTCGCTTCCAGCCTCGGCCGGAGCGGCGTGGAAGCGTTCAGATGCGGAGGCGCCGACAGCGGACTTTCACCTGTAAAGGCAAAGCCGGCTTTTACCGGCGGCTTGTAGTTGCCTTCATTGGAAAGCCCGAAGCCGAGAACGACAGGCTTTCCTTCGATCGACTGGGCGAAGATCTCGTCATTGTCAGGCAGTTGCGCGGCGAGCGATGGATCGACGCCCTCCACCTCCTGGATGACATTGCGCGGGGACATCCGGTCGGGCTCTGCGAAGATGACGTCGAAGGCGATGGCCGCCGCTCCCATGTCGGAGAGGCGCTCAACCAGTGTGGCCAGCCTGTCGCGCGGCCATGGCCACTGACCGAACTCCCGCAGGGAAGCCTCGTCGATATCAACCACTCGAACCGGCACCGCTTCGAAGCTGCGCGGCACAAGGCGCTGATACTCATCGAAGGTAACGTCGCGGATCTGCTTCAGCACCGGCGGATCGCTTGCCCGGAACATCGTGAGCGCAGCCACGATGATCAGGCCGATCAGCACACCGATCTGCTGCAATCGCGTCATGCGTTCCCGACCTCCCCTCGGGCGGATCCAGGAGCCGTCCCGCCGCAGGCAGGCTACGCCTGTTTGACACCAAAGGCCATTCGCTCACTCACAAGCTGAACAACAAAGCGGAATCCGGCTATCGGCATCGGTCAGGTTGTCGCTGAGATGCAACGGCAACACAGCGTGGAATTACTTCCAGATTTGGCCGTCGCTTTTAGCCCGACCTATACGCACCGGCCTTGCCGCGCCTGCGGCGAAATGTTCTTGTGTCTCAGGGGATTTAACAAATCGATCATTGTCAAGGGGATGAGCCATGGCAGATCCGCAAGGAGAGACCACGGCAAGAATTGCCGAAGATCCGGCTTTCAACGCGCGCAGAAGCGGCTACTGGCTGGTCGTCGTCGTGTTGGCGATGCTGGCCGGGCTGCCGCTTGCCGTCTGGCTCGATATCAGTGATCTCTCCGAAAGCGCTCTGCGCCGGCAGGCGCGGGACATGAGCTCGCTCGTCACGAGCATCCGCTCCTATTATTCGGCGAATGTCGTCGGCCGGGTGCTTGCCGCCCATCAGGCGGGCGACGTCAACGGCACCGTCGTCTCCCACAACTACGCCAATATTCCGGGCGCGATTCCGCTGCCGGCGACGCTTTCACTGGAACTCGGCGACGTCATCAAGGAGCAGCAGGCCAATATTACCTATCGCTTCCTCTCCGATTTGCCTTTCAGGAATCGTGCACCTCACGATCTCGATAATTTCGAGAAGGCGTCACTGACCTCGCTGCGCGCCAATTCCAGCCAGACGCTGACCGATCTGACACGCATCGGATTTACCGATACGCTGCGGCTCATCACACCCGTCATTATGGGCCAGGCCTGCGTCGCCTGTCACAATACCCACCCCGAAAGCCCGAAGAAGGACTGGAAGGTGGGCGATGTGCGCGGCATCCAGGAAGTCATTATCCGTCAGCCCTATGCGAGCAATATTCTCGCCTTCAAATATCTGCTTTGCTATTTCCTGTTCGTCGCCATTATCGGCATCAGCTTCATTGTCCTGCAGCGCCAGCAGACGCGCGTCATCCACAACGCCAACCGCGACCTGGAGGCGGCAAATGAGTTCCTCGCCAGCGTTTCGCTGAAGATTTCCCGTTACCTGTCGCCGCAGATCTACAAAGGCATCTTCAGCGGTCAGAAGGATGTGGTCGTCCACACCGAGCGCAAGCGATTGACGATCTTCTTCTCCGACATCAAGGATTTCACGGCGACGACCGAGCGCCTGCAGCCGGAAGCGCTGACGGAGATGCTGAACGAATATCTGACCGAAATGTCCACGATCGCTCTGAAGCACGGCGGCACGGTGGACAAGTTCATCGGCGACGCGATGCTGGTCTTCTTCGGCGATCCCGAAACCAAGGGGCCGGAAGAAGATGCCAAGGCTTGCCTGCGCATGGCAGTCGATATGCAGCGCAGGCTCGGCGAACTGAAGGACAGGTGGCGCAGAAACGGCACGGAAGAACCCTTCGTGGTGCGCATGGGGATCAACAGTGGCTACTGCAATGTCGGCAATTTCGGCAGCAACGACCGCATGGACTATACGATCATCGGCGCCGAAGCGAATCTGGCTGCGCGCCTGCAATCGATCGCCCAGGGCGGGGAGATCGTCATCAGCTACGAAACCTATGCGCTGGTGAAGGATATCGTCGATGCCCATCCCCTGCCGCCGATCACCATGAAGGGGATCCAGCGGGAGATCGTACCCTACGCCGTGGACGGGCTGATGCTCGGCGCCGATCACAAGAGCCGAGTTCTAAGCGAGCATTTGGCCGGTCTCGACCTGCATCTGGATATGGCGCGGCTCGAGCCTGGCGACCGTTCCCGCGTGATAGCAGCGCTGAAGGAGGCGATCGCCGCATTGGACGAAACCAAGCCCGAGACGGCGCGCTCCTAGCTCCGTGTAATCATCGGCGGTATTTTTCCGCCTACTCGCACGTGTGCCATCTGGACTTCACTCCCCCGATCTGCTATTTCGCGTGACCAATCGCAAGGCTGCGGCCGCGCGAACGTTATAATTTTGCCCTGGGCGCTGCGCCGCCTTTCGGTATCAACCAAACCAAAGGAACGTGATTCTCGTGCAGGTACTTGTCCGCGATAACAATGTTGACCAGGCTCTCCGCGCTCTCAAGAAGAAGATGCAGCGCGAAGGCATTTTTCGCGAAATGAAGATGCGCGACTATTACGAAAAGCCGTCAGAGAAGCGTGCTCGCGAAAAGGCCGAGGCTGTTAGTCGTGTTCGCAAGCTGGCCCGCAAGCGCGCGCAGCGCGAAGGTCTGGTTGCACACTAAGGCGGTGCCGTCGTTTTTTCGACGTTTTCAGATGCATGTGTGGCGGGGGCGATAAGTTTCGCCGCCGCCTTTTTAATTTCTGCTGAAGATTACATATCCGCTTTGCTGGATATGCTGCATGGGGAAAGCGAGCCCGAATGGCTGTCATAACTTTGAATCCGTCCCGCTCGCGTTCGCAGAAATCGATCGTGTTAGCCTCGCTGGCGTTTGCCGCAGCGCTTGGCCTTGCCGGTTGTGAAACGACCAACACGTCGGACGCTGTGATCCGCATCGACAAGGCGCAGGGCTCGCAGGAGAACATCGCGTCGCTGACGGCCGTCATCAACGCCAATCCGCGCGATCCGGAAGGCTACAATGTCCGCGGTTCCGCTTATGGCCGCGGCGGCGAATTCCGCAAGGCGCTCGACGACTTCAACACCGCGCTGCAGATCAACCCGCGCTTTTTCCAGGCCTATGCCAACCGCGCGCTGGTCTACCGCAATATGGGCCAGCAGCAGCAGGCGATCGCCGATTACAACGCAGCCCTGCAGATCAATCAGAGCTATGACGTCGCCTATATCGGTCGCGGCAATGTCTACCGCATGGCTGGCCAGGACGATCAGGCCTTCAATGATTTCTCAAAAGCGATCCAGCTCGGCACGACGGATGGCCGCGCCTATCACAATCGCGGCCTGATCTATCAGAAGCGCAATCAGCAGGATAAGGCGATCGACGATTTCTCGAAGGCGATCTCGCTCTCGCCGAATTCGCCCGAGCCCTACAATGGCCGCGGCATTTCCTATATTGCGCTGAACGATAACGACAACGCCTTCGCCGACTTCAACCACGCGATCGAGCTCAACGGCAACCTCGCTGAATCCTGGGCAAACCAAGCTCTCGTCTACGAGCGCCGCGGCGAGAAGGACAAGGCCATCCGCTCCTACCGCCATGCAGTCGGCCTAGATCCGAAATACCAGCCGGCCCGCGATGGGCTTGCCCGCGTCGGCGGCACCGCCGGCTGACGGATATCAGGAAGAGGTAGCGACGATGACAGCGAAACCGCATGTGATCGTCGTTGGCGCCGGCATCGTCGGCGCCTCCATTGCCTGGCATCTCACACGCAAGGGTGCAGCAGTCACCGTCGTCGGCGAAGAACTCGGCGGTGTGGCGACACCCTGCTCCTTTGCCTGGATCAATGCGAGCTGGGGCAATCCCGAATTCTATTTCCATTTTCGCCGCAGGGCGATGGCCGAATGGAAGCTGCTGCAGAGCGGCGGACAAATCGTCGGGGTTGTCACGTCAGCAGGCATGCACGAAGCCGATTATGTCGTGCTAGCTGCAGGCGCAGGCGCAGTTCCGATCGCTGCCTCGGCGGGAATCACATTGCCGCTCTCCACGCCCGCCGGCCTGATCGTGCACTCCCGTCCTGTCTCGAAACGCTTGAACGGCCTGGTCATGACACCGCGTCTGCATATGCGCCAGACGGCGGAAGGCCGTATCATCGCCGGCACGGATTTCGGTGGCGGCGATCCCGGCAAAGACCATCAGGCAAGCGCTGCCGAACTCTTCGCCCGCGTCAAGGCGATGATCGCAGATAACGGCGATTTGACGTTCGATTTCTTCACTGTCGGCTATCGCCCGACACCGGCTGACGGCTTCCCCATCATCGGCAATGCAGGCCGGCCGGGTCTTTATTTCGCGGTGATGCACTCCGGTGTCACACTTGCTCCGCTTGCCGGCCTGCTTGTTGCAGACGAGCTTCTGTCAGACAAGACTGACGAAAGCCTCATGCCCTTTCGGCTGCAGCGCTTCACCGACAGAAAATAGTCGAAAAAAATCGACGATTTTACACCTGACTATTTTAGTAGGTTGCAACCATATGCCTCGCCCCCTAACATGATCCTGCTTTGATAGCGGGCTATTGGGCGGTATGAATGTGAGGGGCGTTTACGAGCGATGCGGATTCTTGCTTTCGTAAGACCCTGCGAAACCGAGCTTCCTCTGCATCCAGCCCCGGCAGACCGGGGGCGGCATCGATGAAGTTTGCCGCCCGTCTTTTCCCGAAAGCTTCGATCGGAACGTATCTCGTCGCTATGGCCGTGGCGATTGCGCTACCGATCTTCGCCTTCGTTGCCCTTCTTCTCATGCAGTTGGAAGACAATCAGCGATCCACGCTCAAGCGCGAAACCGCGCAGGATGCGCTGGCCCTGTCACGCACCATCGATCGCCAGCTTCAGGATATGGCGACGACATTGCGGCTGCTGTCCTCCTCTCCCGAACTGGAGAGCGGCGACTATGAGTCTTTCTACAATCGTACGGAAACAGCGCTGCGCGGCGATACGCTCTATGTGATCGCCGTCGACAGGACCGGGCAGCAATTTCTGAATACCCGTCGCGCCTTCGGCACGTCGCTCGGCAAGACGACGAACATCGCGGCTCTCGAGGCCGCCATGAAATCCGGCCGTATCGAAGCCTCCGACGTCTTCATGGGCGCAACGAGCGGCATGTGGGTCTACAACGTCACCCTGCCGCGTGACGAGGGTCCCGTCGCCGCATTGATCATCACGCAGAATGCCAACGACCTCGCAAAACTCGTCACGACCGAGGGCCTTGCCTCCGGCTGGTCGGCAGCGGTGATCGATCAGGGTGGTCATGTGGTAGCCAGCCGTGGCCCGGCCAACCTGCAGCCGGGCGAACCCTTCGACCCGCGCATTCTGCCCTCGCTCGTCGCTTCCAGCGGCGTTTTCGAAGACAGCGATATTCTCCCGCATGCCCTGTTGGGCTATGCGCAGATTCCCGGCTGGTCCTGGAAGACCGTGGTGTGGGGGCCGATCGCCACCGCCCAGGCACCGATCCTCAGCACCTGGCGCTTCCTGCTGATCGGCGGGCTCATGCTGTTTCTCGTTGCCGTACTCGCAACCTATGCCGTTGCCAGGCAGGTCCGCTCGACGATCCGTGAAATCGCCGACATGGCAAACCGGCTCGGTGACGGCCATATCGTCTCGCCGGTCGAAACCAGCGTCATCGAGGCCAACCAGGTGGCGATTGCGCTTTCGAACGCCTCTTTCGACCGGAGCCAGAGCGAAGACCGGCTGCGCTTCGTCATGCACGAACTTGTCCACCGGACCAAGAACCTGCTGACGCTTGTTCTCGCCATGATGCGCCAACTCTCCAAGCAGGCCGACAGCGTCGAGACATTCCGGCTGGCCGTCGCCCATCGCCTTGAAGGGCTCGTGCGCTCGATCGAGCTTTTGACTGGCGAGCAGTGGTCCGGTGTCTCGCTGCATCGCGTCATCGACATCCACCTGCAGGCTTTCCCGCAAGCTCGCGAGCAGGTCGAAATCGAGGGCATGGATTTCATCCTCAAACCCGATGCCGTGCAGAATCTCGGCTTGGCGCTCCATGAGCTTGCCACCAATTCGGTGAAGTATGGCGCACTATCGATGCCGCAGGGCCGCGTGCGTTTCGATTGGCAGCCGGTGGAAGACAACATGCTGCGTTTTAGCTGGACTGAGAGCAACGGTCCGCCGGTCAAACCGCCGGCGCGCACCGGCTTCGGCACCACCGTCATCAAGGCTCATGCCGCCTCCGCTTTCCGGGGCAAGGTCGATATTGACTTCCGCCCCGAAGGTCTCGTCTGGATCCTTACAGCCCAGCGTCGGATGATGGAGCGCGAGTAGCGCAACCGGAACAATCACCGCAACCATCCGTTTCGAACAGGTCATTCAAAAGGAAAAAGACCATGTTCAAGCAAACCATGATTGCCGCGGCAGTCGTTTCGGCTGCAGCCTGCGCCGGTACGGCTGCAGCAGCGGACTATATGTCGCTTGGCCGGCTCGTCTGCGGATCGGATGGCGGCCAGGGGCTGATCGTCACTTCCGAAAAGAACCTGATCTGCACCTATACGCCGGCTTCCGGCGGCCCCAAGGCGGTGTATGCCGGCAAGATCGAGAAATTCGGTATCGACATCGGCCAGACCGGCAAGAGTGTGATGATTTGGCAGGTGCTTGCCAAGACCGGCACCAATATGCCTGACTTTGCACTCGCCGGGGAATATTACGGCATCGGCGCAGATGCCAGCCTCGGTGCCGGCGGAGGTGCCAAGGTCATTGCCGGCGGCACCGACAAGGCCTTCATGCTGCAGCCGCTGAATCTGCAGGCTCAGGAGGGTCTTAACCTGGCAATCGGCGTCGAGAAGATGACGCTGGTGCCAGGCGAGATTTAACCGCTGCCGAGGATAAATGAAAAGCCCGCTGAAGCGGGCTTTTCGATCAATGGGCGATCGCCTTGTTGATTTCCTCGGTGACCTTCTTGGCGTCCCCAAGCAGCATCATCGTGCCGTCCTTGTAGAACAGCGTATTGTCGATGCCGGCGTAACCGGAGCCGAGCGAGCGCTTGACGAACAGGCAGGTCTTGGCCTTGTCAACGTCGAGGATCGGCATGCCGTAGATCGGCGAAGTCTTGTCGTCGCGCGCCGCCGGGTTGGTGACATCGTTGGCGCCGATGACATAGGCCACATCGGCTTGGGCGAATTCCGAGTTGATGTCCTCGAGTTCGAAGACCTCGTCATAGGGCACGTTAGCCTCGGCAAGCAGCACGTTCATATGGCCGGGCATGCGGCCGGCGACCGGATGGATCGCGTATTTCACCTCGACGCCGTTCTTCTTGAGATTATCGGCGAGCTCGCGCAGCGCATGCTGGGCCTGGGCGACCGCCATGCCGTATCCCGGCACAATGATAACCTTCGAGGCATTCGCCATCAGATAGGCCGCGTCTTCGGCTGAACCGAGCTTCACCGTCTTGTCGGAATTGTCGGCGGCGCCAGCCGATGCCTCGCCGCCAAAACCGCCAAGAATGACAGAGATGAAGGAGCGATTCATGCCCTTGCACATGATGTAGGAGAGGATCGCGCCTGAGGAACCGACCAGCGCGCCGGTGATGATCAGCGCCAGATTGCCAAGGGTGAAGCCGATGCCCGCCGCAGCCCAGCCCGAATAGGAGTTCAGCATCGAGACGACGACAGGCATATCGGCGCCGCCGATCGGCACGATCAGCAGGATGCCGAGTAACAACGAGAGCGCAACGACCGCCCAGAAATCCAGGTGGCTCTCAGTCACCGCCAGCCCGACGATGAAGAGCACGATCAGCACCAGCAGGGTTGCATTGATCACATGCCGGTAAGGCAGCAGGATCGGCTTGCCGGACATGCGCCCGTCGAGCTTCAGGAAGGCGATAATCGAACCGGTGAAGGTCAGCGCCCCGATCGCCACGCCGAGCGCCATCTCGATGCGTGCTTCGGTGTGGATCTGGCCGATCTCGCCAATGCCGAAGGAGGCGGGCGTATAGAGCGCGGAAGCCGCCACCAGCACGGCGGCAAGGCCGACGAGCGAATGGAAGCCGGCGACGAGTTGCGGCATCGAGGTCATTGGGATGGTTCGGGCGACATAGGCGCCGACGCTGCCGCCGATGGCAAGGCCGAGGATGATCAACACGAAGCCCCCAAAATTGGGCGTCGCCAGCACCAGCGTCGTGAGGATCGCAATCCCCATGCCGACCATGCCGTAGAGATTGCCTTTGCGGCTGGTGGCCGGATGCGAGAGCCCGCGCAGCGCCAGAACGAAAAGGACGCCGGAGACGAGATAGAGGAAGGCTGCAATATTGGTCATCGGCCCCTCACTTGTCCTTCTTGCGGTACATCGCCAGCATGCGCTGCGTGACGAGGAAGCCACCGAAGATATTGACCGAGACGAGCACCAGCGCCACGAAACCGAAGCCGGTCGCAAGCCCGCTGGTCGAAATGCCGACGGCGAGCAGTGCACCGACGACGATGACCGATGAGATCGCGTTGGTCACCGCCATCAGCGGCGTGTGCAGCGCCGGCGTCACCGACCAGACGACGTAATAGCCGACGAAGATCGACAAGACGAAGATCGCCAGCTGGAAGACGAAGGGATCGATCGCCCCGCCCGTTGCCGCACTTGCCGCTTCCGGAGCGTGGGCAGCTGCGGTCGCGACGGCGGTCACGGCGTCGTTCAGCTGTTGCAGCGCCTTGTCCATTGCTTCACTGGCCATCAGTTATCCCCCTTCTTGGCGCCGCCGAATGCCGGATGCACGACATCCCCCGCATAGGTCAGCATCGTCGCCTTGATGAGCTCGTCCTCGAGGTTGAGCACGACCGATTTCGTTTCCTTGTTCACCATCGTCTCGAGGAAGGTGACAAGGTTCTTGGCGTAAAGCGCTGAGGCGCTGGCCGCCACGCGGCCCGCCATGTTCGAGAAGCCGATCACCTTCACGCCTTCGACATCGGCGACCTGTCCTGCAGCCACACCCTCAATATTGCCGCCACGCTCGACTGCGAGATCGACAGCGACCGCACCAGGCTTCATCGAGGCCAGCATGGCGCGCGAGACAAGCCGCGGCGCCGGACGGCCGGGAATGAGAGCAGTCGTAATGACGATGTCCTGCTTGGCGATGTGTTCGGTCACGAGTGCGGCCTGCTTCGCCTGATAGTCGGCCGACATTTCCTTGGCATAACCGCCTGCCGTTTCCGCTGCCTTGAACTCCTCGTCCTCGACGGCGATGAACTTGGCGCCGAGCGAGGCGACCTGCTCCTTGGCGGCCGGGCGAACGTCGGTTGCCGAGACCGCAGCACCGAGGCGCCGCGCCGTCGCGATCGCCTGCAGACCGGCGACGCCCGCCCCCATGACGAAGACCTTGGCGGCCGGCACGGTGCCGGCTGCCGTCATCATCATCGGCAGGGCCCGGTCATAGACCGCCGCCGCCTCGATGACGGCCTGGTAGCCTGCGAGATTGGCCTGCGATGAAAGCACATCCATCGACTGCGCACGGGTGATGCGCGGCATCAGCTCCATGGCGAAAGCCGAAAGCCCGGCACTTGCCATCGCGGCGATCGCCTCGTCGTTGCCGTAGGGATCCATGATGGCGACGACGACGGAACCGGTCTTGTAGCCGGGAATCTCGCGTTCGCTCGGGCGGCGGACCTTCAGGATCACGTCGGCGGACGCTGCATCTGCGAAAGTGCCGATTGAGGCACCCACGGCCTCGAATTCACTGTCCGGAATACGAGAAAGCACTCCGGCGCCCGCTTCGACGATGACATCGAAGCCGAACGACTTCATCTTTTTCACGGTTTCGACAGACGCGGCAACGCGCGTCTCCCCATCCGTGATTTCCTTTGCTACGAAAACGATATTGGCCAACCGCCCCCTCCTCCGGGTCAGCTGGGCCGTGGCAGGCCGCTTGCCTGCACGGGCCAAGCATCTACATCACAAAGTTCGGAAGACCTTGTCTTCCTGCAGGCCGCGCTTAGCGGAGCAGAAAGATGCCGGCGACGAGAATGATGAGGAAGACGAGGATGCCGCCGAGGAAACCGGCGCCGCCGAAGAAACCGGCAGTCATGGCAAGCATCAGGGCGATCAGAATCATCGTGCCGTATTTCGTGCCGGCAATGAACATGTTGTAGGTCTTCTCATGTTCCTTGTAGTCCATCGGCGCGCCGGTCTCGACCGGTCCGGTATGATGTTCGGCCATGAATATCGTCTCCCTGAAATGCCTTAACGCTGCCTGATTCCCTCGCCTCAGCGAGGCAAATCCCCATCCGCAGGGATTACACAATGACGGGCGAAAGCGCAATGCATGAGAATGCCGCAGGAGTGCCTCGCAGTGACCTCATCCGGACGAAAAGACGACGTCAGCCGCCGGATGAAAGGAGGTCCGGCGACAGATGCGGTTTTCGACTGTCGCCACCCCATCTGCCCCAGCGGGCGTCGTCTCTCTATCGCGGAGAAAGGGAAATCACAGCGGCAAATCGGTGCCAAGTTCGCCTGGTGGCACGAAACGCGCCGTCGGAATGATGGTGAGCGGCGGCAGCGTGTCGTTCGGATTGCGCGAAAACATCATGCGCTGCTCGCTGGCGCCGGAGATAAAGAAGGGGTAACGCGTCAACAGCTTGCGCCCGACCTCGATCACATTCGTCGCCATCAGCGTCACGTCAACCCCGTAACTCTGCGCCAGTCGACCGGGCACAATGGTATCGGCATAGAAGACCCGCTTGTAGAAGGCGGCATGCGGGGGCCGGACGGACTGAATAACGCGGTCAGCCCGGAAATACGCTGCCGCAACGATGGCGGGTCTCAGCGTCAGATAGGGAACCCATGGCATGTTGGCGGTGATCTCCGGATCGGCCGCAAAACGCGCCGGGTCGATCAAGGTCAGCCCGGCGTCCAAAAGCTCATCCATCGCCTCGGGAAAAGCCTCGCCGGACCGGCTGATACGATGCTCCGGCGTCACATAGTGAATTCGGATCGTACTGACCAGTTCACCATAATAGTACAGACCGAAAATATAGGCATGGCTGTCGAAATCGACATCGTCCAATAGGCCTTCCGGGGCAAGCGACAGCGCGCCGTGGGCCTTGTAGGCCTTGTAGCGCAGCCGCTCCACCTCCTCCATGTCTTCGCTGCTTTCGACACGGCGATATTCGACATGATCCAGAATTTCCAGGATTTTACTGCTGAAATCGCCACGCGTAAAAAGTGTATCTGACATTTTTTCGATCCGCTCGTTAACGGATCATTAATCATACGCCGCCGATTTATAGGCAAGAAAATCTGAGAATTTGCGTTAAATTTAAATTATTAAGGTTAACGGCGCGCAAGATTTTCGGCTGGATAACAAGTCGCTTGCAGACGGCTCAGGCGACCTTGGTGCGACGGCGCTGGACGGTGCGGCGGCCGATACCCTCTTGCAGCAGCGTGATGTTCTGGGAAGGCACCGGCTGCGAGAAAACATAGCCCTGCACGAGATCGGCGCTGCGGTGCTTGTTGAGCAGCGCCAGTTGCTCCTCGGTCTCCACACCTTCGATCACGATCTTCAAACCCAGTTCGCGGGCGAGATTGACCGTGCCGCGCAAGAGCTTGAGGCGGCGCGCGTCCTCGGCGATGTTGCGCACGAAGGAGCGGTCGATCTTGACGATATCGAGCGGCAGCGTGTCGAGATAACTGAGGCTGGAGAAGCCGGTGCCGAAATCGTCGATGGCGATGGTGATGCCGCGGGACCTGAGTTCCGCCAGGATGGCGCGCACCGCCGCCGGTTCGTCGATCAGGCAGCTCTCGGTAACCTCGAGATGCAGCCGCGCCGCGGCGAGGCCGGAACGGGCAAGCGCATCGGCGACGACTGAAAGGATGTCAGCATCGCGCAGATCCCGTGCCGAAAGGTTGACCGAAACGGCGATATGTTCCGGCCAGGTCATGCATTCGCTGCAGGCCTTGAACAGCACGAAACGAGTGATGTCGGAGATGATGCCCATATCCTCGGCGAGCCGGATGAAGACGTCGGGTGGGATCGAGCCCCTCTCCGGATGCACCCAGCGCGCCAAGGCTTCGGCACATTCGATCCGCGAGCCGTCGGCCCGGAACATCGGCTGGAAGACGAGATGCAGCGCCTGCGCCGAGACCGCGTCGCGGAGATCCGCCTTCAGCTTCTGCTGCTCGATATAGCGGCCGTCCATTTCCCGCTCAAAGCCTGAGATGCCACCCTTGAAACGCGACTTGCTTTCGAACAGGGCAAGGTCCGCCTTGACGCTCCATTCGTCCATGGCGAACGAATCGCTTTCGAGGATCGCGTAGCCGGCGCTGAGCGAAACGAGAAAGGTTATTTCGTCGACCTCGTAGTGGCCCTGGATCGCGGCGTGAACGCGGCGGATTTCGCGGTCGAGCGAGGCCTGCTCCTTCGCACGCGGGAAGAACAAGATGAACTGATCTCCCATGAGCCGACCGAGAATGGCATTTCCGGAGGCCTGCTTGATGCGGGCGGTGATGGCGCAGAGCAGATGGTCGCCGGTGACATGACCGCGCATGTCGTTGACATGTTTGAACTCGTCGATATCGAGCACCATGAAGCCGAGCGGCCCGTTCTTCTTCGGATATTTGGCAAAATACTCCTGCACCAGCTGGCCGAAATATTCCCGGTTGGGCAGGCCGGTCAGCGCGTCGAAGCGCACCATATGCAGGATCTTCTGCTCCGCCTTCACCCGGCTCGACACGTCCTCGAAGATCAACACGGCGCCGCCATCGGCCCTGCGGCTGGCAGAGAATTCCAGTGACAGGCTCTCGGGAAAATGAATGAGCGTGCGCGACAGGCTGCCCTCGGCGACCTGGGTGAGCTGGCGCAGGATGAGCTCCGGCTGCGAGGCATCCATGAAGCTGTAGCGCGCGCCGTAGCGCAGCACGGTGCCGAGATCGCGATCCTTCAGCCGGTCCGGCGCACCGATCTTCAGAAGCTCGCAGGCCTTGCGATTGACCACCTGGATCCGGTTTTCGGCATCGACCATGACGAGGCCGTGCGGCATGTTGTTTAGCGCCGTATCGAAACGGTCGGCAATGATGGTGATTTCACGGCGCGCAATCACGTTCTCATAGAGAAACTCGCGCACGCCATTCGCCATGGCCCGGGTCGTCAGCCAGAAAGGAATGAGGAAGATCGAAAGCAAGCCACGATAGAAATCCAGCGCTAGTAGGCTGCAGACGATCATCGGCAGGCAGCAGAAGAGCGTCTGGAGGTCGACTGCGAAGCGCGAGCCGTAGTTGCGGCCGACGACGGAAACCATGGTCGCCATGGTGACGGAAATGCAGGCAAGCTCCGCAAAGGAATCATGCACGACGAAGATGGCGTAGCCACTGGCGATGCCGAGGAGCGCGGTGGTGCAGGCTCCGCTGCCAACGAGAATCCGCTCCCAACGCTCGATTCCGGCGTGCGACAGGCTCTGCTTGTCGACACGATCGAACTGCCGGAAGATAACCATGCGAGCGCTGAAGACCAGAAGGAAGGCGACCGACAGCAGGATGTAGATGGAGTGCTGCGTCTTGGCAGCCACGGCAAGGCATGTCGCAACATGCACAATCACGCCAACGATAAGCGTCATGCGGTTCCCGGACAGGGAACTCACAAACGACAGATACACATCCTTAGGGACCCTGTTCGGGTTATGTGGCTTCATCCATACTTTCCCTGTGCGCGGGAAATGTAAACGGAACCCTTTAAAAATTGATTTCAAACGGTTCAAACATTTGGTCAATTTTTCTAAAACTATAGGATGAAGGGTACACTCAATACGGGATAATACAGCTTTCTCGCGAGGTTTTTGAAAAAAATATCCGCCTCTGAGTTGCCTTTATTTTCCACGGGATCGCAGTCTTTAGCCGTATAAGACTATATTCCAAGGCGGCCCGTTTATCCTTCCAATTTCAAAAACCCTGGTCTACACCGGTTGCAGGGGAGAACTGCCGAAAACGGCGAGACAATAAGGGGAGGCGAATGTCGGTATTCCTGGCCGCCAGTCGGCTGATCGACTCGATCAGCGAGTTCATGGGAAAACTTTCCGAATATATGGTGCTGTTCTGCTGTCTGATCAGCGCCGGAAACGCCATCGTGCGCTACGCCTTCAACTACAGTTCGAACGGCTGGCTCGAGATCCAGTGGTATCTCTTCGCCTTCGTCGTGCTGCTCGGCGCCTCGCATGCGCTGCGCAACAACGAGCATGTCCGCGTCGACCTGATCTATGGCTCGGTTTCCGACAGGGCGAAGATCTGGATCGACATCGTTGGCCTCATCCTCTTCCTCATTCCCGTCTGCATCTTCCTCACCTGGGTCTCCTGGCCCTTCTTCGCGCTTTCCTACCGGCAGGGGGAAATATCGGGCAACGCCGGCGGGCTGATCCGCTGGCCCGTCAAGCTGGTCCTGGTCGCCGGTTTCGCGCTGCTCTCCCTTCAGGGCGTTTCCGAGCTGATTAAGCGGGTCGCAGCCGTTACCGGCCATATCAGCATCGACACGAAATACGAAAAGCCGCTGCAGTAACGCGCGCCTGGAGGAACGGATTTGTTTGATTTCGGCATCATTCCGCCGGCCATGTTCCTGGGCATGGTCATCTTCATGCTCTACGGCTTTCCGGTCGCCTTTTCGCTGGCCGCCGTCGGCCTGTTTTTCGGCATCATCGGCATCATCACCGGCCATTTCGACGAAGCCCTCCTGCAGGCGCTGCCGCTGCGCTTCTTCGGCATCGTCTCCAACGACCTCCTGCTCGCCATTCCCTTCTTCACCTTCATGGGTGCGATACTGGAGCGTTGCGGGCTGGCCGAGGATCTGCTCGAAGGCACCGGCAAACTCTTCGGTGGCATTCCGGGCGGCCTCGCCTATGCGGTCATCCTCGTCGGCGCCGTGCTTGGCGCGATCACCGGCACAGTGGCTGCCTCGGTCATCACCATGGGTGTGATTTCGCTGCCGATCATGCTGCGCTACGGCTACAATCCACGCCTTGCTACCGGCGTCATCGCCGCCTCCGGCACGATCACCCAGGTGATCCCGCCCTCGCTGGTACTCGTCGTTCTCGCCGACCAGCTCGGCAAATCGGTCGGTGACATGTATCGCGGCGCGATCGGCCCGTCGATCCTGCAGGTGGCGATCTTTGTCCTCTTCATCCTGGTGCTATCGATCGTCCGGCCAAAATCGATGCCGCCGCTGCCAAAGGAAGTGCGCGGCGACTTCAATTGGGCGCTGCTCGTGAAGGTGCTGATGGGCATGGTGCCCTCGATCGTGCTGATCTTCCTCGTGCTCGGCACGATTTTCATGGGTCTTGCGACGCCGACGGAAGCCGGCGCGCTCGGCGTCGTCGGCGCCATGGTGCTCGCGGCCATGAACCGGCGCCTCACCTGGCCGCTGGTCCGCGAGGCGATGGCATCGACCACGCACATCACCTCCATGGTTGTGATGATCCTTATCGGCTCCACCTGTTTCAGCCTGGTCTTCCAGGGCATGGACGGCTCGCGCTGGATCGAGCACATGCTATCGGGCATTCCCGGCGGCCCGGTCGGTTTCCTGATCTTCGTCAACATCTTCATCTTCGTGCTCGCCTTCTTCCTCGATTTCTTCGAGATCGCCTTTATCGTCATCCCGATGCTCGCCCCCGTCGCCTCCAATCTCGGCATCGACCTGATCTGGTTCGGCGTGCTGATCTGCGTCAACATGCAGACGAGCTTCATGCACCCGCCCTTCGGCTTCGCGCTCTTCTACCTGCGCTCGATCGCCGGCCGCGAGGTCAAGACCTCGGATATCTACATGGGTGCGCTTCCCTGGGTCGGGATGCAGCTGATCCTGGTGGCTATCGTGATCTTCTGGCCACAATCGGTGACCTACTGGCTGGACCATGGCCCGAAGGTCGACCCGAACTCGATCAAGATTGAAGTCCCGGGCTTCGGCGGTCAGCTCGGTCTGCCCCCGCTCGGCGGCAACAATGGCTCGCCGCAGATCCCGGGCCTGACCCTGCCGCCGCTGAATGGCCTGCCGGGAGCGCCGCCGGCGCCCGCCAAATAGCCAGCAAAAAGCAAAACCCCGGATCGAAATCCGGGGTTCTGGTATCGCGTTCGTGTAAACCACCAATGTCAGCGGCGGGGGCTCCTAGATCTTACCCGCGCGCTGTTGGATCATCATGAACGTATCGAATGTGTATTCCGAAAGCTGCATCCAGAGATAGGCGTCGCGCTTGAAGGCGGTCTGGTCCTCGTAGATCTTCTTGAAATACTGGTTCGTGCCTGAGATTTCGCTGTAGATACCGGTCGCGGCCTGGAAGCAGGCTTCCATGATCTCCTGGCTGAACGGCCGCAGCGTTGCGCCTTCCGCAACGAGCTGCTTCAACGCGCTCGGGTTCTTCGTGTCGTATTTTGCCAGCATGTTGGTGTTGGCGAAAGCGCAGGCGTCGTTGAGCGCTGCCTGATAGTGCTTCGGCAGGCTGCTCCATTTATCGAGATTGAAGAAGGCATGCACCGTCGGGCCACCTTCCCACCAGCCCGGATAATAGTAGTACTTCGCCACCTTGTGGAAGCCGAGCTTCAGGTCGTCATAGGGGCCGACGAATTCTGCCGCGTCGATCGTTCCCTTTTCCAGCGCCGGGTAGATGTCGCCGCCGGCGATCTGCTGTGGGATGACGCCGACCTTCTCCATGACGCGGCCAGCGAGGCCGGCAATGCGCATCTTGACACCCTTGAGATCGTCGAGCGTGTTGATTTCCTTGCGGAACCAGCCGCCCATCTGCGCACCAGTATTGCCGGCCGGCAGGGCATACATGCCCTGTGTGGCATAGAATTCGTTCATCAGTGTATTGCCGTTGCCCTGGTAAAACCAGGCATTGGTCAGGCGGCTGTTCAGTCCGAACGGAATGGCCGTTCCGATGGCGTAGGTCGGGTCCTTGCCGACGAAATAATAGGAGGTGGTATGGGCCGCCTCGACAGTACCGGCCGCTACAGCATCAACGGCCTGCAGGCCGGGGACGATTTCACCGGCCGCAAAAGGCTGGATCGTGAAATTACCGTCAGTGGCAGCAGAAACATGCTTGGCGATATCGTCGGCGCCGCCATAGATCGTGTCCAGGCTCTTCGGGAACGACGAGGTCATACGCCAGGAAATCTTCGGATTCTCCTGCGCAATTGCAGGCGCTGCCAGAGCAGTTGCGGCAACGGCACCGGCGCCGGCTGTTCCCGCCTTTTTCATAAATGAACGACGATCCATCAAAAACCTCCCGTATAGATGGCACTGCGTGGTTATTCCTCACCCCTACCCGCAGTAATGGCAAAGCTAAGCATGGCGGAAGAAGCGTTTCAAGCTTTAGTCTATTAGTCTTTGGGATCACGACGCTTCTGTGGCACGGCCCGCGCATCCATCGGAATCAGCAGCTTAGCGCGTCTCATACCGGGCGCACTGCAGGAACCGCCGCAATTTGGCCGCCGCCCGCATCCAAGCGTTGACTTACCGGCCAGTCTGGCCGCAGAAACGTCCGGTATTGTTTTTCCGGGGCGAAGATGACGAAACCGATCGTGGCCATTCCTGCCGATATCCGCACCCTCGACGGCGCAACCTGGCATGCCGTGCAGCATCAGTATCTGCGTGCGGCGCTGAACGCCGCCGGCGTGATGGCCTTCATCATTCCCGCTTTCGAGGAAGGCTATGACACGGATGCGGTTCTGGATCGCGTCGACGGCGTGCTGGTTTCCGGCTCGGCCAGCAATGTACACCCCTCGCTCTACGGCATCGAAGCCAAGGAGGCGGATGGCCCCTTCGACCCCGCCCGAGACGCTACGAGCCTGCCGCTGATCCGCCGCGCAATCGACCGCGCCATCCCGCTTCTCGCCATCTGCCGCGGCATTCAGGAATTGAACGTCGCGCTCGGCGGGTCGCTCGCCAGTGAGATCCAGGAACAGCCCGGCATCTGGGACCACCGCAAACCCGATATCACCGATCGCGACGGCATGTATGCGATCCGTCAAAGCGTCTTCATCAAGGAAGGCTCGTGCATTGCCGGCATTATCGGCGCCGGCGAGATCCGCGTGAACTCCCTGCATCGGCAGGCGATCGCCAAGACCGCACCGCGTCTGCAGGTGGAGGCCGCGGCAGAGGACGGCACAATTGAGGCCGTCTCGGTCATCGATGCCAAGGCCTTCGCGGTCGGCGTGCAGTGGCACCCGGAATACTGGGCCGAGACCGACAAGCCCTCGAACAAGCTCTTTAGCGCTTTCGGCGATGCCGTCAGAGATTACGCCGCCAACAGGCTGCCATCGCTTCAGCCACAGGCAATAGCCTGAAAACAGAAGGCCGCCGGTTCGCTCCGACGGCCTTCTTCATCTTTAGCGAAATAGCTCAGCGGCCGCCTTCGATCTTGCGGTGACGCTGATTGCTGCCGTTCACGCCATAGGGATATTGCCCCGGCATCGGCGCACTGACCTCGTTGAGCTTTGCCGTCTCGTCTGCCGAAAGCACGAATTGCGCAGCAGCGAGATTGTCGGCGAGTTGTTCGGACGTGCGGGCACCGAGAATGACCGAGGTTACGGCCGGACGCGCCGCCACCCAGGAAAGCGCCACTTGGGCCATGCTGACGCCGCGCGCCTTGGCGATCTCTTCCACTGTGCTGATTATATCCCAGGTCCGCTCCTGCGCGTTGCGGGCAGCATAGGCCTCGCCGCCGCGATTGGGATTTTCGCCGAGGCGCGTTGCACCCGTCGGCGTCTCGTCGCGCTTGTACTTGCCGGTCAGCCAGCCGCCGCCGAGTGGAGACCAGGGCAGAAGGCCCATGCCGGCATCCTGGCAGGCATCGACGATCTCGAGTTCGATGTCGCGCATCAGCAGGTTATACTGCGGCTGCAACGTTACCGGCCGCGTATAGCCTTGTGCCCTGGCGATTTCGGAAGCCTTGGAGATGTGCCAGCCGACATAATTCGAGAAGCCGTAATAGCCGATCTTGCCGGCACGAACGGCATCGTCGAGGAAGCGAAGCGTTTCCTCGATCGGCGTCAGTGCATCCCAGGCATGCATCTGGTAGAGATCGATATGTTCGACGTCGAGACGGCGCAGCGAGTCGTTCAGCGCCTGATTGAGATGACGGCGGGATAGGCCGATATCGTTCGGCCCGTCGCCCATCGGGAAACGGCCCTTGGTAGCGATCACAGCCTGCTTTGCTTCTGTCGGGCGTGCTTTGAGCCAATGTCCGATGATCTCTTCCGAAACGCCGGCACTGTAGACGTCGGCCGTGTCGATAAAATTGCCGCCCCAGGCAAAATAGTCGTCGAGCATCTTGAAGGAAGCCGCCTCATCGGACTCCTTCCCGAAGGTCATTGTGCCCAGGCAATATGCGGTGACGACGGCCCCGCTGGGACCGAGCTTGCGATAATCCATTTCTGCCTCCTTCCAGAGGCGCCGGCTGCCCGCACGAGAAATCGCCGGGCGGAGCAGACGCTCCCCGATCAAATCGCTATGTGTAAGCTTGAGACGGCGAAATGCCGCCGATGAAAATCACGGCCGCTGGGAATGAACGCGGCCGGAGCCAATCATAGCCAATCCTTCCCAGCCGACCAAGTAGGGAAACGGGAAAAAGTCCAAGGGCAAAATAGGAACAAGCAAAACACTCCCTCCGCCTTCACGGAAGGAGTGAAAAACGGCCTATTGCTTGACCGGGGTTTCCGTCACTGGTGTCACCGGCTTGCCCTGCTCGAACCACGAGATGAGGTTTTCTGCCACCAGATCTGCCATCGCATTACGTGTCGGTATCGAGGCCGAGCCGACATGCGGCACCAGCACGGTATTCGGTGCCGAAAGCAGACCGGCAGGCACGCTCGGCTCGTCATAGAAGACATCGAGGCCGGCGCCACCGATGGTGCCTGCATTGAGCGCAGCAATCAGCGCATCCTCATCCATCGTCCAGCCGCGGCCGACATTGACGACGATGCCATCAGGACCGAGTGCTGAAAGAACCTCCGCGTTGATCGTCCGGTGCGTCTGCGGCGTTTTCGGCACGATCGCAATCAGCGTATCGACGGCCTCGGCAAGCCCCTTCAGCGTCGGGTGATAATCATAAGGCGCATCGACGTGGCGCGAGCGGGTATGGTAGCTGATTTTCACCTTGAAGGGCTCCAGCCGCTTGGCAATTTCAAGGCCGATGCGGCCGAGACCGTAGAGGCCGACATGCCGGCCTTTCAGCGAAAAGCGCGTCAGCGGATAGGAAGCGCCCGGCTTCCAGTTACCATCCCTGAGCCAGTTCTCCGCCTTCGGCAGCTCGCGAATAGCGTTGAGCAGAAGCGCAATGGCTGTGTCGGCCACCTCGTCGTTCAGCACGTCAGGCGTATTCGTCACGATGATGCTCTTCGAGCCCGCAAGCTTTGCATCGATGCCGTCGTAGCCGACGCCGAAACTGGCGACGATCTCCAAGTTCGGCAACTGCTCGAACCAGGCGACTGGGAAAGCGCCGCTGAGCGCTACGCCGCGAATGCGTTTCGCCGTCTCGGCATCGAGCTTCAGCGTCTCGTCGCGCTCGACGGCCACCACCTCGAAACGATCCTTCAGCTGGGCGAGAACGCGATCATGCATCTTCCCGGGAACGAGAACGGCAATGCGGGACATAGCTTTTCCTCTTGGCTTCGGCGGTCAGGAACGCGGCCGATAAGGGCTGGTGGACTGGCGGATACGCATTTCCGGCTTGATGAGATGAATGCCATCAGGCTCATGACTGCCGGCAAGTCGATCAAGTAGGGCGCGGGCAGCAAGACGTCCAACTTCCGTCTGGCCATTCCAGACGGTCGTCAATGCCGGCGTGGCGATCGAAGCCTCTTCCAGATCGTCATAGCCGGTCACCGATATGTCGCTGCCGGGCACGAGCCCGGCGCGGGCAATGCCGTTCATGAGGCCGATCGCGACCAGATCGTTCCAGCAGACGGCAGCACTCGGCTTCTGCGGCAGGGAAAGGAAATGCACCGCCGCCTCGAAACCGCCCTGCTTCGAGCGCGGGCCTGGAATGCGCAGGTTCGGATCGACCTCGATGCCGGCCTTGCGCAGCGCGTTGACATAACCCTGATAGCGGTCACGCCCGGTCGAGGTCTGGTCCGTCCCGCCGATCATCGCAATCGTCCGGTGGCCAAGGCCGATCAGGTGGTTGGTGGCAAGCGAAATGCCGTAGCTGTCGTCGCCGCGATAGGTCGGCACATCCTGGCTGTCCATCGAGCGGGCGACGAGAATGGCCGGCATGCCGTTTTCTTCGGCAAGCTGGATATCTTCAGGCGGAGTGCCGATCGCCGGCGACATGATGACCCCGTCGCCGCCGAGCTGCAGCAGGGTTTCGATGAAGGTACGCTGCTTCTCGACGGAATCGTAATGGTTCGAGAGAATGAAGGTGTGGCGACTGCGGTCGAGTTCGCTTTCGATCGCCTTCAGGATTTCCCCGTAGAACGGGTTCATGATGTCATGCACGACGACGCCGATAATGCCGGAGCGCGAGGTGCGCAGGCTGGCGGCACGGCGATTGTAAATGTAACCGAGCGCGCGGGCCTGTTCCTTGATCTTTTCACGAGTATTGCCCGCAACGAGCGGACTGTCGCGTAAGGCAAGGGAAACGGTCGCCGTTGATATGCCGAGCGTTTCTGCAATCGTCGAAAGCTTGATCTTCTGAACCACGTCTCCTCCTCCAGGCAACGCGTAAAGTCGGTTAAAGCTGCCGCAGTGCAGCGACAGCCTTAAAAAGTTTAATTAAAAGATTTAAGCGGCACAGGCAATTCGCCTTTGAGGAAATTTTCAGTCTTCCTCATCTTCATCCGCATGCATTGCCTCTGCCTGCAGATTGGCGTCGATTGCCTTGAGCAGGCGTACGAGATTGCGGATTTCCTTCTCGGAGAAATCCAGCGTCGCGAGCTTGTCGCAGGAGGAGGCGGCAAGTTCGATTCCCTGAACGCTTCCGCGGCCGAGATCGGTAAGATAGACCTTGGTGAGGCGGGCATCCTCGGCATCGGGCTTGCGCTCGAGGAAGCCCTGCGCCTCCATGCGGCCGATCGTGCGGGTCATGGTGGGCGCCTTGACACCGAGCTTCTGGGCAAGCCCGCCGGCTGTCATGCCGTCGCTTTCGGAAAGGGAAATGATGACGCCGTCCTGGCCGGCATAGAGCCCGCTTTCGAGCAGGTTGCGGGAAAGGACCGTGCGCATGGAGCGCGCAGCCTGCGTCAAAGCCGGGGAAAGATCGACAAGCGTATACTCGGTCTGGTCCTTCTTTTTCTTGTGCTTCTTGCCGTCCTTATGCTTCTTGCCCATTGCCATCCCTTTGATCTTTAAGCACTGCCCAGGCTGCGTTATGACATTGCCCATCATCTCGTCATAAACAAGAGGCAAGGCCGATGTTGGTTCCGTCGTTCCGTTTCGAGGACAATGATCCCGCACTTGCCCCAGAGGCGCGGCATCAGTGGATTGCGCTGCTGCCGCTCGGCGCACATGAACAGCACGGTCCCCATCTGCCCTTCGAAACCGACACATTGATCGCGCAGGGCATTATCAACAGGCTCAAAACCGCCCTTCCGGCCGGTTTGCCCGTCACCGTACTCCCCATCGAATCGGTCGGCTACTCCTTAGAGCACATGGATGTTGAAGGAACGAAGACGCTCTCTTTCGAGACAGCCGTGAAGCGCTGGCTCGACATAGCGGAAAACCTCTCGAAGCTCGGTATCCGCAAGTTCGTGATGCTGAACGCCCATGGCGGCAACTCGCCACTGATGACCATCGTCGCCACGGAGGCGCGTGTGCGCTTCAACATGCTGGCTGTCGCCACGAGCTGGACCCGCTTCGGCCTGCCGGAGGGTGTGATCTTGCCTGATGAAAAGGCTGTAGACATTCACGGCGGAGATATCGAAACATCCGTCATGCTGGCGCTCTATCCGGACAGGGTGGATATGGAGAAAGCCGCAGATTTTCCTTCCAACCAGACAGAGTTCGCTCGGCGCTTCAAGCACCTGCGCGCTTATGGTCCGCATGCCTTCGGCTGGAAGATGTCCGATCTCAACCCGCAGGGCGTCGCAGGCAATGCGAAAAAGGCGACTGCGGAAAAGGGTGAGGCCCTGATCGCCCATGCCGTCAGCGGATTGGTGGAACTGCTGCTGGATGTCGATGCTTTCAACGCAGAAACGCTGCGATGAAGACGCGGCTTTGCACAGAAAGCAATGTGATCTTATAACATACAAAACCCTTTGAACTGCCGCTTCCAAGCGCCTATATGAAACCGACCCATTCTGGCCCCGGACTTTGCCGTCGGGGTCAATATCCTACTTTCGAGGTTCTCATGACCGACGCGATCCAGACACAGCAGAAGCCCATCCCCGTCACCGTGCTCACCGGTTATCTCGGTGCCGGCAAGACGACCCTGCTCAACCGCATCCTTTCCGAAAATCACGGCAAGAAATATGCTGTCATCGTCAACGAATTCGGCGAGATCGGCATCGATAACGACCTCATCGTCGAGTCCGATGAAGAAATCTACGAAATGAACAATGGCTGTGTGTGCTGCACTGTCCGCGGCGACCTCATCCGCGTCGTCGAAGGCCTGATGCGCCGCCCCGGCCGCTTTGATGGCATCATCGTCGAAACCACCGGCCTTGCCGATCCGGTTCCGGTTGCCCAGACCTTCTTCATGGATGACGACGTCCGCGCCAAGACCGAGCTCGATGCCGTCATCGCCCTAGTTGACGCCAAGCACCTGCCGCTGCGCCTGAAGGACAGCCGGGAGGCAGAAGACCAGATCGCGTTCGCCGACGTCGTCATCATCAACAAGACCGATCTCGTCACGCCGGAAGAACTGGCCCAGATCGAAGACATCGTGAACGCCATCAACCCGGCTGCTCGCGTCTATAAGACGAGCCGTTCCGGCGTTGATCTCGCTCGCGTTCTGGACCAGGGCGCCTTCAACCTTGAGCGCGCGCTGGAAAACGATCCGCATTTCCTCGAGCACGGCCATGACGATCATGTTTGCGGTCCGGATTGCGATCATGATCACCATGGTCATGACCATCATGATCATGACCATCACCACCATCATCATGGTGAGATGTCGGCAATCCATGACGTGACGGTGCAGTCCGTTTCGTTGCGGGGCGGCGAGATGAACCCCGAACGCTTTTTCCCCTGGATCCAGAAGATCACCCAGACGCAAGGCCCGAGCATTCTGCGCCTCAAGGGCATCATCGCCTTCAAGGGTGACGCCGAGCGTTATGTCGTCCAGGGCGTACATATGATCATCGAAGGCGACCATCAGCGCCCCTGGAAGGACGGCGAAAAGCACGAGAGCCGTCTCGTCTTCATCGGCCGCGACCTCGACCGCGCCAAGCTCGAAGAATCCTTCAAGGCGTGTGAGGCGACCGCCTGATGCCAACAGTTGCACCGCTTGATCTCGACGGCCACGTTCTGGCCGTCGAATTTTTAGGTGATGTCCCTTTCTTCGCGAATGCCGACGGTACCTTTCACCGGCTCGATGGCGGCGACAAGGTCATCGAAGCCCATCAGGGCATGCTGACGGCGATCCGCGATCCCTACAGTGAAAGCCTGATTTCGGGCGGCGAGGATGGCAAGGTGCTGCGCATTACTGCTGACGGCAGCGTCAGCGAAATTGCCTCAGCACCGCGCAAATGGATTTCGCAAGTCGCCGCCGGTCCGCAGGGCGCAATCGCCTATTCCCACGGCAAGAGCACGCTCGTGCGCCTCGCCGATGGCACGTCTAAGGAATTTCCCGAAGAGCGCACGGTCGAAGGCATCGCCTTCGCGCCCAAGGGCCTGCGTATTGCTGCCGCCCGTTATAACGGCGTATCGCTGCATTGGGTCGGCACGAGCGCCAAGCCTGTCGATCTCGAATGGAAGGGCGCTCATACCGGCGTCACCTTTTCGCCTGATGGCAACTTCCTCGTCACATCGATGCAGGAAAATGCGCTGCACGGCTGGAAACTCGACGTCAAGTCGGGCACTGAGGCCCGTCACATGCGCATGACCGGCTATCCTGCCAAGGTGAAGTCGCTCTCCTGGTCCGCCAAGGGCAAGTGGCTTGCCTCTTCGGGCGCGCCGGCCGCCATCGTCTGGCCCTTCCAGGGCAAGGACGGTCCGATGGGCAAGGCGCCGCTGGAGCTAGGCACCCGTGCCAACATCATGGCAACCGCGGTGAAATTCCACCCGGTTGAGGATATCCTCGCCATTGGATTCATTGATGGCATGATCCTTGCCGTTCGCCTCGCCGACAACAAGGAAGCGCTGCTGCGTCGCCCCGGCAAGGGGGCGATCACCGGTATGAGCTGGAGCAGGGACGGCAAGCTGCTCGCTTTTGCTTCCGAGACCGGCGATTGCGGTGTAGTAGATATTGCGGCCTGAGGAAAAGCGGATGCCGATGACAAGGATAGCAGCACCAGAAGAGCGGACGGGCGGTAGCATGGGTTCTCCGTGGCCCACCATCCGTGCCGAAGCTATCGATCTGGCGGATCGCGAGCCGACTCTTCGTAAACTGCTTTCGACACAGATCATCCGCGCAGAAAATGATGCCGATATCATCGCACATGTGATCTCGGCGCGCCTCTCGGTCGCGAAGGTCGATGCCGAAGACCTGTTCCAGCTGTTCTACGGCACATTGCAGGACCACCCCGATATCGGCGCCGCCATCGAAGCCGATCTTCTGGCCGTGCGCGAACGCGATCCCGCCTGCACCACCTATCTGCACGCATTGTTGAACCTGAAGGGCTTCCATGCCCTTCAGACACACCGTATTGCCCATGCCCTGTGGATGGCTGGCCGCGTAGAGATTGCAAGCTGGCTTTCCAATCTCGCCTCGCTGGTCTTCGGCCCGGATATCCATCCAGCGGCACGGATCGGTTCCTCGATCATGCTCGATCATGGGTCGGGCATCGTTATCGGCGAGACGGCCGTCATCGAAGATGAAGTCTCTATTCTGCAGAACGTCACGCTTGGCGGCACGGGCAAGGAGACAGGTGATCGCCACCCGAAGATCCGCCACGGCGTGATGATCGGCGCCGGTGCGAAGATCCTCGGCAATATCGAGATCGGCGCTTTCAGCAAGATCGCAGCCGGCAGTGTTGTGCTGAAAGCAGTTCCTGCTCATTGCACGGTTGCCGGTGTTCCGGCGGTTGTTGTGCGTATTCATCGCAATGATGAAATCCCGGCCGAAACGATGGATCAAAATATCTAGACTTAGGCCACCCGCTCAAGCCGCGTGCTGCTTTTCCCCTGACACTTCGACCCGGTTGCGGCCTTCGCGCTTCGAACGGTAGAGCGCCTCATCTGCCTTCTGCACGAGCCGCTCGAAATCCCCGCCCTCTTCCGTGCGTGTGGAAACGCCGATGCTGAGCGTCGGGAAGGTCGCCAGATCCGGCATCTGCATGACGGCTGCCACAAACGAAAGGCGAATGCGGTTTGCGATCTCTACTGCTTCTTCCCGATCGACATTGCGGAGCACCGCCAGGAATTCATCCCCGCCTTGCCGGGCAAGCAGGTCGCAGGGACGCATGATACCCTTCGACACTTTGGAGAAAAGTCGCAGGACCTCGTCGCCGGCGGCATGACCGTGCTGGTCGTTCAACTGCTTGAAATTGTCGATATCGATGATGAGAAGCGATACCGGCTGGCCGGCAAGCAACGGCACATACTGGGCAAGGCCGCTGCGGTTGAGCGTCCCGGTCAGCGCATCGTGATGCGCAAGCTCGATGAGCTGGTTCCGGCTCCTCTCCGCCGCCATCAGCACCATCGCCATGCTGCGAAGCATGATGAAAGCCACTGCCGACACCGCCATCCAGCTATGGATGATGCTGCCGCCAAAGGGATCCGGCCCGCCGATGTCTCCGGTTGCAGCAAGAAGGCTGCGAACCGCGAAGATCGCTGCGGTGACGACGTAAAGCCCCAGAAGAAGAGCCGCCGAATAAAGTTTCTCGCGGCGTAGAATGCCCGCTGCTTCCCTGGCGATGGTGATATCGCAGAGGCAGCAGATCACCGAGACATAAAGGAGACGCTCAGATATCGCTGCGGGATCGCTGATGAAAAGGGCCACGGGCATGCTGCCGCAGATTATCACGAGCCAGGAACAGCGCCGGTCGATCGGACGCCCCGCAAAGGCGCGGACGGCAAAAAACATCAGCATATAGCCGACGATGGTCAGCACATTGCCCGCATCGATCGAGATATAATAGGGAACGAGATTGCGTAGCGCGACGAGGAAGGAACCGATACCGACCAGCAGGTTGCTGGTACCCCACCAGAGCGGCCAGCGCTCGAAGCGGCCCGTCGCATAGGCAGCGAACTGGAGCGCGCTCAAAACGATGCAGCTCACCGCTACGATGAAATAGATTGTCCGCAGATCCAGCAGCATCGAGCCTATCCTGAAGTCCCACGCGGCGGACCCTACAGGAAGCGATTTGCAGTTTGATTGGATGCTTCGCTAAAAATTTAGCGACATCTGGGTTTTCTGCGTCAGGTGGACCGTACTGTCCCGATGATGTCAGCCAGCAGGCCGTGCAGCGAATCTCGGTAGCCGTCGCGGGCCGAAGGGCCGCTCTCCTGCGAGATCATGACGACCGTGAGATCGAGCGACGGAACGATGTAGAGCATCTGTCCGCCATAGCCCCATGCGAAATGCACCTGCTCTCCGCCGATCTGTCGGGTGAACCAGCCATAGCCATATTCGTCGCCGGAGAAACGCGAATTGGTGCGGTGCTGCCAGGACTGCGCCACCCAGTCCGCCGGAACCACCTGTTTGCCGTCGCCCGCGCGCCCGCCGTTGCGATAAAGCTCGCCGAAGGCAAGCAGCGATCGGGCGCTCATCGCCATCTGGTTGCCGCCGAGGTAGATGCCTTGCGGATCGCGCTCCCACGTACCGATCCGAAAGCCCTCGACGGGACCGAGCCATTCGCGCGCCAACGCCAGCGTCGACTTGCCGCCGACCTTGGTGAGAATGGCGGAAAGAAGATGTGTGGAAGCGGTGGAATAGAGCATCTCCCCGCCGGGCTGATCGACGAAAGGCTGTGAGAGCGCAAAACGCACCCAGTTGCGTGAGGAGACCCAGCGCCCGTAATTCGCCCCCGACATACGATCCAATCCCGCCTGCATGGAGAGCAGATTGCCGATCGTGATGTCGTTGAGGCGCGAATCCGGAGAAGCGGGCAGATCTGCCTTCAGGATCGGCGCGATCTTCTGATCCGGCCCTTCCAGCAGGCCCTTGCCGATAGCGATGCCGACCAGCGCCGACATGATCGATTTCGAAGCGGATTTGATGTTGGTCGATTCCAACGGGGTATGACCGCGATAGCCGCGCTCTGCCACCACACGCCCATCACGGGCGACGACGACCGTTTTCAGCGGCTTCATCTCGTCTCGACTTCCGACACTGTCCAGGAGATTTGAGACGGTGCTCCCCTGCTGCTGGGCGACAGCGGAGACAGGGGCGAGCAGCAGAAGGCAGAGAACAAGGCGCTTGATCATGGAGCGATGAGCTAGCGCAACTGCATGGCGAAATCAGCAGCGGAGATCAGTGATTCACGCGGACGTGAAACTTTATGATCCGCGCACAGGCCACTTGCAGTCCCGCAAAGCGGCACGACATACTGCACATGATCAGCCCATATGCGCATTTGGAGGAGACTGCATGGCCCGCGTGATCGTCATCGGAGCAACAGGACATGTCGGCACCTATCTCGTACCCCGCCTTGTCGAGGCCGGCCATGAGGTGGTGGCGATCAGCCGCGGCGCAGCCGCGCCCTACAAGGCACACCAAGCATGGAGCCGTGTCGACATCAGGCATATGGATCGGGCAGCGCTCGAGGCAGAAGGCCGGTTCGGCCATGAGATTCGCGCGTTGGATGGCGAGATCGTCATCGACATGATCTGCTTCACGCCTGACAGTAACGAACAGCTCGTAACCGCCCTCGCAGGCCATGTCGGCCATTTTCTTCATACCGGCACGATCTGGACGCACGGTTTCTCCACCGTGGTGCCGACACCCGAAGAGGCACCGAAGAAGCCCTTCGGCGACTACGGCGTGAAGAAAGCAGCCATCGAAGCCTATCTGCTGCGGATGGCGCGAGAGAGAAACTTTCCTGCGACCCTCATTCATCCCGGCCATATCGTCGGCCCCGGCTGGAACCCATTAAACCCGGCAGGCCACTTCAATCCCAATGTCTTCACGACGCTGGCGCGCGGCGAGACGCTGGCTCTACCGAATTTCGGCATGGAAACCGTGCACCACGTCCATGCCGACGACATTGCCGAGCTCTTCATGGCCGCCATCGCAAAGCCGCAGGCGGCGATCGGCGAGGCTTTCCACGCAGTGTCGGAAAAAGCGCTCACGCTACGGGGGTATGCGGAGGCGATGGCCGCGTGGTTCGGCAAGGAACCAAAACTGGAATTCCTGCCCTATGAAGCCTGGGCGGAAAAACAGAACCCGGAAGAGGCGAGAGCCACCTGGGAACATCTCGCCCGCAGCCCCAACTGTTCGATGGAAAAAGCCCGCCGGCTGCTCGGCTTCACGCCGCGGCACAGCTCGCTGCAAGCCGTGCAGGAAGCCGTCCGCTGGCTGATCGACAATGGCCGCGTCGAGACAAAGGCTCCCTAAGCCACCAGTGATAGCACTTAAAAAAAAGCCCCTCCCGGAGATTGGGAGGGGCTTTGCCGGTCAGGCCGCCTTCCGGACCGGCGCGCCCGCCAGCATGCGTCCCGAAGGAACGATCATGCCGGCAGCGCCGCCAAGCCAGCCCTCAACGAGCTCCAGCGCCAGAAAGCGCGAGCGTTCGAAGGGACCGGGCATGACAAGGTGACGAGCCTTCTCGGCGAAAAAGCCGAAACGCTCGTAATAGTCCGCATCGCCGACGAGCAGGATCGCGCCGTGGCCGCGGTTTTTTGCTTCGAGAATCGCCGCACGCATCAGCGCCGAGCCGATGCCCTTGCCGCCATGCCTGCCGTCGACGGCAAGCGGGCCGAGCAGCAGGGCGTCAAGCGGCGTGCCCTCGTGGTTGATACCGGCTTCGACGCTCCACAGGCGCACCGTGCCGATGACACGACCGTCACGGTCACGCGCGACCAGCGCCAGGCCTTCGGCCGGAACGCGGTTACGGCGGATCATTTCCGACGACTTCTTGCGGCGGTCCGGACCCATGACGCGATCGAGCAAGCTCTCGCGAGCGACGACGTCGGACGGATTTTCCGCGTCGATGGTGAAAGTAACAGGCGCAAAGAATGCGCGGACAGAATCAAGAACAGCGGCCATCTTGGCCTCCCGTACCCAATACCGTTATCAGCGGCGATGAAGAGGAATTGTGAAGATGCCGCCCCGGCTGGTTACGGGGCTGGCGAAGTCGGACCTTAGATGACGTAGGCCTTCAGCGGGTCGAAACCGTTGAAAGCGACCGCCGAGTAGGTCGTCGTGTAGGCCCCTGTGCCTTCGATCAGGACCTCGTCGCCAATCGTCAGGGTGATCGGCAGCGGATAAAGGTTCTTCTCGTACAGCACGTCGGCCGAATCGCAGGTCGGGCCGGCGATCACGCAGGGCTCCATCTCGTCACCGTCGCGCTCGGTGCGGATCGGGTAGCGGATGGCCTCGTCCATGGTTTCGGCGAGACCGCCGAACTTGCCGATGTCGAGGAAGACCCAGCGGGCGTCGTCATTATCAGACTTCTTGGAAATCAGAACGACTTCAGCCTTGATGACACCTGCATTGCCCACCATGCCGCGGCCCGGCTCGATGATCGTCTGGGGGATCTGGTTGCCGAAATGCGTGCGCAGCGCCTGGTAGATCGACTTGCCGTAAGCTTCGGCGGACGGAACGTCGCGCAGGTACTTGGTCGGGAAGCCGCCGCCCATATTGACCATCTGCAGGTGGATGCCCTGCTTGGCAAGCTGGACGAAGACGCGCTTGGCATCGGCAAGCGCCGAATCCCATGCATCGACCTTGGTCATCTGCGAGCCGACATGGAACGACACGCCGTAGGACTGCAGGCCGAGCTGATGAGCGTAGACGAGAACGTCGACGGCCATCTGCGGAACGCAGCCGAACTTGCGCGACAGCGGCCATTCAGCGCCCTCACCATCGGTCAGGACGCGGCAGAATACGCGGGCACCCGGAGCTGCACGGGAAATCTTCTCGACTTCCTCGTGGCTGTCGACGGCAAAGAGGCTGACGCCGAGTGCGTGCGCACGGGCAACGTCGCGTTCCTTCTTGATCGTGTTGCCGTAGGAAATACGAGCTGCGGTCGCACCGGCTTCGAGCGCCATTTCGATTTCTGCGACGGACGCGCAATCGAAGTTGGAGCCGAGGCCTGCGAGCAGCTTCAGCACTTCCGGGGCCGGGTTGGCCTTGACGGCATAGTAGATCGCGCTGTCCGGCATGGCGTGACGGAAGGCATGAAAATTGTCGCTGATGACGTCGAGGTCAACCACGAGGCAGGGACCGTCGGGACGTCGGGTTGCGAGAAAGTCGCGGATGCGCTGGGTGGTCATATCGATTCCCTCTTCCAATTCCAGAGCTCCGGCATGAACCGGAGGACAAAGGGCATACAAGAACCGCTCAGGAACCAGCCGGTGGAGACCCCGGATCCTTGACGGCGCTTGATGCGCGAATAGTGAACCAACGCCGCTGACGCGGTATGGGTTCGGCTTTGTCTGCCATGGATTGGAGGGAATATCCCTGCCGCACTTCCGGCAATGAAGGTGTGCCTCTTCAGTAACCCCCGCTGATGGAAAGCAGGGAGAGAACAAAAAGGCCCGCACCGTCGTTGCTTCAGGCGTCCTCGCATTTTCCGGTTGGCCGGAATAGCGACTGGAGGGGTTAATTCCAGGTACCTTACCGATTTCCTCACCAATTCGAGGGTTCGGCGGACACCCATGGGCACGTGCGACTTTGGGCTGAGTGGGAAATAAGAATATTTGCCTTCACAATCAAGAGAAATTTTGCGCTCCGGCCCAAAAAAATAATTGAACGATGAAGGACAATTTGTTCAACCTCCTTCAACAGATTTGGAGGACCGCCCATGGACACCTTGACCCGCATACGCGCCTTCATCGATGTGGTGGAAGCAGAAGGCTTTTCCGCCGCTGCGCGGCGCACCGGCCGCTCCAAGGCGCTGCTCTCCAAATATGTGCGCGAACTGGAGGACGAACTCGGCGCGCTGCTGCTCAACCGTACCACCCGGCAGTTCTCCATGACCGAGGCCGGCCACACCTATTATCGCACCGCGTCCGATATCCTCAAGGAGATCGACAACCTTGCCGACCTTGTGCGCGAGAACAATGCGCAGCTGAAGGGCCGCTTGAAGGTCTCGGTGCCACGCACCTTCGTCGATGCCGATGTCGGCCAGTCGCTGATCGATTTCGCCAAGGAAAATCCAAACCTGCAGCTGGAGATCGCTGCCGACGACCGCTTCGTCGACCTGATCGAGGAAGGCTTCGACGTCGCGGTCCGCGTCACCAAACTCGAAGATTCCGGCATGATCGCCCGCAAGATCTCCGATTTCCGCGTCCATATCTGCGCCACGCCGGAATTCCTTGAACGCTACCCCAATATCGAGCACCCGACCGATATTTCCAACGTCCCCTTCATCGTCGACACCAATTCCCGCAGCCAGGCAAGCATCCGCTTCTACAATCCCGACAGCACCTCCTTTGCGGTCGCCGTTTCCGGCCCGATGGAAGTCAACAGCCCGCACGCGACCCTGCGCGCCGCGCTGTCAGGGATCGGCATTGCGCTCATTCCCGACTTCATCGCCCGCAAGCCGATCGAGGACGGCAGGCTGGTGACGCTGTTCAACGATTATATTCCGACCGATCGTGGCATCTACGCCGTCTATCCGCACCGGCGCTATCTGCCGGCAAAGGTCAGAATCTTCGTGGACTACCTCCACAACTGGTTCAAAAAACATCCCTGAGCGAGCAGGATGCGCGCCCAAGCGTCGTAGGGGCGGTCCCAATTCCGTCCCATTTTCTGGTGAGAAATCACCCCAACCGAATAGGGCAGCGGGTAAGCATGAAAAGATCGACACTTCTGACGGCCGGGCTTCTTTCGCTTGCCCCCGCCACCGCCTTCGCCCATCCGCATATTTTCGTGGAGGCGCGGCTGGAAGTTGTCGCCGCACCTGACGGCAGCATTCAGGAACTGCGCAATGTCTGGCGCTTCGACGAGGTCTTCTCTTCCTCGGTCGTCATGGACTTCGACAAGAACACCGATCTGAAGCTGGAACCGAACGAACTTGCCGAAGTCGGCAAAACCGTCCGGGATTCGCTTGCCGACTACGACTACTACATGAACATGACGATCAACGGGAAGAACATCACCGTCCAGAAGCCTGACATCATCCATGTCGATTACAAGGATGGCCAGCTCCTGATGTTCTTTGCCGTCAAGCCGGTGGAAAAGATGCCGCTGAAAGGCAAGCTGACCTTCGGCGTCTATGATCCGACGCTCTACACGTCGATCGATTTCCCGACCGACAACGAACTTGCCATGGTCGGCGATGGCTTCAAGGCCTGCAAGCACGCGGTCGTGCGCCCCGACGCAGACGAAGTGATCTCGGAAAACAAGCAGTCGCTGACCGACGCTTTCTTCAACGATCCGACCGGCACCAATATGTCGAAACTGTTTGCGACGCGGCTGGAGATCACATGCTGATAAAACGCCTGCCCCTCGCCCTGCTCATGCTCACGGTCATGACCATTGCTGCTCACGCGCAATCGCCACTGGGTATCGGCACGGCGGAACCGAGCTTCCAGCCGACGGGCGGGCCGCTGGCGCCCCTTTTCCTCTACGTGAATTACGAGCAGCAGGCCTTCTATCGCGCGCTGACCGGCGCGCTGAAAGCCATGCGCCAGGATCCCTGGCAGCTTTCCTCGCTGATCGGCCTTTCCTTCGCCTATGGCGTCTTTCATGCTGCAGGCCCCGGCCACGGCAAGGCCGTCATCTCCTCCTATATGATCGCCAACGAGATCGAACTCCGACGCGGCGTCGTCATTTCCTTCATCTCTGCCTTCGTGCAGGGCGTCATGGCCGTCATCCTGGTCGGCGGAGCATGGCTGGTGCTGCGCGGCACAGGCATCACGCTGACCATGGCAACGCATGCGATGGAAATCGCCAGCTTCGTGATGGTCATCCTTTTTGGTGGCTGGCTGCTTTTCCGCAAGCTGCGCTCTATGGCTGGCAGCCTGCCGCGCCGTCAGTTGATGGCGACACCGGCCGGCCCGGTCAGTATGATGCTGGATTGGAAGGACAATGCCGCCGAGCGCCAGAGCGCGAATTTCAGCTTCAACGGCAAGGCCCAGGCCGTAGAACCCGGCCATAGCTACTTGCCCGGCATGGTCTGTGAGACCTGCGGCAATTCGCACCTGCCCGATCCATCGCTTGTCAGCGGTGACAAGTTCAGCATGCGCGAAGCCTGGTCGGCGGTTATCGCCGTGGGCTTACGCCCCTGCTCCGGCGCATTGCTGGTCATGACCTTCTCGCTACTGAACGGGCTTTATCTCGGTGGCATACTGTCGGTCGTCGCCATGTCGCTCGGCACTGCGATTACGGTCGCGATCCTTGCCACTCTCGCCGTCACGGCCAAGAGCACGGCGGTGCGCCTCTCCGGCCGCGGCTCGTCCGCCTCCGTCTGGATCGTCAATACGATCGAGATATCAGGCGCTGTTCTCGTGATTCTGATGGGTGTGTTGCTGCTCGGAGCCTCCCTCCAGGGATAGCTTCCGCCTTACGGCTTCCTGCTGCGCTGATAGCGCGCCCGCAGCCAGAATATGCCGAAGAAGCACATCAGCAGGCAGACGCCGACGATGACCGCCAATGTCGGCGAGAAAGCGCCGATCCACAGCACGATGGTCGGCAGGAAATAGATCACCAGCCCGGCACAAACCAGAATGATAGCAGCGGCAATCGCCTGCGAACGGCTTTCCGGGCTCATGGATAGGGTCACTCCTCTTGTCCGGGAGTGGATAGGCCAGCCGCCCTGTAAAGGCAACCGGCCGTAGTGTCACTGGGGCTGCGGGATTACTGGGAGAGAGTGACCTTGGCGGAGGAGACCGTCGCTTCGATATGATCGACGAGCTGGTCGGGCAGACCGAGCCGGCCGGCAAGCAGGTCGAGATATCCGCGTTCTGCACGCGAATCCGGTTCGATCGTCAGGCGCGACGCCGTATAGAGTTCGACCTTCTGTTCCTCTGTCACCGCGGCTGCGACAAGCGCATCGATATCCGTCGGCTCCGAAAGCTCGCGCTCGATGAAGCTTGCGGCCTCGCCGCTGACATCGGCGGCCTTGACCTTGTCCATGATGAGCGTGCGTTCCGCATCGTCGATATGGCCATCGGCCTTGGCCGCAGCAATCATGGCGCGGATGAGGATGAGCACGAATTCATTGCTGGTCGCCGGTGAAGCCGAGCCGAAGCCGGATTCGGCAGGCGGTGGCAGGAGAACGGGATTGTTCGCCGTTGGCGCATCGGAAGGTGCTGCGGGCGGCTGTCCGGCCTGATAGTTCTTCCAGGCCTGGTAGCCGAGACCTGCGATGGCTGCGAGACCGCCGATAGCGACGGCATTGCCTGCAATGCTGCGGCCGGTCTTGGTGCCGAGAAGCGCGGCGGCAAGCGCGCCGGCCTTCAACGGATTGTCCTTGGCCACCTGGATCGCATCGCCTGCCCGGTCGCGCACGCTGCCGCCCACGCCCGGCACCTGCGATCCCAGAAACTGGTCCAGTAGTTTCTTCGCGTCGAACATGTCCTCATCTTCTCCCTGTTTTAAAGGCTGGAGGAGAACATAGGTTTGCGACTGCCGAAATACAAACGAGGGCGGTACAGCCACCCCCGTTCAAACCTGTCAGCTTTCAAAACCTGGGCTTTAAGAGCTCATCCCTTCAGCGCGAAAGCTTCGGAGGCGAGCTTGGTGATGCCTGCCCAGTCACCTGCGGCAACCAGCTCCTTCGGCGCAACCCACGAACCGCCGACGCAGATGACGTTCGGCAGCGAGAGATAGTCGTTGGCATTCTTCAGCGAGATGCCACCGGTCGGGCAGAAGAACGTCCCGGCAAGCGGCGAGGAAAGCGCCTTGAGATAGGCCGCACCGCCGGCCTGCTCGGCCGGAAAGAACTTCAACACCTGATAGCCTTCTTCGCGCAGCGCCATGACTTCGCTTGCGGTCGCAGCACCCGGAAGCAGCGGTACCGGAGAATCGGCTGCAGCATCCAGAAGCTCCTGGGTCGTGCCGGGGCTGACGATGAACTTGGAGCCAGCCTGTACGGCGGCCTCCCAATGGGCAGCGTTCAGAATGGTGCCGGCGCCGACTTCTGCGCCTTCTACTTCAGCGGCAACCGCGCGCACGGCATCCAGAGCAGCCGGGGTGCGCATGGTGATCTCGATGGCCTTCAAACCACCGGCAACGAGCGCGCGGGCGAGAGACACGGCCGACTTCGCGTCCTCGACGATCAGGACCGGAACGACGGGCTGGAGTTTCAGGATAGAAAGGAGTTTCTCTGTCTTCTCGCCCATGGCCGCAGTTCCCTTAAACGATTGAAATCGGCTTTCGAATAACGCTCTCACAAGGGCTTGTCGAGATAAAACCAGCCCGCGCGACAAGACGGGTATTAAATCGGTGGGAATTGGGCTAGGCTTTTGCGACCGTCACAAAAGGTTCATTCGTATGGCGAAAGAGATCGAGCGGAAGTTCCTCGTACGCAGCGATGCATGGCGCTCCGCAGTCCAGTCGAAATCGGTCCTGAAACAGGGCTATGTCGCCTCGATGGACGACCGCTCCGTACGCGTTCGCATACTTGATGAAAAGACTGCGCGGCTAACGCTGAAGATCGGCCGAAGCACACTCACCCGCGACGAATTCGAATATGAGATCCCCGTCTCCGACGCCGAGGAACTGCTGGAAAACGCCATCGGCATCGTCATCGAAAAGACGCGCCATCGCGTGCCCCATGAAGGTTTCGTCTGGGAAGTCGACGTTTTCGCCGGCGTCCATCGCGGCCTCATCATCGCCGAGGTCGAGATGCAGGCTGAGACCGACAGTCCCTCCCTGCCCGCCTGGCTCGGCCGCGAGGTGACGGGCGACTTCCGCTATTCCAATCAGGCGCTTGCCACAGAATTCGAGCACGACAGGCATGGGCTATCGCATACGGCCTGAGGCCGACTTTACCGACGAGTTCCGAAGCGCGGCCGAGGAGCAGCTCACGCGCGCCATCACCGTTCTGGAAGAGCGGCCGGAAGGCGCCCATGAGGCAATTCACGCCTTCCGCAAGAGCATCAAGCGGCTGCGCTCGCTCTATCGTCTGGTGTCCCGCGAAGTGCCGGAATTCCAGAAGCAGGAAAACGCCCGGCTGAGGGATACCGCAAGGTCGCTCTCTGCGATCCGCGATGCCGCAGCAATTGTCGATACCGCTCGCTACTTGCAGGACAATGCCCGCAACCCGGAAGAAGCCGAGGCGCTCAGCCGCATTGTCTCTATCCTGGAGGCGCGGCGCGACTGGATGTCGGAAGCCGAAAGCGGCCTCGAACAGCGGCTGCACGACGCTGCCCACGCCTTGCGGGAAGCGATCGCAGCGCTCGACGATGTCGCCTTCGACAAGAGCCATCGCAAGAATGCCCGCATGCTGGCAAAGAGCTGGCGCCGGACGGCGGCGAGCGCGCGCGAAGCACTTGATGCCTGCCACGAGGATGCGGCGGCTCAAGACTTCCACGAACTGCGCAAGCGCACCTATGACTACCGCCTCTACCACGCGCTTCTGCGCGATCTCTGGCCGAGCGCGATGAAGGCCAAACGCGACTTCGCCAAGGAGCTTGTCGAGCGCCTTGGTCATATCAACGACCTCGCTGTGCTCTCGGATCTCGTGGAGGCGGAGCCGCAACTCTTTACCCGCAATGACGATCTCGTCCATCTGCTGGACGCCATCATCTTCCGCCAGCAGGAGGATCGCCGCGAGGCGCTGCTCAGCGCCGAAACGCTCTACGGCGACGATCCCGATGATGAAGCGCAGCGTCTGGAGCTGCTCTGGGGCTCACTCCGAAATTGATGCATTTGCCCATTGACCTCAATATTAGTTGAGGTCGTAGCCTCGGCCGGTCAATGAACCTTGCCGAGGAAAATATGTCTGCCGAAAATGCCGCGATGCCGCAAATCCAGGGCATCTATGAAACCCATCTCACCGTCGCCGATCTGAAGACCTCCATTCCCTTCTACCGCGATATTCTGGGCCTCGAATTCGCCGCCGAATTTCCCGAACGCCGCATCGCCTTCTTCTGGGTGAACGGCAAGAAGAACGCCATGCTCGGCCTCTGGGAAACCGGCACCAGCCCCTTGAAGATGCGCCTGCACATGGCCTTCCGCCTGTCGCGGGAAGAAATGATGCGGGCGCCGGCGCTGCTGATCGACAAGGGCCTGAAACTGCACGGCTTTCACGGCGAGCCGATCACCGAACCGATCGTCATCGGCTGGATGCCGGCGCTGTCACTCTACTTCCACGACCCTGACGGACATTCAATCGAATTCCTGAGCGTACTCGACGAGGAGCCGGATGCTGCGTTTGGCATGCGGTCCCACGCCGAATGGAAGGCGCGCGGATAGACCACAATCCCCCAGTGCCGCCCTTGCGTAATGTCATTGCGCAGGGACGGCATATTCTGTATTTCCACGCGCATGATCGACAATGCGACCCAAACAAGCCCCTTCCTGGTGGCAGCGCTCTATCATTTCGTATCCCTGCCGCGCTTCGAGAGCCTGCAGGCGCCGTTGCAGGCGCTGTGCGAGGAAAATGGCGTGAAGGGCACGCTTCTGCTCGCTCATGAGGGCATCAATGGCACGATTGCCGGACCGGATGCCGGCATCCATGCCGTCCTCTCCTTCCTGCGTGCTCAGCCGGAATTTGCTGCCCTGGAGCACAAGGAAAGCCGTGCTTCCAAAATGCCGTTCCTGCGCATGAAGGCGAAACTGAAGAAAGAAATCGTCACCATGGGCGTCGAGAATATCGACCCCAACAAGGTGGTCGGGACCTATGTCGATCCCAGTGACTGGAATGCACTGATCTCGGATCCCGACACGATCGTCATCGACACCCGCAACGACTACGAGACGGCGATCGGCATCTTCCGCGGGGCGCTTGACCCCCAGACCAAGACCTTCCGTGAGTTTCCGGACTGGGTGCACAACAATCCCGGCCTGCACAACAAGCCGAAGATTGCAATGTATTGCACCGGCGGCATTCGCTGCGAAAAGGCGACCGCCTTCATGAAGGAACAGGGCTTCGAAGAGGTCTATCACCTCAAGGGCGGCATCCTGAAATATCTTGAGGAAGTGCCGCAGGAAGAAAGCCTTTGGGAAGGGGCCTGCTTCGTCTTCGACGAGCGCGTTTCCGTCGAACACGGCCTGAAGGAAGGCGAGCACAAGCTCTGCCATGCCTGTCGCAACCCGATCACGGTAGAAGAGGTCACCTCGCCTCATTACGAGGAAGGCGTTTCCTGCAGCAACTGCTATCTTACGCGGAGCGAAGAAGACCGTCTGCGCTACCGTCAGCGCCAGCACCAGATCGCGCTCGCCAAGAAGCGCGGCCAAAAACATATCGGCACGTAGAGGAATTCCAGCAAAAGTGCGCAGCAGTTTTGCGCCCGGAATTGCTTGAGAGCTGAGAGATAGAGCGAAGCTCTACCCTGCGATTCGGCGCTGCGGCCGGGTCTTGCGTCGCTCCTGGAGCAAGCCATTGATCTGATCGGCGACCATCGGCTTGCCGAAGAAATAGCCCTGCAGGCTGTCGCAGCCGAAGAGACGCAGCGCAATTGCCTGCTCCTCCGTCTCGATGCCTTCGGCGGTGACGGGGATATCCAGTGCGCGGGCTAGTGCCACCGTCGCCTGCAGCATTTCCCGCTGCCGGCTGTCAGTGGTAACATCGATGACCAGCGAGCGGTCGATCTTGATGCGGTCGAAGCCGAACTGCCGCAGGTAGCCGATCGAAGAGAAGCCGGAGCCGAAATCGTCGAGCGCCACCTTGACGCCGAGCGACTTGAGGCGATCGATCGACTGGCGCGTGCGCTGCGGGTTTTGGATCATGTAGCCTTCAGTGATTTCAAGCGTAACGCGGCTTGCCTCGATCTCCGTCTGCTTCAGCACGTAGCGAACATAATCGGTGAAGGCCGGATTGCGGAACTGACCCGGGGAAACGTTGACCGAGATCTTCAGCTCCGGCCACTGCTTAGCCGTTTCACAGGCCTTGCGCAGCACGAAAAGGCCAAGGGATTCGATGAGCCCGCTGGTTTCGGCAATGGGGATGAAGACTTCAGGCGAAACCGGGCCGTGGCCGGGCCGGTTCCAGCGTACCAGCGCTTCGACGCCATTCATCTCATGCGTCGCGGCGTCGACGAGCGGCTGATAGGCAAGCGTGAGATCGCCGCTTTCGATCGCCATGCGCAGGTCGAGCTCCAGCGCGTTGCGCTGCGCGCGATCGGTATCCATGGCCGGATCGTAGAGCGTCATGCGGGCGCGTCCGGCTTCCTTTGCCTTGTACATGGCAAGATCGGCGCGGCGTACCAGTTCTTCACGGTCGATCGAGCCGAGCGACGACATGGCGATGCCGATGCTGGCGCCGACCACGACGATCCGCCGGCCGACTTCGAGCGGCTCGGCAAGAAAATCGAGGATCTGCTCCGCAAGCTGCAGTGCGGCAGCATTTTCCGCATCAGAAAGGAAAGCGATTGCGAATTCATCACCGCCGATGCGCGCGAGCACGGCATCATCAGGGATCAGCACGTCCAGCCCAGCCGCAACAGCGCGGATCAGCTGGTCGCCAGTGCCGTGACCATAGCTGTCGTTGACTTCCTTGAAGCCGTCGAGGTCTAGATAGAGCAGCAGGACGTTCCGCTTCGTTTGTCGCGCTTCCACGACGAAGCTGTCCATCGCGAGGCTCAAGCCATCGCGGTTGGAAAGACCGCTCAGACGATCGCGAAGCGCTTCTGCACGCGCACTGTTTTCCTCCGCCTTCAGGCGTCGCCCGGCCAGCCAGCCGATGATGAGCAGGACGACGAAGAACAGGCCGACAAGACCAAGCGCCTGAATGACCATGGGCCGAACCTGCGCATAACCGATATCGCCGGGCGAACGCGACACCCAGACAAGCTTGCCAAGAACCGCGCGAGCAGGGTCTGCGATTTCCACCGAATAGGACGAGGCAAAATCCGCTGGCACCAGCCGCAATCCATTCAGCACGTAAGTGGTGCCGAGAGCAGATATTTTTGCATCATCGAGATGCCGGGCGAAAATCAGATAGCGATGTCGACCGGCAGGAATATCAAGCTCACCTGACTTCTCTCGCACAAGCGCGATACCGACGGCGGCAATGCCTCTGGCGGTCTTGATGAAACCGGTGGCTTCCGGCTTCTCGCCGGCATCAGGTCCACGAACCTTGTCCAGAAGCCGCCAAAATGATGGGGAGAAGAAATCACTGACCGGCATCTGCATTGGCAAACCGTCCTGATAGGACATGACGGTCTCCTTCTGGTCGTCAATGACGATGGCCATATCGAAGAGAGGGCTATTGAGGGACATCTCGCCATAATTGCTGATCGTCCATGCCATGCCCTCCGGCTCGTAGACATTGGCAGCCGCGTCATCCCAGGCGGCGTAGTCATCAAGCGTAGCAGCAAGCTGGTTCTCGAAGGTCTTGACTGCGCCAACCGTCGTTTCACGCGAACGCTCGTCGTCGAGCACATTGGCATTTTCGGAAACACGCTCCAGCGCCGTCAGAACCATGATGGTGACAACAGCGACAATGATCGCAAAGGAAAAAAGCACGCCAGTAACCGTGGTATGGCGGCCCAAACCCGATCCGTTGCTTTTAGACCTCAAGACTGCCGGCAATTCATACAACTCCCCGTTCAATAAACCTTCGCAGTCAAGGGTCAAGAAACGCTTAAAATCATGAGAACTATCGAGAATCCGGCTCAGGACTTACTGGAATACCGCATATTTCCGCAGATTGACAACTAGTTTCCAATAATGGTAACTAGTTTCCGTAGTTTCATATGGAGAACCGCAGATCTTGAAACGCACGATCGCAGCGGATTTGCTGACGGACATCATGCTGATGGTCTTCCGCATCAACGGACGACTGCTGGACGGCGGCGACCGGCTGGGCGCACCGCTGAACCTCACCAGCGCCCGCTGGCAGGTGCTCGGAGCAATTTCGCTGTCTCGCGGTCATGTCACGGTGCCCGCCATTGCCGAGATGATGGGCATGACCCGCCAGGGCGCCCAAAAGCAGGTGAACAAGCTGGAGGAAGACGGCTTCATCGAAAAGCGGCCCAACCCGCGCCATCAGCGCTCGCCCTTCTATGTGCTGACGCCGCAAGGCGCTGAGAGTTATGCGCGGATATCAGCGCTTCTTACCGGCTGGGTCAATGCGCTTGCCGGCGGGCTAAATGCAACGGAGTTGCGGGCGGCGCTCGATCTTCTGAACAGGTTCGACCAACGGCTGGCGCTGGACGCCACAAAAAGCGAGGAGCGGAAATGAAAACGATCATTCATGCCGGCGCGGGCACAGTCGCCATGATCCTGATTGCGGGTTTTCTGACCGCAACACTGATCTCCGAACTTCTTCTGGATGCGACCGCTATTCTTGCCGTCAAGAAAGCGATCCTTGCCGGCCTCTGTCTGCTGATCCCGGCGCTCGCAATGTCAGGCGGCAGCGGCTTTTCACTTGCCCGCGGCCGTCTTTCGCCGGCTATCGAAAGGAAGCGCAGACGGATGAAGATCATTGCAGCAAACGGGCTGCTGATCCTCCTGCCCCTGGCAGTCCTGCTTTACCTTCGCGCGACGGCAGGCCTGTTCGATATTCTCTTCTACGGAATGCAAACGCTGGAAGTGCTGGCCGGCTCCGTCCAGCTTGCGCTGCTCGCCCGGAATTTCCGCGACGGACGGAAAATGACGAGAGGAAAACGTCTCGCAGCAGCAAAGACGCTGAATGCGATCTGAAACGGCAGGGCATTGATGCCCCGCCGAAAATGTCTGCCAGAAATACCTGGCCTCAGACGGCCTTGTGATTACCCTTCGGGAACTGGCTGGCGAGTTCGCGATACCACTTGCCGCTCTTCTTGAGCGTGCGAACCTGCGTTTCGTAGTCGACATGGACGAGGCCGAAGCGCATGCGATAGCCTTCCGCCCATTCGAAATTGTCCATCAGGCTCCAGGCAAAGTAACCGCGCATCGGATAGCCGTCCTTGATGAGACCAGCAACGACATCGAGGTGATCGCTGACATAGTCGAGGCGCATCACGTCATTGACCTCGCCATCGACGACATCGGTATTGTCGCAGGCGCCGTTCTCGGTGATGTAGCATTCCGGCAGTTCGTAGCGGCGGTAGAGATCCTCGACGAGCAGCTTGAGGCCCGGCGAATAGACTTCCCAGCCGATATCCGTCTTTACGTCGCTTGCCGGAGGCGCTTCCACTGTCCAGGGGAAGTCGCCCTTGCGGCTGGCATCGTCGGCGACGCGCTCCGGCTTGTAGTAGTTCAGGCCCCACCAATCGAGCTTCTGATTGATGATCTTGAGATCGCCGTCTTCGATAACAGGCATGCGATCGCCGAGAGCCTCGACGAATTCCCTGGGATATTCACCCTTGAAGACAGGGTCGAAGAAAGCGCCGTTATGAAACTGATGGGCGCGCTCGCCGGCAGCAAGATCGGCCGCATTGTCCGAACCGGGAATGATCGAGGAGGCATTGAGCACCAAACCGACAGGCACACCAGGCGCTTCCGAACGGATCGCCTCGACACCGAGACCATGCGCAAGGTTCATGTAGTGCATGGCATGAAGCGCGGCCTGCATGTTGCGCTCGCCCGGCGCATGAATGCCATAGAGATGGCTGAGCCAGACGATGCACCAAGGCTCGTTGAAGGTCGCGACGCTGTCGAGGCGGTCGCCAAGGCGGCTCATGACAGTCTTGGCATAACGCTGATAGGCGTAAGCCGTCGAACGCGCCGTCCAGCCGCCATCGCCGGCGAGCAGCAGCGGCAAGTCCCAGTGATAGAGCGTCGCGAAGGTCTTGATGCCGCGCGCCTTGCAGCCGTCGACGAGACGATCGTAGAAATCGAGGCCGGCTTCGTTTACCGGACCGGTGCCATCGGGAATGATGCGCGGCCAGGCGATCGAGAAACGATAGGCATCGACGCCCATGCTCTTGATGAGATCGAGGTCCTGGTCCAGCCGGTTATAGTGGTCGCAGGCGACATCGCCGTTATCACGGTTATAGACGCGGCCCGGCATGTTGCAGAAGGCGTCCCAGATGGATGGCTTGCGGCCATCGGCCTTGCTGGCTCCTTCGATCTGGAAGGCAGCGGTGGCAACACCGAAGGTGAAATCGCCGGGGAATCGGTCTGCAAGGGTTTTCGGATCGATCATCTGTGAATCCCATCTCTCAGTTGTGGACTGACCGTTTGCGCGGGGTGTAGCCAAGCCCACGTCCAAAGTACAGGCCGGAAAGTGAAAAACTGCAACGTTACAGGAAGAAAGATAACATGCGGCAAGGCTGCCATAACCCCTTCTTCCAGATCTCATAACGCCAATGTTAGCAGTCGTGATTTGCTGTCGCGAACCTGATCCTTACACCGGAAAGAGCATCACAATATGAAAGGAAACGAATGCTCTCTTCGATCCATCTGCTGCAGCCGCATCTCCTGAGCCTGCTGCGCATCGTCTCGTCCCTCGTGCTTTTCAGCTACGGAACGCAAAAGATCCTGCTTTTCCCGACTGCGGCAAGCGTGCCGCCTATCGGCTCGCTGTCATGGGTTGCCGGTCTCATCGAACTCACGCTCGGCTTCCTGGTGCTCATCGGTTTCCAGACCCGCATCGCAGCCTTCGTGCTTTCCGGCCTCATGGCGTCAGCCTATTTCATCGGCCACGCATCGAAGAGCTTTTTCCCGGCGCAGAATGGCGGCGTCGCGGCAATCCTGTTCTGCTTCGTCTTCCTTTATCTGGTCGCCGCCGGCGCCGGACCTTTCAGCATCGACAACCTGCTGAAGCGCAACCGCACTACGGTTGCCGCCTGATCACTGCAGAAAGAAAAACGCCGGAGCGATATCCAACCGCCCCGGCGTTTTTTAATGACATGCGCCTGATTGGCTCGGAAATTCAGACCTTGACCCAGGCACCGTTGCGCTTGGACGACGCGACGCAGGCCTCGACGAAGGCGACACCCTTCACGCCGTCATCGACTGTCGGGTAGACCACGGCCTTATCGACAGCCTTGCCCTTCTTGTGGGCGTTGATGGCGTGTGCGGCTTCCGTATAGATCGTCGCAAAGGCTTCGAGATAACCTTCCGGATGACCGGAGGGAACGCGTGAAACGCGGGCAGCAGCGGTACCGGAACCGGCGCCGTTGCGGGTGATCAACCGCTTTGACTCGCCAAACGGCGTGTACCAGAGGTAGTTCGGATCGGCCTGAACCCATTCGAAACCACCCTTGGTGCCGTAGACGCGCACCTTGAGACCGTTCTCGTGGCCCGGCGCCACCTGGCTGCACCAGAGCATGCCCTTGGCCGGCTTTTCCGACCCCTTGGCCTTGAAGCGCAGCATCACGTGGGCGTTGTCGTCGAGACGACGGCCCGGCACGAAGCTGTCGAGATCGGCAGCAAGGCTGTCGAGTTCCAGGCCGGTGATGAACGAAGCCAGATTGTAGGCGTGCGTGCCGATATCGCCGGTCGAACCGCCGACGCCGGATTGTGCCGGGTCGGTGCGCCATGCAGCCTGCTTCTGGCCGGACTGTTCGATGGCTTCCGTCAGCCAGTCCTGCGGATATTCGGCCTGGACGATACGGATATCGCCGAGTTCGCCATTGGCGATCATCTCGCGCGCCTGACGAACCATCGGATAGCCGGTGTAATTATGCGTCAGGATGAAAAGCGCGCCGCTCTCGTCGGCAACCTTCTTCAGCTTCTTGGCATCGGCAAGGTTTGAGGTCAGCGGCTTGTCGCAGATGACGTGGATGCCGCGGCGCAGGAACTCCTTGGCCGCGTCATAATGCACATGGTTCGGCGTGACGATGGAGACTGCCTCGATGCCGTTCTTCAGCTTCGCCTCACGGATCGCCATTTCCCGGTAGCTGGAATAGGTGCGCGACGGATCGAGACCGAGGTCGCGACCGGACTGTGCAGCCTTTTCCGGCGTCGACGACAGCGCGCCGGCGATCAGATCATACTGATCGTCGATACGCGCGGCGATACGGTGAACGGCGCCGATGAAGGCGCCAGCCCCGCCTCCGACCATGCCGAGCCGGATGCGCGGCTCGCGGGTCTGTTCGGATGATGCTTCGATTGCCATGATATTCTCCTCGAAATCCTGATCCGGTTACGACAGACCCAACATGCGTCGGTTGGCCGCCTGATCGGTGCCGCCGGCAGCGAAATCGTCGAAGGCCTTTTCAGTGACGCGGATGATGTGCGCCGCGACGAATTCAGCGCCTTCACGCGCGCCGTCTTCCGGATGCTTCAGCGCGCATTCCCATTCGACCACGGCCCAGCCATCGAAGTTGTTGGCGGTCATCTTGGAGAAGACGGCGCCGAAATCGACCTGGCCGTCGCCCAGCGAGCGGAAGCGGCCGGCGCGCTCGACCCAGCCCTGATAGCCGCCGTAAACGCCCTGGCGTCCGGTCGGATTGAACTCCGCATCCTTGACGTGGAACATCTTGATGCGGTCTTTGTAGATGTCGATATTGTCGAGATAGTCGAGGCACTGCAGAACGTAGTGCGACGGATCGTAAAGCATGTTGGCGCGCGGATGGTTGCCGACGCGTTCCAGGAACATCTCGTAGGTGATGCCGTCGTGCAGGTCTTCGCCCGGATGGATTTCGTAGCAGACGTCGATGCCGTTTTCGTCGGCATGGTCGAGGATCGGCTTCCAGCGGCGGGCAAGCTCGTCGAAGGCGGTCTCGACGAGACCGGCCGGGCGCTGCGGCCAGGGATAGATGAAGGGCCAGGCAAGCGCCCCGGAGAAGGTCGCATGCGCCTTGAGGCCGAGATGCTTGGAAGCCGTCAGGGCATACTTGACCTGCTGCACGGCCCATTCCTGGCGCGCCTTCGGATTGCCGCGCACTTCAGGTGCGGCAAAACCATCGAAGGCTTCGTCATAGGCCGGATGAACGGCAACGAGCTGGCCCTGCAGGTGGGTGGAAAGTTCGGTGACCTCGACGCCGTTTTCACGCGCCTTGCCCGCGAATTCATCGCAGTAGTCCTTGGAGGTCGCCGCCTTCTTGAGGTCGATGAGCTGGCTTGCCCAGGTCGGAACCTGCACGCCCTTGTAGCCGGTGTCGGCTGCCCATTTGGTGATCGCGTCCCAGGAATTGAAAGGCGCGGTATCGCCCGCGAATTGCCCAAGGAACAGGCCGGGGCCCTTGATCGTCTTCATGTCAGATTCCTCCCTGAATATCGATCGTAAACGTTTTCGATAAATCCTAGTGCGCCGTTCGGTAAAGAAAAGGCGCCTCCTCGCCAATGCGAAGGATTTGGCGGGTTAGCCGAAAATCAACGCGGACTGGACCTAATCACGCTCGCCGCAGATGGGCAAGAGGTACGTGCCGCATTTTGGCTGCAACTTGTCTGAAGGCACGAAAATGCGCCCATCCTTGCGAACGGGCGCATTCATCGAAAGCGGTTATCAGAACGGAGAGTCCGGGAAGTAGAAGTTCTTGGCATTCTCCTTGGTGACGAGCGTCGCGTCGAGGATGTAGTTGCCGTGAACCGGAACCTGATCGTAAAGCGCAGCAGCCGTCAGTTCCATTGCCGTACCGACCATTGCCGGCGGATAGAGAACGTCGACCGGGATCAGCTTATCGCCATCCATGACCTTCTTGATCATGTCCTTGGAGCCGGCGCCGGCAACGACATACTGGATGTCGGTGCGCTTGGCCTGCTCGATGGCCTGCAGAACGCCGACAGCCATGTCGTCATCCTGGCACCATACGACGTCGATCTTCGGATACTTCGTCAGGTAATCCTGCATGACCTTGAAGGCATCGTCGCGGTTCCAGTTGCCGTACTGACGGTCGAGGACCTTGACCTTGGAGCCGGCGATACCCTTGTCGAAGCCGTCCTGGCGCTGCTGGTCGATCGGGATCGGCAGACCCCGGATGATAACGACTTCGGCTTCTGGCGTCTTTCCAGCAATGTACTTGCCGGCGACTTCGCCGAGCGCCGGGTTGTTGCCGGCAACGTAAAGGTCACGCACGGAATTGTCGTTGCTCGACGGCGCACGGTCGACGAGCGCAACGAACTTGCCCTTGCCCTTGACTTCCTTGATGGCGTTGACGAGCGGATCCGGATCGGAAGGCAGGATGACAAGCGCATCGATGCCCTGCGTATCGAGGTCCTGTACAGCGTTTGCCTGCGTTGCGGCATCCGGCGAGGTCTTGACGATGACGTTCAGGCCCGGATGTTCGGCCATCAGCTTCTTGGCAACGCGCTCGGCGTGAAACACGACGCCCGACGTCCAGCCATGGTCAGCGGCCGGAATGGACACGCCGATCGTATAATTCTTGTCCTGGGCGTAGGCTGCGCCGGCAAAAGCCACCCCCGCAACAGCCAGACCCAACATGAGCTTGCGCATGCTATTTCCTCCCAAAAATATCAGGGACTTGTCAGTTCGAGCCGGGTGCCCTGGAAAGCCCGGCCAATTCGATAACCAGGCCTGCCTTACGATTTGCGCACCAGCGACCGCTGCACCAGCATGGCGATGATGATGATCGCGCCCTGGATCGCACCGATGAGGTACTCGCTGATGAAGTTCGAAAGCAGCATGATGTTGCCGACGAGTTCGAGAATGAAGGCACCGCAGATCGTGCCCCATACCCGGCCGGCCCCACCCTTCAGCGCCGTGCCACCAACGACGACGGCCGTGATCGCCTGCAGCTCCCACAGGATGCCGGTCGTTGCCGAAGTCGAGCCAAGGCGTGGCACGTAGAGCAGCACGGCAATCGCCACGCAGAGACCCTGAATGACGAAGGCGATGGTCCGCACGCGGTTGACCGCAATACCCGAATAGCGCGCCACATCACTGTTCGAGCCGACAGCCACGACATGGCGGCCGTAACGCGTGCGGTAGAGAATGAAAGCCGCGACGGCGGTGACAGCCAGTATGACGACGATCGGCACCGGCACGCCGAGAAAACTGCCGAAATAGGCAGGGCGATAAAGCGTCTGGATATCCGCAGAGCGCAGCGTGATCGCACCGCCCTGCGACAGCCATGTCGTCAGGCCGCGGTAGATGCCCATCGTACCAAGGGTGGCAATGAAGGGTTCGATCTTGCCGACCGTCGTGATGAGGCCGTTTGCAAGACCACAGAGCGCTCCGGCGACCACGGCGAAGACGACAGCTGCAACCAGCATCAGCGTCGGATCGGCGATGACGCCGGAATTGATCAGTAGGATCATCAGGCTGGCGACAAAGGCCACCATGGAGCCGACGGAAAGGTCGAGGTCGCCGGCCGAGATCACGAAGGTCGCGCCGACGGCGATGATCGCAATGAAGGCGCAGCGCGTCGCGACATTCGTAAGGTTGGTGAGGCCGATGAAATTGGGATTGACCAGCGCACCCACGATGAGGAGCAAGGCCAGTGCGGCAAAGGGCGCTACCGCACGCAGATCGACATCACGCCAGGATCTGCGCCGGATTTCCCTGGTCTCCTCGTTAACACTCATGTCCAAAACCAACCTCCCGTCCCATTACTACTGGGCATCTTGTTTGTCCCGCGTGCGGGCCGCCCATACCGCGCTCTGCCGGCGTCAGGCGGCTACCTGACGCTTCAGGCCTGCCGCGTAACGCATGATTTCCTGCTCAGAAATTTCATCGCCCTCGAGGATGCCGACAATCCGACCCTCGCGCATGACGGCCACGCGCGTGCAGAGGCCGATGACCTCGGGCATTTCCGAGGAGACGACTATGATTGCCCGCCCGTCGCGGGCGAGCGCCGAGATGAAATGATAGATCTGCTGCTTGGTGCCGACATCGATCCCTCGTGTCGGCTCGTCGATGATGATGATCTGCGGCTCGGTCTCCATGACCTTGGCCAGAAGCAGCTTCTGCTGGTTGCCGCCCGACATGCGCCCAGCAATGATATTGCCGTCGCGTACCCTGATGTCGAAGCGGCGCTTGGCCTTGGCAAGAGCCGCCGCCTCGCTGCCGGGGCTGAGATAACCGTGGCTGACATGACGCTCAAGCGACTGCAGCGTCAAATTGGCAATCATGCCCGAACTGAGCAGCAGGCCTTTCGACTTGCGGTCCTTGGTCATGTAGGCAAGGCCAGCGCGATTGACGGCGCGCGCATCGCCCGAGGACACGCTCTCGCCATGGATGACGACCTCGCCCGAAAGCCGTGAACGAAGGCCGGCAATCGCCTCCATCAATTCCGTGCGGCCCGAGCCGATCAGTCCGGAAAAGCCAATCACTTCGCCCTTGCGCACCTCGAAGCTCGCGTCCTGCACATAGCCGGTCGAAACTGAGCTGACGCGAAGCACGACTTCTTCGTCGACGTTGGGTTCGACCTTGGCGGGATAGAGGCTGGAAAGCTCCCGGCCGACCATGAGCTGAGCGATGGATTCACCGTCCAGCATAGAGGTCGGCGCCGTCTTCACCCATTGGCCGTCACGCAGGACCGTGACCATGTCGGTCAATTCCATCACCTCGTCCAGCTTGTGGGAAACGAAGACAAAGCTGGTGCCCTGATCGCGCAGTTTACGCACCTGCTTGAAGAGCATGTTGGTTTCCTCGCGCGACAGGACTGCCGTCGGCTCGTCCATGAAAACGACGCGCGCATCGCGACTGATGGCCTTGGCGATCTCGACCATCTGTTTGTCGGCGATGGAAAGCGAACTGATCATTGCATTCTCGTCGACATGCGAACCGAGCAGGTCGAGCACCCGGCGCGTCTCAGCTCGCATATGCTTGCGGTCGAGCACGCCGAAATGCGTAACTTCGCGCCCGAGAAACAGGCTCTCGGTCACGGTCAGATGTTCGGCGAGATTGAATTCCTGATGGATAATGACGATTCCGAGCGCCTCGGCCGCGCCGTTCGGCGGGAGCACCACGGATTTGCCGTCCAGCAGGATTTCGCCCGATGTCGGCTGCTCGAAACCGGAGAGGATCTTGACCAGGGTCGATTTTCCAGCACCGTTTTCGCCCATCAGCGCGTGAATTTCACCGGCGCGAAGATCGAAATTGACGCTGAAAAGAACCTGCACGCCGCTAAAAGACTTGCAAATGCGTCGGGCGGACAACACCACCGGCGCAGCCTCTGCGGTATCCATGCTCATGATTTTCCTCCTGCGGCTCCCATCCGCTTATGTTGGGCATATGTAAACCTTTACATCGGTCATGTAAAGGTTTACATCGTGGATTTACACAGACTTGTTGAAGCCTGCCTTTGACCTCCCGGCAAGTCTGTGTAGTGTGCGGCGAAGACAGCCCAAGGCAGACCCCGTGTCGAATTCCACGCCCGCTACAATCGAAGACGTCGCCCGGATCGCCGAGGTTTCCATCGCGACGGTTTCGCGGGCAATCCATATGCCCGAAAAGGTGGCCAATTCCACGCGCCTGAAGGTCAACCAGGCGATCGCCATCACCGGTTATACGACCAACGCCATGGCGCGCAGCCTGCGGCTCGGCCGTTCCAATATGATCCTGGTCGTGGCGCCCGATATCGGCGACCCCAATTTTTCCAATATCCTGATCGGCCTGGAAAACGAGGCCCGCGCCCATGGCTACGGCATTCTCATCGGCCATACGCAGAACGATGCGCAGCGCGGCCTGGAATATCTGAAATTTTTTAGCTCCAACCAGGCGGCTGGGCTGATCCTTTTCACGGGCATCCTGCCCTTCGGTCATCAGACTGTGACGGCTCAATTGCCGCCGAGTGTCGGCGTATTCGAACCTGTCTTCAATGGCGGCATTCCCTATGTCGGCGTTGACGATATCGAGGGCGCCAGAAAGGCAGTCGACCTGCTTCTGGCCGAAGGACACCGCAAGATCGCCTTCATCGGCGATTCCCGCACCCGCCTCGCCTACAGCCGTCGCCGGCAAGGCTATGATGCCGGTCTCGACGCCGCCGGCGTGCCGAAAGACACGCGTATCGTACTGGAGGGCGACGGCACGATCGAGAGCGGCCGCCATGCCGTGGAACAGCTTTTCATGCGCGACACGCTGCCCAGCGCCTTCATGTGCGTCAATGACCAGACGGCGATCGGCGTCATGATCGGCCTCGATGCCCGCGGATACAACATCCCGCAGGATTTCTCTGTCACCGGTTTCGACGACGTACCGCAAGCTGTTTTCATGAGCCCGTCGCTGACGACGATCCGCCAGCCACGCACGGCAATCGGCAAACAGGCCATGGCACTGTTGCTGGAACTTCTCTCGAATGGCCGGCCCGCCGAAACGGAAATCTTGCTACGGCCGGATCTCGTAGTGCGCAATTCGGTCTCCGCACCGCCGCGCAACTGGCAGAAGCGATAAGGTCCGCTTTACCTATAGCTGAGCTTCAATGGCCGCCTTGTCGATGATCGACCAAACCTGCTCGATCCGCCCCTCCAGAAACTCATAGAAGACGTTTTCAGCAAACTGAACCTTTCTGCCATTGACCGGCAGGCCGAACAGCATCCCCTTCGGCGTGCAGTCGAAAAGCAAACGGCTGGCGACACGCGGCGGCTCGCACACCAGCATCCGGATGTCGAAGAAAAGGTCGGGGATCGCTCGGAAATCGCCTTCGAGCATGTCGCGATAGCCGGAGAGGCCAATATGTTTGCCATTATAGCGGACGTCGGCGTGCACGAAATTGCCGAGGTTCGGCCAGTCCTGGCTGTTCAGGCAAGCGATATAGCCCCGATAAAGATCGGGAAGATTGGCGTCCGTCATGAAAGCGATCCGCGTTCGTAAACTGTCGGCCGAAAACTAGGACGCTGGGGACATCCGACAATACTGATCCAGGTGCAAAAAAGCCGGGAAGCTTTCGCTCCCGGCCCTCATAAGAAATCAAACCAGCAATCAAACGTAGCGGTTGACGATGTTTTCGAGCAGCTCCTGCTTGCCGGACCTCGGCTGCGGGTTGACGTCCTTGCTCTCGACCCAATGGGTAATCTCGTCCAGCGAATATTCGCCGCGGAAGAGCTTCTGGCTTTCGGCCGAATCCCAGCCGGCATAGCGGTCTGCGAGCGGCTGGGAGAGGGCCTTGTCCTCGACCATCTTGGCGGCAGCCTTCAGGCCACGGGCGCAGCAATCCATGCCGCCGATATGGCCGATCAGCAGGTCTGCCGGATCGAGCGACTGACGGCGCAGCTTCGAATCGAAGTTGGTACCGCCTGTCTTGAAGCCGCCGCCTGCCAGAACGTGGTAATAGGCCAGTGCCATTTCCGGAACGTTGTTCGGGAACTGGTCGGTATCCCAACCGGACTGGTAGTCGTTGCGGTTCATGTCGATCGAGCCGAAGATGCCGAGCGCGTTTGCGAGCGCCAGTTCATGCTCGAAGGAGTGGCCGGCGAGGATTGCATGGCCCTGCTCGATGTTGAGCTTCACTTCATTTTCGAGGCCGTGCTTCTTGAGGAAGCCATAGACGGTCGCGACGTCGTAGTCGTACTGGTGCTTGGTCGGCTCCTGCGGCTTCGGCTCGATGAGGATCGTGCCCTTGTAACCGATCTTGTGCTTGTACTCGACGACGAGGTTGAGGAAGCGGCCGAGCTGGTCGAGCTCGCGACCGATGTCGGTGTTAAGCAGGGTTTCATAGCCTTCGCGGCCACCCCACAGAACGTAGTTTTCGCCGCCGAGCTTCTGCGTGGCGTCGATGCAGGTCTTCACCGTCGCGGCGGCGAAAGCAAAGACATCCGGATCCGGGTTGGTAGCAGCACCCGACATGTAGCGGCGGTTGGAGAAGAGGTTCGCCGTGCCCCAGAGCAGCTTGGTGCCGGTGGCGGCCTGCTTCTCGGCGAAGTAATCGACGATCTCGTTCAGGTTTTTCGTGTTTTCGGCAAAGTTCTTGCCTTCCGGGCGCACGTCAGCGTCGTGGAAGCAATAGTAGGGCGCGCCGAGCAGCGAGAAGAATTCGAAAGCGACGTCAGCCTTGAGCTTGGCGGCCTTCATCGTGTCTTCGAACCACGGACGCAGGAAGGTCTGGCCGCCGAAGGGATCGCCGCCCGGCCAGGTGAAGGTGTGCCAGTACGCGACTGCGAAGCGCAGATGGTCTTCCATGCGCTTGCCGAGAACGATTTCGTCCGGCTGATAGTGACGGAACGCCAACGGATTGGTGCTGTCGGGGCCTTCGTACTTCACTTTCTGGATATCGCCGAAAAATCCGGTGCTCATTTGGGTTCTCCTTGGGTTTGTAGCTCAGTCTTGTCGTCCGTGCCTGAAGCCCCCTCATCCGACCCTTCGGGCCACCTTCTCCCCGAGGGGAGAAGGGCATGAGGCACCGCCGCGAGTCTCTTCTCCCCAGCGGGGAGAAGGTGCCGGCAGGCGGATGAGGGGGCCACCGGCTCCAGTTCTCAATGCGCCAGCGACTTGATCGCCGGATAGGTCGCGCGATAGCGCTTGTATGCATCTTCATAAGCGCCGCTGAGTGCGGCAACCGGCTCGATCGTGCCGGCCGTGACCGGCGGCGTACAGACGGCGACCGGATCGGCACCTGTCGCCGCAATCAGGCCGAGGCGGGCGGCGCCGAAGGCCGCGCCGAAATCGCCGTCTGCCGGCAGATCGACGGGAACGCCGAGCGCGGTCGCGATCGAAGCCAGCCAATAACGAGAACGCGAGCCACCGCCAATCGCCGTGACGCGCGAAATATCCGTGCCGGCCGAACGCAGCGCTTCGAGATTGTCGCGGATCGCGAAGGATACGCCTTCGAGTACCGCCTGCGTCAGCACCACACGGCTGCTTTCATGCTCGAGGCCGATGAAGGCGCCGCGGATGACCGCATCATTATGCGGCGTGCGCTCGCCCGAGAGGTAAGGCAGGAAGGTCACGCCTGTCGGTGCCTTCAGGCTGTCGCCGAGTTCGCCGGTGAGATCGGCCGCCGACTTGCCTGTAACCGAGGAATGCCAGTTGAGAGCATCGGTAGCCGACAGGATGACGCCCATCTGATGCCAGGTGTTCGGCAATGCATGGCAGAAGGCATGAACCGCGCTTTCCGGCTTGGGCAGGTAAGCGGCATTGGCGGCAAAGAGAACACCAGACGTGCCGAGCGAAACGAAGGCGGCGCCATCGCTGACCGTACCCATGCCGCAGGCCGAAGCCGCATTGTCGCCAGCACCGCCGGCAACGATGACATCGCCGGAAATGCCCCAAGCCGAGACGAGCTCGGCGCGCAGCTTGCCGCCCTGCTCCGTGCCTTCGACCAGCGTCGGCATCTGCTTCTCGTCGAGATGGGTAGCCGCCAGCAGTTCGGACGACCAGGCGCGCTTGCCGGTGTCGAGCCAGGAGGTGCCGGCCGAGTCGGACATTTCCGAGATATGTTCGCCCGTCAGCCAGAGGCGCAGATAATCTTTCGGCAGCAGAACCTTGGCGACCTTGGCGAAGATCTCAGGCTCATTCTTGGCAACCCAGGCAAGCTTCGGCGCGGTGAAGCCGGGGAAAACGATATTGCCGGTCAGCTTGCGGAAACGTGGATCGGCATCGAGCGCGGCTGCCTCGATATAGGAACGCGTATCGTTCCAGAGGATGCAAGGGCGCAGCACCTTGTCCGAGGCGTCAAGCAGCGTCGCACCGTGCATCTGGCCGGAAAGCCCGATACCCTTTACCGCGGCGAGTTCCTTCGGATGTTTGGCCTTGAGGCCGGCGACGGCCTCTTCCGTGGCGCGCACCCAATGGGCCGGCTCCTGTTCGGACCAGCCGGAATGCGGACGCGAGACATCGAGCGAACCATTGGCCGAACCGATGATCTTCTGATCGCCGTCGATCAGCATCGCCTTGACGCCCGAAGTTCCGAGATCGAGACCCAGATACATGTGGTATTTCTCCCTTTGCCGTTAAGGCAGATTGTCTTTCAGGAATATATCGAGGCGAATGCGCTCCTGCGCGTCAATGACCGCGAGGCCATCAGCCTTTGCCTTGAGAACACGGATCGCGCTGCGTACTTCATGGCCGGCATCCTGATTGAGGATTGCGTCGATAGTGCCGTCGAGAAGGGCAGCGCGCGTATGCACCGTCAATTCATGGGCAATCACTGTCAGCGCCCTGTCGACAGCCTTTTCCTTGAGCGCCCGGATCAGACCACGATTACCAGCGCCGAGACTGTAAATGCCGACGATGCCGTCGTTCTTCCCAAGCGCATCCGCAATCAGCATATGGGCAGTTTCAGGGTCATCCCGGCCTTCGAGCACCGGCAGCAGATGCAGCGCCGGAAACTCCTGCGCGGTGACAGATGCGAAACCCTCCAGGCGCTCACGATGGTCGCGCACCAGCATAGAGCCTGCAAGAACAGCGATCTCGCCTTTGGCACCGCCGAGAAAACGGCCGAGCAGGCGAGCAGCGGTGCGCCCTGCTGCGATATTGTCGACGCCGGCATAATGGTGACGCAGAGATCCCGTCAGATCGGAAACAAGGGTAACGACCGGAATGCCGTCATGGACCAGCCGGTCCACAGCCGTGCGTACATCGGGCGCGTCGGTGGCCACGAGCGCGACCCCTGAGGGCTTTTCGGCAGCGACTGTTTCCAGCTCACGAACCAGCGCCTGTGGATCAAAGGCCGGCACCTCGACGATGCGGATGTCCGTACGCTCGGCGGCCGAGCGCGCGATCGCCGCGCGGATTTCGGCATTCAAGCCGTGCATGAAGGAATTGTCGCTGGCGGGCAGGATGAAGGTCAGCGGATAGACCCGGCCCTTGGCAAGGTTTGCCGCCGCCAGGTCGCGCACATAGCCGAGATCGCGGATGGCGGTCTCCACCTTCTCCCGTGTCACATGGCGTACGCCCGGCCGTCGGTTCAGAACCCGGTCCACAGTCGCGAGACTGACACCCGCCGCAGCGGCGATATCGTGAACGGTTGGCCTCATCGCTCCTCCTGGACGAGACCATTAGCGCCAATTTTGATGTACGTAAATCAAAAAATGCGTGGGCTGAAAAGCACCCCGTTCAAGGGAAGCGAAACTACCCATGCAGAAAAACAGAAAGGCCCTCCGAAGAGGGCCTTTCTTGCAACGACGGCCGGAGGTCAGTGGCCGCCACCGCCTCCCCCGCCTTGCGGCGCGGGTTTCTTGATCATGAAGACGCCAAGGACCATCGCCAGGAAAAGCACCGTCAGCATCAGGAAAATGTCGCCGAACGAAAGGATCATCGCCTGTTTGGTGGCCAAGCCGACCATCTGCTTGACTGCAACATCGGCACCATCAAGACCCCAATTGTTGAAGTTTTGGGTCATGTTGTTCATCTGGTCGATCGCAGCGGTATTGCCCCAGTGCACGTTTTCGCGCAGACGCTCGTAGTGCACGTCCTGGCGGCTGGTCAGCACGGTGTTGATGACAGCAAGTCCGACGGCACCGCCGAGGTTACGCGTCAGGTTGAAGAGGCCGGATGCGCCGCGGATACGCGCTGGCGGCAGGGTGCCGAGCGCGATATTGTTGATCGGCACCATGCACATCATCAGGCCGAAGCCGCGCAGGATCTGCGGGATGAAGAGCTCGTAGAAGTCCCAGTCCTGCGTCAGATGCGTCATGATATAGGTGCCGGCTGCAAAGCTCACGAAGCCGATCGCCATCATGAAACGCAGGTCGAGCTTCGTCGACAGCCGGCCGGCGATCGGCGCGGTGAAGAACATCGCAAGGCCCGACACGAACATCGTCTCGCCGATCATCTGCGAATCGTAGCCGCGGATGCGGCCGAGATAGACCGGATAGATATAGGTGAGCCCGTAAAGGCCGATGCCCATGACGAAAGAGAACACCGAGCCGAAGGAGAAGTTTCGGTTGGAGAAGGCCGTCAGATCGACGACCGGGAATTCCACCGTGAAGGCCCGGTAGAAAAAGACGACACAGGCGACGGCAGAGGCAACGGCGCCGATGACGATGTAGCTGTCGTTGAACCAGTCGTTCGAATTGCCTTCTTCCAGCACATATTCCAGTGCGCCAAGGAAAACACCCATCGACAGCAGGCCATACCAGTCGAACTTCTTGAAGAGCGACAGTTCCGGCTTGTCGAAATCGATGAAGTTCCAGGTGACGATCGTGACGATGATACCGGGCACGATATTGACCAGGAACAGCCAGTGCCAGGAGAAGGCATGGCTAAGATAACCGCCGACCGTCGGGCCGATGGTCGGCGCCAGCGTGGCGATGAGGCCGATGATCGGCGAGACGATCGCACGCTTCGACGGCGGGAAGATCGTGAAGGCGGCCGCAAAGACGGAGGGGATCATGCCGCCGCCGATGAAGCCCTGGATGACACGGTAGACGATCATCTGGTCGATGTTCGTTGCAGTTGCGGCCAGGGCGCTCGCCATGGTGAAACCGGCGGCCGAAATCGCGAAGAGATACCGCGTCGAGATGATGCGCGCGAGCGTGCCCGACAGCGGGATCATGATGACTTCCGCGATCAGATAGGCCGTCTGCACCCAGCCGATTTCGTCCGAACCGGCCGAAAGTCCGGCCTGGATTTCGGCGAGCGAAGCGGAGACGATCTGGATGTCGAGGATCGACATGAACATGCCGAGCACCATCGCGAAGAAAGCGATGAGCCTTCTCGGATCCATGCGATCGGCGGCATGCGCAGGCATTGCCGGGATCGAACCTGCCGTTGCTGTCGCGCTCCCGGCCATAGGATTACCTCCGCCCCGAGAGCTTACTTCACCGGCGCCGTACGGGTATCAACATCGACGACGACGCTGAGACCTGCGCGCAGGCGGCCGCTATCAAGCGCATCCTGCGGCAAGGCGATGCGAACCGGCACGCGCTGGATGATCTTGGTGAAATTGCCAGTCGCATTTTCCGGGGGAAGCATCGAGAAGACCGAGCCGGAGGCCGGCGAGATCGATTCGACGGTGCCGACGACAGGATAGTCGCTATAGGCATCGACATGGACATTGACCTTCGAGCCGGGAACGAGATGCTGGATCTGCGTTTCCTTGAAGTTGGCGTCGATGTAGAGCTGGCGTGTCGGCACGAGCGCCATCAGCCGCTGGCCAGGCGAAACGAGATCGCCTTCCTGAACCGACCGATTGCCGACGACGCCGTCATAGGGCGCCTTCAGCACGGTGAAGGAGAGATCGCGGGCAGCCTTGTCGCGCTGGATTTCCATCGTACGCACGGAGCCTTCGGCTTCCTTGCGCTGTGCCTCGAGGATGGTGATGTTGGCCTGGGCGAAAACGATGTTGGCATCGCCGCCGGCAAGATTGGCCTTGGCCTGATCGAGCGCCGTATTGGCGTCGTCAAGGTCTGCCGTGGTGCCGACCGACTTGGCCTGCAGGTCGCTCTGGCGCTTCTGCTTGATTTCCGCGCCGCGCACGGTGGCTTCGAGGGCGGTCTTCTGGGCTTGGGCCTGAACGAGGCTCGCCTTCGCGCCTTCGATCTGCGCATCGATACGGCTGAGTGAAAGCTGCTCGGTTACGATCTGGGCATTCGCCTGGTCGAGGGCGTTCTGGTAGTCGCCGTTATCAAGGGTAGCGAGAACGTCGCCTGCCTTGACTTCCTGGTTGGCGAAAACATTCACCTTCGCGACGTAACCGGTAACCTTCGGCGAGATCGTCGCGATATCACCCTCGATATAGGCGTCGTCGGTCGACACCAGAAAGCGGCCATTCGTCCACCAGTCGTAGCCGTACCAGCCAGCGCCGGCGAGAGCAGCGAGCACCACAACAGGCAACACGAAGCTGCGGCGCTTCTTCGGAGCAGCCGGCGCGACAGCAGGCGCCGACTGCGCAGGAGCCGCCTGCGGTGCCTCTGCCTTCGGAGCTTCGGCGGGGGCTACTGTTTCCGCTTTCACCTCTTCGGCGCCGGCATTTTCGCTGACGATGCGCGCAACGTTGCTCTTCTGGTTGGTCGACATAAACAGACTACCGATCTGGAGTAAAATAATCGAACTGAACGGTTCGGTTCAGTTGACTTAAAGGGTTTTTGACTTCATATCAAGATGCATAGAACCAATCGGTTCGATTTCTTTGAATGAAACCGCGAATTCGCCAAGACGGTTAAGGAGACATGACACTGAAGCCCGAGGATACCGCCGTATTCAGCCCACCCAATCCGGGAGGCCGCTTTGCTGCGGGTGAAGATCCGGCCAAGCGCCAGCAGATCCTTGACGGTGCCCGGAGCGTGTTCATGAAGATGGGCTTCGACGCGGCCAGTATGAACGATGTGACTCGCGAGGCCGGCGTTTCCAAGGGAACGCTCTATGTCTACTTCGCCAACAAGGAAGAACTCTTCCACGCCATGGTCGAGACCGAGCGCGCCGCCTTCGTGGCAGCCGTTCGCATGGTCCTTGCCGAGCATGACGATGTCGAGGCCGGCCTGTACGAATTCGGGATAACCTTCGTCACGCATATGACCGAAGACAAGGTCATCGACGCTATGCGCACCGTGCTCGGCGTGCGTGAGCGCATGCCCCTTCTCTGTCAGCGATTCTTCAAGGGTCCGCAGAACCTGCGCACCATCATGCACGACTTCCTGGAGCGGCACGTGCAGGCCGGTACCCTGAAGATCGACGATATCGATCTCGCCGCCGGGCAGTTCCTCGATCTTGCGAGCGGCAGCTTCTTCAAGCTGCGCCTGTTCGGCAATATGGACGGACCGCCGCCGCGCAACGAGATCGAACGCGTCATTCGCGGCGCGATCCACGTCTTTATGGCCGCCTATGGCGTTCGCAAACACGAGTCTACCTGACCACATCTCCTGCCCCGACTGGTTTTCCGCCGGATTTGCGCAATAGCGATCAAATCCGGCCGCCGCATTTCCTCTAGGAATGAGACGGCAACCAGGGGAGAAGAGATGAGCGCCATCGGACGGGCGATATGGTTCATCGAGAGCCATTTCGAAACCGATATAAGCCTCGACGAGATCGCAGAAGCCGCCGGACTGTCGCGCTATCATCTCTCGCGCGTCTTTGGTCTGGTGACCGGCCATTCGATCAGCGGCTATATCCGCGCACGGCGCCTGAGTGGGGCCGCGCTATCTCTCATCTCAGGCTCATCCAGCATTCTCGAGGTTGCCCTCGGCGCGGGCTACGGCTCGCACGAGGCTTTCACCCGTGCCTTCCGCGACCAATTCGGCATGACGCCGGAAGCGGTGCGGCGACAAGGGCACATTCGCAACCTTGCTTTGATGGAGCCTATCAGGATGAAAACCGCAAGCCTTAACGATCTCGAACCGCCGCGTTTCGAAACCCTTCAGCCGATGCTTTTTGCCGGGCTGCAGGAAACCTATGACTATGGCGGCAACGCCGCGATCCCCTCTCTCTGGCAGAAGTTCAACCAGCATTTCGGCCATATCCCGAACCAGAAGGGAAATGTCGCCTACGGCGTCTGCACCCATATCGACGGCGAGGCCGAGAAATTCCGTTACATGGCCGCCGCCGAAATAGCCGACGCCGACGACCTGCCGGAGGGCTTTGTGACATTGAAGCTGCCGCTCCAGCGCTACGCCGTCTTCTCCCATTGCGGCCACGTCTCCGGTATTCCCGCGACGATGGACCTGATCTTCGGCAACTGGTGGCCGACTTCGGGCCTCGAACATGGCAGCACGCCCGACATGTTCGAACGCTACGATGACCGCTTCGATCCCTATACGGGAATGGGGCTGACGGAAATCTGGCTGCCGATCAAGGAATAAAAGCCCGATCGTTTTCGTATACCCCCTTGCGGCGCTTGCCCGGCAGGGCCGCGACGATACATTGTCCGCGTCCGTATGTGACGCAAGGGGGAAATACGCCGATGCAGGATATCATGACGCTCATTCAGGACCCGGCTGCCTGGGTGGCGCTTGTCACGCTCGTGGTGATGGAAGTGGTTCTCGGGATCGACAACCTCATCTTCATCTCCATCCTCACCAACAAGCTGCCGCCTGAGCATCGGGAAAGGGCCCGTAAGACCGGTATCGCTCTTGCGCTCATCATGCGTCTTGCCCTGCTTGGTACCATTGCCTGGATCGTCCAGCTCACCGAGCCGCTCTTCGAGCTTTTCGGCCATGGCTTCTCTTGGAAAGATCTCATTCTCATCGCCGGCGGTCTCTTCCTCGTCTGGAAGGCCACCAAGGAAATCCACCACAATGTCGATCCGGAGGATCAGCAGGAGAATTTCATCGCAGGCGCGACGGGCACGAGCTTCGCTTCGGCGATTGGCCAGATCCTGCTTCTGGACCTCGTCTTCTCGGTGGACAGCATCATTACCGCCGTCGGCATGACCCCGCACCTGCCGATCATGGTGGTCGCCGTCGTCGCGGCCGTAACGGTCATGCTGGTTGCCGCAACGCCGCTCGCCAATTTCATCGAGCGCAACCCGACGATTGTCATGCTGGCACTCGCCTTCCTGCTGATGATCGGCACGACGCTGATCGCCGATGGCATGGGCTTCCATGTGCCGAAGGGCTACGTCTACACCGCCATGGCCTTCTCGGCCCTCGTCGAGGTGCTGAACATGTTCGCAAGGAACGCACGCCGGCGAAAGCGCGAAGGCGGCCACTAAGACCGCTATCTATCTCAGACCCAACTATTATCCCCGCCTTACCGGGTAAGGCGGGGTTCTTCCGAGAGCCGGAGGTTTGATGAAACCCTGCTTCATGTCGTCGCCGGGCTTCACCTCGAAGAACAGATGCCCGAAGCGGCCGCCCGGAGAGGCCGGAACACGCCCGCCAAAAGCGGTTTTTCTTGACGCGCCCTTTTGAATATGGCCTAAGCGCAACCATCAGGATAATCGGTGGATTGTGTGGGCAGACGCCCTTCTCCAGCCGGTTTCCGAAAGATATCTGCATTTTCCAGGCCGGACGTCGCTTTCATTGAAAAGCCGCTCGGCATTCATTGACGGGCACATAAAAATGACAGCTTCCGGCGTCCGCGTCCGCATCGCTCCCTCGCCGACCGGCGAGCCGCATGTCGGCACCGCTTACATTGCTCTCTTCAACTATCTCTTTGCCAAGAAGCACGGCGGCGAGTTCATTCTGCGCATCGAGGATACCGATGCGACGCGCTCGACCCCGGAATTCGAGACCAAAGTGCTGGATGCGCTGAGATGGTGTGGACTGGAATGGAAGGAAGGCCCTGATATCGGCGGCCCCTACGGGCCCTATCGACAGTCCGATCGCAAGGACATGTACCAGCCTTTTGCCCAGGAATTGCTGGACAAGGGCCACGCCTTCCGCTGTTTCTGCACGCCCGAACGGCTGGAGCAGATGCGCGAGGGCCAGCGCGCCGCCGGCAAGCCGCCGAAATATGACGGTCTCTGCCTGACGCTGAAGGCCGAGGAAGTCACCTCGCGCATGGCCGATGGCGAAACCACCGTCATCCGCATGAAGATCCCGACCGAAGGCTCGTGCGACTTTACCGACGGCGTTTATGGCGACGTGTCGATCCCCTGGGATTCCGTCGATATGCAGGTGCTGATCAAGGCCGATGGCATGCCGACCTATCATATGGCAAACGTCATCGACGACCATCTGATGAAGATCACCCATGTCGCACGCGGCGAGGAATGGCTGGCCTCCGTGCCGAAGCACATTCTGCTGTACCGCTATTTCGGCTGGGACCAGCCGGTCTTCATGCATCTGTCGCTGATGCGCAATGCCGACAAGTCGAAGCTGTCGAAGCGCAAGAACCCGACCTCGATCTCCTATTATTCGGCGCTCGGCTATATCCCCGAAGCGCTGATGAACTTCCTCGGCCTGTTCTTCATCCAGATCTCCGAAGGCGAAGAGCTGCTGACGATGGATGAGCTGTCGGAAAAGTTCGACCCGGAAAACCTGTCCAAGGCCGGTGCGATCTTCGACATCCAGAAGCTCGACTGGCTGAACGGCCGCTGGATCCGCGAGAAGCTGTCGGAAGAAGACTTCCGCGATCGCGTACTGACATGGGCGATGGAAAACGATCGCCTGATGGCTGGCTTGCGCCTGTCGCAGACGCGCATTTCCAAGCTCGGCGAACTGCCCGATCTCGCGGGCTTCCTGCTGAAGTCCGATCTCGGCCTGCAGCCCTCCGACTTCGCCAAGATCAAATCGCCGCCGGAAGAGATCCTTGAGATCCTCAACACCGTCCAGCCGGATCTCGAAAAGATCCTGGAATGGAACGTCGAGACGATCGAGGCCGAACTGCGCGCCATCGCCGACCGCATGGGCAAGAAGCTGAAGGTCATCGTCGCGCCGCTCTTCGTCGCCGTCTCCGGCTCGTCGCGCTCGCTGCCGCTTTTCGATTCCATGGCGATCCTCGGCCGCTCGGTCGTGCGCCAGCGCCTGAAGCTCGCCTCGCAGGCAGTCGCCGCCCTCGTCGGCTCGAAGTAAGAACAGTCAGAGGATTTCGACAATGGCTGACAACAAGACCGAAAACACCCTATCTTCCGACGCAACGGAAGTACGCGCCCAGAAGCTGAAGCTGCTGCGCGAGCAGATCGGCGACGTCTATCCGGCGCATTTCCACCGCACGCTGACCAATGCCGAACTGGCTGCGAAATACGAAGGCCTGGAACCTGATGTCGAGACACTGGATGTCGTGACCGTCGCCGGCCGCGTCTACTCGTCGCGCAACTCCGGCATGTTCATGGATATCCATGACGCCGGCGGCAAGATCCAGATTTTCAGTCACAAGGACACGACCCCGGAAGAAGCCCGTGCGCTCCTGCCGATGATCGATATCGGCGATATCATCGGCGTCACCGGCGTCGTGCGTCGCACCAAGCGCGGTGAACTGACGATCAACGCCCGGAAGATAGAGATGCTCACCAAGTCGCTGCTGCCGATGCCCGAAAAGTGGCACGGCCTCTCCGACATCGAGCTGCGCTATCGCAAGCGCCACCTCGACATCATGACCAACGAGGAATCGAAGCTGCGCTTCCAGCAGCGCTCGAAGATCCTCTCCGGCATCCGTCGCTTCATGGAAGATGACGGCTTCATGGAAGTCGAAACGCCAATGCTGCATTCAGTCTACGGTGGTGCCACCGCCGAGCCGTTCAAGACGCACCACAACACGCTGAAGCTCGACATGTACCTGCGCATCGCGCCGGAACTGTTCCTGAAGCGCACGCTGGTTTCGGGCCTAACCGACAAGGTCTTCGAGATCAACCGCAACTTCCGCAACGAAGGCGTCTCCACCCGGCACAATCCGGAATTCACCATGATGGAGTGCTACTGGGCTTATGCCGACTACGAGGACATCATGGACCTCGTCGAGCGGCTGTTCGAGAGCTTGGCGCTCTCCATCCACGGCACGACGGAATTCCCCTTCGGCGACAAGACCATGTCCTTCAAGGGTCCGTTCAAGCGCGTTCCGATGCCGGACGCCGTCAAGGAAGTCACCGGTATCGACTTCCTCGCAATGAAGACCGACGAGGAAGCCCGCACGGCTGCCAAGGCTGCCGGCTTCGAAGTCGAGAAGGACTGGACCTGGGGCGAGTGCCTCGCCTTCATCTTCGAAGAGAAGGTCGAGCAGACGCTGATCCAGCCCTCGCACGTGACGCATTTCCCGAAGGACATCTCACCCTTCGCCAAGGAAGTGCCGGGCGAGCCGCGCCTCGTCGAACGTTTCGAGACCTATTGCAACGCCTGGGAACTCGGCAATGCCTTCTCCGAACTCAACGATCCGGAAGAGCAGCGCCGCCGCATGGTCGAACAGCTCGAGCAGGCCCATGCCCGCGGCGAGAAGGAAAAGCAGCTGGATGAGGAATTCCTCGATGCGATCGACCAGGGCATGCCGCCCGCAGGCGGTCTCGGCATCGGCGTCGACCGCCTGATCATGCTGCTGACCAACGCACCATCAATCCGCGACGTCATTCTCTTCCCGGCCCGCCGTAACAAGGCCGACTGAGAGACGCATTCTTTCAATTAAAAACGGAGCGCCCGAAAGGACACTCCGTTTTCTTTTGAGATCTTTCCCTCAGATCATGTAGCCGCCAGCGACTTCAATCGTCTGCGCATTGATCCACGCGCCATCGTCGGAGGCGAGCACGGCTATGACCCGGCCAACGTCGTCGGCTTCCCCGATACGGCCAAGTGCCGTCTGTGAAGCGAGCAATGCGGCAAATTCCGGATTCTTGTCCAGCGCAGCATCAGCGAGATTGGTACGGATAGGGCCGGGCGAGATGGCGTTGGCGCGGATTCTGCGGTCGCCGAACTCCTTCGCCTGGTAGCGGGTCAGCGTCTCAAGTCCGGACTTGAGGGCTGCATAAGGCGCAACACCGGCCGTTGCGACGCGAACGGAAGCACTCGTCACGTTCAGGATCACGCCACCATCCGCCATCAGCGGCAAGAGCGCCTGTGTCAGGAAGAACGGTCCCTTCAGATGGACGTTCACGAGAGCGTCGAACTGCTCCGTCGTCACTGTCTCCATCAGGTTGAACATGCCGAACCCGGCATTGTTGACAAGGCAGTCGAAATCGCTGCGACCCCAATAAGTGGAAAGCAGCCTTTTGACCTCTTCCGTGAAGACCTGGAAGCTGTTGGCATCGCCGACATCGAGGGCAAGCGCCACGGCTTGGCCGCCTGCCTCCTTGATCTCGGCAACGACCTCGTCTGCACCGGGCTTGTGGCTGTTGTAGGTGAGGATGACGCCCATACCGCGCCTTGCGCATTCCTGCGCCGCCGACCGGCCGATGCCGCGGCTGCCACCGGTGATGATTGCGATTTTCATCTCTGTCTCCTTTGCTTCGACGGCCGGAAGCTATGGGAAACGGCCGATCGGCTCTCCGCCGGAAACTGCCTCGTTCTTGCCTATTCCTGCTTTTGCCTTGTGCGCGATCACTTCCTGGTTCAGGATTTGATCATGCACACAATACTCGACGAGATGCGCCGCTTGACGGCCCATGCCGAAAACCGCCCGACGGAAACCGGCATACCAGGTATCCTGATGGTCAAGGGAGAGATACCCGAACACAAGCTCGGCGCCGTCTATGAGCCGATGGTCAACCTGATCCTCGATGGCAGCAAGACGCTGACGATCGCCGGGCGCGACTATTATTATGATCCGGCCAGCTATTTCGTGATCTCGGTCGACATACCGGCGACCGGCGTGGTGCGGCAGACGGCCCCCGACCGGCCCTATATCGGCGTCAGCTTGTCGCTCGATCCGGCACGGGTCGCAGCCCTTCTTTTGGATCTTTCACCGCAATCCTATCTAGACGGGCAGAGCGGCGGCTATTCCGTCTGCCGCATGACGCCGGAACTCCTGAATGCATGGCTGCGAATGCTGCAGCTCATGGAGCGCCCGCAGGATATCCCGGCGCTTGCCCCTGCCTACGAGCGTGAGATCCTCTACCGTGTGCTGCAGGGACCGCAGGGCTGGATGCTGCGCGATATTGCGTCGCCTGACAGCGCGTTGTCGCGGATAAGGCTCGCTATCCGCTGGGTTCGCGAACATTACGCCGAAGCGGTCGAGGTCGAAAAGCTCGCCACCCTCGCCTCCATGAGCGTCTCGGCCTTTCATCGCCATTTCAAGGCCGTGACGGCGATGAGCCCGATCCAATTCCAGAAGCGCATCCGTCTGCTGCAGGCCCGCCAGCTTCTGATTGCTCAATCTGGAAATGCTTCCTCGGTCGCCTATACCGTAGGCTACGAAAGCGCTTCGCAATTCACCCGGGAGTATGCGCGTTTCTTCGGCCAGCCGCCGGGACGCGATGTATCCTTGATAAGGGAGAGCATCAGGCCGGCGGCCTGACCGTTCGGGCCTAGTGCCCGCTTTTGGCAGGCGCTTCCTCTGCAGGAGCAGCTTCTGCGGGAGTAGCAGCATCCTTGGCAGCCTGCTCTTCAGCGGACGGTTCCTTGGCCTCCTGTGCTGCAGCCTTGCTCTCTTTCTTGGTCGAGGCAACCGCAACCGGATCGATGCAATCGGCGGGATCCTTGAGACTCGCGTTCAGTGCTGCGATCTGGTCGTCCGGCAGGTCGATGCGCTCGCCATAGAAGAGGCCCTGTTCACTCGCCTCGCCGTCGTAGTAACGGGCCGAATAGGGCTTGTCATCAAGCCCATCGACCATCTTGTCGGGATGCGCGATATAAACGACGTCGGCACCAATCGCCCGGCCACGAATATCCGAGCGCAGGGTGGGGCCATTCTCGTCGAGGACGACGACCTGCACGAGGTCGGGCTTCTGGGCTTCATAGACAGCCTGGGCGACACGCAACGCCGTCTTGATGCGCGTCATGCCGTCAACAGGTTCGGTCTTGATATATTTGCGGACCCAGACGTGATCCTGCTTCTTGATCGTCACCAGATTGACGTCGGTGCAGGCTACGCCATCGGCCGATTCCTCGTCACCGAGCAGCCTGTCTTTACCGACATAGATCGCAGCACCGCCGGAAACGCCCGCTAATAGGGCGCTGCCACCGATGATCAAAGCCAATTTCCGGGAAGGCCGGAATATGCGCAGTAAGGCCTTCACGCCAACTGCTCCGCCATCTGAAAACTCCAACGCAACACAAGTGACTGTGAAGCTAGGGAAATGACGTTTCCGAATCTTTAAGTGGACCGTCCGACTTTGTCTCGAATTGAATAAATACCAAAAAAGGTCCAACCAATCCCAAGCTTGCCAGATCGATCAAGCGCATGCTCTAAAATGCCATGGCCTTCACGCTTCGCCAGATTCAATATTTCGTCGCCGTCGCCGAACAGGGCTCGGTCACCCGCGCCGCGCAGAACCTTTCCATCTCCCAATCCTCGATCACCGAGGCGCTGAAGGAACTGGAAAACGATCTTGGCGTCGTACTGTTCGAGCGCCATCCGCGCGGGCTTTCGATCACCCATAATGGCCACCAGTTCCTGCGGCATGCCACGAAAATCCTGGCAACCGTCTCGGATGCTCGCACCAGCTTTTCCGGCCAGCAGAACGTCCCCACGGGCACGCTCAACCTCGGCGTCACCTCCCTCGTCGCGGGTTATGTGCTCTCGGACCTGCTGGCCCGCTATCGCCGCGCCTGCCCGGGTGTGGAGGTCAGCGCCATCGAAGACAATGGCAGTTACGTTGAACATCTGCTGGTCGGTGGCGAACTGGATGTTGCCGTCATGGTGATTTCAAATCTGCGTGATCGCATGGCTCTCCAAGCCGAAATCCTGGAAACCTCACCCTATCGCCTCTGGCTGCCGATGGGTCATCCGCTGGTTTCAGCCGATATCATCTCCGTTGCCGACATCGCCCGCGAGCCGCTGATCATGTTGACGGTGGACGAAATCGAGGAGAATACCGGCAAGCTGCTGACAGCGCTCGGCGCCCGCCCCCACGTCGCCTTCCGGACCCGCTCGGTGGAAGCCGTGCGCAGCCTGGTCGCAACGGGTGCGGGGGTGGCGCTGCTCCCCGATCTCGTCTATCGCCCATGGTCGCTGGAAGGAGACCGCATCGAGAGCCGCGATGTTTCCGGCTCCCTTCCCGTCGTTCAGGTCGGCATGGTCTGGCGCAAGGGCTCCAGCCTGCCGCAGGCGGCCCGCGATTTTGTCGCCATCGCGGAGAACATGCGGTCGGGAAGATCTCGCTAGATATCGGAATTTCCGATATCGGCTTTCTGATAAATGAATTTGCGAAACCGGTCTTTCCGCGTCACCTTTTCCTCCGGGAACAGAACGCCGCAAAAGCGGCACCGAACCGGGAGACAGACGATGAAGCATCTTCTGAAATCGTGCACTGCTGCGCTCGCGAGCCTGAGCTTTGCAACACAGGTTGTCGCTGCCGAACCGCTGAAGGAATTGGGCAAGGGAGAAGGAGCCGTCAGCATCGTCGCCTGGGCCGGCTATATCGAGCGCGGCGAGACCGACAAGAATTACGACTGGGTCACCGACTTCGAGAAGGAAACAGGCTGCAAGGTTTCCGTAAAGACCGCCGCCACCTCGGATGAAATGGTGGCGCTGATGAACGAAGGCGGTTTCGACCTAGTCACGGCATCGGGCGACGCATCGCTGCGTCTCGTCGCGGGAAAACGCGTCCAGCCGATCAACACCGATCTCATCCCGAGCTTCAAGACCGTCGACGAGCGCCTTCAGAACGCGCCCTGGAATACGGTAAACAACGTCCATTACGGCGTGCCCTACCTCTGGGGACCGAACGTGCTGATGTACAACACCGACACCTTCAAGGATAAGGCGCCGACGAGCTGGAATATCGTCTTCGACGAACAGAACCTGCCGGACGGCAAGTCCAACAAGGGCCGTGTCCAGGCCTATGACGGCCCGATCTACATCGCCGATGCGGCCATGTATCTGATGGCGCACAAGCCCGATCTCGGTATCAAGGACCCTTACGAACTCAACGAAGATCAGTATAAGGCAGCACTCGACCTGCTCCGCGGCCAGCGCAAGATCGTCTCGCGTTATTGGCATGACGCGATGATACAGGTCGACGACTTCAAGAATGAAGGTGTCGTCGCTTCCGGCTCCTGGCCGTTCCAGGTCAACCTGCTGCAGGCCGACAAGCAGAAGATCGCCTCCACCTTCCCTGAGGAAGGTGTGACCGGCTGGGCCGATACGACCATGCTGCACGTCGACAGCGAACATCCGAACTGCGCCTATATGTGGATGGAGCATTCGCTGAAGGCCAAGGTCCAGGGTGATGCCGCCGCCTGGTTCGGCGCCGTGCCGTCGGTTCCGGCTGCCTGCAAGGGCAACGAGCTGCTGACCGACGCCGGATGCAACACAAACGGCTATGATCACTTCGACAAGATCAAGTTCTGGAAGACGCCAGTCGCCAAATGCGCAAGCGAGAGCGAATGCGTGCCCTATCACCGCTGGGTGTCGGATTATATCGGCGTGATTGGCGGGCGGTAAGGCCCCAGCCATTCCTTCCCTTCCCCCATTCCTCTCATCAGGGGAACGGGCCAGAGGGGCACCGCCGCATTCCTGCAGAAACGCCGAAGGGTTTAAGTGTGGGCGTAGCAGGGTAAGCCCCTCCCCCTCGTGGGGAGGGGTTTGGGGCGGGGTTTTCAAACCTCAGCCCTCTCGTGAACATGCAATACCGGAGCCCCCATGACGTCAGCCGTCCGTTTCCAGAAGGTGTCTCGCCATTTCGGCGCGGTGCGCGCCGTCGACGGGGTCGATCTCGAGATCGCACCCGGCGAATTCTTCGCCATGCTCGGCCCGTCGGGCTCCGGCAAGACAACCTGCCTGCGGCTGATTGCGGGCTTCGAACAGCCCACATCGGGACATATCGAGATCTTCGGCGAAACCGCCGAGGGGGTTCCGCCCTATCGCCGCAACGTCAATACCGTCTTTCAGGATTACGCGCTCTTCCCGCATCTCAATATTCTCGACAACGTCGCCTACGGGCTGATGGTCAAAGGCGTCGGCAAGGCGGAACGCATCCGAGAAGCCGAAAAGACGCTGGAATTGGTGAAGCTGCCGGGCTATGGTAACCGCCGTCCCGGTCAACTCTCCGGCGGCCAGCGGCAGCGCGTGGCGCTCGCCCGCGCGCTCGTCAACAAGCCGCGGGTGCTCCTCCTCGACGAACCGCTCGGCGCGCTTGATCTGAAGCTGCGCGAGCAGATGCAGGAAGAGCTGAAGAGCCTGCAGCGCGCGCTCGGCATCACCTTCATCTTTGTCACTCACGATCAGGGCGAAGCGCTCTCCATGGCCGACCAGGTCGCAGTCTTCAACAATGGCGGCATCGTCCAGCAGGGCACGCCGCAAGACATCTACCGCCGCCCGAAGACCCGCTTCGTCGCCGATTTCGTCGGTTCATCGAATGTCATTTCTCCCGATGTCATGACGGCCCTCGGCGGCGAGAAGCGCTGGGCAAGCTTGCGGCCGGAAGCAATCCGCCTCGCGGCTGACGGCATCGAAGCCCGGGTCGAGAATGCCAGCTTCCTGGGTGCTGCAACCCGTCTTACCGTCGACATCACCGGATCGCGCCTGCATGTCATGCTGCCGGCCGGCAGCGATATCCCTGATAATGGCACCGCCATCCGCCTCGCCTGGCAGAAGGGCGACGTGCATTATATGGACGATGCGGCATGACGGCGCTGGCGATCACCAGGCCGGAAACCTCCATCCTGCCGCAGCGCGGCGGTTTCTTCGGCCACCTTTCGGACAGCTTCTGGCGCCACCCGAAACTGCTCTTGTTGCTTATGCTGACACCGCCGCTGCTCTGGCTCGGCATTATTTATATCGGCTCGCTGATCGCGCTGCTGCTGCAGAGCTTTTTCTCGATCGACGACTTCTCGGGCATGGTCAATTACGAGTTCACTCTCGATACCTATGCCCAGCTCTTGAATCCCGGCAATTTCGATATCATCGTCAGAACCGTCCTCATGGCGGCACTGGTGACGGTCGCCTCGGCGGCCATCGCCTTCCCGATTGCCTACTATGCGGCGCGTTATGCGCAGGGAAAATGGAAGGCCCTGTTTTACCTCGGCGTCATGCTGCCGCTATGGTCGAGCTACCTCGTCAAAATCTACGCCTGGAAGCTGATCCTCGCCAAGGAAGGCATCCTCACCTGGCTTTTCGACAAGCTCTATCTCTCCTGGCTTCTCGACAGCATCCTCGCTTTGCCTGTCGTCGGCGGCAATTCGCTCTCAGTGAGTTACCTCGGCACCTTCATCGTCTTCGTCTATATCTGGCTGCCCTACATGATCCTGCCGACGCAGGCAGCCCTCGAACGCGTGCCCGGCAATCTGATCGAGGCATCGTCCGATCTCGGCGCCACGCCGCGGCAGACTTTCCGCGCCGTGCTTTTTCCGCTGGCGCTGCCCGGCATCGTCGCCGGTTCGATCTTCACCTTCTCGCTGACATTGGGCGACTACATTATCCCGCAGATCATCGGCTCATCCCGCCTCTTCATCGGTCAGGCGGTCTATACGCAGCAGGGAACGGCCGGCAACGTGCCGCTCGCCGCAGCCTTCTCGGTCGTGCCGATCGTCATCATGGCGATCTATCTCTGGCTCGCCAAACGCATGGGAGCCTTCGATGCGCTCTGACCGCGGACAGAAATCGCCTCTCATCCTGAAGATCGCGGCTGCGGGTGGCCTACTCTTCCTGCATCTGCCGATCCTGCTGATCTTCGTCTATGCGTTCACGACGGAAGAGAAGAGCTATCAGTGGCCACCGCCCGGCCTGACGCTGCAATGGTTCGGCATCGCCTGGAACCGGCCGGATGTCTGGTCGGCCCTCGGCCTTTCCGTACAAGTGGCCAGTGTCGCGACAGTGATCGCACTCATCCTCGGCACGCTCTGTGCGGCTGCCGTCAGCCAGACGAAATTCTTCGGCCGCGAGGCGATCTCGCTGCTCGTCATCCTGCCGATTGCGCTTCCCGGTATCATCACCGGCATCGCCCTGCGCTCCGCCTTCAGTCTGTTCGACGTCCCCTTCTCCGTCTGGACGATCGTTCTCGGCCACGCCACCTTCTGCGTCGTCGTGGTCTACAACAACGCCGTCGCCCGGTTCCGCCGCACCTCAGGCTCACTGATCGAAGCCTCGATGGATCTCGGCGCCGACGGCTTCCAGACCTTTCGCCATGTGATCCTGCCGAATATCGGCACAGCACTTCTTGCCGGCGGCATGCTGGCTTTCGCCCTGTCCTTCGATGAGGTGATCGTCACCACCTTCACTGGCGGCCAACAATCCACTCTGCCGATCTGGATGCTCGAAGAGCTGATCCGTCCGCGCCAGCGTCCCGTTACCAATGTGGTCGCCATGGCCGTCGTGCTCGTCACCTTCCTGCCGATCCTGGCAGCCTATTACCTCACACGCGACGGCGACCAGATCGCCGGCGCTGGTAAATAACCCGGAGCGGAATACGGAAAGCGTCAAGCGCTTTCCAGCCCCCATCCCGCTCCACCAACGAATAGGGAGAACGCCCATGGACACGCAAATGCTGATCGGTTCGCGCTTCGAGACCGGCACGGAAACGGAAGAGCATATCTTGAACCCGAAGACGGGCGAGACGGTGCTGAACCTTCCCGAAGCCTCGCTCGGCCAGATCGATGCCGCCGTGGATGCCGCCGAAAAGGCCTTTGTCGCCTGGTCGCAGACGACACCCTCCGAGCGCTCCGCTTATCTCCTGAAGATTGCCGATGCCATTGAAAAGGATGCCCAGGGCTTTGCCACGCTCGAAGCGCTGAACTGCGGCAAACCAATCAATGCAGTGCTGAATGACGAAATCCCGGCCATTGTCGATTGTTACCGCTTTTTTGCCGGTGCGGTGCGCAATCTGCATGGACCGGTCGCCGGTGAATATCTTCCCGGCCATACGTCGATGATCCGCCGCGACCCGATCGGCATCGTCGGCTCGATCGCACCGTGGAACTACCCGCTGATGATGATGGCCTGGAAGCTGGCGCCGGCGATCGCCGGCGGCAACACGGTCGTCTTCAAGCCGTCCGAACAGACACCGCTGACGGCCCTGAAGATGGCAAAGCTGATGTCTGATATCCTTCCCCAAGGCGTGGTCAATGTCATCCTTGGACGCGGTGAGAGCGTCGGCAACGCGCTGATCAACCATCCGAAAATCAACATGATATCGATCACCGGAGACGTTGCGACCGGCAAGAAGGTGCTGCAGGCCGCCGCCAAGACCGTCAAGCGCACCCATCTGGAGCTTGGCGGCAAGGCGCCGGTCATCGTCTTCGACGATGCCGATATCGACGCCGTCGTCGCCGGCATCCGCACCTTTGGCTACTACAACGCCGGCCAGGATTGTACGGCCGCCTGCCGCATCTATGCTGACGCGAAGGTCTACGACAATTTCGTCGCCGATCTGACCTCCGCCGTCTCGAGCATCCGCTTCAACCAGGCCGACGACACAGAGAACGAAATCGGTCCGCTGATTTCCAAGCGCCAGCGCGATCGCGTCGAGAGCTTCGTCACCCGCGCTGCCGAACACAAGCACATGGAAATCACCACCGGCGGCAAGGTCTCGGGCGACAAGGGCTTCTTCTTCACGCCGACGGTCGTCGCGGGCGCCACACAGGATGATGAGATCGTCCGCCGCGAAGTCTTCGGCCCTGTCGTCTCGGTCACCCGCTTTACCGACGTCGAAGACGCAGTGACCTGGGCAAACGATAGCGATTACGGCCTCGCCTCTTCCGTCTGGACGAAAGATATCGGCCGCGGCATGAAGACCGCTGCCCGCCTTCAGTATGGCTGCACCTGGATCAACACGCATTTCATGTTGGTCAACGAAATGCCGCATGGCGGCCTGAAACAATCAGGCTATGGCAAGGACATGTCTGTCTACGCCCTGGAAGACTATACGGCTGTCCGCCATGTAATGATCAATCACGGATAGTTGAACAAAAGCGTCTTGATCTCTTTCAAAAGTCACTGCCGCCGTCAGTGACTTTTGTCACTTTGTCATAATACAACTGCAGATACTGTTTCTAAACGCGGAATTGCGCGCTCACTCCATAGGGCGCTCCGCGATAAGTGTGATTCTTCATCGAATCAAAGAAATCGGTTGGGCATTACTTATTCATGGCGACGCGCATCGATATCTCCGAGCTCGAAGCAGCCCTGGACGGATTGCTGGAATCCGCACTGGTGCCTGCGAGCTGGGAGCGCACTCTGGAGCAGATCAGTCAGGCCACTGGTTCGGTAGGAACGCATATCATGCCGGTCCGAGGGAAATTCCCCTTCGGCTTCCTGAGCACGCCGAATTTGCTGGACGCCTTCCAGGTCTATTTTTCCGAAGAATGGTACAAACGCGATTTTCGTGAGCGTGGCCTTGCGGTTGCGATGACCAAGGGCGTCATTATCGAACACGACATCGCCAGCGAGGAAGAATTCAAGCACCACAGCTTCTATACGGAATTCCTGGCCCGCTTCGGCTTTCGCTATTCCGCCATGGTGGGCTTCACCGCGGGCGATGCGATGCTGAGCCTCAATCTGCAGCGCCGGATTGAAGACCAGCCTTTCGATCGAGACGACGAGCGATTGCTCATAAAAATGCAGTCGAGACTGACCGCCGCCGCCGAAATCATCCGCGCTCTCGATGTCGCCAAGATCGATAGCATGAGCGAGGCCTTCGAGCTGACCGGCACCGCGGTCATCTTCTTCGACCGGGCCGGGCGCATTACCCGACTGAACAAGCAGGCGGAGAAACTGATCGACGGAAACATCCGTATTCTGGATCGGGAACTCGTTGCCATCAGCCAGGAAGAAACCGGGCTCCTGCGCCGCCACCTGCAGGCGGTTCTTTCGAAAGAGTCTTTCGCCAATCCGGTGGTTTCCACACCCGTCCTGTTTTCGCGTTCGGGAAAGGCGCCGCTGGTGATCCGCGCCCAACGGCTGAACGGAGTGCCGGCCGAGCTCTTCTCGCATTCCGCCGCCGTCGCCATCATCACGGATCTTTCCGAGCGCGCCAGCCCAAGCCGAGATCTGCTGCGACAGCTGTTCGCACTTACCCCTCAGGAAACGACGGTCGCCCGACTGCTCATGGAAGGTTCGTCGCCGCGCCAGATCGCCGAAATATCCGGACTGACCTATGAGACGACGCGCGGCTACGTGAAAAAGGTTCTCGCCAAAACTGGCACGCAACGCCAGTCCCAGCTCATCTCGCTGCTCTCAAGCTTGAAAATCTAGGTCGGCTTTAGGCCTGGCCATAGAGCGCAAGCAGTTCTGTGCCGCCTCGATATCGATGACGTCCCTTGAAACAGTCAAACGCCTTCGAAAAGCCGTTACCGGCCAAAGCAGTACGACTTTAAGGAACGACGTTCCATTTAACGAACTGGAACAAAATCAGCTTTAGCGCGTCTTCTTCCAGCAATCGCAGAGGAAAATAGCCATGTTAAAATGGGCTCTGATATTTCTGGTAATTTCGATCATCGCCGGCTTTTTCGGCTTCTCCGGTATTTCCGCGGCGACCGCGACGATCGCCCGCGTACTCTTCGGCATATTCCTCGTCGTCTTCCTGATTTTCCTTATCCTGGCTTTGATGGCCGGGCAGGCGATCTTCTAGCGGCTGGCCCGAGGGCGGTGCCGGCGGCCGCAAGTTCGCTAGAGCACCGCTCTAAGCCAGGAATGCAACCCTTTCGCCTGCCGTTTCACCAGATTGTCGATCGACAGCCATCCCGCACCGGAGACCGCCAGGACGAACATGCCGCCAGCGATTGCCAGATCCTTCTCGAAATGCAGCAGCTCGTTCTGGCTGGCGAAGTTGGTGTGAAACAGAAAGGCCGTCGCAAGGCAGAACAGCCCCAGCGCCGCCGCGCCGAGCCGGGTGAGCAAACCGGCAGCAATGGAAAGGCCGGCGCCGATCTGCAGGGCGATGACGCCAAATGTCACCACTGGAGGCAGGCCGAGCTCAGCAAATGTAGCGAGCGTTGCGGTCATATCTGTCGCGAGTGACGATCCCTCATGCAGGAAAATCAGGGATAGCAGAAGCCTCCCCAGAAGAAGAATGAGATCGGCCAGCCGAGACCAGCCTGCAGCGTTTTCCATCGTACTCTCCTCTTGAAAGAAAGCAGGCGGTAGTGCCGCCTGCTCTTGCCGTTCTTGACCGGTCAGTTGCTGCCCTTCGCAGCAATCGCTGTCTGCAGGTCTTTAAGCTCCTCGCAGCCTGCAGGGCAAAGCTGCTTGAGCACGGATACCTGCTCCTCGGCCTTCGCCACGTCGCCGGTCTCGACATAGAGTTCGCCGAGATATTCACGTGCCGCCTTATGATCGGGCTGAAGCTCCAGCGCCTTGGTATAATAGGTCAGCGACATCCGGTAATCGCCGGTCTTGCGCAGGGTGAAACCCATCAGATTATAAACATCTGCCTGCTGATTATCTTCGGCAAGATCGCGAAGCTCCGCGAGCGCACCGGCATAGTCCTTGGCGTCGATCTTGGCGCGCACCGACGTGAGGTCGGGTGCGTCAATCGACTCCATGTTGTCGACGGCGAAGGCTGGAAATGCGGTGACCGCGGAAACACCGGCGGAAATGGCGCAGAACCAGATAAATCCGAGAATGGCATATTTCATCATCGTAAGCTCCTGTCAGCCTTTCAGGCCTGGTTTGTGGGAGTGAATGCATAGGCGCTTCCGTCCTTGACGAAGGTGCCCGAGCCGGGAAATGGGAAATGCGAGCCGCAGATCGCGATATTGTCGGCGATCACGCGATCGATGAGGCGGCGGCGCGTGTCGATGGCCGTCGGCCCATCCTGGTCATAGCTGCCCTGCCATTCGGGATGCGGGGCGAGCAGCGCCGGCACGTACATGATATCGGCGGAGATGAGCAGTTGCTTGTTGCCCGAGGTGACGAGGTAGGTTGAATGGCCGGGTGTATGGCCTGGTGATGAAAGCAACCTTATGCCCGGTGCAACCTCGGCTCCGTCATCCACCAGCTTCCAATTCTTCCATTTCGGGAAGACGGCGGCGATGCGCTTGCCGGCCGGCTTGCGCCCCTCTGCAAGCTTCTCGACACGGCCGGGCTCCGTCCACCAGTTATATTCGACGGCGTTGACGATGAGTTCGGCATTCGGGAAGACAGGATTGTTCGTTCCCTTTTCCATCAGCCCCCAGACATGGTCCGGATGGAAATGCGAGATCATGACCGTATCGATCTTCGTGTAGTCGATACCGGCCGCTGCCATATTCGCCGGCAGGTGCGTGGCATTCTCCTGCCACTGACCGACACCGGAACCGGCATCCATCATGATCAGGCGATTGCCGACCTTCAGGACGACCACCGTCAGCGGGATCGGCATGAATTCGGTCGTAAGCCCCGCCTTGGAAAGCGCTTCCTTGGTGTCCTCGATCGAGGCGTTCTTGATGAAGGTTGGATCATGCGGCTTCTTCCAGATGCCGTCATAGATCGCCGTCACCTCGATATCGCCGACCTTGTATTTGTAGAAGCCAACCGTCGGCTCCAGCGGTGTCGCGGCAAATGCCGGCATTACGAATTCGAGCTTCGATGACAGGCCGAATGCAGCCGCAGCAGCAGCCGATCCCAGCACGGCGCGACGTGACATGGTGAACATGAATATGCCTCCTCTTGTTGATGGCATTTTCGAACGGCGAAGACTGCGATTACTCGGATGCCCTCGCTGACGAACTAGATCGCCGACAGCGCGCTGTTATTCCCAGCTCGAATACGATTTTCGACAAACCATTGGAAATGTGTGCTTATTTTCTCGAAATGCGTCTTTCGCCCCGGCTGCTTGCAAATAAATCGGCATTATCTGGAATAAAATCGCGCGACGAGCGGTCTAGACTGCAAGGGACTATTGTGACCACGGGTCTCACGTCCCAATCGGCTGCTATTGAGGCAGGGAGGATGATGACAAACGTTCAGATCACCTATCCCGTCGGATCGAACGACTGGATGCTGCTCGTCAGGCAAGTGCCGCGGGCGCGCATTCGAATATCGGCGCTGGCGACGCTTTTCGCCGGCGCCGCGCGGCTGTTCCACCTCATGGTCTCGGAGAAATCCGTCAGCGAACGGGTCGCTTCGACGGCCGACAAGGCCGCGCAGCATGAATTCATGCAGCGCTTTCAGCATGTGATGGTTCCGCACCTGGATGCGGCCTATAATTTTGCCCGCTTCCTCAGCCGTGACGCCGAAGCCTCCAGGGATATCGTCCAGGAAGCATTCCTGCGCGCCTATCGCAATTTCGAAACCTATCGCGGCGGCGATCCGCGTTCCTGGCTTTTTGCTATCGTCAGGAACTGCTGCCACGTCTGGCGCCAGCAGGATCGCCGCAAGGCACGTTTCGAGCGCCATCTGGACGATAACGGCAGCACCGATCCCGACGAGGATGAAGGCTATCAGATCGCATCTGAAGAGGATTCTCCCGAGACGGCGATGATCCGGCGCAGCGAACAGCAGCGTGTGCGCGCCGTCATCAGCAGGCTTCCGGAAACGATGCGGGAGATTCTTGTTCTGCGCGAGCTCGAAGATCTCTCCTACCGGCAGATCGCTGACATCATCGACGCGCCGATCGGCACCGTGATGTCGCGCCTTGCGAGAGCCCGGCGCGAATTTGCCGACACCTGGGATGCAGGCAACAAGAGCGAGACGGCAGGATGAGCGAAACCCAATCGAAAGGTTGCCCCGAATGGCACATCATGCTGCACGCTTTTATTGATGGCGAACTTGATTCCGTCCACGCAGCACAGTTCGAGGATCATCTCGGAACCTGCGAAAACTGCCGGGCGGAGATAGAAAGGGTCGGTGCAGTGAGGAAGATTGTTGATCAGGATGGCGTGCGGTGGAAACCGCCTGAGGCCCTGCGTTCGCAAGTGCTGTCCATGCTGTCCTTCGAACAGGCCGCGACAACTTCCGGCCTGCCGCCGCAACACCAGCCGCCTCTCTGGCGCCGTACCTTGGACTTCATCCGGCATTGGAGCTTCGTGCCATCTCTGGCGGTGTTGACGGCGAGCGGCTTCCTGTTCGTCAACGCACCGTCGCAGACCCTGCTTCTGCAGGATGAGATCATGGCAAGTCATGTCCGCTCCATGATGGCTGATCATCTGACCGACGTCCTGACCTCGGATCAACATACGGTAAAGCCTTGGTTCAACGGCAAGATCGACTTTTCGCCGCCTGTCAGCGATCTCGCCAAGGACGGCTTCCCGCTGGTCGGCGGGCGCGTCGATTATATCGGTGGCCGCACTGTCGCCGCCCTCGTCTATAGGCGCCACGGCCACATCATCAACCTGTTCATCTGGCCTGCGGCTTCCGGGGCCCGGACGACGACCGAGCATGACGGCTACAACATGGCGCAATGGTCGGATGGCGGACTGATGTTCTGGGCGATCTCGGATGTCGCTTCAGGCGATCTCGCCGAGTTCGAGAGCTTCTTCCGTTCTGCGGCAAGGCTTTAAAGCAGGCTTGCCCCGACATTGATCGCAAGTGCCAGAATGGTGGTGTTGAACAGGAAGGACAGAAGCGCATGCAGCAGGGTGAGCTTGCGCATTGACGTCGAGGTTACAGCAACATCGGCCGTCTGCGCCGCCACGCCGATCGTGAAGGAGAAATAGAGGAAGTCCCAATAGGCGGGCTCCTCTATGCCGTCAGGGAATTTTAGCCCGTCACCCTTGTCCGGTCCGCCATAAAAATAGTGGGCATAATGAATCGTGAAGAGCGTGTGCAGGAAAAACCAGGAGATCATGATGGTCAGGATTGCCGCAGCCGCGCGCCAGAGCGCGATATTGGCGGGCGCATCCTTGATCGAATGAAGCTCGATCCCAATCCCGGCAATGCTTGCAAGAGCCGCCGCAATCGACAGGAAAAGCAGGAACGTGTCGGAAAAATCGAGATCCGCAGATCTTTTGCGGATGCTCTCGACGGTGGCCCGCAGCATTTTTCGCCAGCTAAGTCCGATGAAAATGATCGCTGAAGCGTTCCAGCCGAACAGGATATTGCTGGCGCTGACCTCTCGCGACGTCAGCAGCAGAAAGACGATGAAACCGCCGAGCACCGCAAGAATGAAGCTTGCATGCTTGTAGCCAAGCGAGATCAGCGAATTTCCGTCATCCTCGTCAGCCACCGCGATCCTCCCGCCTCTATGCCCTTGATATCAACATGAAAAAGGCGCGGATGCCAGCGGCACCCGCGCCTTTCGTCAAACAATGGCTTGCGCGCCCTCAGGCAGCAGCGAGCTGCAGTTCCTTGCGGACCTGGCTGCGCAGCGTCCCGAGATCCTTTGCGAATGCCCTGATACCTTCAGCGAGCTTTTCAGTCGCCATGGCATCTTCGTTCATCATCCAGCGGAAGGTCTTTTCATCGACCGAGATCTTCGGAGCCGGCTTGACCGGTTCCGGCGACAGCTTGCGCTCGAGCTTGCCCTGGTCGTTGGACAGCTCATCGAGCAGGTTCGGAGCGATCGTCAGACGATCGCAACCGGCCAGCGCTTCGATTTCGCCCGTGTTGCGGAAGGATGCACCCATGACAACCGTCTTGATGCCGTTTGCCTTGTAATAGTTGTAGATGTCACGAACGGACAGGACGCCCGGATCTTCCTCGGCAGTGAAATCCTTGCCGGTCGACTTCTTGTACCAGTCGAGGATACGGCCGACGAACGGCGAGATCAGGAATACGCCAGCATCGGCACAAGCAATCGCCTGGGCCTTCGAGAAGAGCAGCGTCAGATTGCAGTCGATACCTTCCTTCTGCAGGACTTCCGCCGCGCGAATGCCTTCCCAAGTGGAAGCGAGCTTGATGAGGATGCGATCCTTCTCGATGCCGCGCTCCTTGTAGGCCGCGATGATGCTGCGTGCCTTCTTCAGCGAAGCTTCGGTATCGAAGGACAGATCGGCGTCGACTTCGGTCGAAACACGGCCGGGAACGAGCTTGACGAGTGCAGCACCTACGGAGATGGCAAGGCGGTCGGCAACGGCTGCCGCCGCAGCATCGGCATCGCCGCCGAGCTTCTTGCCCCAGGCAATCGCTTCCTTCATGTCGTCGGCGAACATGTCCGTGCCGAGCGCCTTGAGAACGATGGACGGATTGGTCGTGCAATCGACCGGCTTCAGACGGGCGACAGCCTGGATATCGCCGGTGTCGGCGACGACGGTTGTGATCTCGCGGAGTTGGTCAAGCTTGGATGTCATGGTCAAAATCCTTTTGAACTTGGGCTGCGAACCGGCGCGAGTTCCGCCCGGCAAAGAGGTGATCTAAGATCAGGTGATTTGCATTTTGCAGGCGAAAAGACGCTCGTCCGTCACGGATGAGTCATAAACGTGAGAGACATTGGCGGTGTTCCCAGCGGCGATGTTCCAAGCGCCGGAAAACGACAAGCGCATCACAAGCGATGCCGCTTGCGGCTGAAAGGCCGATCGTGACTTTCCGCATGCCCGCACATTGTCCTCCTCGGACGGACAAGAACGATGTTATCGGCCATGACTATCGCCGCTCTCGCAACGAAAAGTCAAGGACATTTGTGCATTTCAATTGACATAAGTGTCACACCCGGCATTATCGCCGGAACAAAGCCGATATCACAATCTTATGCCATCGATGGCAAAGATCTAGGGCGAAATCGGTGTGGGAGGAGATGTGGTCAAGCTGAAACGCGGCACGCATACTGCCTATTCCGAAGCCTCGTCTCTCAGGCTGCGGGCCGCATGGCTTTATTACAATGAGGGCCTGACCCAGAAAGACGTTGCCGAACAACTCGGCATCAGCCGCACCACCGTCATCCGCCTTCTCGACGAGGCGATGAAGCGCAGCGAAGTGCAGATCTGGATCAACGATTCGATCGGCGACTGCATCGAGCTTTCAGTGAAGCTCGAGAGAGCCTACGGCTTGGACGAAGCGATCGTCGTGCCGGAGCCAGCCAATTGCGATGTGAACTCACTGGCAAAGAATGTCGGTCTGGCGCTCGGCCAGTTCCTGTCGGAAGCCATTCCGGACGATTACACGATCGGCGTCGGCTGGGGCCGCACCATGACGGCTTCTCTCGCAAGCTTCCGGCCGCCACGACGCGACAATTGCAAGATCGTCTCCTTGCTCGGCGGCATCGTCGCCGTCCACCAGACAAACCCGATCGACTACACCTGGCGACTGGCAAACCAGCTCGGCGCCGAATGCTACATGTTCCTCGCACCGTTGCTCGTCGATTCGACGGAAACCAAGCGCAACCTCGTCGAAAAATGCGGTCTCGATACGATCTATCGACTGGCGGAAAACCTCGATCTGGCGATCGTCAGCTGCGGCGATATCGGCCCGCATTCGACGTCTCTGTCCGAGGGGTGGATATCGAAGGCCGAACTGCAGCAGCTGATCGACGCCGGCTGCGTTTGCGACACCATGTTCAACTTTCTGGACAAGGACGGCAATTCCGTCGATCACTCGATCAATCAGCGGGTGATGTCGGTGGATCTCGATACGCTGAAGGAAGCGAAACACATCGTATTGTCCTCCGGCGGCGCGCATCGTGCCGTCGCGATCCGCGCAACGATCAAGCGCATCGGCTGCAATACGCTGATCACCGACGAGAGCGCGGCAAAGGCATTGCTGGAACTCGCCGAAGCCGCCTGACGGCTTCGACTGATCCAAACCGCTCAGGCGTGCGCCGATTCCCAGCCAAGCATGGCCCGTTTGCGGGTCAGCCCCCAATGGTAACCGGTTAATGCTCCGTTCTTGCCGAGCGCGCGGTGGCAGGGCACGACGAAGGAAATCGGGTTGGCTCCGACTGCCGCACCAACAGCGCGCATCGCAGTCGGCCGGCCGATGTCCTTGGCAATATCGCTGTAGGTCACGGCTTTGCCGAAGGGGATTTTCAGAAGGCTTTGCCAGACGCTGACCTGGAAATCCGTTCCGATCAGGACAACCCGCAACGGCTGGTCCGACGTCCAACGTCCCGGCTGGAAGATACGTTCGGCATACGGCACCGTCGCTTGACGGTCCTCCACATATTCCGCATTCGGCCAACGGCAGGTCATATCTTCAAGACAGGCCGTCTCATCGCCGGAATCGCTGAAGGCGAGGCCCGCAAGGCCGCGGTCCGTCACCATGACAAGAGCCGTGCCGAAGGGGCAATTATGGAACCCGTAACGGATCGTCAGCCCGCCGCCTTTCGCCTTCCATTCGCCCGGAGACATTGCCTCATGGGTCACGAACAGGTCGTGCAGGCGGCTGGGACCGGACAGGCCGACCTCGATGGAAGTTTCGAGCAGCGGCATCTCTTCCGTGCGCAGCAACCGCTTGGCATGGTCTAGCGTGACAGCCTGCAGGAAGGCCTTGGGAGAGAGGCCGGCCCAACGGGTAAAGGTCTTCTGGAGTTGCGTCGGCGACTGATTCAGCCGTGCGGCAATCGCTTCCAGCGACGGTTGGTCGCGATATTCCTCGCTGATGAATTCGATGACCTGACGGACGGTATCGTAATCAGGGCCATCGGGGGTGATATCTGTATCGAGCTTCGCGATCATGTTCATCGTTTTTCTCCTTTATAAAGGAGATAATCAAGGGCGGGCAGCCAAACCACCCGTTTCTTGCGCGGTATCTCAAATACGCTGCTTTACTGTTGCCAGGGCGGCCTTGAAGGCCTTCGCGAAGCTTTCGCGATCGTCGGGATTGAGGAAGGAGCCGATATCAGTGCGTTTGCCCTCCCCGAAAATATGCATGGAGAGAATGCCGATCTCCTGATGTCGGCGCACGAGAAAGCGCGTCCAGAACGGATTGAAGTGGTGCTCGATCATGCGGCCCGAGGGGGAGAACTTGCGCACCGCAACATCCATGCGCGAAACCGTTACCTCTTCCCGTACCCTGCCGGACCGGTAGTTCAGCCAGAAGGCACCGTATAGCAGCAGGAAATCCAGCCCGAAGAAGAAGCCGATCGGCCAGGCGCCGGTGACGATGAAGAACATGCCGTATATCAAGCAGATGGCACCGGAAATGCCGAGCAGCACCTTGAAACCTTTCCGACCGAGCGAACGGTAGGGAAAGAGTTCGGCTGCGAAAACAGGCTGCTCGTTGCGGCTGTCGGCGTTGCTTTCCATCATGGCCGCCGAGTATAGATTTTCCATGGCGAATCCGAAACTCAAATCCATTACCAAACCGTCGCAAAACCCGAATGTGATCGCCCGCCGCAAGCCGGCGGTGTCGGTCAAGACGGCCTATTCGCTGGCCGAGCGCGCCGAGATCTTCCGCCGTTTCTCCGTCCAGCGGCCGGAGCCGCGCGGTGAACTGGAACACAGCAATCCCTTCACGCTCGTTGTGGCGGTGGCCCTCTCCGCTCAGGCGACAGATGCCGGCGTCAACAAGGCGACCCGCGCACTCTTCAAGATTGCGGATACGCCGCAAAAAATGCTCGATCTCGGCGAGGAGAAAGTCCGCGAGTACATCAAGACGATCGGCCTTTATCGCAACAAGGCGAGGAACGTCATTGCACTCTCGCAGATGCTGGTCGATGAGTTCGGCGGCAAGGTGCCGGAGACACGCGAGGAGTTGGTTCGCCTGCCGGGCGTCGGCCGCAAGACCGCCAATGTCGTATTGTCGATGGCCTTCGGCCAGGCAACGATGGCGGTGGACACCCACATCTTCCGCATCGCCAATCGCATCAGGCTCGCACCCGGAAAGACGCCCGACGAGGTGGAAGAGCGGCTGATGAAGGTTGTTCCGAAGCACTACCTCTATCATGCCCATCACTGGCTCATCCTGCATGGCCGCTACACCTGCAAGGCCCGGCGCCCGGAATGCGAACACTGCGTGATTGCCGATATCTGCAAGTCGCCTGAAAAGAGCAGCGATATCCCGGCACCGCTGGTGGAGCTACCGCCGCAGGTGATCGGCGAGGCCGTCGAGTAGGACAGCAATCGCCCTCTCATAATCTTCACGCCTGCCGCCCGCTTCGATGGCGATCGCGGCCCGGTCGAAGGCGGCTGACAGCAGAGCCGTCAATGGTGCGAGTAGAGCACCGGCCTGCGGGAGCAGGGTTTCGAGCCCGTCCCGCAATGCGGCTTCTGCATTCTCGGCGTCGATCTGTGTGGCTGCCGGCAGGCCAATGACCGCCGGCGCCTCGAACAGAAGCAGCCGCGTCCGGCCTGCCACTGCCATCGCATCGAAATAGGCTGCCGCACCTGCAAGCAGCGCCGCACGTGGTTCCGTTTCCGGCTTAGCCCGCCTTTCGATCTCTTTGGCGACATCAGCCGCCTCCCTTTCGATCACCGCCCGGAAAAGCGCCTTCTTGTCTTCGAAGTGATGGTAGAGCGCACCGCGCGTCATGCCCGCCGCTGCGACGATGTCCGGCGTCGCCGTCTCCGCATATCCCTTTTCGATGAAAAGTCGGCGCGCGGCGTCCATCAGGGCCTGCCTGGTCTGCTCGGTTCGCTCACGATTGCTACGGCTCATGCATCCTATTTACATACAATCTGCTTGTATGTTAAATACAAAAACATACAAACTGTATGTAAAATCCGGAGGAGAAAAAAAGATGAAATCGACGAGCTTTTATCCCGTCATCATGACGGGTGACGTTGCCGGCACGGCGGCCTTCTATTGCCACCATTTCCATTTCCAGCCGCTCTTCGAAAGCGATTGGTATGTCCACCTGCAATCGATGGAGGATGAACATGTGACCATCGCCATACTCGACGGCAGCCACGAAACCATTCCGGCCGCCAGCCGCGGTAAGATTTCCGGCCTCCTCCTGAATTTCGAAGTCGAGGATGTGGATACGATCTATGCAGCCTGCACGCAGGCAGGCCTACCGATCCTGCGCGAGATCCGCGACGAGGATTTCGGTCAGCGGCATTTCATCACCACCGATCCCAACGGCGTGCTGATCGATATCATCAAGCCGATCCCGCCAAGCGCCGAATATGCGGCAATGTACGATGCAGCAGCACTTCCCGCTTGAAGCAATTCCAGTAAGACTGTTCAGCGTTTTGCACCCGCAATTGCGTGAAACTAGGCGCGAAAATCAGGATCGCGCGCCGAAACCAGCTTATGCAGATGCACCATCATGCCCGCAGCAAAGAGCGGCGTGAGCAGGTTGACGATCGGGATCGCCAGAAAAAGCGCGATTACCAGACCACCGAGGAAAACGGTCGAACCATGTTTGGTGCGAAACAGCCGCGCCTCAGGCGGTGAACGGAAGCGCATGGCGGCAAACTCGAAGAACTCTCGCCCAAGCAGGTAGCCGTTCACGAGGAAGAAAGCCACGAGATTGACGCCAGGAATGAAGAGCAGGAAAAGCGCGATGATATTTCCGATGATGACGACGCCGAGGAATTTGAGCGAGCTTGCCATCGCCGGGCCAAGTGGCATGGCCTTGCCTGACGCGTCCTTGGGATAATCCCGTTTCTCGATCACCTCGGCGACATCGTCGAGAAAGAGGCCGGCAATCAGCGCCGTAACAGGCGAAAGCAACAGCGCCAGTCCGAGCGCAAGGCCGATACCGGCAGCGATCAGGAAAACGAAGCTGAGCCAGCCGGCCCAATCAGGCATCTCGGGAAAGAACCCAGCCACCCACGGAAATAAAAAAGTGATGAACAGGCCGCGCAGCGCAAACCACAAGCCGGTCAGCACCAGCACCGTCAATCCCAGAACTTTCCAGAAAACTAACCGGGTCTCAGGCGCAAACAGGTTGGCAAGCGAAAGGCGAGCAGCGTCAAGGATCATTCTCTGGCGTCTCCGTTACGCAGCGTCATGTAGGAAACCTGCGTCCTGCCGGCAAGTCAGTTGAAAATTACATGCATGAATAGAAAACTTGTCGAAAATTATCTGCTAATATATAGTTCGCAATGTTCGATATACGTGTGGGCCTAAGAAGAGCTTCCGGACAATATTAAGAACAGGGATTCGGCTCCTGAATCCACGGAAAGCCTCTGAGGATATGGGGGAGGCTGCGACGTGGAAGACTTTGTAGAGAAGCTTAGGCAATACGTGAAGTCCGGCACGCCCGCCGAACGACGCATCGCGAAATATTTCACGGAACACCTGAACGACCTGCCGTTCGAAACGGCTGCGTCGGTTGCCGACCGACTTGATCTTTCGCCGATGACGGTCGGCCGTTTCCTCCGCGCGCTCGGCTATCAGGGGCTGGACAGCGTCAAGGTGGAGATCCGCGAAACGGCAACGACCTCTCCTGTCCAGTTCCAGAGCTCGATGACGGAGTTGCAGACGGATGCATCGGAGGGCAAGGCACTCGCCGTTCTCGTGGCCGAACAGATACAGGCGCTGCATCACATCTACCATCTGACCGCGCAGCCGCATTGGGGCGAAGCCGTCGCGATGATCGGTGCCGCCAGAGAGGTCTACGTCGCCACCCATGCCAGACTTGCCGGCTTCTCCAATCATTTCTGCCAGCGGCTGACCCAGGCCCGCGACGGCGTGCGTGCGATCGACGGCGCCGGTAACCGCTTCGCAGAGCTTTTCGCCCGTTCCTTCGTCGACGACGCGGTGCTCATCATCATCGATTGCCGGCGCTTCGCCAGGTCACGGCTGCTTGCGCGGACTGCCCGGCGCTACGGCTACAAAGTGATCCTGATCTCCGCTCAGCATGCGGACTGGCTTCCTGAACAGTCGAACGTCGTTCTTGCGTTGCCGCCTGCCCGCGCGCCCGACATGGATAACCTGCCGCCGCTGATCGCCTTGCTCGACTGTCTGTCCGAGGCGGTGATTTTGGGCGCCGGCGAGGAGGCGAGCCAGCGCCGCCGACGGATGGTGGAATTTGCGACTATCCTTGGCGAAGCGGCAAACCGCTGAACTATCCCAAGGCTTCCAGCTCTGCCCGATGACGATACATGGCAAGGAAGCGGCGATAATCGCGGTCGTAAACCGCCTGCTTGTTCCTGTCGGGAAGCCGCTCCGTCCCGCCCGGATACATCGCCTTGCCCGCCGCCGCCAAATCCCTGTGTAAGCCGCAGGCAACTGATGCAGCGATCGCTGTACCGAGCAGTACCGCTTCGTTCATGTCAGGCACGATGACCTTGCAGCCCGTCACATCCGAATAGAGCTCCATCAGAACGGGGTTCTTCACATGCCCGCCGGCCACATGCAGCGTATCCGGCACGTAGCCGTGATCTGTCATCTTTTCGAGGATGTGGCGGATGCCGAGTGCAATCCCGACCGCGGTCCGCCAATAGAGCGCGCAGAGCCCGTCGAAGGACGTATCGAGCGTCAGCCCGCTGACGACGCCGACAGCGTGCGGATCGGCAAGTGGCGACCGGTTGCCATGAAAATCAGGAAGGACGAAAATGCGTGCGCCGAAGGCGTCACCTTCCTGGATTCTAAGTTCAGCGATGCGGGCAACAATTCGCTGATGCAGCGCCGCGGTCGGCTCACCACCGGCCGCATGCATGCGCACGATATGATCGAGCAGCGCACCGGCTGCCGATTGGCCGGCCTCGACGAGCCATGATTGCGGAAACACCGCCTCGTAGTAAGGTCCCCACATTCCCTGGCTCGGCTTTCGCTCGGGGGAAAAAGCGACGACGCAGCTCGACGTCCCGGCAATCAGCGCAAGCTGATGTTCGAGTTTCGCCGGATCGCCTGCATGGCCGCTGAGCGTGCCGAGCGCACCGGCGTAGGCATCGACCATTCCGGCCGAGACATGGCAATCGGTGGTCAGGCCCAAGGCTTCGGCAGCCTGGGGCGTCAGCTTACCGATGCTCTCGCCGACTGCCACCGTCTCATCCGGCAGATGGCCACGCGCCAGTAGATCCTCAAGACCGATCCGCTGCAGAAAATCCTGCCGCCAGCCTTTTTCCTTATGGGCAAGATAGTTCCACTTGGCTGTCAGCGTGCAGCGGGAGCGGGCCAGCGAACCGGTCGCCTTCCAGGTCAGGAAGTCGGCGAGATCAAAGAAATAGCCGGCCTTCGCCCAGGTCGCCGGCAGCTTATTCTTGAGCCACATCAGCTTCGGCATTTCCATTTCCGGCGACATGACATTGCCGGAATGTTCGAGCACCTCATGCTTCGTCGCCGTACAGAAATCAGCTTCCTTCAGCGCCCGGTGATCGAGCCAGACGATCGTGTCGAAACGTGTCTCGCCGCCGGTGGAAACGCTGATCTGTCTGCCTTCGGTATCGCGCACCACAAGCGAACAGGTGGCATCGAAGCCGATCGCGCCAACAGCAGCCGCCTCAATACCGGACCGACCCATCGCTGCGCGCACCGCAATGCAGATGGCCGCCCAGATATCCTCGGAATCATGCTCGGCATGGTTCTCGCGCGGTCGATTCATGATGATCGGATGTTCGGCCTTGGCAAGCAGGTGGCCACGCGTGTCAAAGACACCGGCGCGTGCGCTGCCCGTGCCGATATCCACCGCAACCAAATGATCACGCATCAATGCTGAGTCCCGTCCGGCTTTTGTTTGCGGACAAGGTGTATCAATTCCGGCATGGCGTCAAACACCGCTTCGGGCGAAAGACGGTCGAGTTCTTCCCGATATCCGGCGAAGTTGGCATGCGAGCCGCCGGTAAAGGCAAAGACCGTCATGCCCGCTGCTTTTGCTGCGGCAATGCCCGCCGGACTATCCTCGATGACGATGCAGTCGCGCGGCTCGACTTGCATCTTGCTGGCTGCGTAAAGGAAGAGATCGGGAGCCGGCTTGCCGCGTTTGACCATGCTGGCGCTGAAGATATTCGGCAGTTTGGGCAGGAGCCCGGTAACCGAAAGCGAAAGTCTGATCCGCTCGACCTGGCTGGACGAGGCAACGCAGCAGGGAACGCCGAGCGCATCGATCGCATCACCGATACCGGGAATAGGTTTCAGTTCCGTGCGGAAGCGGGCATAAAGATTGATGCGGATGCCTTCGAGGAATTCCTCGCCCGCATGCACGTTGAACTCGGTCTCCAATATGTCGATGAGGGTTGCGAGGCTGCGGCCGAGGAAGCGCTCATAGGCTTCATCCTCGGTGATCGTCACCCCGAGATCGGCCATCGCCTTGACGAGAACGCTGATCGAAATCGGCTCGCTATCGACGAGCACGCCGTCGCAATCGAAGATGATCAGCCGTGGTTCAGCATCAGCCATGGAAGACCCAACCTGAGTTCAGTTCGGACGCAACGGTCCTGCCTTGTCCGCAAGGCCGGGATGGCGGCAGAAACGCTGCCATCGAGATTCCTTACACCGCGAGCTTGCCGTCGAGATAGAGCTGGAGGGTTTCCTTCGTGCCCTTTTCCCACAAGGTTTTGAGCGCATGGGCGAAACGTTTGCGGAAAACGTCTGATTTCGCTGCTTCGCCGAAAATATCGTCGAAGGCGAGGAAGGCTGCCGGATCATCCTTTGCCTTTACCGCCGCCTCATGCAGACGCTCGGCGCTGGCATCGTTGAAGACGATCGCCTTGCCGCTGTCGCTCGTGCCGGCGAAGTAACGGCACCAGAGCGCCGAGACGAGCGCGAGGCCTACGACATCCTTGCCCTGGCGCAGATTGTCGAGGGTCGACGGCAGGATGAATTTCGGCTGACGGTTGGAGCCGTCCTGCGCCAGCCGCGGGATCGTATCGGCGATCTTGGGATTGAGGAAGCGACGCTCGATCAGCTTGAAATAATCCTGCAGCGACGTATCCGGTACCGGCGGTATGATCGGAATGATTTCGTCATTCTCGAGCTTGGCGAGGAAGGCGCGGATCAGGTCGTTTTCCATCGCCTCATGCACGAAATGAATGTCCATCAGCGCGGCAGGATAGGCAATCGCCGCATGGCCGCCGTTGAGGATGCGGATCTTCATGTGCTCATAAGGCGTGACATCTGGCACGAAGGTGACGCCCACCTTTTCGAGCGCCGGGCGGCCCATCGGAAACTTGTCTTCCAGCACCCACTGCTTGAACTCTTCACAATAGACCGGCCAGTTATCCTCGATATCGAAATTGTCCTTGAGAAAATCGATCTCGCGTTGGCTGGTCGCCGGCGTGATACGGTCCACCATACCGTTCGGGAAGGAGACATTGGCCTTGATCCAGTCGGCAAAGGCTGGATCGGAAAGCTTCGCCGTGCCGACGACGGCGTTGGCAGTCACGACGCCGTTGTGGGGAATGTTGTCGCAGGACATGACGGTGAAGGGCTCGATGCCCTTGTCCTTGCGCGCCTTCAGGCCGGCAACGATCAGACCGAAGACCGTCTTCGGCGTCGCCGGGTTCTGGGCATCAGCGGCAATCGCCGGGTGCGCCGGATTGAACTTGCCCGAGGCATCGATGAAATAGCCGCCTTCGGTGATCGTCATCGAGACGATGCGAATAGTTGGATCGGCGAGCTTGGCGATGATAACAGCGGGTTCACCGACCGGCAGGATATCGATCATCGGCCCGGTCACGCGTGCGGCCGTCCTGTTGTTGTCCTGCTCGACGACGGTCGTCAGGAAATCCTGAGCAGCGAGCTTGTCGCGCATAGCAGCATCCGAAGGCAGAACGCCGGCCCCGATGATGGCCCAGTTATGGTCGCTACCGGCATTGAAGAGATCGTCGAGATAGATCGCCTGATGGGCGCGATGGAAATTACCGACGCCGAAGTGCACGATGCCGGCTTTCAGCGACGCCCGGTCGTAAGCCGGAATGGCCGCGGTCTTTGCCGCCTCGGCGAGCGTTGCCAGCGATAATTTGCACGTCATGTTTCAGTCCTCTTGAAGGTCTTGCGAAAGGACTTCCGCCCTCCCGGTAGCGCGGTCCGGACGACATCGCCCGATCCGCATGTCTGCCCCCAGCCGGTAGCCGCCTCAGATGGCGAGGCCGCCCTCATTGAATTTATGGATACGCGTCTTGTCCGGCGTCAGGTAGACGATATCGCCGGCTTTGGCTGCAAAGTCGCCATTGCTGCGCGCCGTCGCCATGCCGATACCCTCGACATCGACGTGCAGGAATGTGTCGGAGCCCAGATGCTCGGCAACCGTGACCCTGCCCTTCCAGTCACCGCTTTCGGTCGACAGCAGCACGTGTTCGGGACGGATACCGATCGTGTGCGCATTGAGCTGCGCCGCATTCTGCCCTTTGATGAAATTCATTTTAGGTGAGCCGATGAAGCCGGCGACGAAGAGGTTTCGCGGACTGCGATAGAGCTCCAGCGGCGAGCCGACCTGCTCGATATTGCCCCTATTCAGAACCACGATCTTGTCGGCCATGGTCATGGCTTCCACCTGGTCGTGGGTAACGTAGACCATCGTCGTTTTCAGCTGCTGGTGCAGCTCGCTGATTTCGATACGCATGTTGACGCGCAGCGCCGCATCGAGGTTCGACAGTGGCTCGTCGAAGAGGAAGGCCGACGGCTGGCGCACGATGGCGCGGCCGATCGCGACGCGTTGGCGCTGGCCGCCCGAGAGCTGGCGCGGCTTGCGATCCAGATAGTCGCCGAGGTTCAGCACGCGCGCCGCATCGGTCACCTTGCGGTCGATCTCGGCCTTGTCCATGCCCGCCATCTTCAGCGGGAAGGCGATGTTGTTGCGCACGCTCATATGCGGATAGAGCGCATAGGACTGGAAGACCATCGCCAGACCGCGTTCGGACGGCGCCTTCTCGGTCGCGTCCTTGCCGTCGATGACGATCTTGCCGCCAGAGACATCCTCGAGACCGGCGATCAGGCGCAGCAAGGTGGACTTGCCGCAGCCGGAGGGACCGACGAAGACGACGAATTCGCCGTCCCTGATGTCGAGATCGATCGAAGGGATGACCTTGGCTTCGCCGAAGACCTTCGAAACCTTTTGAAGGGTAATGCTGCCCATGTTTCTCTCCCTATGATCTTATTTCACCGCGCCGAAGGTCAGGCCGCGGACGAGTTGTTTCTGGCTGAACCAGCCGAGGATGAGGATCGGCGCGATCGCCATGGTCGAAGCCGCCGAAAGCTTGGCATAGAACAGGCCTTCCGGGCTCGAATAGGAAGCGATGAAGGCTGTCAGCGGCGCCGCCTTGGAGGCCGTCAGGTTCAGCGTCCAGAAGGCTTCGTTCCAGGCGAGGATGATATTGAGCAGCAGGGTCGAGGCAATGCCCGGCACGGCCATCGGCGTCAGCACGTAGACGATTTCCTTGACGAGCGAGGCTCCGTCCATGCGTGCGGCTTCCAGGATTTCGCCGGGGATTTCCTTGAAGTAGGTATAGAGCATCCAGACGATGATCGGCAGGTTGATCAGCGTCAGCACGATCACCAGCCCGGTGCGTGTATCGAGCAGGCCGAAATTGCGGAATAACAGGTATATCGGGATGAGCGCGCCGACCGGCGGCATCATTTTGGTTGACAGCATCCACATCAGCACATCCTTCGTCCGCTTGGTCGGCGCAAAGGCCATGGCCCAGGCGGCCGGGATGGCGATGATGAGGCCGATCAGCGTCGAGCCGAAGGAGATCACCACCGAATTCATGAAGTGGGTAAGATAGTCGGACCGGCTCTGCACTTCAGCATAGTTCTCGGTCGTCCAGTGGAAGAACAGGAACTGCGGCGGCGAAGCGATGGCATCCGCCTCCGACTTGAAGCTTGTGAGGAAGGTCCAGAGGATCGGGAAGAAGATCAGGATGCCGAGCGACCAGGCGATCGCGGTCATGATGACCTTGCGTTGGGTGGTGACCTTTCTAGCCATCTCAAGCCTCCAGATTCTTGCCGACGAGGCGGACGAGGAAGATCGCAACGATATTGGCAAGCACGACCGCCACGATACCGCCCGCCGAAGCCCCGCCAATATCGAACTGCAGCAGCGCCTGGGAATAGACGAGAAAGGTGAGGTTGGTGCTCTGCGTGCCCGGGCCGCCGTTGGTGGTGACCAGGATTTCGGCGAAGACCGACAGCAGGAAGATCGTCTGGATCAGGATTACCACGGTGATGGCACGGGCCATATGCGGCAGGATGATGTAGATGAACTTCGAAATCGGCCCGGCGCCGTCCATCTCGGAGGCTTCCTTCTGCTCTTCGTCAAGCGATTGAAGCGCGGTGAGCATGATGAGCGTGGCAAAGGGAAGCCACTGCCAGGCAACGATCAGGATGACCGAGAAAAGCGGCACGCTGGCCAGCCAGTCGATCGGCTGCAGGCCGACAGCCTTTGCCATATAGGCGAAGAGACCGTTGACCGGGTTCATGAACATGTTTTTCCAGACGAGCGCGGCCACTGTCGGCATGACGAAGAAGGGCGCAATGACCAGGATGCGTACAATGCCCTGGCCGTAAATCGGCTGATCGAGCAGGAGTGCAAAGAGAATGCCGCCGACAACGGTGATGACAAGCACACCGGCAACCAGCACCAGCGTATTGATGAGCGCGGCGAAAAAGGCCGGGTCGGTAAGGAAGTATTCGTAGTTTAAGAGACCGACGAAACTCTCCATGCCCGGGTTGAGCAGATTGTAGTTCAGCAGGGAGAAGTAAATCGTCATCGCGAGCGGGACGATCATCCACGCAAAGAGCAGCACCACGGAGGGTGCAATCATCAGGCGTGCTGCGGAGCGAGTGTGAAACGTTGCCATGGCAAATCACCGGTCTGATCTGAAGCGGATGTGGCTGAGGACAGCTCTGAAAAGAGGCCGCCGATGCAGTTCGGGCAATCGGCGGCCCAGAGGTGCGGAATGTCAAACATTCCGTACATTCTCAGGAGGTATTACTTGATGTAGCCCGCCTTGGTCATTTCGCGGGTGGTCAGCTGCTGTGCACTCTGCAGGGCTTGGTCGACCGAGATCTGGCCGGCAAGGGCTGCGGAGAACTGCTGGCCGACGGCCGTGCCGATGCCCTGGAATTCCGGGATCGCCACGAACTGGACGCCGACATAGGGAACCGGCTTGACAGTCGGCTTGGTCGGATCGGCGGAGTTGATGCTGTCGAGCGTCATCTTCGCGAAGGAAGCGGCCTTCTGGTAGTCGGCATTGGCATAGAGCGAGCTGCGCGTGCCCGGAGGTGCGTTCAGCCAGCCTTCCTTCTCGGCGACGAGGTTGGTGTAATCCTTGCTCGTTGCCCAGGAGATGAACTTCTCGGCGGCTTCGGACTTCTGCGAGCCTGCCGGGATGGCGAGGTTCCAGGCCCAGAGCCAGTTGCCGCGCTTGCCGAGGCCCTTGTCCGGAGCCAGCGCAAAGCCGACCTTGTCGGCAACCTGCGACTGCTTCGGATCGGCAACGAAGGATGCAGCAACCGTTGCATCGATCCACATGCCGCACTTGCCGGTCTGGAAGAGCGCCAGGTTTTCGTTGAAGCCGTTGGAAGAAGCACCGGGAGGGCCGGCATCCTTCATCAGGTTGACGTAGAAGCTAAGTGTATCCTTCCACTCGGGCTGATCGAACTGCGGCTTCCACTGTTCATCGAACCAGCGGGCGCCGAAGGAATTCGACATGGCCGTCAGGAAGGCCATGTTTTCGCCCCAGCCGGCCTTGCCGCGCAAGCAGATGCCGTAGATTTCCTTGTCCTTGTTGGTGACCTTCTTCGCGGCATCTGCGATGAAGTCCCAAGTCGGCGCGTCGGGCATTTTCAGGCCAGCAGCGTCGAAGAGATCCTTGCGGTACATGACCATGGAGCTTTCGCCGTAGAACGGAGCTGCATAGAGCTTGCCGTCCTGGCTGATGCCGCTGCGGATTGCCGGCAGCAGATCGTCCACGTCATAGTTGGCGCCGAGATTGTCGAGCGGCAGGAGCCAGCCCTTCTTCGCCCAGATCGGAACTTCATAGGTTCCGATCGTCAAGACGTCGTACTGGCCGCCCTTGGTCGCGATGTCGGTCGTGACCTTCTGGCGCAAAACGTTTTCTTCGAGGGTTACCCATTCAAGGTCGATGCCGGGATTCTTCGCCTTGAAGTCATCCGTCAGCTTCTGCATCCGGATCATGTCGCCGTTGTTCACGGTCGCGATTGTCAGCGTCTCGGCCGAAGCCATGCCGGCAAACACCAATGCTGAGCAGGCGCCCAGCAGGAGAGTTCTCAATGTCATATCTTCCTCCCAGAAGATGAGTAGTGAGCATTCGCTTTGCTCATGGGCAATTACTCATCAGCAGGAAAAATTTGTCAATTGGCAATCGTTGCTGCGATGCCGAACAAACACTCTATAACGTTGATTTAAAACGGTAATATTTTTGCTCAGCTATTGAGCAAAAACTCAGCGGTCTCTTCGTCGGTGATCAAACCGTTCACCTGATGGCCTGTGATGGCAGCTTTGATCGCCTTGAACTTTCGCTTGCCCTTGGCGATCCCTATGACGACAGACGAATCGCGCGGCGGGATCGGAGCCGACGCGACACGCTCGTTGATCGGGTTGTCGAGCAGCTTGCCGTCGACGTCGAAAATCCAGCCGCAGATTTCACCCACAGCACCGCCGCGCATCAGTTCCATCATCTCGTCTTTCTCGAGGAAGCCGTCGACGCAGAGCGGGCCGTCGATGCCGAGTTCGCCGATACCGACGAAGGTCACATCCGCCTGTGCGCTGATCGCCAGCGTCGAGCGCACGAGCTGCTGGCCGTGCAGAAGCTCCCGTTCCTCTGACGAGGTGACGAGAACCGGCAGCGGCATCGGGTAGTGCCGCGCCTTCACGGCATCGGCCATGCTGAAGATGACGTTGTAGTAGGCGGCCGAACCGTCGGGCGCAATATTGCCCGTCAGCGAGACGATGCGGTGATTGGGACATTCGATCGCCGGCAGCTGGTCGACGGCCGCCTTCAGCGTTCGCCCGGTGCCGACAGCCAGTACGATCGGATCGGCGCGCTTCAGCCAGCGCTCGATTTCGGAAGCAGCCGCCTCCGCAATGCCGACCGTCGTCGATGAGGAGCCTGGATCGCTTGGAACGATCTCGACATGCTTGAGGCCGAATTTCTTTCGCAGCTGATTGCCGAGTTCGAGGCAGGCGGCAATCGGATGGTCGAGCCGCACCTTGATCAGACGCTCGGCCACGGCAAGCGAGACGAGCCGCTGCGCCGACTGGCGCGAAATACCCATGGCGGAGGCGATTTCATCCTGCGTGCGGCCGGCGACGTAATAGAGCCAGCCGGCGCGCGCCGCATCGTCCAGCCGTCCCGATGTCTCCGATTTTTTTACCATTGCCGCCGCCGATTAATTTCTTTGAGTCTGTCTGGTGTCAGATCAAAACAAAAATCGGGCAAATGTCGAGGGCGTTGAAAAAATGAGCAGCCGGTTCTTCATCCGAACCACTGCATGACGATGTAGATGGCTGCCTTGACGAGACCGTAGATCACCCCGGCAGCAACGATGAGCGAGACGCCCGTCATGATGAAGCCGAGGAGCGAAAACAGCCCGTCCCGGCCGAGAATGGCAAAGGCGAAGAGGGAAATCGCAATCGCCGGCAGGATGTTGCCGAGCGGCACCGGCAGCACGAGAACGATCGCCAGCACCAGACAGCAGAAGCCCGCCAGATATTCCGCCGGCGGCTCGACAAAAATGCTCAGACGTGGCTGCAGCATACGCTCCGCCCGGGCAAGCCAGGGATGAATGCGCCCGACGATCGTCTCGAAATCCTCCCGCCGCATGGAGCGCGCCGCAATCGCCTTCGGCAGCCACGGCTTCAGGCCGAAGGTGAGTTGGGCGGCAAGGAAAATCAGCGGTGCGCCAAGCAGCGAGGAGGTGCCGGGCGGTGTCGGAAAGGCATTCGGCAATGCGAAGATCAGCATCAGTGCGCCGATCGCCCTATCACCCATTGTCTGGAACAGGTCGCCGATCGACACGCGTTCGCGGCTTCGATCCGCCGCCATCTGTCGAAGGATGGAGGAAAGCCGCCGGCCTTTCGGACGCGGCCTGCGGGCGGTGGTTCTGTGCGTTTCGGTATTTTCGATTGTCATGAATCCGGCGTCGGTAGGTGAATAGCGGAAAGCTCTGCTCGCGCAATATGCCAATAGGATGACCTTGGCGGAGGAAATTATCAGATCATGCAAGCGATCGAGCTTAGTTCATTTATCGAATAATCCTTGTAATTCCCCGCCAACAGTGCGAGCAGACGCCAAGAACAGACAATTGGCAGGCATGCGATGATTATTTCATTCGATATCGGTGGCTCCGCCATCAAGGGCGGAATTGCGCGTTCGGAATCCGACATCGTGCCGCTTGGCCGGCGCCCGACCCCTAAGGATGATTTTCCGGCTTTCGTCGAGACGCTGAAGAGCTTCATAGCCGAGGCGGGCGAACAACCCTCGCGCATTGCGCTGTCGATTGCCGGCGTCGTCGATCCCGATACACAGCGCCTGATCGTCGCCAACATTCCCTGCATTCACGACCGCAACCTTGCCGCCGATCTGGAGGCCGAACTCGGCCTGCCCGTGCTGGTTGCCAACGATGCCGATTGTTTCGCCATGGCGGAAGCCGAACTCGGTGCCGGGCGAGGCCACCGCATCGTCTTCGGCGCCATCCTCGGCACCGGCGTCGGCGGCGGTGTCGTCTCCGATGGTCGGCTCATCAATGAATCGGGCGGTTTTGCCGGCGAATGGGGGCACGGCCCGATCATCGCATCGCAAGCCGGCACTCCGCCGGTCGCCATCCCCGCCTATGCCTGCGGCTGCGGCCAGAAGGGCTGCGTCGATACCGTCGGTGGCGCGCGCGGTCTCGAACGCCTGCACCAGACGCTGCACGACCTGGACCTTTCCAGCGAGGAGATCATCACCGACTGGCGCAACGGCGAAGAAAAGGCCAACCGCACGATCGACGTCTATGTCGATCTCGTCGCTTCGCCGCTCGCGCTCGCCATCAACATCACAGGCGCAACCATCGTGCCAGTTGGCGGAGGCCTCTCGAATGTCGAAGCGCTTCTGGCGGAATTGGATCAAGCGGTGCGCGCCCGCATCCTGCGGAAATTCGATCGTCCGCTGGTCGTGCGCAGCGAATGCCGTATCGAGCCGGGTCTGATCGGCGCGGCACTTCTGGGCCTGAAGGCTGAAGCGGCCTAAAGCAATTCCAGCTAAAGTGCGCAGCGGTTTTGCGTCCGGAATGGCGGGAAAGCAGAGCTCTAAAGTGTCGGCCACATCCGGACGATCGCGGCAAAGCGCAGCCAGTTCTTGCGCAGGCAAGGCGTCCAGGCTGCTTCCGCAACGGCAGGCAGCCGCGGGAAAACCAGCCGGTTGAAATAGGCGCGAGAGACGAAATTCTCGCCCCAGATGCAGGCCTGGATGCCACGCATCCGGCCTCTTAGCTCTTCCGGCAATTCGCCTTCGGCCTCATAGGCATAGGTCTTTTCCGGTGGCGTGAAGCCGGCCCAGCTCGCACCCGGCTCTCCCCAACCTTCTGCCTGTGCCATATCGAGATAATAGGCCTGCCCCGGTGTCATGACGATATCGTAGCCTTCGCTCGCCAGTTCGATGCCGACCTCCGGCTTTTCCCAGGCCATCAGCAGCGTGCCCTCGCGATCGACGCCGCCGCCATGCGAAACCTCGTTCCAGCCGGCAAGCTTCTTGCCGCGCTCGGAAAGCATCGCCTTGATCCGCCGCAGGAAATAAGACTGCAGCTCGGCTGTACCCGCAAGCTTCTCCCGCTCCATCAGCGCCGTACAGGCCGGCGAGGCCAGCCAGGAACCGTGTGGCACCTCATCCCCGCCGATATGGATATAGCCGGACGGAAAAAGCGGAAGCATTTCATCGAACACCTTGCCGAGGAATTCGTAAGTGAATTCGACCGCAGGATTGAGCGCATTGTTGGGATAGCCCTGCACCGACTGGTAGCCGTTCGGTTTCTCCTGCCCGTCGACGAGCTGCGGCAGGGAGAGAAGTGCTGCAGTGCTATGACCGGGTATATCGATCTCCGGCACGACTTCGACGCGCAGCACGCCTGCATGGGCAACGATCCGGCGGACATCATCCTGGCTATAAAATCCCGATCGCGGCTCTGCGCCGTCGCCGAGCTGCGGCACCAGAACCTCGCCAGGCCCACGCTTTGCGCCGATCTCCGTAAGCCCAGGATAGGCCTTGATCTCCAGCCGCCAGGCTTCATCGTCGGTCAGATGCCAGTGGAAAATATTGAGCTTGTTCCAGGCAAGGATATCGATCAGCCGTTCGACATCCGCAACCGGATAGAACTGCCGGCTGACATCGAGATGGCAGCCGCGCCATTCGTAGCGGGGCTGATCGGCGATAGTGCCGAAGACCGGAAACTGGAAGGTTTCCGGATCGTGGCGCGCGCCATGCAGCAGTTGCGCAAGACTGATCAGCCCGTAGAGCAGCCCGGCCGCATCGTCGGTACCAAGAATGATCTCCTGTGCCGTGAAGCGTAGCTCATAGGCCGCCTCCATAATCGAGGATTCCCCCTTGAAGCGGATCTGCCGCCCCCCCTGAACCGGCTGCAGCGCGAAAGGCACGTTGTCCGCCGGGAAGAGCCGCTGGTAAAGAGCGAGCACCTTCGCCACGGCCTTGATATTCTTGACGCTCGAGCCGGCTGCCGGATAAAGCGCAACGGGCGGCATATCGTCCGGTCGCAATGACAGGAACAACGGCCAGGGCAGCAGCGAAAAGGGCTCTGTCACCTCGCCCTTCGGCAAAAGCTCCGGCAATTCACCGCGCTCCGCACCGTCAAGCATCAGATCGCCGAAGCTGACGGGCGCATGCCGGCCATCGGCAAGCGTGAGATAGGCGGATTTGATACCCGACGTCACGTGCTTCGGGCCGTTCGTCAGGCCTTCCACGGTGAAGTGCCAGCTGCGTCCCGGCTTGATTGTGAGGCCCGACGGCGGCGAAAACTCATGGAAATTCGCAACCCGGCGCTTGAGCGTGGCGTCCTCGGCCACATGTTTGTCTGCCAGGCGGATAAGCGATGTATAGGCAAGCGTAAAGCCGGAAAGCGGTTGAGTGGAAAGATTGAAGAGCGTGAAGGTGAGGCGTCCAAAGCTTCCTTCGACCGGGCTCCAGCTTGCTTCCAGATGGTAATCTGCCACAGTCATGTCCTCCCCCCAACTTATATAGGGCGATCTTTACTCCCGTTTAGCGTCACCCTCTCCTCACATGCTTTCACGGCTTGACAATTTGAAGGCACGAAAGAGGGGCTGAAACAAAAATGGCGCGGTCGAAACCGCGCCATTTTGTCATTCGGCTGCCAATGCCGGCGGATGGTGCATGTCCTCATCCGCCTCTTCCTGGTTGGCATTGGCATTTCCTGCATCCTTCGCCTTTGGCTCGCGGCCAAAGAACAAGGCATAGCCGGCCGGCAGCACGAGGATGGTCAGAACGGTGGCGACCAGGATGCCGCCCATCATGGCGTAAGCAAGCGGACCCCAGAAGACACCGCGCGAAATCGGGATCAGCGCCAGCACGGCCGTCAGCGCCGTCAGCGTGATCGGCCTGAAGCGGTTCACGGCCGCGCCGATGATCGCCTCGTGCCTGTGCATGCCTGCCTTGATATTCTGGTCGATCTGGTCGACGAGGATGATCGAGTTGCGGATGATGATGCCAAGTAGCGCGATGACGCCGAGGATCGCCACGAAGCCGAAGGGTGCGCCGCTGATGAGCAGGGCCGAGGCGGCACCGATGATGCCGAGCGGACCGGTCGCGAAGACCAGCATCGCCTTGCCGAAGTGCTGCAGCTGGATCATCAGCAGGATCATGATGACAACAAGCATGATCGGTGCCTTGGCGGCAATCGAGGCCTGGCTTTCCGCCGAATCCTCGGCGCCACCCTGGATCTCGATCTTGTAACCGGCAGGCAGGCTGTCGCGCAGGTCCTGCATGTCGTTATAGAGCTTGGTCACGACGTCGTTCGACTGGACATCGTCAGGCAGGGTCGCACGCACCGATATCGTCGGCAGGCGGTCGCGCCGCCATTCGAGGCCCTGTTCAACGACAGGTACGACCTTGGCGATCTGCGATACCGGAACGAAGCCGCCGAAATCCGTCGGTACATAGACCGAGTTGACGGCCGAAAGCAGCGAGCGGTTCGCATCCGGCTCGCGAGCGACGATCGAGACCGTCTCCTCACCGTCGCGGAAGTCGTCGAGCGGTGCGCCTGACATGGCGGTCTGCAACATCTGGCGGACACGCTGCGAGGTGACGCCGAGCGCGCGGGCACGGTCCTGGTCGATGACCAGCTTCATAGCCGGCACCGGCTCCAGCCAGTCGTCGTGGACAGCGCCGAGTATCGGATCTTTCGTAAAGCGTTCCTTCACCTGGTCGGCAATCCTGCGCACTTCGGCACGATCGGGACCCATGACACGCATCTGCACCGGCCAGCCCGTGGGCGGGCCAAGGAAGAGGCGGTCGACCTTGCCGCGGATGTCGGGGAAATCTTCCGCGAGGATTGTCCGGAGCTTTGTGATCAGCCGCTCGCGCGCCGGTTCGTCATTGGCCATGATCAGGAGTTGTGCATAGTTCGGGTTGCTAAGCTGCTGGTCGAGCGGCAGGAAGAAGCGCGGCGCGCCCTCGCCGATATAGGTGGCGATGAACTTCTTGTCCGGATCGTCCATCATCTTGGCTTCCAGCGCCTTGGCCTCGACTTCCACCTGCTTGATGCTCGTGCCTTCGGGCAGCCAGAGATCGACGAGGATTTCCGGACGGGAGGACTGCGGGAAGAAGTTCTGCGGAATGAACTGGAAGCTCCACAGGCTGGTGACAAAAGTGGCAAGCGTCAGCGCAAGTACGATGACACGATGGCGCACCGCCCAGCCGACCGTGCGGCGCAGGCCGCGATAGAAGCGGGTGTCGAACACGTCGTGATGTTCACCGGCATGCTTGCGCTGCTTGAGGATCATGTAGCCGAGCCACGGCGTGAAATAGACAGCCACGAACCAGGAAGTCACCAGCGCGATGCCGACGACATAGAAGAGCGAGCGCACATATTCGCCTGCCGTCGATGCGGCAAAGCCGACGGGAATGAAGCCGGCCGTGGTGATCAGCGTACCCGTCAGCATCGGGAAAGCGGTCGAGGAATAGGCGAAGCTCGCCGCGTCGATCTTGACGAGACCTTCCTCGAGCTTTCGCTCCATCAATTCGACGACGATCATTGCATCGTCCACAAGCAGGCCGAGCGCGATGATGAGTGCGCCGAGCGAAATGCGCTGCAGGTCGATACCAAGCTCGTACATGATGGCGAAGGTCGCGGCCAACACCAGCGGAATGGCAATGGCGATGACAAGACCCGAACGCCAGCCGATCGACAGGAACGAGACGATGAGTACGATGGCAAGAGCTTCGCCGAGCGCATGCATGAATTCGCTGACCGCATCGGTCACGACGTCAGGCTGGTTGGAGATCTGGTCGACAGAGACGCCGTAAGGCAGCGAGTCCTCGAAGCGTTTGTAGGTCGCGTCCACGTCCTTGCCGACGTCAGTGACCTTGAAACCCTTGGCCATGACGACGCCGACCTGCACGCTCTCGTGCCCGTTATAGCGGTACTTGCGCTGATAGGGGTCTTCGAGGCCGGAGGTGACGGTGGCGATATCGCCAAGGCGCGTCACCTGATTGCCGGAGCGCAGGCGGAGTTCACGGATATCCTCGACCTTATGGACGTTGCCTTCAACCGAAATACGCACCGAACGCAAGCCGGTATCGACGTTGCCGGCCGGATCGACGGCATTCTGGCCCTTGATGGCGTTCTGCAGGTCAGGGATCGTCAGGCCGCGCTCGGCGAGCGCCTTGGAGGAGACGTCGATATAGATCTTCTCCGGCTGGTCGCCGATGATGACGGCCTTTTCGACACCCGGCGTCGTCAGCAGCATGTCACGCGCCTGGATCGCGTACTTTTTCAGCTCAGGATAGGAATAGCCGTCGCCGCTGATCGAATGCAGCGTGATGAAAGTATCGCCGAATTCGTCGTTGAAATACGGGCCGAGCAACCCCTGCGGCAGGTCGCCGTTGATATCGCCGACCTTCTTGCGCACCTGGTAGAAGGCATCGGCGACCTGGGCGGAATCCGTATCGCCCTTCACCTGCACGGTGATGATCGTGCTGCCGGCACGCGTATAGGACTTCACCCAGTCGAGATGCGGCGTTTCCTGCAGCTTCCGCTCGATCTTGTTGGTGACCTGGTCTTCCATGTCCTGAAGGGAAGCGCCCGGCCAAATCGCCTGGACGACCATGACGCGGAAAGTGAAGTCCGGATCTTCCTTCTGGCCCATGCGCGTCAGGCCGAGCACGCCGGTGATCAGGATCAGCCCGAAAAGGAAGCGCGCGATGCTCGGATGGCCGATCGCCCAGCGCGAAAGATTGAAGGGGCGCTTTTCAGTGGTGTTGGCATCCATGATCCTGTTCCCTCTCTATCAGCCGTTCAGCGGACGGTTGCGTCCGTTTCGGCGGCAGCCGATTGCTGATCGGGAAGTTTAACCTTCAGATTTTCGCTCATGAATTGTGTACCGGCGGCCACGACGAGATCGCCGCTATCGAGCCCCTTGGCGACACGAACCCCGTCGCCGGTGAAATCGGCGACTTCGATGCCGCGGGAGTGCACGGTCGCCGTTCCGCGATCGACGGTCCAGACGACCTTCTTGCCGTCCTTCTGCGCCAGCGCGCTGAGCGGGATGGAAACATAGGTGTTCGTATTGCTGACATCGGCTTCGATCGTCGCGGTCATGCCGAGTAGCACACGCGGATCGTTCGGCAGGCTGACACGCACAGCGAAGGTACGAGACTGCTGGTCGGCGCTACCCGCGACCTCACGAACGGTGCCCTCATGTACAAGCTTGTCATCAGACCAGAAGCTCGCCTTCACGGTCTTGCCGGGCTTGAACTGGGCGATATCGTTTTCCGGCACGGCGATCTGCACTTCCTTCTCGCCATCGACGGCAACGGCAACGACGGGCGTGCCAGATCCGACGACCTGTCCGACATCGGCATTAATGGTCGTCACGATACCGCTATGGTCCGCCTTGAGTTCCGTATAGCTCACCTGGTTCTTCGCCTGGTCGAGCGCGGACGCTGCAGCATCGCGACTCGAAATCGCCTGGTCATGGCTGAGCGAAGCCTGTTCGACCTGGGATTTCGGCGCGACGTTCTTGTCGAAGAGCTGCTCGGCGCGGCGGTTGGCGATGTCGGCCGTCTCGACGGCCTTCTCGGCGGCGGCGAGATTGGCGTCTGCAGTCTTCACCGCAAGCTGGTAGTCGGTCGAGTCGATCCGGGCGAGAACGTCACCCGGCTTCACCTGCTGACCGATATCGACGAGACGCTCGGTAATCTTGCCGGCGACGCGGAAGCCGAGATTCATTTCCGTGCGCGCCCTTACCGATCCGGAATAGTCGAGCGTGCGGGTATCGCCGGCCTTGGCGATCTCGACCACCTTGACCGGCCGGATGACTTGCCTGACCTCTGCCTTTTCTTCCGTGCAGCCTGCGACGCCAAGACCGACCGCGCCAAGGAGCGCGAAGCTCATGACGGACGGCATGCGATTGCTGAAGGCCTTGAGCGAAAACATCTTTCGCACTCCTGATCGTTTCGGGTTTTCTTGACGGTTTTTGCAGTGTTTATTTTTTCAATGCCCTGATCGAAAATTCGATCAGTTCGTCCACAGCCGCCCGGTTTGTCTTGGCAAGACATTGGGCCACCATCTGCGGATGGCAGAGATTGATGGTCGCCGCCCCGAAGCAGCGGGAGGCTACCTCGGGGTCCTGGTCGGCGAATTCACCGGCAGCGATGCCATCACGGATGACGTCGGCAATCAGTGCGTGAATGGAGTCGATGTGCTTCTCGATGACATGCCAGTCGCGTTCGATCGCAACGATCACCATCTCATGCACCTTCTGTTGGTCGAGCATGGTGTCGAGCGTCATCTGGTACTGGCTGCGCACATACTGGCGCAGCCGATCGGAAGCACCGATGTTCTGGTGGCAGATATTGACTGCAAGCTCGTAGCTGGCGGCCAACATGCGTCCACAGATCGCCTGGTGGATCTCAACTTTGGAAGCAAAGAAGCGATAGATATTGGCGGGCGACATGCCGAGATCGCGGGCCACATCCGCAACCGTCGTCTTGGAATAGCCGTAGTGGCGAAAGAGCCGCTCTGCGGCATCCAGAATACGGGTGACATTTTCCTGCCGTGTGACGTCCAGCGTGGTTTCCGCGATGTCGATCATGGTTTCAGGCCTGACTTTTTACGACTGACGAATTTCGATTTTCATCATTCGTAAAATATCATCATTCACTTGTCAATGATTTTGCGCTGCAAACAAAAATGCCGCAGCCCGGAAGGCTGCGGCATTCGATTGGAAACGCTGGAAGGATCAGGCGAGCTTGACGTCGAGCGTGATCGGAACGGCCGAAAGCGCCTTGGACACCGGGCAACCGGCCTTGGCCATGTTGGCGAGTTCTTCGAACTTTGCCTGGTCGGCGCCAGGAATGCTGCCGGTCAGCGACAGATGGATGGCGGTGATGGCAAAACCGCCCTCTACGCTTTCAAGCGTCACCTTGGCAGATGTTTCCATGTGGTCGGCCTTGAGGCCGGCTTCGCCGAGGATCAGCGACAGGGCCATGGTGAAGCAGCCTGCATGGGCAGCGCCGATAAGCTCTTCCGGGTTTGTGCCGGCAATGCCTTCGAAACGGCTTGCGAAGCCATAGGGGTAATTGCTCAGCGCGCCGCTCTGGGTCGAGATCTGACCCTTGCCGTCCTTGAGACCGCCCGACCACTGAGCCGAACCTGTGCGATTGATCTGCATGCCGTCCTCCTGTTTCAACTGATTTTCGAAGCGTTGCGCCGCTCCACCGCGAAGGACGTTCTGCCCTTCCGACCGGCAATATAGTCCTCTATCCGCGGAAGACGACATCAGATTGAATACCAATCATCATACAAGAAGATTGCTTGTGTATGATGATTGCTTTAAAAGACGTGGCCACGAGGAACCTTCCGATGCAGCCCGCAGCAAGACGCGATGAGAAAACCGCAGCGCCCGAGCGCCGGCCGCGCGTCCGCCGTAACGTGACGGCGGCGATTGCCGAGGATATCTGCGCCAACCGGTACCCCGCCGGTACGCTCCTGCCGCGCGAAAACGACCTCTGCGACCTCCATGGCGTCAGCCGCACCGTCATCCGAGAATCTCTGAAAGTCCTGGAATCCAAGGGGCTTGTACGCGGCAAGCCGCGCATCGGCACCACCGTCTGCGACAAGGACGAATGGAACATCCTCGATCAGGATGTGCTGGAGTGGATGGGGCCGCATCTCGGCGACTTCGACCTGCTGGCGAGTATCCTGGAGGCGCGCCGCACGATCGAGCCGGCAGCGGCCGAATATGCCGCAAGCCGTGCGAGCGCCCAGGAGATCGCCGATCTTGAGGAAGCCTGGCAGCGCATGCAATCGGCAAGCGACGATCCGGAGGCCTTCACCGAGGCGGATCTCCTGTTTCATACCGTGCTTCTCAAGGCGAGCCATAACCAGGTCTTCCATCGCCTCTCCGGCGCCATCCATGCCGCACTGAAATTCGCGCTTCACGCGTCGAACCTCGCCATGCCGGATCACCGGGAAGCAATCGCCCTTCATGGCAAGGTCGTGGAGGCCCTCCGCTTGCGCGACGCGAAAGAAGCGCGCGATTGCGTCAACCGAATTCTCGACCTCGCCAAACGCGACCTCACCGCGGCCGGCAGGACGAAATAACCGAACTCAGAAAATATCGGTGGCTGCGCTCGCCGATGGGAACACGAAGCGAAACGAAAGCACGATTTCCATGAAGATCACCAAACTGACCACCTATATCGTCCCGCCGCGCTGGCTGTTTCTGAAGATCGAAACCGATGAGGGCATCGTCGGCTGGGGCGAACCGGTTGTCGAAGGCCGCGCACTGACCGTCGAAGCAGCCGTCCACGAACTTGCCGACTACCTTGTCGGCAAGGATCCCTTCTTGATCGAAGACCACTGGACCGTCATGTATCGCGGCGGCTTCTATCGCGGCGGCGCCATCCATATGTCGGCAATCTCCGGCATCGACCAGGCGCTCTG
>UEIF01000003.1 GCA_900468805.1 Hyphomicrobiales bacterium | reverse complement strand
ATTTTTGTAACAGGTTGATTCGACAGGGGATTTTCTGGCAGAAAGTTATCCACAGATCCCCTTTGCGACAAAATTCTCGAACAATCTTTTACTGAACGATAAAAAATCATCCTGAACCCCTGCCAAAAATGCGGAAAGGCCACGAAAAAACAGTGCCTTGGCCAATTTCATGGTTAACAGCGAATAAATGGCCGCTCGTCCGCCTCTGTCAAACGACCGTCATAAAGGATTGTCGCGAAAGGCTCGGAACCTAACGCGCATTTCCGTGTTTCCCTCCCCATTGAAGGAAGGAGACAGACATGGCCGCCAGTACCGATGATCTCAGGATATCCGTCAGCAAGGACATCGCCGCCCTGCAGCAGGAGGTGTCCCGCCTACAGAAGATGATTTCCGCTCAGGGCGCCGAAGCCTATTACGAAGTGCGCGACCGCGCAGGCAAGGCTTATGAAGACGCGCTTCCCCGTGCCAAGAGCGCTGTCGCCCAAATCCGGGCAGAAGGTGCGGCAGTCGCCGGCACGGCCCGCGAACATCCGGCAGCGACCACGACGGCGCTTCTGGTTGCCGGAGCGATCGGCTTCTTGGCGGGCTATATGCTGTCGAGCGCCTCACAGCCCGAACCGCGCCACTGGTGGCGTTGAACCACCAACCTCCACCGCTACATTTTTGCGCATCCTGCAAATCCAATTTTTGCAGGATGCGTAAACACTTATGTCTTAGAAAAACCAATTTTTAATGCGAGCAGTGGGAACATAAAAATGAAGGGAGGACATCATGGAAAACAAGAGAGAGAAGCTGATCGTTGAAGTCAGCGTCGACGGCGGCGATGGGCGCCTTGCAGTCGGCATCATGAACATGCGCCAGGCGCTAGATCTCCCCGAAATGCCGAGCCTGTCCTACACACATCCGGACCCGGCCAAGGCTGCTGCCGGCATCGTGGTGAACCGGCAGGAACTCGCCGGCTTCATGGCCTGCCCCTGAGGCGGTAGAAAAGCTCTTCTTCCCCTACTGCGCTTTTCCTGAAGCGTTGATAGTTCCTTTCGGCATCCGAAATCCCCTACTCCCCAGAATTTCAAGCCCCATTGCTGGCATCCATACGTCGTTCATGCAAAGAACGGCTTTCGCAATCGCATCAGGGATGGCGAAGTGAAAGACCGGCGATCATCGCAAAAAACACGCGAACCCAACAGACCCGAGGCCGAACCGGCCGGCAAGCGGGTTACGCTTCCGCGCGCGCTCTCCAAGCTTGGCTATTGTTCCCGCACGCAGGCCGAACGGCTGATTTCAGAGGGTCGCGTCGAGGTCGGCAATCGCATCGTCACCGATCCCTCGGCATGGGTCGATCTTTCGACCGCCCTCATCAAGGTCGATGGCAAGCAGATCGCCGCCGAGGCCAGGATCTACCTGATGCTGAACAAGCCGCGCGGCCTTGTGACCACCCGCCATGATCCGGAAGGTCGCCCGACGGTCTATGACTGCCTGACCGAATTTGATGTCCCACACCTCTCGCCTGTCGGCCGGCTCGACAAGGCGAGCGAGGGGTTGCTGCTCTTCACCAACGATACGGAATTCGCCCAGGCGCTGCTCGACCCAATCACTCACGTCTCGAAATCCTATCACGTCCAGATCGACCGGATCGCTGACGATGACATGCTGGCGGCCATGACATCGGGTCTTCGGCATGAAGGTGAACTGCTTCGCGCCACAGCTGCCCGAAAGCTGCGTGAAGGCGACCGCAATTCCTGGATCGAAGTAGAACTGCAGGAAGGCCGCAACCGGCAGATCCGCCGGATGCTGGAAGCACTTGATATCGCTTGCCTGCGGCTCATGCGTGTGGCGATCGGTGGGCTGGAGCTTGGCGACCTGCCAAAGGGATCTGTTAGGGCGCTGACCGAGACCGAACTGAAGGATCTTCGCCGGAAGATCGCACCGGCAAAATAATAAGGGATCGGGAATGAACGAGATGAAGCCGCATGATTTCTGGCAGGGTATCCATCCGCCGGGCAGTTTTGAAACGGTCGGTGACTTCACGTCCTTCTTCGTGGCGGAACTCGAGGATGGCAGGCAGTTGCGGCTGCCGATCCGCGTACTCTCGGCCGGCGAACATGCGTTGGCTTCGCTGATCATCAATCAGGCAAGCTTCACAGTGCTAGATGCACTCGCCGAAGACCTAGCCGCAAAAATAGAGCCCTTCGCTATCGACGTGGTCGCCGGTCTGCCGACACTCGGTCTGACCCTTGCCGCAGCAGTTGCCCAGAAGCTCGGACACGACCGGTATGTGCCGCTCGGCACCTCCCGCAAATTCTGGTATCGCGACGAATTGTCGGTCGCCCTCTCATCGATTACCACACCGGAGCAACAGAAACGGCTCTATGTCGATCCGCGCATGCTGCCTCTTCTGGAAGGCCGCCGCGTCGCGCTGATCGACGACGTTATATCGAGCGGAACCTCGATCGTCGCAGGTCTCGATCTTCTCGCAAGCTGCGGCATAGAACCCGTCGTCATTGGCGCGGCAATGCTGCAATCGGACCGCTGGCCCGCCAAACTCGATGCCGCAGGCCCCAAATGGCAGGCACGCACGAAAGGCGTTTTTGCCACGCCCGTCCTAGAGCGGACAGCCGAAGGAAAATGGCGCAGACCGGCCTGACCAGCAGCAAGATCAGATGTCAGGACCGATCATTCTTTCGTCTGAGCGGGCTATACAGCACCGAACGAAAAGCTACATTCGGCGTGTGATCGAAGACAGGAACCGCCGATGACGCTTGAGCAAGCAGCCCTCCTGATCCTGCTGGTGGCGATGCTCTTCTTGTTCTCCCTCGATCGCCTGCGCATAGAAGTTGTCGCGATCGGCGGATTACTTGCGGGTTATGTGCTGGGCCTTTATCCTGCCGACGGGATCTTTGCCGGCTTCGCAAGCCCGGTGGTCATCACTGTCGTGGAAATCCTGATGGTCGTCCAGGTTCTGGCGCGCACCAAACTCTTTGACAGCCTCGCTGAGCGCTTTGTGGCATCGGGCCTTTCGCATTTCCGGGTCATAGCAGGCGTCTCCGCTCTGACCGGCTTCATCTCGATCTTCATGAACAATATCGGCGCCTTCGCAATTACCCTACCGCTGGCGCTGCGGCTGAACACGCTCATGAGCATTCCGCGCCGGCAGCTCGTGATGCCAATATCCTTCGCCGCTCTTCTCGGCGGTCTCGTCTCATTGATCGGCACGCCCGCCAATCTTCTCGTCAGCGATGCGCTTGAGAAAACCACAGGCAAAGGTTTCCGCTTCTTCGACTTTGCTTATGTTGGGCTTCCGGTCGCCATAACAGGCATTCTGCTGATCGCGCTGATCGTGCGGCGGTTGTTTTCGGAGCCGGACGAGGTCGCGGAAGTGCCAACTCCGCCGGCCCGCCGCATCGTCGTAGAGCGCAGCATTCCCGAACATTCGCCGCTCGTCGGCGTAACACTTGCCCAATGTCCAGAGCGTTTCGGCATCCAGCCGCATGCCCTGATCCGCGATAGGGCTTTCGTCTTTGGCCCGCTCGAACAATCGGTCATTCAGCCGGACGATATTCTGTTGGCGCAGGGCGCGGATTCGGTCTTCGCGGATCTGGCCGCCTCGCAAACGCTGGCGCCAAACGCCCATCCGCATGGGCTGCAGCCGGATTTCGCCAGCATCGAAGCCGTCGTCATGCCGGAAAGCACGGTCGTCGGCTCGCGCATCGCCTCGCTGGAAGTCTTCCGTACTCGCGGCGTCACCGTTTCAGCACTGTCGATGCGTTCTCCCCGTATCGAAGGACGTTTTGCGGATCTGCAACTTTCGATCGGCGACATATTGGTGCTGGAGGGCCCGAAAGCGGCGATAGCTGAGGCGCTGGAAGAGTGTGAATGCCTGCCCCTTGCTTCCGCAGCGCCCTTCCCCGGGTCGCCGGCTTCATGGCAGCCTTTTGCAATCTTTGCCTGCGGCGTTGTCGCTTCCGCCTTCGGCCTACGCCCCGATATTGCTCTTGCCTTCGTGGTGCTGGCGCTCGCGCTGCCCGGCTATCTCAACATTCGTCATGCAATGGCGGACCTCAATTGGCCAATCATCATCATGCTCGCGGCAATGATCCCGATCGGTCAGGCTGTCGCCACAACGGGCATGGCCGAGACCATCGCAGCGTGGCTGAGCCTAGCCTTCCCGATCAGCCATCCGCTGTGGGGCATCGCACTCGTTCTGTTTCTGGCCATGGCGCTGACACCCTTCGTCAACAATGCCACGGTCGCGATCGTGCTCGCGCCGATCGCGTTGGAATTTGCGAGAGCCGGCCAGCAGCCGCCACAGGCCTATCTGATTGCGGTGGCCGCCGGTGCCTCGCAGGATTTCCTCACACCCTTCGGCCATCATAACAATACGCTGTCGATGAGCATCGGCAGCTACCGTTTTGGCGATTTCCTGCGCGCCGGCTGGCCGCTGACACTCGCCGGCTATATAGTTACGCTCATTCTCATCACCCTCTTCTGGCTTTGATGAGCCTTTGCTTGACTTCCCCCGCAATGAAACTAGAGCAGGGACAGTTTAAGCCGATAGAAGGACAGCCGAGCACCGTGCGCATTCTCTCCGAAGCCCATTTCCCGGAACTGCCGAACTACTACCGTGGCAAGGTGCGCGAGAATTACGATCTTCCGGATGGCCGGCGCATTATCATCAGCACCGACCGGCTGAGCGCCTTCGACCGCATCCTGACCTGCATTCCCTACAAGGGACAGGTGCTGACGCAGACGGCCCGCTACTGGTTCGAGGCAACGAAGGACATTTGCCCCAATCACGTTCTCGACTATCCCGATCCGAACGTCGTCATCGGCAAGCGGCTCGATATTCTTCCTGTCGAGATCGTCGTACGCGGCTATCTCGCCGGCACGACCGGCACCTCAATCCTGACGCTTTACAAAAAGGGCGAGCGTGAGATGTACGGCATGCGTCTACCCGACGGCATGCACGACAACCAGGTTCTTCCCGAGCCGGTCATCACGCCGACCAGCAAGGAATTCGACGGCGGCCACGACGAACCGCTGACGCCCGCCGAAATCGTCAGCCGTGGGCTGCTGACGAAAGAGCAGTGGGAAACGCTTTCCAAATATGCGCTGGCGCTTTTCGCCCGCGGCCAGGACATGGCCGCAAAACGCGGCCTTATCCTTGTCGACACCAAATATGAATTCGGCACGGACGAGAATGGCAACATCATTCTCGCCGACGAGATTCATACGCCCGACAGCAGCCGCTACTGGGTGGCAGAAACCTATCCCGCTGCCTTCGAAGCGGGCAAGCGGCCGGACAGCTTCGACAAGGACTTCGTGCGCGCCTGGGTGGTCGAGCGCTGCGACCCTTATAAGGATGAAATTCCGGAGATTCCGGTCGAGCTGATCGAGCAAACCTCGGCCGTGTACATCAAAGCCTATGAATGGATCACCGGTGAACGCTTCGTACCCGACGACCGCGGCGAAACGCCAGCGGCGCGTGTCCGGGCAAATCTCGCGCCCTATTTTTCCTGAACCGTTGAAGACAAAGCTGCAAGCCTGCTTGCAGCCTTTCAACCAATCGCGCTAGCATTGGAAAAAAGGGGTGCCGGGCCAAGCCCGGCGGGGGACAGATGGCACGCAGGCCCAGACGCAAGGCCGAAGAAACTCGGGAGGATATCCTCTCGACGGCGGAAACGCTGTTTCGCCAGCGCGGCTTCGTCGCGGTTTCCATCGCCGACATCGCCTCGTCGCTACACATGTCGCCGGCCAATGTTTTCAAGCATTTTCAATCAAAGGCGGTGCTTGTCGATGCGATCGCCGAGCGCCATCTCGGCAATGCCACGGAGCGCTTTGCCGCCGTCGACACCAGCCTGCCGCCGAAGGAGCAATTGCTGAGCTTCGTCCTGCGCCTGCTCGACAGCCATCTGCAGGATATACAGCAGAACCCCTACATCTTCGAAATGGTGATCTCTACGATCGATGCCAAGCTCGACGCCGGTCATCGCTATCGCCAACGGATAGAACAGAAACTCGGCGAGATCATCCGTGAAGGTGTGGCCGAAGGCAGCTACCATTGCGACAATACAGACGCGGCGGCCCGAACCGTCGCAGACGTTCTGGCCTGCGTTCTGCACCCTATTCTCATCGCCAAGGACGACAAAAACACGCTTGTCTACCGTGCGGAAAAAATCGTGTGTTTCGTGGATGCCGCACTGCAAAATAACCCTTGCTAAGTGACGATTGCTGAATTACGTCACTTCGTAAAGCTTTTCTTAATATCGGATAACGGCATCTGTTTCCGGATCAATCATCACTCTTATATAGAGCGGCGCCTCATAGGGGCCGGCGATTGAACCGCTACTGCCACCGCACAGGAAATTCAGCATGATCTGGCGTGCCCTCATCGTCTCCTCGGCCCTCATGCTCGTTATGGGCCTCGTCGCCTGCAACGAGAGCGGCAGCAAGCCCGCAGGCAATGCAGGCGGGGGTGCAGCCCAGCAGGCCGCTCCGGTTGGTGTGGTCACGCTGAAAAAGGACACCTATCCGATCACCACGATCCTGCCTGGCCGCGCCGAAGCCTTCCAGGTAGCCGATATCCGCCCGCAAGTGAACGGCATCATCCGCGAGATCGCCTTCAAGGAAGGCGGCGAGGTCAAGAAGGGCGACCTGCTCTACCAGATCGACGATGCCGCCTATCGCGCCGCTGTCGAACAGGCCCAGGCGACCATCTCCAAGGCTCAGGCGAGCGTGCCGAGCGCCCAGAGCAATTTCGACCGCTATCAGCGGCTGGTCGGCAGCGGCGCGACGCAGATCGAGTTCGAAACCGCCCGCACGGCGCTTGCCCAGGCAAATGCCGAAGTCGAAGCCGCCAAGGCCGCGCTGACATCAGCGCAGATCGACCTTGACCACACGAAGATCATCGCGCCCTTCGACGGCATTATCGACCAGACCGCCTATAATGTCGGGAACCTCGTCGCGGCCAATCAATCGACCGCGCTGACCACCATCCGCCAGCTCGATCCGATCTATATTTCGCTGACGGAATCGAGCACCAACCTTTTGAAGCTGCGCGATGCGATCGCTGCCGGCGAGGTCAAGGGCGAAGACAACAATGTCGCCTTCCGCCTGATCCTCGAAGACGGCCGGGAATATAATAAGAAGGGCAAGCTCGACATGTCGAAGCAGGTCGTCAGCGAAACGACCGGCACCTTCATCATTCGCGTGGTTTTCCCAAATCCGAACCGCGTCGTCCTGCCGGGCATGTATGTACGCGCCACGGTCGAACTCGGTGCTGAAGCCGGATATTCCCTGCCGCAGCTTGCAACAACCCGCGATGCCAACGGCCGCCTGACCGCACAGTTCATTTCCACCGAGGGCAAGGTCGAAACCCGGGTCTTCGAAAATGCCACACCCTCCAACAATTCCTGGCTGGTGACGCAAGGCGTGAAGGACGGCGATCAGCTGATCATCAGCGGCCTGCAGTCGATTGTATCAGGCATGCCGGTGAAGCCGGTTCCAATGAAGATCAACGATAACGGCGTGGTTATCCCTGCCGATCAGCCTGTGGCCGGAGGCGAACAGAAGCCCGCAGCAAAGTAATGCGCAGGCGCTTTCGTATCGTCACCGTCCCAGCCGTACAGGAATAACCGATGGCCAAGTTTTTCATCCGACGACCGATCTTCGCCTGGGTCATTGCGATCACCATCATGCTCGGCGGTCTGCTCGCCATCTTCACGCTGTCGATCTCGCAATATCCCGACATTGCCCCGACCACGGTCCGCATCAACGCCAGCTATCGCGGCGCGAGCGCCGAGACGGTCGAAAAATCGGTGACCACCCTTATCGAAGACGGCATGACCGGCCTCGATGACCTCACCTACATGACCTCGACCTCATCGACAGGTTCAGCCAGCATTTCGCTGACATTCGGTACCAGCATCGATCCTGACATTGCGCAGGTGCAGGTGCAAAACAAGTTGCAGCTCGTCCAGTCGCAACTGCCTGGCGACGTCATCGATGCCGGTATCAGCGTCACGCGTTCCACCTCGAGCATTCTTCTCGTCGGCTCGCTGGTCTCGACGGACGGCAAGCGCACCTCCGTCGACCTCGGCAACATCATGTCGACCTCGATCGAAGACCAGATCCAGCGTCTGGAAGGCGTAGGCAGCATCAATGTGTTTGGCTCCGGCTACGCCATGCGTGTCTGGCTGGATCCGTTCAAGCTGCAGAAATACCAGCTCACCCCCGGCGATGTGACCTCGGCCATTCAGGCACAGAACACCCAGGTCTCCGTCGGCTCGCTCGGCGCTCAGCCGGCCGTTCCGGGCCAGCAGATCAACGTCACCATCACTGCGCAGAGCCAGCTCACCACGGTTGCTGATTTCGAACACATCATCCTGAAGGTCGAAAAAGACGGTTCGACCGTCCGCCTCAGCGATGTCGCCCGCGTCGAAATCGGTCAGGAAAGCTACGGTGGCAGCTCGCGATATAATGGCCTGCCGTCATCAGGTTTCGCCATCAATCTCGCGATCGGCGCGAACGCCATCGATACCGCCGCCCGTGTCCGTACTGCGCTCGAAACGATCGGCCGCGGCCTCCCGGAAGGCGTCGAGATCACCTATCCCTACGACACGACCCCCTTTGTCGAGCTGTCGATCGAGAAGGTCGTGCATACGCTGATCGAGGCGATCGTGCTCGTCTTCGTGGTCCTGCTCATCTTCCTGCAGAACTTGCGCGCGACATTGATCCCGACCATCGCCGTTCCCGTCGTGCTTCTGGGCACGTTCGGCGTCCTCGCGGTCACAGGCTATTCGATCAATACGCTGACCATGTTCGCCATGGTGCTGGCGATCGGCCTTCTCGTCGACGATGCCATCGTCGTCGTGGAAAACGTCGAGCGCATCATGTCGGAGGAGAAGCTTTCGCCTCTGGAGGCCACCGAGAAATCGATGGGGGAAATCACCGGCGCCATCGTCGGCATCGCTCTCGTGCTGACCGCCGTCTTCATCCCCATGGCCTTCTTCGGCGGTTCGACCGGCATCATCTATCGCCAGTTCTCCATCACCATCGTTTCCGCCATGCTGCTCTCTGCGCTTGTCGCCATCGTGCTGACACCGGCGCTCTGCGCTACGATGCTGAAGCCGGTCAACGAGCACAAGAAGCATCGCATCGGCGACTGGTTCAACCGCAACTTCACCCGCTCGACCAACGGCTATGTCCGCACCATCGGCTACCTGTTGAAGCGGCCGGTCCGTGTCATGCTGGTGTTCCTGCTGGTCGGCGTCGGCTGCGCCTATCTCTTCACCCGTCTGCCGAGCTCGTTCCTGCCGCAGGAAGACCAGGGCGTGCTCCTGACCATCGTCACCACGCCGCCGGGCTCCACCACGCAGCAGACGCAGGCCGTCGTTGAAAAGGTCGAAAAATACTTCCGTGAAAACGAGAAGGATGCAGTGGAATCCGTCTTCGGCGCGCTCGGCTTCGGCTTCAACGGCTCCGGCCAGAACAGCGCCATCGTCTTCACCAAGCTCAAGGACTTCTCGCTGCGCACCGATCCCAACCTCAGCGCGCAGTCGGTGGTCAACCGAGCTCTCAAGAACTTCTTTGCGATCCGCGAGGCGCAGGTCTTTGCGCTGCTGCCGCCCGCAATCCAGGGCCTCGGCGTGTCGAGCGGCTTCTCCATGTATCTGGTGGATACCGGCGGCCACGGCAATCAGGCCCTGACGGCCGCTTCCAAGCGGCTGATCCAGATGGCTGGTGCCACCGGCAAGGTCGTGGCGTTGCGTTCGAATAACAAGGAAGTCGAGCCGCAGATGAAGATCCTGATCGATCAGGAGAAGATCGGCGCCATGGGTGTCGACCTCGCCTCGGTCAACTCAATGCTGTCGATCATCTTCACCGGCCGCGACGTCAACGACTTTACGCTGAACGGCGAGATCAAACCGGTCTACGTGCAGGGCGACGCGCCCTTCCGCATGCAGCCGACCGATCTGAACCACTGGTATGCCCGCAACAACGCCGGCGAAATGGTGCCATTCTCCGCCTTCACCACCACCCAGTGGGTCGACGGCGCGCCGTCTCTTGCCCGCTTCAACGCCGTCAGCGCCATTCCGCTGGATGGTGGCGCGGCGCCGGGCGTCTCCTCGGGTGAAGCCATGAATGAGATGGAAGCCCTGACCGAACAGCTCGGCGGCGGCTATACGGTCGCCTGGCAGGGCATTTCCTATCAGGAGCGCCTCTCGGGTTCGCAGGCGCCGATGCTCTACGCGATCTCGGTTCTCGTCGTCTTCCTCTGCCTGGCTGCGCTTTACGAAAGCTGGTCGATCCCCTTCTCGGTCATCATGGCTGTGCCGGTCGGCGTGCTCGGGGCGCTCGTCGCGGCAACGCTCTTCGGGCAGGCGAACGACGTCTATTTCAAGGTGGGCTTGCTCACGACCATCGGCCTTGCGGCGAAGAACGCGATCCTGATCGTGGAATTCGCCAAGGACCGGATGGCGACAGGGCTGGGCCTCTTCGAGGCGACGCTGGAAGCAGCCAGGCTGCGCCTGCGTCCCATCATCATGACTTCTCTGGCATTCATCCTCGGCGTCGTGCCGCTGGCGATCGCAACAGGCGCGGGTTCCGCCGCCCAGAACGCGATCGGCATCGGCGTGCTCGGCGGGATGCTCGCTGCGACGATGTTGGGCATTTTCTTCGTGCCGAGCTTCTTCGTCGTCATCCGCCGCATCTTTGCCACACGGCAAAAAAATGAGGCGGGAGTGTGATATAAATGCACTGTGAGAAAGCTTTTCAGATTGCTACATTGCGCACGGACTGCTTCGGCATGATGTTTTGCGTATGGAACGAGGCGCGTTAGCCGATAGTGAAGCATGACGCTTCGGGACAAGAATTGACTTGCTCGAGTTACAGGATGAAATGCATGGTACCCCTTCGTTATGCCACACCGGCGTTATTGTTATTGCTATCGGGCTGCGTAGTAGGCCCTGATCACGTACCTCCTGAAATGGCGCTTCCTGGAAAATTCAGTGAAGGTGGCAAAAAGAACATCGGCGATGTCGCTACCACGGCTTGGTGGACCGCCTATAACGACCGCAAGCTCGACAGCCTTGTCCAGACCGGACTTAGCCAGAACCTGACGATTCAACAAGCGATCGAGCGTATCAATTCCGCATCCGCCAACGTCACCATCGCCGGCGCCGGCGCCTTGCCCGCCCTCGATGTCGGTGCTTCCCACACCATCAGTGGCCAGGGGGGCGAACTCCGTACCCAATTCGACACCCGCAACACCAGCGCCGGACAGCTTTCCCTGTCCTGGCTGCTCGATCTGTTCGGACTCTACAAGCGCAGCAAGGAAAGCGCGCTCGCCTCTCTTGATTCCGCTTACGCGGGTGCCGACATCGCCAAGCTGTCCTACATCCAGGACCTTGTCTCAACCTACATTGATCTGCGCTTCTTCCAGCAGCGTCTGGCGCTTTCGAAGGCCAACCTGAAGTCCCGTCAGGAAACCTACGACCTCACCAAGTTCCAGCTTGATGCAGGAGCGGCATCCCGCCTCGACGTCGTGCAGGCTGAGGGTCTTGTCCAGTCGACGCTCGCAGAAATCCCCGGCCTCGAAACCAACATCCGCGTTTCGGCCCATCATATCGCCACCCTCCTCGGCCAGCCGGCCGGTTCGATGGTTGATGAACTGTTGCGTGGCTCCGGCCAGCCGACTTTCCGCGGCGGCATCAATTCCGGCATTCCGGCCGACCTGATCCGCAACCGTCCAGATATTCGCCAGGCCGAGCGCAACCTCGCCGCCGCTACTGCCCAGATCGGTGTCGCAGAGGCTCAGCTCTACCCGTCGATCTCGCTCTCAGGTTCGATCTCGCCGAGCTACATTAACCAGCGCGGCATACATGGCGGCCTGTCGGCATGGTCCTTCGGCCCGACCCTGAACCTGCCGATCCTCGACGGTGGCCGCCTGCGCGCCAATGTCGACGTTTCCAAGTCTGACGCAGTCGCATCCTACCTCGCCTGGAAACAGACCGTCCTGACGGCAATCCAGCAGGTCGAGGATGCCCTTTCGGCCGTTCGCCGTGACGCCCAGACCGTTGACGCCTTGCGCGCTCAGGTCAGGACGACGCAGGAAACCCTCGAGCTTTCGACGGCATCTTACAAGGACGGTGCTTCTTCGCTGCTCGACGTTCTCGACGCCCAGCGTCAGGTCTCTCTCGCTCAGGCAAGCCTTGCCGCCGCTGTTCAGCAGATGGCGAAGGATTACGCTGCGCTCAACATCGCAACCGGTGGCGGCTTCGCTCCGGGCGGCAAGACCACCGGTTCGGGACCGGTCAAGGTTACCAAGGGCACCTAAACTCCTCGCATAGTATTGTTCCTAAGCCCCGCGGTTTCCGCGGGGCTTTTTCTTTGCGTGAATATCTACCGGGACAGATAATATACACATTGGAGGAATTTGGATTCGACAAGCCGCAATCGCTACGCTATGCAGTTGATTAAACGATTAAGCGCAGAACTTCAAAACAATGGCTTCACAACGCTCGGGACCCAACCTCAGCAGGATAGCGACGTCGCTCGGCGTCTCTGTTGCCACGGTCTCGAATGCGCTCTCCGGCAAGGGCCGGGTTTCCGACGCTCTGATCGAAAGAATTCGCTCGCATGCCGCCGAACTCGGCTATGTGCCGAGCCAGGCCGGGCGGGCGCTGCGTACGGGCCGCAGCGGCGTGCTCGGTCTTGTCCTGCCTGATATCGCCAATCCCCTCTTCCCAAAAATTGCCCAGGCCATCGAATCTGCCGCATCCGCCGCCGGCTACGGAGTGCTAATCGCCGACTCCCGCGGCGATATCACGGCGCAGACCGAGGCGATCAACCGGCTGGTGGAACGCGGCGTCGACGGCATGGTGGTCGTGCCTCGCCGCGCCACCCGTATTTCCGCCGCAAGCTGCCCGGTTGCGGTTATCGACACAGCCTCCACGCCCGGCAATACGGTCGCTGCCGACCATTGGCAGGGCGGCAGGGAAATCGCCACCCATCTCGCCGGCCTCGGCCACAAGCAGATCCTGATCATCGGCAACAATCACGAATCCAATGTCCAGAATGACCGAGCCGGCGGCATCAGGGCCGGCCTGGCGCCCGGCATGCGCTCCGAAACGCTCTGGATCGAGCGGTTGGAAACCGAGACGGGCGCCGGCTGCCGGCTGGGCCTTGCGGAAAAGGCGGGTCAGGGCTTCACCGCCTTTGCAGCCCTTTCCGACCTGCAGGCTCTGCGCGCACTGACCGAACTTCAGCAGGAGGGGATCAGCGTGCCCGGCGATGTCAGTGTCACCGGCTTCGATGATCTCATCTGGTCGCCCGTCGTCACGCCGTCGCTAACGACGGTGAGGATGGACATGGATACGATTGCCGATATCGCCGTCTCCGCGCTTATCGACAGAATAAACGAAAGCGGCACTCGGGAGGGCGTGCTGGTCACGGCGGAGACCGAACGCGTACCCATGCAGCTCATCATCCGCCACTCATCCGGGCGCGCGAACCCGGCACCAAAAATCTCAGAGATGGAGAACATGTAGAATGAAGAAAACCCTCATTGCATCGATGGCGCTGGCCGCACTTTCCCCCTTCGGCGCAGCAGCTCAGGAACGGACGCTGACCGTTTCCGTCTATGCTTTCGCACAGGATGACTTCAAGACGATCGTCTACGATCCCTTCGAGGCCAAATGCGGCTGCAAGCTTATTGTCGAGACCGGCAACAGCGTCGAGCGCCTCGCCAAGATGGAAGCCAACAAGGCCAATCCGGTCATCGATCTTGCAGCCGTCTCCATGGCTGATGGGCTCGCCGCTTCCCGCGCCGGCCTGATCGACAAGATCGATACGTCCAAACTCGAAAATTTGTCCAAGCTCTACGATATCGCCAAGGATCCGAACGCCGATGGCATGAGCGTCGGCTACACCTTCTACGCCACCTCGATCGCCTATCGCTCCGATAAGATGAAGATCGAGTCCTGGGCCGATCTCTTGAAGCCTGAATATGTCGGCCACGTCGCCTTCCCGAACGTCACGACCAACCAAGGCCCGCCGGCGCTCTATATGCTCGGCCTCGCGCTCGGCAAGGACTCAGCCGATCTCAAGGCGCCGATCGAAGCACTCGGCGAAAAGAAGGACGAGATCGTCACCTTCTATGAAAAGTCCTCACAGCTCGTGCAGCTTATGCAGCAGGAAGAAATCTGGGCCGCTCCGATCGGCCGCTTCTCCTGGGCGGGCTTCACCAAGCTCGATGTTCCCGTTGCATGGGCAACGCCCAAGGAAGGCCAGACCGGCGGCATGAACGTGCTGGTGCTGACCAAGGGTTCGAAGAACCAGGACCTCGCCCTGCAGTTCATGGATTTCTGGCTGTCGACGGACGTCCAGACCAAGCTCGCCGAAAAGCTGATCGACAGCCCGGCGAACAAGGAGGTCAAGGTCTCCGACGCGGTCGCCAACAATATCACCTACGGCGAAGAGACCGCCAAAAGCTTGAAGCTCATCCCCTCCGCAGCCGCCCTCGACAACCGCAATGGCTGGCTGAAGGAATGGAATGAAAAGGTCGGCCAGTGAGCCGTCGCTGAAATCGGTCCCGGCGCCAGCCGGGACCGACCCTTCCTCCGCTCGAAAGGCGTCTCATGTTCCAGAACCGCGCAGAAGCCCTGGCGCTTGCCCTGCCGGCAGCGATCTTCGCCGCCGTGGTCTTCCTGCTGCCTGTCGCGATCCTGCTCTCTGAAGGCTTTCGCAGCGGCGGCGCCTGGACGCTTGCCGCCTATGTGGATTTCTTCTCTCAGACGCTGAACCGCACCGTCTTCTTCCGCACCTTCCGGCTCGGCCTCGAGGTGACGGCAGTTTCGGCCATCATAGGCTATGCCGCCGCTTTTGCGATCGTCAATCTGCCGCCGAAGGGTAAGGGCCGCATGATCGGTCTCATCACCCTGCCGCTGATGATTTCGCCCGTCGCCCGTACCTATGCCTGGATCGTCATCCTCGGCCGCACCGGTATCGTCAATGAAGCGATCACCGGCCTCGGCATGAGCGCAGAACCACTACGCCTTCTCTTCACGGAAACCGCCGTCTTCATCGGCTTGCTTCAGCTTTTCCTCCCTTTGATGATCCTGTCGCTGATCAGTGCATTGGAAAATATGCCGAAGGACGCTATTCCCGCCGCCCGCGTTCTCGGCGCCAACTGGTTCCAGGTCTTCTGGAAGGTCATCCTGCCGCTCACCAAGGAAGGCCTTGTCGTCGGTGGCACGCTGGTCTTTACCGGCTCACTGACGGCCTATATCACGCCCGCCATTCTGGGCGGCTCCAAGGTGCTGATGCTGGAAACGCTACTGTACCAGCAGGTCTCCGTCGCCAATAACTTCGTCTCGGCGAGCGTCATCGCCTTCATCCTGATCGTCATGAGCTTTGCCGCCAATATCCTGCTGAAGCGCCTTGCCACCGCGAGGAACCGCCGATGAGTATCCGCCTCTTCTCACCGGTCGTGCTGTTCCTGTTGCTGGTCTTCCTGATCGGCCCCTTCCTGATCATCATCGCTGCCTCGCTTTCGGCCGGCGATACATTGGCCTTCCCGCCGCAGGGCCTGTCGCTGCGCTGGGTGGCCAAGGTCTTCACCATCGACAGTTTCCGCGACAGCTTTGCCATGTCGATGTTTCTGGCGGTCTTTGGGACACTCTCAGCTCTCATTCTCGGCATTCCCGCGGCCTATGCACTGTCGCGCTACCGGCTGCCAGGGTCGGAGACGGTGAGAACCATCGTCTCGCTGCCCATCATCGTGCCTGGTATCATCGTCGGCCTGGCGCTGCTGCGATATCTGGTGGTGCCCTTCAGCTTCAACATCACGCTGGCGCTCTTCTTCGCCCATACCGCACTGGTGCTGCCCTATGCCGTACGCGTGGTATCCGCGAGCCTCGGAAACCTGCGCTCCGATATCGAGGAAGCCGCGGTATTGCTGGGCTCCTCGCGGCTCGGCGCCTTCTTCCGCGTCGTCATGCCGAATATCCGCGGCGGCATTCTCGCTGCCTTCATCCTCGGCTTCGTCACCAGCTTCAATCAGGTGCCAGTCTCGCTCTTCCTCTCCGGTCCGGGCGTCCGCACGCTGCCGATCGACATGCTGGGTTATATGGAGACCACCTACGATCCTTCCGTTGCCGCGCTCTCGGCGCTACTCGCCTTCCTTTCGATCGGCATCGTCTTCCTTGCCGAACGCTTCCTGGGATTTTCTCGCTATGTCTGATGCATACCTTCAACTCGACAAGCTGACTCTCGCCTATGGTGATACGGTTGCGGTGAAGGACCTCGACCTGTCGATTGCCAAGGGCGAGCTGGTAGCTCTTCTCGGCCCCTCCGGCTGCGGCAAGACGACGACCATGCGCGCCATTGCCGGCCTGCTGAACCCGGCTTCCGGCCGCATCAATCTCGATGGCACCGAGATCACCCGCGTCTCCGCCAACAAGCGCGCCGTCGGCCTCGTCTTCCAGTCCTACGCGCTGTTCCCGCATCTGACCGTCTATGAAAACGTTGCCTTCGGCCTGCGCCTCAAGGGCCTTCGCGGTCAGGATCTCGACGACAAGGTCAATGCCGGCATCAAATCCGTCGGCCTTGCGAAATTTGCCGCCCGAAAGCCCGGTGAGCTCTCGGGCGGCCAGCAGCAACGTGTAGCACTTGCCCGCTCCATGGTGATGGAACCGAAGGTGCTGTTACTGGACGAGCCCCTCTCCAATCTCGATGCCCGCCTGCGTCTCGAAATGCGCGCCGAGCTGCAGCGCGTGCAGAAGGAAACCGGTGTGACGATGATCTTCGTCACCCACGATCAGGCCGAAGCGCTTGCCCTTGCAGACCGCATCATCGTCATGCTGAACGGTGGCATCGAGCAGATCGGCACGCCCGAGGACATCTACAACAAGCCCGTCTCCTCCTTCGTTGCCGATTTCGTCGGCTTCGAAAACATCTTTGCGCTGAAGGACGGAAAGCTTGCGACGCCGAACGGCCCTGTCGCCCTCTCCGCCCCCGCCATGGAAGGTGCGGCGGGCCTTGCCTGGCGGCCGCGCGCGGTGATCCTTGGTTCCGGGCCTTTCCCGGGTACCGTGCGTGGCACGTCTTTCGCCGGCAACAGCCGCGAATATCTGCTGGACAGCACGCTTGGCCCGATCAAGGCGGAAGTCGATTCCGCCCTGCCGCAACACGAACTGGGCAGCACGATCGTCTTCGACCTGCCGGTTGCAGCTTCCGCAAGCCTCAAGCGTTTCGGGTGAGATCATGGGCGTTTGGATCGACACGGACATGGGTTTCGACGATATCGCCGCCATCATGGTGGTGACGAACGCCGAACTCGACATCGACGGCGTCTCGCTGGTTTTCGGCAACGCGCCGCTGCCGCAGGTGCGCACGAACGCAGCCGGTGCCGCCAAGGCCTTCGGCTGGAAATTTCCGATTCACACCGGCCGCGACATGCCCGTCCTCGGTAAACTAGAGACGGCGCAGGCGATCCTCGGCGAAAGCGGCATTCCAACGACAGGCAAACACCTGCCGCCGGCCCCTATCCTCCCTGACAGCGATGCCTTCGTCGCTCTTTGCTGCTGGCTGGAGCTGGAAGGCCCGCATCGCATCCTGGCGCTCGGACCGCTGACGAATATCGCAGCACTGGCGCTCGCGCGGCCCGATCTTGCAGCCGGCATCACCGAACTCGTCTGGATGGGTGGCGGCGTCACCTCCGGCAATCATACGGCATCCGCGGAATTCAACGCTCTCGCCGACCCGGAGGCGCTGGCGATCGTCATCGCTCACAAGCTGCCGCTGCGCATGGTCGACCTCGACCTCTGCCGCAAGGTTCTCGCAAAGCCCGAGGATGCCGATCCAGTACGTGCGGCGGGCGGTGCCAATGCCGACCTGATCGCCGACATGTTCGCCGGTTACATCAGGATCGGCACCAGCCGCGGACGCGCAGCCATGGCCATCTACGATCCCTCGGCCGCCGTCGCCTTCGTCGCGCCGCAGGTGGTAAGCTTTCGCCCCGCTCGCATCGATGCAGAACTGCAAGGCCAGCACACGCGTGGGCGCACCGTCGTTGAAACCCGCGCCACTCACGCAACGTTCAATGCTCAGTTCGCCGCCGACATCGATGCCGAAATGGCGCGTGTCATCATTCTCGCCGCCCTGGTCAACGAGGCCCGCAAATGACCGCAACCCTGCGCCAGGAACCTGCCGATCTCAATGATCCGGTCTTACGTGCCCGTGCTGTCGTAGCGGCTCGCGGCGATAGTCCTTTCGATGTGCTTATTACCGGCGGCCGCATTCTCGATACCGTCACCGGCCTGATCCGCGAGGCCGATATCGGCCTCGTCGGCGCTTTGATCGCAAGCGTCCACGCGCCGGCAAGCCGAAGCGATTCCGCAAGCGTAATCGATGCCACCGGCAGCATCATCTCTCCCGGGCTGATCGATACGCATATGCATATCGAAAGCTCGATGGTCACGCCGGCGGAATATGCGGAAGCCGTACTGCCGCGCGGTGTCACGACAATCGTCTGGGATCCGCATGAATTCGGCAACGTCCATGGTCTCGACGGCGTGCGCTGGGCAATCGAAGCCTCGCGCTGCCTGCCGCTGCGTATGATCCTGCTTGCCCCCTCCTGCGTTCCCTCCGCCCCCGGTCTCGAACTGGCCGGCGCGGATTTCGACGCCAACATCATCGCCGACCTGCTGCGTACGCCGGCAATCGGCGGCGTCGCCGAGGTCATGAACATGCGTGGCGTCATCGATGGCGATCCCCGTCTGACAGCCATCGTCAATGCCGGCCTGACCTCCGGCAAGCTCGTCTGCGGCCATGCCCGCGGACTTGATGGTGCTGACCTCAATGCCTTCATGGCGGCCGGCGTCACCTCCGATCACGAGCTCACATCAGGCCCCGACCTGCTGCAGAAACTCGCAGCCGGAATGACGATCGAGCTGCGCGGTTCGCACGATCATCTGCTGAAAGAATTCGTCGATGCGCTTGATGGCATCGGCCACTTGCCGGCGACCGTCACACTCTGCACCGACGACGTTTTCCCCGATGAACTCCATGAAAATGGTGGTCTTGACGACGTGGTACGTCGCCTCGTTCGCTACGGCATGAGGCCGGAATGGGCGCTTGGCGCAGCAACCTTCAATGCGGCACAGCGATTGAAACGCTCCGATCTCGGCCTCATCGCAGCAGGTCGCCGCGCCGATCTCGTCTTGTTCGAAGACTTGGCCGACTTCAAGGCCCGCGCCGTCATCGCCAATGGCCGCTTGGTTGCCGAAGACGGCGTGGTGACGGAACCCACCCAGCCATTCGATACAAGCCCGCTCCTGCGCTCGGTCAGGCTCGCACAGCTCACCGACGATGATTTCCGCATTCCCGCTGAAGGCACCAGGGTGCGTCTCGCGACAATCGATCGGCCGCGCTTCACCCAATGGGGCGAGGCAGAAGCCGACGTTCGTGACGGCTTCGTCGTGCCGCCCGCCGGCAGTGCCATGATCGCTGTCGCGCATCGCCATGGACTGGCGGATGGGAAGCCGCGCATCGGCTTCCTGACCGGCTGGGGCGAATGGCGCGGCGCCTTCTGCACCACTGTCTCGCATGACAGCCACAACCTCACCGTCTTCGGCGGGAATGCACGCGACATGGCGCTTGCGGCAAACGCCGTCATCGAGGTCGGCGGCGGCATGGCCGTCGCAAAGGACGGCCAGGTCGAAGTCCGTCTACCTCTGCCACTCTCCGGCCTCGTGAGCGACGCTTCCCTCCAGGAAACCGCCAACGGCTTTGCCGGCATCCGCAAGGCCATGGAGAAGATCGTCGACTGGAAGCCACCCTATTTAGTCTTCAAGGCTTGCTTCGGCGCTACGCTTGCCTGCAATGTCGGCCCACACCAGACCGACCGCGGCATCGCCGATGTCGTTACCGGCAAAGTGCTGGAGAGCCCGATATTGGAAACCCTCTGAGGCGGTTTACGCCTCGGCCTTGAGCTCTTGCTCCACAAGTGCCACCCAATAGGCTGCGCCATATCCGAGCGCCTCGTCATTGAAGTCGTAGCCGGTATTGTGGTGCAGCGCGCCATCCACGGCAGGGCCGTTGCCGAGCCAGACGTAGCAGCCCGGCGCATTCTGTCCGAAGAAAGCGAAATCGTCGCCGGCCGTGGACGGCGGAAAGCTCGTGCGCACCTTTTCGCCAAAGACGCCCCGTGCTGCACCCAGCGCCCGCGCCGTTGCATCCGCATTGTTGACCACAGGAGGAATGCGACGTTCGAATTCATAGTCTGCCGAGATGCCGAACATCGCGGCCGTTCCCTGCGCCAGGCGACCGATTTCCGCCTCGAGTTGGTCACGAACCTCCGGCGAATAGGCGCGGGCCGTCCCGCCGATCTCGACGATATCAGGGATGACGTTCAATGCCCTGGGATTGCCGGCCTGGACCGAACAGGCGCTGACGACCGCCGGCTGAAGAGGATCGACGACACGCCCAACGATGGTCTGCAGCGACGATAGGAAGGTGCCGGCAGCCGTGATTGGATCACGCCCGAGATGCGGCTTTGCGCCATGCGTGCCAACACCGCGGAACGTGATCCGCCAGCTATCCGACGAAGCAAGCTGTGGCCCCTCCACAACGGCGATTTCATCGATGGCAAGCCCTGGCATATTGTGCAGCCCATAGACGGCATCACAGGGAAACTGCTTGAACAGCCCTTCTTCGACCATGCGCTTCGCCCCGCCACGGCCTTCCTCGGCCGGCTGGAAGATGAAATGCACCGTGCCGGAGAACCCTCGCGTTTCTGCCAGATACCGCGCCGCGCCGAGCAGCATTGCCGTATGCCCGTCATGGCCACAGGCATGCATCTTGCCCGGTTCCGTCGACTTGTAGGGGCGATCTGCTGTCTCCGGCATGGCAAGCGCATCCATATCCGCCCTCAGCCCGATCGTGCGCGTACCGTTACCGATCTGCAGCGTGCCGACGACTCCGGTGCCACCGAGGCCGCGATGCACCTTGATGCCCAACTCTTCCAGCAGCTTCGCGACGATACCGCTGGTGCGCTCCTCCTCGAAGCCGAGTTCGGGATGGGCATGCAGATCGCGGCGGAGATTGGTAAGAAAAGGCAGATCGTTGCTGATCCGGGCGGGGATGCTCATGAGCCTGGATATCCTGTAAAGCGAAACGGGCGCCCGACGGCGCCCGCATCAGATCGTTCTTTCTTCAACAAATAGGCAGAGAGCGCAACCCCTCACGCCTCCTCGACGAAGACCTCTTCACGCTTGCGCTTGACGCTCGGCAGGAAGACGACAATCAGCACCGCCACGGCGATCGTCAGCAGAATGGCGCTGATCGGCCGTGTGACGAAGGTCGTCGCATCGCCACGCGACAGGATCATGGCACGCCGCAGGTTCTCCTCCAGCAGCGGCCCGAGCACAAAGCCAAGCAGCAGCGGCGCCGGCTCGCAGCGGAGTTTTGCGAGCACGTAGCCGATGAGACCGAAGAAGGCGACGGCATAGAGGTCGTAGACGTTGGAATTGACGCTGTAGACCCCGATCGAGCAGAAGGCCATGATGATCGGGAAGAGCACGTAATAAGGCACTGTCAGCAGCTTCACCCACAGGCCGATCAGCGGCAGGTTGAGGATGACGAGCATCAGGTTGCCGATCCACATCGAGGCGATGATGCCCCAGAAGAGCGCCGGCTGTTCCGTTGCCACGTTTGGCCCCGGTACGATGCCCTGGATGATCATCGCGCCGACCATAAGCGCCATGACCGGGTTTGCCGGAATGCCGAGCGTCAAAAGCGGAATGAACGAGGTCTGCGCACCGGCATTGTTGGCCGATTCCGGCCCTGCAACGCCGGCAACTGCACCATGACCGAATTCCTCCGGCTTCTTGGAAACGCGCTTTTCCACCGTATAGGAAGCAAAGGAGGCGAGGATCGCGCCGCCGCCCGGCAGGATGCCGAGCGCCGAGCCGATGACAGTGCCGCGAATGATTGGCGCGATCATCTGCCTGAATTCCTCCTTCGACGGCAACAGCCCCGAGACTTTTGCCATCAACACTGTGCGCGTCTTCTCGCCTTCCAGATTGCGCAGGATCTCCGCAATGCCGAAGACGCCGACAGCAAGCGCCACAAAATTCAATCCGTCGGCATATTCGCGGATGCCGAGCGTGAAGCGCGGCGTGCCGGTATAGATATCCGTGCCCACAAGGCCGAGCAGCAGTCCAAGCGCCACCATCGCCAGCGCCTTGACGACCGAGCCATGTGCCAGCGCGATCGAGGATACGAGGCCGACGATCATCAGCGAGAAATATTCGGCCGAACCGAATTGCAGTGCAATCGCCGTCAGTGGCGGCGCAAAGACAGCCACGAGGAAGGTCGAGACCGTGCCAGCGAAGAAAGAGCCAAGCGCGGCAATCGCGAGCGCCGCGCCAGCCCTGCCCTTGCGCGCCATCTGATAACCGTCGATGGCTGTCACGGCCGAGGAAGATTCACCCGGCATGTTGATGAGGATTGCCGTCGTCGAGCCGCCATACTGCGCGCCGTAATAGATGCCGGCGAGCATGATGAGCGAGGAAACAGGCTCGAGCTGGAAGGTGATCGGCAGCAGCATGGCGATCGTTGCCGTGGCACCAATACCGGGCAGCACGCCGATCAGCGTGCCGAGCAGCACGCCGATAAGGCAGAAGAACAGGTTTTCCGGGCTTGCCGCCGTATAGAAACCGAGTGCGAGATTGCTGAAGAGTTCCATACCCGCCTCCTAGAACCGGACCCAGGGGCCGAAACGTTCGAACGGCAGCCCAAGTGCGTAGCTGAAGACCCCAACCGAAAAGACCGTCAGCAGCAGCGAGAGAACCAGCGCGAACAGCACATTCATGCGACTGGATGCAAAACAAGCGATGAAGGCCGTCAGGAAGATTGCCGGAGCAAAACCGAGCCCGCGGACCGTCAGCCCGAAGAAGACCGGCGCCGGCAGGATGAAGAGCATGCCGCGCCAGGCAAATGGGTCGATCGGCTCGCCCTGAACCCGCACGGCCTGGACGAGAATAATCAGGCCGAGCAGGACGAGGATGCCTGACAGAACGAGCGGGAAATAGCCAGGCCCCATGCGAAAGGCCGTACCGAGGTCGAGGTTCAGCGACTGATAGGCAAAGAAGGCACCGGCCGCGGCAAGCAGGGCACCGCATATGACATTGGTGGTGTCGAAACTGAGAGATTTCATGATGTCTCCTGGGGTTGGAGATGGGGCGTCGCGACGGACATGAGACTGCGCAAATACCCTCCTCCCCGATCGGGAGGAGGGTATGAATGCGGCTGTCGGGCTCAGTCCGCGTATTCGCCGGCAGCTTCGATGATGGGCTTCCAGCGGGCGATTTCACTCTCGAGCTTCGCCTTCAGCGCCGCCGGCGTCGCATCAGCGTCCGACGAGGGAGCGGTGCCAAGCTCGGCGAAGCGGGCGGCAACATTCTGGTCCTTCAGCGCAATCTGCAGCGACTTCGACAGGCGCTCGTTGATTTCGGCCGGCGTGCCCTTCGGCGTGTAGATGCCGTGCCAGATACCGACTTCGAAGCCCGGCAGGCCGGCTTCGACCGCCGTCGGAATGTCCTTGAGCACATCGAGGCGGGCCGACGATGTCACGGCATAGGCCTTGATCGTACCGCCCTTGATCTGCTTTGTCGTATTGGTCGTCTGGTCGCACATGATATCGACCTGGCCGCCGAGAAGGTCGGTCATGGCCGGGCCGGTTCCCTTGTAGGGAACGGTCGTCAGCGGCGTCTGGATAGCGCTCATGAACATCATGCCGCAAAGGTGGGATGCGGCGCCGATACCGGCATTGGCGACGGTGACCTTGTCCTTGTTCGCCTTCACATATTCGACCAGGCCCTTGAGATCGGTCGGCTCAAAATCCTTGCGGGCAACGATCGTCATCGGAACATCGGTGACGAGACCGACATAATCGAAGGCGTTCAGTGTGTCATAGGCGAGCTTGCGGTAAAGCGTGGCGCTGGTCGCCATGCCGATATGATGCAGCAGGATCGTATAGCCATCCGGATCGGCATCCGCGACGCGGCCGGCGCCGAGCGTGCCGCCGGCACCGCCGACATTTTCGACTACGATCTGCTGGCCGAGGTCCTTCGACATGGATTCAGCGACGAGGCGCGCAACGGTATCGGTCGGGCCGCCGGCGGCGAAAGGCACGACCATGGTAATGGTGCGCTCGGGATAGGTCTGCGCCGAAGCTGCATTGGCGAGAAGCGAAACGGCAGCGGCGGCGGTCACGCCGAGCATGGCCTTCAGGATTTTCATCGTTTTCCTCCCTGATGAAAATGGATCGTTCTCCGGCGCATCCTCCGCACCGGTTCGGATGGCTCATTTGCAGGCCAGGGACTGACAGCCGCAATCGCGATCAGAGGAAAGTAATGACGATTTTGCGACAGTGCGCCGCAGCATGGGTCGATTTGGAAACAAATGGTTAAAGTGATGGGTGGAAATCCACCCATCACTTGACCTTCACCGGTTGGGTGGAAGGACGACTTCGCCCGTTTCCAGCAGCGATTTGAGATTGGAGAGAATTTGTGGCCATCCGCCGGAGACCGCGCCGATGAACTTGGAACTTTCTACCGGCATCGAATGCGTCAGCGTCAGCTTGACCGCCTCGCCGATCGGCTCAAGCTCTATCACGCATCGAGAAAACCCTTCCGCCTTGAGCTCCGGCCTGAACTCATTATGCCACTTCAGGACAAGGCGCTTGGGTGGGTCGAATTCAAGGATTTCGCCGGTATCGGTGACGGTTCCGTCGGAATAGCGCATCTGCCAGGCAGAACCGACTTTCCAATCGGTTTCGAACTGCACGCCAAGCCAGAATTTCTTGATGAATTCCGATGTCGTGAGTGCCGACCAGAGCTGCTCCGGTGTGGTGCGGATATAGGTGACGTAATTGAATGCGCTGCCAGCCATGATGATACTCCCTTTGGCCAAGGCTTGTTCACACCCTCGCCGGCAGGTGGGACGATTCATTCGTCTTTGCTGCCCTCGAGGCTCTTCTTGAGATCGGAGAGCGCCTCTAATGCACGGCGCTCGAACTTGCTGATCCACCGGTCCGCGATCTCGTTGATCGGAACCGGATTGATGTAATGCAGCTTTTCGCGCCCTTGCCGGCGCGTGGAGACGAGGTTCGCTTCTTCGAGAATGCCGAGATGCTTCGCCACCGCCTGACGCGTCATCTCCAGCCCTTCACCCAATTCGCCGAGCGTCTGGCCGTTTCGTGCATGCAGGCGATCCAGAAGCCGTCGCCGGTTGCCGTCCGCTAAAGCTCGAAAAACCGCGTCTTCATCCATGTCGATACGGAACCATTTGGTTGCCTATTGTGATCCCTATAAGCAACCAAATGGTTGCATGTCAAGGCATGAATCGAAAGCAGCCTGAAAACGGGCAATCACACTCCAGGACTGGGAATTGGATCAGGACTCGCGGCGCATCTCGCCGGCCATCTCATTGGCCAGCAGTTTCTTGTCGAGACCGTATCTCTGCATCTTCTCGTAAAGCGTCTTGCGCGAAATGCCGAGCGATTCGTAGACCGGCTTCAGGCTGCCTCCATGAGCGACAAGCGCACTGGCGATCACGCCGCGTTCGAATTCCGCGACACGCTCGGCAAGCCCCGCAGCCTCGGCCTGCCGGCCGCCACCATCGAGGCCGAGCACGAAGCGGTCGGCTGCGTTGCGCAATTCGCGGACATTGCCTGGCCAGTCGCGCTGCCCGATGTCGGAAATCACATCCGGCGGCACAAGCATCTCGTCCTTGCCATAACGCGCGGCCGCTTCCCGCACCAATTGCAAGAAGAGCAACGGAATATCAGCCCGGCGCTGCGACAACGACGGCACATGAAGGGTCGCGACATTCAGCCGGTAGAACAGGTCAGCGCGGAAGCGGCCCGCAGCGACTTCCGCTTCAAGATCAACTTTGCTCGTCGCGATAAAACGCACGTCAAGCGGCACGGTCTCGTTCGAGCCAAGGCGGGAAATCGTTCTTTCCTGCAGCACTCGCAGGAATTTCGCCTGCAGGTCGACGGGCATGGAGCCGATCTCGTCAAGCAGGATCGTACCGCCGCGGCCATGCTCGAACTTGCCGTAGCGCGGCCGCACTGCTCCCGGAAAGGCACCGGCTTCATGCCCGAAAAGCTCGCTCTCGATCAGGTTTGCCGGCAGCGCCGCACAATTGATGGCAATGAAGGGCCGGCTCGCCCGCGCGCTGATATCATGCAGCGCCCGCGCCACCACCTCCTTGCCGGCCCCGGTGTCGCCGACAACAAGCGTATCGGCATCGCTCGCCCCGATCGCGCGGATACGATAGCGCAGATCGACCATGATCTGCGTGCGCCCCGGCAGCCGTGCCTCGATATCGTCTCGCTTACCGGCGACCGCCTTCAGCAGTCGGTTTTCCAGCACGAGGCTGCGCCGCTCCATCGCACGGCGGATGACGCCGGCGAGCATTTGCGGAGTAAACGGCTTTTCGATGAAGTCATAAGCGCCCTCGCGCATCGCCTTGACGGCAAGCTGCACATCGCCATGGCCGGTGACGAGAATGACCGGCACCTCGGTATCGAGTTCGCGGATCTTCTGCATCAGCGTCATGCCGTCCATACCGGGCATGCGGATATCAGTAACGACGACACCCGGAAAACTGTAGCCGATCAGTTCCAGCACATGATCGGCATTGGAAAAGGTCTCGACGCTGAAGCCGGACAGTTCCAGCGCCTGCGCCGTCGAACGGCGCAGTTCCTCCTCGTCGTCGACGAGCAATATTTTCTGTTCGTTCATTCCGCCGCCTCCGGCATCATGCCTGCCGCGGCCGAAAGCTCGATACGGAACACGGCCCCGCCCTCCGGATGATTGGACACAGACAGGCTGCCGCCGAAATCCTTGATGATGTTGTAGGATATGGAAAGCCCGAGACCGAGGCCCTTGCCGACGCCCTTGGTGGTGAAGAAGGGATCGAAGATGCGCTCGGCAATCGCCGCCGGCACACCAGGCCCATGATCGCGCACGGTCAGAACCACCTTGCCTGCCTCTTCGGACGCCGAAACCTCGATACGCCTGTCCACCAGCCCTTCGACAGCATCGGCAGCATTCGAGATGACATTGACCAGCACCTGCTGCAGCCGCACCGAACCGGCCTTCACCACCGGCGGCCGCGGCCCGAGATGGAGCCAGAGATCGGCATCTGCGGCTTTCAACCGCCAGGCGATGATTTCCAGCGTATCGCGGATCGCCTCGTCAAGCGGTACCGGACCGAGCTTCTCATTGGGCTTGCGTGCAAAATTACGCAAATGCCGGCTGATCGAAGCCATGCGGTCGATCAACCCGCCGATGCGCTGAATATTATCTTGCGCCTCCGCCATACGGCCGCGCTCGAGCAACACGGCGGCGCTGTCGGTATAGGTCTTGGCGGCGGCAAGCGGCTGATTGAACTCATGCGAAAGTGCAGCCGACATCTGCCCCAACCCGGCAAGCTTGCCGGCCTGGATGAGATCGGCCTGCGTCTGGCGCAGCTGCTGCTCTGTCAGACGCCGCTCGGCGATCTCCTCCTCGATGCGGCTGTTGACGCGTCCAAGGTCAGCCGTGCGCTCCTCGACACGCCGCTCAAGCTCGTTCCGTGCCTCGGCCTGCAATTGCAGGCGCTCGGCAAGCCGCATGCGCCGCTGCCGCAGAATGGCGAATGTCAGCGCAGCAATGCACAGAACAAGGAAAACCACGACCAGCGCAGTGCTGGCTTGCGTTCGGATAGAACTTGTGTCCATCAGCACGTGCACCGTCCAGTCTTCGGCCGGCATGTAATGCGAGAGAACGAGATATTCGCTCTGACCACGATCGCCGGCGAGCGTCATCAGGTCATGATCCTCGAAGCGATGACGCACGACCGGCAGTTCGACGAGCTTCGCATTGGCATAGCGCCGCGATGCCTCGGTGCGTGCCACGCGATCCGAACTCAGCGGCAGGATCGCCCCATAGAGCCAGTCCGGACTGTCGGACATGAAGATGATTCCCTCGGGGTCGGAGACGAAGATGCGGTACTCGCCGCCGCTCCAGGAGGATTCGATCACATCAATATCCACCTTGAAGACAATGACGCCGCGGATTTCTCCTTCCACCCGGATCGGCGAAGAGAAATAATAGCCGCGCTTCAGCGAGGTCGTGCCGAGCGCATAGAAGCGTGCATGATGCCCGCCGATCGCCTCCTGGAAATACGGTCGATAGCTGAAATTTTCGCCGACGAAGCTGCCGGGGCCGTCATAATTGCTGGCGGCAATCGTCTCGCCGTCCGGCAGCACGACGTAAATGTCGGAGGATTTCAGAAGCCCGTTGATTTCCTTGAGGTAAAGATTGGCGCTATCCCGTAGCGACCGATCGTCCGGCCGGGTCACCAGATCCTTGATATCGTCGTGATCGGCAATCAGTGCCGGCAGGGCTTCGTAGCGGCTGAGATGGCCACTCAGCGCCGAGACGGCAAGCCGTAGCGCCGTACCCGCCTGCGCGGAAGCCTCGCCCATATAGGCGCGCGTGGCGACCGCACTCCCGTAATAGAAGAAAGCGAAAACCAATAAGGGTGCGGCGCAGAACGCCACAATAATGCGATAGCGCGAAGACAGAGTCTCGCTCCTCCCTTTCCGCCTCCGCTCCCCGTGGAGGCATAACCCGACGGGTTCAAGTGTAATGAGCGCGGTGGAGATTTCCAAGAGGCGCTGAAACTTGACACATGTCAGGCGCAGATGTCTGATTGCTGCACCGCAAGGAGACCGCCATGAGCGACGACCAGATCCCCGAAGACAGCAAGCTCACAACATCCAAGCGCCGTTGGGCAGCGGAAGGAAAATTCCTGACCGGCCGCATCAGCCGCCCGGAAACCGAGCGCCTGCCGCCGGGCCAGCATCTGGTCAAGAATTGGCCGGTGCTCGACCTCGGCCAGCAGCCGATCATTTCCATCGATAGCTGGCGGCTTGAGGTTCGCGGCCTTGTCGAGACACCGCTGGACCTCAATTGGGCAGCCTTCCAGGCGCTGGAACAGAGCGCAATGGTTAGTGACATCCACTGTGTGACGACATGGTCGCGCTACGATAACAAGTGGAAGGGCGTTTCCACCCGCGACCTGCTCGATCTCGCTATGCCGAAGCCGGAAGCCGGTTACGTCATGCTGACAAGCTATGACGGTTATACCACCAACCTGCCGCTGTCCGATTTCGCCGCCGAGGATGCCATTCTCGCCACCTCGTGGGAGGGCTTGCCGCTCACCCGCGATCATGGCGGGCCGATGCGTCTCGTCGTACCCCATCTCTATTTCTGGAAAAGCGCCAAATGGCTGCGCCGCATCGATCTGCTGCCGGCCGACAAGGCCGGTTTCTGGGAAAAGAACGGCTACCATATGTATGGTGACCCGTGGCGCGAGCAGCGCTATTCCGAGGACTGAATCCGAAGAAACCGCCTGAAAACAAAGAACCCTGCGGCGAGGATCGCTGCAAATCCGGTGAGCGAGACCATGCTCGCCGGATGCAGCGGAATTTCGCTCCAGCGCGGGCGCACGATATCGGCCGTATTGAAACCCTCACCGCTGAATCGACAGGTCACCAGAGAGAGCCCGCGCCTGACCATATCAACATCGACGGCAGATGCGATTTCACCAGCCGCTACGGCCTCCTGCGGCATATCTCGCAGGGAGAGCAGCACTGCTTTGGTCGCCGCCAGGTACGCATGGGCGCATTCGTTGAATGGGCTTTCCTCATCCGTCACACTGCCGGGCATCCGGCCCCAGAGACAGTAGGAATACTGGATTTCGGCATAGTTCAGCACACGCCGGAAACGCTCGTTCGTATCAACCGCGCTTGCCGCAAGATCCATGATACGACCGCGATAATCGGCAATGACGGCCATCTCGCCGTGAGTTATTTCCGGCACCGGTAGACCGGCATTGCTGCCCTCACCGCTGTAGCTGTGCGCGAATGCGTTGCTGGCAGTCAGCAGCGCAAAGCCAAAACAGATGGCATCAAATACGTTCTTCATAAGACGTCCAACGTCCCGATACGGCTGATCACGAGCCGACAGGCTTCTCAAGGAAAGAGGGAGCCGTAAGGCCCCCTCTACCATTGCCTACCGATAAGCCGGGCGGAACCCGTTCCTTACGCTGAGGCGCTTCTCCGCCAGCGCGCCGAATGCGAGGCCGAGAACCGACCATAAGATCACATGCATCCCAAGCGAGGTCGTGCGGAAGCGCCACAGAACCATCGCCGAGAAATTCTCCGGCACTTCGTTGATCGGCGGCAGCAGATATTCCACCAGGCCAATGAAGCCGACAAAGAGGATGCCCGCAATGATCGCCGCATTCCAGGCGCCGTAGTTCGCCGCCAGCCGGCGGGCGATTGCGATCGCCGCGACCAGCGAAGCAATCGACACGACGATCATCAGGAAGAACAGTTCGGTGCGCACCCCAATCGTATCCGGGTTGCCGACAGCCGGCGGATTGGCCGGATATTTAATGGCCGGGACGATGACGATGGCGACGAAAGCGGCGGCAGCGATGACGGCAGAGGTGCCGCGTGCCGAAAGGCTACTGAAGCGGCCATGGACGAAGGCGAAGACGAGCGCGAAAAGCCCGCCGACGGCAACGCTATAGGCCATGATACCGGTGAAGAGCCCAAGGCCCGCTTGCGTGGCGCGGCTGACGATCTCGGGTTCGGCTGCGGCACCGGCAGCCTGTGACGTCGCCTCTTCGAAGGCAATCGCCGCATCGACGAGCGGCTCACCGAAAATGCGCGCGAAGGCAAAAACCAAGATGCCAGCAATCAGGCCCGCGATCATGCCGCGGAGCAAAAGGTTTCCAACCATGTGAGGCACTCCCTTAGTGGCAGGGGAAGCCAAGGAGGTGACGGCCGTCATGCACGAATTCGTGCACATACATGCCGTTGAAGAGCGCCATCGCGCCTTCTTCAGTGCCGACGAAATAGATGGCGATGAGCATCAGCAGGCCACCGAAAATCGCCCAGGGCAGGATTTCGCCAAGCGGGATCGGTGCGGGTGACGCGACGGGCGCGAAAGTGGTGTCAGACATGTATTCCTCCTGGAATGACGCGTTCAGTCGAAGATCTTTGCGTGCAGTAGGGTCTGACTTCCAACGCGAAGAATTTCGACACGCTGGTCACAGTGGCGCGACCGCGCCGGACTTTCACCGGCTTCCAAACCCGCAACGTCACGGTTATATCTGTTCGTCAAAGATACTGTCAACGAAACTTCATATGCGGGCGGCGACCATCCCGCCCTATCTCCAAGGGTGCCGAGAACGTGACCACCCGCCTGACATGGATAAATCACGGCGCGACGGCGGCAAACCGCACCGCCTCCTTTCCGGCGGACGAACCGCTGGAGGAGAAGGCGCTGAGCGAAGGCGCGCTGCCGGCGCCAGGACGGGCGGACAGGGCTTTCACGAGCCCGGCGCTGCGTGCCCGGCAGACTGCCGAGATGCTGGGGTTCGACGCGACCCTTGCTCCCTCGCTGCGGGATTGCGACTACGGCCGCTGGGCCGGCAAGCCGCTGATGAACCTTCACTCCGAAGAGCCGGAAAACCTTGCTCTCTGGATGTCCGATCCCGAAGCCGCCCCGCATGAGGGCGAGAGCCTGCAACAGCTTTGCAAACGCATTGCCGGCTGGATGAACGAGGAAATGCCCCTGGGCGGCCATGTCGTAGCAGTCAGCCACGCAGCCGTCATCCGCGCCGCGATCCTGGATGTGCTGAAAGCGCCACCCGCTTCCTTCTGGACCATCGATGTCCAGCCGCTCGGCATGGTACGCATGACCCATGACGGCCGCCGCTGGTCGCTGCGTTTCTGAATAATCCTCGTAAATTAGGCCAGCCTTACACAAGCAAACGCAGTCATACATATTGAACCCGGAATCCCGGGCTCTACGTCCTTCCCCGAGGAGACGCAAAATGACCTATGACTGGAGTGGGGAACGCACGCGGCGTCTGCGCATCGTGCGTGTCGCAACTGTTGTCGCTGTTCTTGTCGGCGTGATGATCGGCCTGCCATTGCTGATCAACGTCGCTTGAAAAGTCAGAGCACGTCAAAGGCGAGCGCGCTACGGCCGCTCGCCTTTCTCTTTGCAGACTATTGCGGAATCTGGATCACAGCGAAGAACAGGCCGAGCTGGCGGATCGCGTGGGCAAAGTTCTCGTAGTCGACCGGCTTGGTGATGTAGACGTTGGCGCCGAGGTCATAGCAGCGCTGGATTTCGCGCTCATCGTCGGTCGTCGTCAGGATCACCACCGGCAGGCGCTTGGTGTGTTCGTTGCCCTTGATCTTCTCCAGAATATCGATGCCCGACATATCCGGCAGGTTCAGGTCCAGCAGCACCAGAAGATAACGGTCGCGGCTCACTTCACCGCTGCGGTCCGTGCCCAGAATGAAGTCGAGCGCGCTGGTGCCGTTGGTGAAAGGCACGATTTCGTTATTGACGCCGGCACGGCGTACATTCTTCTCGATGAGGCGGGCATGCCCCTCATCGTCCTCGATCATGACGATGGTGACTTCCTTGCCGGTCGCTATCATGTCTCTGCCTTTATAATCGTGCTGAGGTCCGCAGGCAGCGTCAGCGTGAACGTGCTGCCGACGCCTTCGGCCGAATCGACCGTAACATCGCCGCCCAAATTTCGTATTAACGAGCGCACATAGGCAAGGCCGATACCCTCGCCCGGCTGGTCCTGCGTGCCGGCGCGCCGGAAAAGCTCGAAAACGCGCTCCATATCCGCCTTGCCGATACCGCGGCCGTTGTCCTTGATGTCGATCTGGATACGCCCTTTTCCGGCAGGTACGGCCTTTACGTGCAGATCGAGCGGCCGGCTGGGTGATCGATATTTCACGGCATTGTCAAAGAGATTACCGAAAATCTGGTCAAGCGAGAAGCGGTCCGTCACGAGCGACGGCACGCGCACGTCGATTTCCACCGTGCCTTCGGATGCTGCAATCTGGTGCTGGACATTCTCAGCCGCCGTTTCTACCACCGCCTTGAGATCGATCCGCTCCGGAGCAAGCTTGCGTCGGCCGTCGCGCGAAATCTTCAGGATGGCGTTGATCAGCGAATCCATTTTTCGCGTGGAGGAACGAATGAAATTCATCGCTTCCGGCAGGTCTTCCTCCACCGCAAGCCGTGCCTCCCTGATTTCCTCTTCGCTCGGCTGTTTGTTATCTGCAAGCACGTAGCTGTTTACCGCCTTCAGGCTGGTCTCCAGTTCGCTGAGAAAACCCATGATGTTGACAAGCGGCGCGCGAAGATCGTGGGTGACGATATAGGCGAAGCGCTGGATCTCCTGGTTGGCCCGCATCAGGTCTTCAGTGCGTTCGGTAACGCGCTCTTCGAGGCCGAAATTGAGCACTTCTAGCTCCTTCTGCGCCCGCGAGAGCTCCCGCACATGCTGGAAGATGATGAGGATGGCGCCGCCTATGACGATGACCATGGCGATGGCGCCGCCCACGGTGACCCATTGCAGATTGTCGGCTGCATCCAGTTGTTGGATCACGATGATACGAAGGCGATCGTCTGTCGAGGCGATGAGGCCGCCCAGCGTCGTCCGCACTGCCGCCATTGCCGCATTGCCGGTATCGCTGCGGACAATGGCAAGGGCGTCTGCCATCTGCCCCTGGGAGGCAAGCGTAATTGTCGATGACAACTCCTTGAGCTTGCTGTCGATTGCCTGATCCAGCGCCCTCAGGCTTTCGCTATTTTTAGGAAGATCGCTCGTTGCATCCAGCAACCCCTGGCGCCGCGCCGGCAGGTCCTGGATGGCGGTGTTGTACGGATCGAGATATTTCCGGTCGAGAGTCAGTAGAAAACCCCGCTGGCCCGTCTCTGCGTCCTGCAGCGTCGACAGCAGGTCGGCTGCAGCGCTGCGCACGCGGCGTATCTGCGCCACCTCATCGGAATAGAGGCTGTTTTCCCGCACCAGCCAAAGCGATGCCCCGACGATTGCCGTCAGGATCAGCACGCCGAGCGCCAGCATGATCAGCGCGGAACGCACGAAGGAAGCATTTGAGGAGGGCATGAAAAACGATCTCTGAACAGCGGTTAAAGCACCAGTGACGGAAAAGCGCCCTGCGATCAAGCCGATGATCGCAGGGCGCTTTCAGGCATAGCGACCGTGAAAGGTGGAATCAGTGTTTGCTGCCCTTGGGTATTGCGGTGTTGGTGATCGATACAGGATCGCTGGCGGGGAAAGTGCCTTCCAGTCCCTCGTCCAGTTGTTCTTCCATCGCCTCCTCGTCACCCCGCGAACGAGAATTCCGCAACCCCGTTGGTTGCTCGTTATCATCCTCGCGGATTGGCGCCGTGGCGAAGCAGCTCATCACTTCCCTCGCCTTTTCCACCGCGTTCAGCCGGTTCAATTGCTGACCGCGATCGTTCTTGATCTGCACGGAGACGACTTCGCCACCGTCGCCCACGAACTCGACCGTAAAACCGCCTTTAGCGCCATAGGCGGGGATGACCTGGGTGCCGACAAGTTGCATGAAATTGTCCTCTCTCGTGAATGGTCTCGGAAAACGGCTTGAGCGCAGCATTGGTTCCGATTTAGGACGGCCGGATGTAATCTACTTTCAGCTCCAGCCGCAGCCGCACGATCGGAGAGCGATCCCCGTTCTGCACTTCTATGCCCAGCGATCCGCCCGGCTGTTGCGGCAAACCGTCGAGCGCCATTTCGGCCAGTACATGCTTTGCCTCTTCCACGGCGGCGAAAAGGTCGGGAAATTCGAACGGCAGATCGCCCGGAGCCGTGCCGTCATTGTCTATGGTCTTGAAATAGAAGAGAGACATCTGCCCTGCACCCGTTGCGAAAGCATAAAGCGGAAAGCGGCCAAAGGTTTCAAATCGCCGGTAAAATTCGGCGCTCCGTACGCTATGAAAATGCTGCGCAGCACGAAAGGGGTAGGCGTAGCGATGAAAGTGCTAACGAATGCGTGGCATTGTCTCTAACAATTCGCCTTCAGGTTTCAATAAACATTTCAGACTTTCATGATATTTCCGCCCCGGGTGGAGATGGAGAAGCTGATGCCGGAATTCTTCAGGAGCAGGGCGGGAAGGCAATGTCTGACGATCATGGCGCTCGGTGCAGCGATCTGGATTTCAGGCGCCCTGCTGGATGTCGATAGCTGGCTCGTTTCCTTCATGAGCAACTTCGAGAATTACGGCGCCGATAAATTCGTGCTGGCCCTCGGCATCGCCGGCGCGATGAGTTTCATTTATTCCGTGTTGCGCATTGCCGACCTTCGCAAGGAGATGCAACTTCGCGACGCCGCCCAGGCGCGCGCCGACTGGACCGCCACCCACGATCATCTGACCAAGCTTCCGAACCGCTACGCTTTCGAACGCAAAATCCTGCCCAAGCCCGCCGATAAGGAAGGCAATATTCCCGAAGAAGTCAGGAGCAACGTCACGATCTTCTCCGTCGATCTCGACGGCTTCAAGAAAGTCAACGACCTCGTTGGCCACAAGGGCGGCGACGTTCTGCTGGTGGAAGTGGCCAAGCGCATCTGCGCGCTGGGCAATGCCGATTGCGTCTACCGTTTCGGCGGAGATGAATTCATCATCATCGCCCTCGGTATGACCGCGGCGCGGGAGGAATGGTTTGCCAAGGTGCTCATCCAGGCGGTCACGCGCCCCATACTGATCGACGGCTTTGCCGTCGAGGTCGGCGCAAGCGTGGGTTACGACCGCTGGAGCGAAGGCGCCGAGCCGTTGGAGGATGCCGCTCACCGCGCCGACCTTGCCATGTACGAGGCGAAATCGCGCGGTCCCAATCATCAACTGACCTTCGAACCGTCGATGCAGAACAAGGTAACGGAACGCGCATCACTGGAGACCAAGCTGCGCGGCGCCATTCAGAAGAAGGCGATCAAAACCTATTACCAGCCGCTGATTGATCTCAGAAGCGGCAGGCTCTGCGGCTTCGAGGCGCTTGCTCGCTGGACCGACGACGACGGCACGAACATCCCTCCCCCGGTTTTCATCAGCATTGCCGAAGAAACCGGCATGATCACCGAACTGTTCGAAAATCTGCTCACCCAGGCATGTTACGATGCGCTGGCCTGGCCGGATCATGTCAGGCTTTCCTTCAACGTGTCGCCGGTGCAGATGGAAGACAGGCTGCTTGCTTCCCGCATCCTTAAAGTGCTGACCGCAAGCCGTCTGCCGGCAAAGCGGCTGGAAGTGGAAATCACCGAAAACGCGCTGATCCAGGACCCGGCGATCGCCGCCCATATTCTCGATGAGTTGCATGAGGCCGGCATACAGATTGCACTCGATGATTTCGGCACGGGCTATTCGAGCCTCGCTCAGCTCGCCCGCTACCGTTTCGACAAGATCAAGATCGACAAGAGTTTCATCGCCACCTGCCGGGAGGACGAGAAGCAGGAAAAAATCGTCCGCGCCATGCTCGCTCTCGGCAGAAGCCTCAACATCAAGACGACGGCAGAAGGCGTCGAGGAGCACGCCCAACTGGCCTATCTGCTGCAGCTCGGCTGCGACATCGGCCAGGGCTATCTCTTCGGCAAGGCGATGCCCGCCGCAGAGGCGGACATCTTCGTCGAAAGTCAAAATGCCAATCTGGCCTCCACGGCCTGAATAGAGCAATTCCAATAAAAGTGTGAACCGGCTTGCGTCCGGAATTGCGTGAAACAAAGAGGTAGAGCATTCCCGTGTTTCGAAGAAAAACGGAAATGCTTTAAACTAGAAGACTTGCCGCAGGATCACGAACAGCAGGAAGGCGATCGCGATCGAGGCCGGCAGCGTCAGCACCCAGGCCATGAGCATGTTGCGCACGGTGGACCATTGCAGGCCCGATCCGTTCGCAGCCATCGTGCCTGCCACACCGGATGACAGCACATGCGTGGTCGAAACCGGCAGGCCGAGATGGTCTGCCGAGGCGATCGTCACCATGGCGACGACTTCCGCGGCAGCGCCCTGGCCGTAGGTCAGGTGCGTCTTGCCGATCTTCTCACCGACGGTCACGACGATGCGCTTCCAGCCAACCATGGTGCCGAGGCCGAGCGCCAGTGCGACGGCGACCTTTACCCACAACGGAATGAACTTCGTGGCGTTGTCCACCGCCGCATGATAGCCGGTGACGGCCTTGAGATCGCTGGCATCCATCGGCAGCAGCTTCTGCTTGTCGATGAGCTTGAGGGCCTCGCCGATCAGGTAGATATCGTTGCGGACGTTACTGACAAGATTGGTCGGAACGGCCTCCAGCGTCGGAAAAGCTGCAACTTCAGTGCTCGTCTGGTGGATATACTGCTGCAACGCCGGCGTGGTCGCATCCGTCCAGACCTTGTTCTTGACGGCATTGCTGACTTCCGCCTTGTAGTCGCTGACGGTGATACCCGGCTTCACATATTTGCCGAGCGCGGTTTCCACCTGTGCCGAAGCCGACTTGTAGGCTTCGAGGTAATTGACATCAGGTGTGCGGTTCAGCGCGAAGGCGGTCGGCACCAGACCGATCAGGATCAGCATGATGAGACCCATGCCCTTCTGGCCGTCGTTCGAACCGTGGGCGAAGCTGACGCCCGTGCAGGTGAAGATCAGGATGGCGCGGATCCACAACGGCGGCGGCTGATTTCCCTTCGGCTCCTGATAGAGCTCGGGTTTGCGCACTAGGAACTTCATAACGATGAGCAGAATGGCGGAAAGGCCGAAACCGATGATTGGCGAGATCAAGAGCGACAGGCCAATGTTGGTTGCCTGCGACCAGTCCACGCCGCTGGTGGCTGAACCTGCTGGCGCCAGGAACTGGTTGGCGAGGCCAACACCGATGATCGAGCCGACCAGCGTATGCGAGCTCGATGACGGCAGACCGAGATACCAGGTACCAAGGTTCCAGACGATCGCTGCGATCAATAGAGCGAAGACCATGGCGAGGCCCGAGCCGGAGCCGACCTGCAGGATGAGCTCGACCGGCAACAAGGCCAGGATGCCGAAGGCGACGGCACCCGTCGACGTCAAGACGCCGAGAAAATTGAAGAAGCCTGACCAGATGACGGCAAATTCCGCCGGCATGGAGCGCGTATAGATAACGGTCGCCACGGCATTGGCCGTATCATGGAAACCGTTGACGAACTCGAAGCCAAGCGCGATCAGCAGCGCAAGGCCGAGAAGCAGCCAGGGAACGGCAACTGCGGCAGTCAGATCACGGGCGAGGGCATAGCCGACATATCCGAGACCGCAGACCACAACGAGCCCGAACACCGGCAGGAACCATTTGCCGGCGGAGTTCGAATGATGCAGCGGATGGGAAGCGTCGCTATGGCTGGGGGCAATGTCGGCCATGGCATAGTTCCTTGTTCCATTTGCAAATTGCCGTTTGTTAATAAATCCCTAGCGTGAAGCTCTCATGACGCGGCCATTCGCGCGCCATCCCGGAACCGGGACCGAAATCAGCAACCAAAAATTGCCTGCCGGGATTCAAGAGACTTCCCACCCGGCACGATGACGCTAAGTTCGTCATCGTCACGCTGCCAGGGAGCATCAAGTAAAATGCCGTCGACCGACCTTCTCCTGACCTTCAATGCCGGCTCGTCGACGGTAAAGATCGGAATCTTCGCAATCGAGGATGCAAAGGTGCGCCGCATCGGCAAGGGCGTGATCGACTTCCGCGCCGAACCGCTCGCCTTCAAACTGACGGAAGGTCCGCAAACGTTCGATATGCCGCTGAAGGCCGGGCTTACCGACGATCTGCACGCGGTCATCGACGAAACGTTCAAACTTCTCTCGGAGCACTTCGATATCGAGACCGTCCGCGCTGCCGGCCACCGCGTCGTCCATGGAGGCGACCGTTTTACCGCGGCAACTACGCTCGATGATGTCGCAATCGCGGCGATCGACGCGCTCACGCCGCTCGCACCCCTTCATCAGCCGCAGGCGCTTCGATTCATCCGTGCCCTGAAACACCTGAAGCCACAGCTTGCCCAGACCGCTTCCTTCGATACCGCCTTTCACGCCACACAGGCCGATCTCGTCCGCCGCTTCGCCATCCCCCGCGCACTTCATGACGAGGGCATCAAGCGCTACGGCTTTCATGGCCTTTCCTACAAATTCATCGCCGGCGAGGTGAACCGCAGGTTGTCGAATAAAGCGAAAATCGTCGCCGCGCATCTCGGTAGCGGCGCAAGCCTCTGCGCTCTGGAAAACGGCATCAGTCGCGATTGCAGCATGGGCTTTTCCACGCTTGACGGCATTCCCATGGCAACAAGGCCCGGCTGGCTCGATCCCGGCGTGATCCTGCATCTGCTGCAGCAAAAGAAGCAGTCCGCCGATCAGGTGGAAGATCTACTCTACCATCGCTCCGGCCTGCTTGGCGTCTCCGGCATCAATGCCGATACCCGCGATCTTCTTGAGGATAGCCGCGCAGAAGCCCAAGAGGCGCTCGACCTCTTCACATTGCGCATCGCAGGCGAGATCGGCCGTATGTCGGTGACGCTCGGCGGGCTTGACGCCATAGTCTTCACGGCCGGCATCGGTGAGCATCAGCCGCAGATCCGCGCGGCTGTCCTCCAGCGCTTGAGCTGGCTCGGCCTTGCCGTCGACGAAAAGGCGAATGCCGCCAACGGCTTCACAATCACAACACTCGCAAGCCGCATAACGGCACATGTCATTGCCACTGACGAGGAACAGATCATCGCGCAGGAAGCGCTCTCTATTCGTCGTTCCTGATGATCCAGATCAAATGCATGTCGGCACCAGCCGCTAGAATTGACGTTGAACAAGTTTAAACGGGAGAAATCCATGGAAAAGCATGTCTCGACTCCAGCAGTTCTTTCCGACGCGGAACTCGCGCTCATCGACCGTTATTGGCGGGCAGCCAATTATCTCTCGGTCGGACAGATCTATCTCCTGTCCAATCCCCTCCTGCGCCAGCCGTTGAAACCCGAACATATCAAGCCTCGCCTGCTCGGCCATTGGGGCACGACACCCGGCCTCAACTTCATCTATGCGCATCTGAACCGCGTCATCCGTACCCGCGATCTCGACATCATCTATATGTGCGGTCCCGGCCATGGCGGACCGGGCATGGTCGCCAATACCTACCTCGAAGGCATCTACAGCGAGATCTATCCCGACATCGCCGAGACCGAAGACGGCATGCGCAAGCTCTTCCGCCAGTTCTCCTTCCCCGGCGGCATCCCGAGCCATGCAGCACCGGAAACCCCCGGCTCCATCCACGAAGGCGGTGAACTCGGCTATGCGCTCGTCCATGCCTATGGCGCAGCGTTCGACAATCCTGATCTGATCGTTGCCTGTGTGATCGGCGACGGCGAAGCCGAAACCGGTCCGTTGGCTGCGAGCTGGCATTCCAACAAGTTCCTGAACCCCGCCCGCGACGGCGCCGTGCTGCCGATCCTGCATCTCAACGGCTACAAGATTGCCAATCCAACCATTCTCGGCCGGACGAGCGACGAAGATCTGACGCATTTGTTCGAAGGCTATGGTTATGAGCCCTTCTTCGTTGAAGGCCACGAGCCGGCAAAGATGCATCAGCAAATGGCCGCCGCCTTCGACAAGATCTTTGACCGCATTCGGGCAATACAGAAGGAGGCACGCGACGGCACAGCGCCGCAGGCCTGCCCGCGCTGGCCGATGATCGTGCTGCGCAGCCCCAAGGGCTGGACTGGCCCGAAGGAAGTGGATGGCAAGAAGGTCGAAGGTTTCTGGCGCGCCCATCAGGTGCCGGTTTCCAATTGCCGGGAGAACGACGGACACCGGAAAATCCTCGAAGACTGGATGCGCGGTTACGATCCCGAAGACCTTTTCGATGCCTCGGGCACGCTGAAGCCGGAACTACAGGCGCTGGCCCCCTCAGGCAAACGCCGTATGGGTGCCAATCCGCATGCCAATGGCGGTCTGCTGCGCAAGGAGCTGATCGCGCCCGATATCCGCACCTATGAGGTAAAGGTAGAAAAACGGGGGGCGGAGATGGTGCAATCCACCGAAATCCTCGGCCATTACCTGCGCGACACGATGAAGCTCAACGAAGCCAACGCGAACTTTCGTATTTTCGGCCCCGACGAAACGGAATCAAACCGTCTCGGCAGCGTCTTTGAAGTTACCGATCGCGTCTGGATGGAGAAAATCGAACCCTATGACGTGAGTCTCGCCAGCGACGGCCGCGTCATGGAAGTACTGAGCGAACATCTTTGCCAGGGATGGTTGGAAGGCTACCTGCTGACCGGCCGACACGGCCTGTTTTCATGCTACGAGGCCTTCATTCACATCATCGATTCCATGTTCAACCAGCATGCCAAGTGGCTGAAGGTCACCCGCGAACTGGAGTGGCGGAAGCCGATATCGTCCCTGAATTATCTCCTGACCTCGCATGTCTGGCGCCAGGACCATAATGGCTTCTCGCATCAGGATCCCGGTTTCGTCGATCTCGTCGCCAACAAGAAGGCGGATATCGTCCGCATCTACCTGCCGCCGGATGCCAATACCCTGCTCTGGGTCGGCGATCATTGCCTGAGGACCTACGACCGCATCAACGTCATCGTCGCCGGCAAACAGCCGGAGCCGCAATGGCTGACGATGGACGAGGCGGTGAAACATTGCGAGACCGGTATCGGCATCTGGAACTGGGCAAGCCATGAGGACGATACGGTCGCGCCCGATGTCGTCATGGCCTGCGCCGGCGACGTGCCGACAATGGAAACGCTCGCCGCCGTCGACCTGCTGCATCGGCATATTCCGGAGCTGAAGATCCGCACCGTCAACGTGGTCGATCTGCTTGCCCTGCAATCGCAGGATCAGCACCCGCATGGCCTGACGGACGAGGCCTTCGACGCGATCTTCACGTCGGACAGACCTGTGATCTTCGCCTATCACGGCTATCCTTACCTCATCCACCGGCTGACCTATAAGCGCACCAATCACCGCAACATCCATGTGCGAGGCTTCATCGAAGAGGGCACGACCACGACGCCCTTCGACATGACGGTGCTCAACGAACTCGACCGCTTCCATCTCGCCATCGAGGCGATCGAGCGCGTTCCGGGCCTGAAGGAGAAAGTACCTGAAGTGCTGGAGAGCCTGACGGCAAAGCTGGTCGAGCATCACGCCTATGTCCGAGAATATGGCGAGGACATGCCAGATGTGCGCAACTGGAAATGGCCAGCAGGCTGAACGGTGTTCGCATCATATGAAAAGGGCCGCGCGGTCACGCGCGGCCTTCCCCAGCCGTGATGCTAGATTACACCCTCACTGTCCGTTCTGCGTACCGCTTGGCGTAGTCACGCCTGTTGGGCCGCCGCCGCTTCCGTCGGGTGTCGGATCTCGGTCGGTTGCTTCCGGCGGTTTGATGGAGCCGGTTGCCGGATTATTGTCGAATGTGCCCTGACCGGAAGGCTGGACATTGATCGCGTCAGGCTTTGTGGATGCAGTCGAAGCCGGATCTGTCGTCGTGCTCGGCCAGATGGCAAAGCTCGCCGCGGCGATCAGGATGACCAGGATACCGGCTGCAAGTACACCCCAGAGCGAGACGCTGCGCCGCTCATCGGCCAGGACCTTCTCGTCTTCATAGGATGCCTGCCCGAGCGGCATACCGGTGTTCTCATCCACGATCGGGGTCTTCTTGTCGTCACCATATTGGGTCATCGCATGATCCTCCAATCTGTGCGGGAGAAACTAAATCGGCGGGAAGATGTTCCATCGAACCGCTTTTCTGGATCCACGCGGGCAGCGACCAGGGCCTGTGTGGTTGACTATGCCGCACTTCCCAACGATTATCCATGACACCAAATCAGGAGTGATCCATGGCATTCGACGGCCGCCTGCTTTCCGGTGTCAGCACGCTTGCCGCGGTCATCGAAAGCGGCAGTTTCGTCAAAGCTGCCGATGCGCTCGGCCTCTCAGCCTCTGGCATCAGTCGCGCTATATCGAGGCTGGAGGCGCGCGTCGGCGTGCGCCTGCTCGACCGCACCACGCGCTCACTGCGGCTGACGGATGAGGGAGCCCGCTTCTATGCGCAGGTCGCTCCCCATCTTGATGGCATCGAAGAAGCCGCCACGCTTGCATCAGGTGCGTCTCTGACCGTGCGCGGCCGCCTGCGCGTCGATGTCGATCCGATCTTTTCTCGCATGGTGCTGGCGCCGCATCTGAAGCAGTTCATCACCCGCTATCCGGCGCTGAAACTCGAATTGATAACCCGCGATCTCATGAGCGATCTCGTCGCCGACGGCATTGATATCGCCATTCGCTTCGGCCAGCAGCCAAGCTCCTCGCGCATCGCCCGCAAGCTGATGGAAACCCGCGTTCTGACGGTCGCGACACCTGCCTATCTCGCTGAGCACGGTACGCCAAAGACGCCTGCCGAGATCACCGACCACTCCTGCATCCAATTCCGCGATCCGCTGACAGGCCGGACTTTCGAATGGGAACTGCACAGAGGCAAGAAGATCGTGCCGCTCGACGCCCATGGTCCGCTTCTGATGAGCGACCCCGGCACCATGCTCGATGCTTGCCTTGCCGGCGCCGGCATCGCCCAGGTGCTTGCGCTGAGCGTCAAGGACCTGCTTGCCGATGGACGCCTTGTGGAACTCTACCCCGACTGGCCGGGCGAAACCTTCCCGCTCTATGCCATCCACCCCTCCCGGCATCACGTACCGGCCAAGGTCAACGCCTTTATCCAATTCTGCAACGAACTTGTCAGCGACTGAAGCATGTCGCCCAAAAGTGCGCAGCAGTTTTGCGATTACGAGATGCGGAAACAAGGATTTAAAGCGTGGGAAGTGAATCTGAAGTGAGACGCTTTCGACACCGATCTTCGAAAGTTGGTGACAACCTTCCGGAACATGTTCCGGACCTGCCGGAACATGGGTTATGAAATTCCGCAACTGGAAAACACCGCCGAGGAAAACCATGAAGGGTTTCGCCGCCAGCCTCACTTCCTCGCGCCTGGAGGAAATGCTCGCCTTCTACATGACGCCGGAGGCAGGCAGCCGTGACGAGGCCGACGACAGCCGCGAAGAAAGCGGAGCGGTGTCCATCAAGACGGCAGATCACGCCGGCGAGCGCACGGCATCCCTCGCCGCACTGAGCGAAAGCTAAGCTGTTACTTTACCACCAGGACCGGAATACCGGCCTCGGAAAGTACCTCGGACGTCTGGCTGCCAAGCATCAGTCGCGAGATCCCACGGCGGCCATGCGAAGAAATCACGATCAGGCCGCAACCTTGCTCTGCCGCCGTTTCCAGAATGGCCGCGGCCGGCGAGAGATGCACCTTGCTGACGAAGTCGGCAACGACACCGGCGCGCTTCGCCTTTTCCGCGATGATCTGCTCCAGATCCTCGATCTCCTTCCGCCGGCCTTCGTTATAACTGTCCATCGCTTCCGCCTGCACGATCCCCTGAAGCGCAAAACCGGTCAGCGGCACGATGACGCTCACGACTGTCACGGGAAGTTTGAGCGCCTTGGCAAGCGCCAGACCATGGTCGACGCCCCGAGCGGCAAGTTCCGAACCGTCGGTGGGCAGCAATATGCGATTGTACATGGGAGATCCGTTCTGCTGGCGAAATTAAAATGAGGAAGGAATTCACCAGCAATCGTAATCCCGCGCCTTGACGCAGGTCAATCTCAGGTGAAGTCGACGCCACTCTTCAGTTCCAGAGGAAATCTTCGCTTTCAATGCGGGAGGCAAGCTTGAGCGTCCCGTCAGGCTGAACAACATACCGTTCGAACTGCCGATAGCCGAATTCGCCAAGGAACGTGTGCTTTATCACAGTGCCGGGCCTATAGGGCGAATGGATAACCTTGCCGCCATAAGTCAGGCTACCCGGTATGGGCTGGTCTTCTGTCGCTGTCGTGCTGCAGCCGGCTGCCAGGAGGAGAAGTATTGCGACAACAGCATATTTCATCGTGAATCCCCGGTGACGATGCGTCCAGTCAAAATTATACCGACTACGCAACTGATGCGCATCGACTGTTTTGCTTTTAGGGAAAAATGGTAGCGGGGGGCGGAATTGAACCGCCGACCTCAGGGTTATGAATCCTGCGCTCTCACCAACTGAGCTACCCAGCCACTGTTCAAACGAGCCTTTCGCGAAGCGCTCAGCCCGTCGGATGAGCGGCTTATTAAGAGCGTAGCGGCTTTGTGTCAAGCATATGATGGAGAAAAAGGCCGTGCCGCCGCATAGCCTTTCCCGGGAATTTTACACGGCCACCGGCTGGCTCAAAAGCGCCTTCAGGGAGACTTCGGCTGCGGGCTCGCGCTCGGAGCGCTCGATGAAACCGCCGCCATAAACACGGGCGTCGTCGCCCGGCGCCGAGTAGAGCGCGCAGGCCTGTCCGGGCGCAATACCGGCTTCGCCGACCGTCAGGTCGACATAGACACCGCTCGCATCGATATGCAGCACAGCAGGCGCCGGTGCGCGGGTGGAGCGCACCTTGGCATAACAGGCAAAACCCTCGCCTGATGCTGCGACCTGAAGCGTCTCGTCGCCCAGCCAGTTGACGTCGCGCAGATAGACGCGATGCGTCTCCAGCGCTTCCTTGGGGCCGACGATGACGCGGCGCGAGCGGGCGTCGAGAAAGACGACATAGAGCGGCTCACCGGTGGCGATGCCGATGCCCCGGCGCTGACCGATCGTATAGTGCAGGATGCCCTCGTGCTGGCCAAGAATGCGGCCGTCGAGATGCACGATGTCGCCAGCCAGGGCAGAATTCGGCTTCAGCTTGGTGATGATGTCGGAATATTTGCCCTGCGGCACGAAACAGATGTCCTGGCTGTCGGCCTTCTTGGCAACGACGAGGCCCATCTCTTCGGCCAGCCGGCGGGTCTCCGCCTTCGGCAGGCCGCCGAGCGGGAAGCGCAGATAGTCGATCTGCTCCTGCGTCGTGGCGAAGAGGAAATAGCTCTGGTCGCGATCGGCGTCGGCCGGGCGATAGAGCGCGCGACGGCCGGGATTGCAGGAAGACGGGTTCTGGCGCGAGCGGATATAGTGGCCGGTCGCCAGTGCATCAGCGCCGAGCTCCCTGGCGGTTGCCAGAAGATCGGCAAACTTGACCGTCTGGTTGCAGGCAACGCAGGGGATCGGCGTCTCACCGGCAACATAGCTTTCCATAAAGGGATTGATGACCGTTTCGCGGAAACGCTTCTCGTAATCGAGGACGTAATGCGGAATGCCGAGCGTCTCGCAGACGCGGCGCGCATCGTCGATATCCTGACCCGCGCAGCAGGAGCCGGCGCGATGCACGGCGGCACCATGGTCGTAAAGCTGCAGCGTAATGCCGAGCACATCATAGCCCTGTCGTTTGAGAAGCCCGGCCACGACGGAGCTGTCAACGCCGCCCGACATGGCGACGACGACACGGGTGTCTTCCGGCTTCTTGTCAAAATCCAGTGTGTTCACGGGTGCTGCCAAATTTCTGTGCTGTTTCGATCCGCCTTCCTGCCTTCGGAATATGGCGGATTTCCTACATTTCCGGCGGGATCGGCCGCCGGTTTCATGGGCGACGGATATAGAAACTATTGCGCCCCTGCGCAAGGGCCGGGTTTTGGGGCCTTCCCGGCGGCGTCATGCGCGGGTCATGCATTGCAGCTATTCGCAATCGACCTTTGATAGGCCGCATTTCATCACGTACATGAAATGACCCACCTTTTACAAGATTCGGATAAATGACAGCCGCTTCCACCACGCTTCGTGGCGTCCTTGTCGCATTTGCGGCCTATGCCGTCTTTGCCTTCAGCGATGCCTCCATCAAGGCCCTGCACGGCACGGTTCCTTCCTTCCAGGTCGCCTTCACGGGTGCTATCCTCAGCCTTGCCGCCCTCCCCTTCATCAAGGGACCGCGCGATTCATGGCTCGACATTTTCAGGACGACGAACCGGCCGCTCTGGCTGGTGCGATTTGCGGCCGGCGCGACCGGCGCAATCGCCTCCATCATCACCTTCACCAAGCTTCCGATGGCGGAGGCCTTCTGCCTGCTCTTCCTGCTGCCCTCTTTCGTTACCATCCTCTCGGTGATCTTCTTGAAGGAAGATGTACGCTGGCAGCGTTGGGCCGCCGTCATCGTCGGTTTCCTGGGTGTGCTCGTGGTTCTCAGGCCGGGTTTCCGCGAACTGTCCGTCGGCCATCTGGCGGCGACCATCGGCGCGATCTCAGCCGCCATTGCCATCGTCATCCTTCGCAAGCTCGGCCCCGCCGAAAAACGCCTGTCGCTTTATGGCGCCTCGCTGCTCGGCACCCTTATTGTCAGCGGCCTGCTCATGCTCTCACAGGTGGTCGTGCCAAGCCCGCAGCAATGGCTCTTCCTTGCAAGCTACGGCCTGCTCGGCGCAGCCGGTAACGTAATGCTAATGACCGCCGCACGGCTCGCCCCCGCAACGCTGATCGCGACACCGCAATACAGCCAGATGATCTGGGCGATTGCCTTCGGCTATCTCTTCTTCGACGACAGTGTCGATCTGCCGATGGCCCTTGGCATCGTGCTCATCATCTGCTCGGGCCTGCTGACGCTGATCCGTGAACGCAAGCGCCAGGTGCCTTTGCCTGCGGCTGTCGCCTCAGGTGATGCACAGTCGCCCATTGCCACGACGCCGGTGGAAGGCGACGTGGAAGCCCCGACGCGATAGGGCCTACTCCGCCGCCTCGCGCCGGGCACGGGCGGGCGGCTCGTTCATCACCGCACGCATGCGCGGCAGGGCCGCCGGATATTCGCTCTGGATGAAATCGATCAACTTCTCGCGCACCTCGCAGCGCAGATCGAAGGTGCGGCCGGAATTCGATGCCGATACCAGGATACGGATTTCCATCACCGCTTCGCGGAAATCCGTCACGGCAATATTGACGACGCGGCGGTCCCATAGCTTCGAACCTTGCGTGATCTCCTCCACCTTCCTGCGGATCGCATCGACGGGCACACTGTAGTCGAGATAAATCATCACAGTGCCGATCAACGCCGAGCTTTCGCGCGTCCAGTTCTGAAACGGGTTTTCGATGAAGTAGCTGAGCGGCAGGATCAGCCGCCGCCAGTCCCATAATTGCACCACGACATAGGTGGAGGTGATTTCTTCCACCCTGCCCCACTCGCCTTCGACCAACAGCGCATCGTCGATGCGGATCGGCTGGGTAATGGCAAGCTGGATGCCGGCAAACAGGTTCTTCAGCACCGGCTGCAGTGCGAGGCCGACGACGATACCGGCAACGCCGGCCGAGGCGAGCAGGCTGACGCCATATTGCCGGACTGCATCGAAACTCATCATGCAGGCCGATATCGCCACGAGAACGATCAGAAGATCGACGACACGCTCCATGATGCGCGTCTGTGTTACATGCTTTCGCGCCAGAAGATTGTCTTCCGCATCGAGCTTGAAGCGCCTGAGATAGACCGTCATCCAGATATGCTTGGCGGTTTTGGCCATCCAGGCCACAAGGATGATGAAGAAGATAAGCAGGATATGCCGGACAGTTGCCGACTGCATGTCCGTCAGCGGCGCAATGGTCGCCCCGAAGGAAAGGGCGGCCACCAGCATGGCAAGCCGTACAACCCGCTTCAGGCGCGAGACGAGCGAGCGCCAGAAGAGATCCTGGTCCTTGACCAGGCGGGTCAGCAAGCGAAAGAGAATGCGATGCGCAAAGAGCGTCAACGAGATGACGACTGCGAAGATGATGACGCTCGCAAGCCAGTCGCCTTCAGCACGGATATTGTCAAGAAACTCTGTCATGCAGTCGCAGTTAGGGTGCGCTGCAGCATGGGAAAGGAAAAATATAAAAAAAGACGCAGCCGAAACTGCGCCTTCAAGAAAGAGGTGGGCGGTATCGGCTTAGGTACCGATCAGCTTGTTGCAGGCAAGTGCGATGCCCGGATTGGCGATGATGGCAGTCACGATCGCCAGACCAATCATCGAAAGTGTGTAGCGTTTCATGTGCATCCTCCTTTCCAGCCCCGCGCCAAGTATGCAATGCTGACGGGCATTCTCAAAATAACGAATGATTGAAACCGTTGTGTAGGTTACCGTCAGCTCTCCCGGCCGGGATCGACGAATAGAGAGCCGTTATAAGCGCCGCAGCATGTGCGGATCGCGACGACGATCCAGATTGCGGCAAGGGCTGCGACCAGACCCTCTCTGAAGCTTGCGAGTGCCGACAACGGAAAGATGCTGGACAGCCGCAGCGTCGCAACGGCATAGACGCCGATTGGGAATGTACAATTCCACCAGCCGAGATTAAAAGGCAGCCCTGCCGCAGGTGGTTGATGGCGATGGCTACCGACGCTGATGTCGCGCAGCACGGTTGCTATGAAGTTGCACAACGGTCTTCTCACCGAGGTGAATATACCGCCCCTGCCCCGTCCCTTCTTCCTGCTGCGCCACGAAGAGCGCTATCGCAGCAAGGCGGCCGACGCGTTCGATGCGATGATCTCAGCTGATGCCTTCCTCAGCTGGTTGTCGGAGATCAGTGCTTCAGCCTCATGCTGCGGCACGGGGCAGGCTCCACGTCACATCCGTCATCAGCTAATCGATTCCCAGCCGGGCAGCGAGAGCTTCCAGACCGGCAATTTCGCGGCTTAGCTGAACATTCCAGCGATTGATCAAGGGCTCAAACGCATACCTTGATCGGCACGTGGAACCAATTCATTTCCAAAGAGTTATTACCCGTTGAAAATACAACCCATCGGCAGGGAGGCAATGATGGGCACATCCGCAATGAAAGATCATGATAAAATCCGGGAATGGATCGAAGCACGTGGTGGCCATCCCGCCCGGATGAAAAGCGGCTTGGTCGGCGTTGAGTTCAGCAGGCAGGAAAACGCTGTGGAGAACATTTCCTGGGACGAGTTCTTCAGGGTTTTCGATGCGAGCAGGGACAGTTTCCTGCATCACGACACGAATGCCACCCGTCACTGATCGCTGGCCACGACAGCATCGGCCCGAAAATCGGAGTCGATATCCGGAAAGCCTGATCTCTAACGGTATTTGCCAAATCATATAAAAACCCGACACGGAAACCGTGCCGGGTTTGCGCGTCTTCCTTGGGAGGAAAACTCAGTCGACGTTGAAAGTCAGCAGCTTTGCCTGGCGGATCGCCGAATTGGCTGTAAGCTTACCCAGAACGACATCGTCAACCGCAGCGTCTACATAAAGCAGAGCGATAGCGTCGCCGCCCTGCTTGTCGCGGCCGAGTTGGAAGTTGGCGATGTTGACACCGGCGCTACCAAGCGTTGTGCCGATGAAGCCGATCATACCGGGAACGTCGGTGTTTGCGATATAGATCATGTGGCTACCGACGTCGGCGTCGAGGTTGATACCCTTGATCTGGATGAAACGCGGCTTACCGTCGGAGAAGACCGTGCCGGCAATCGAACGCGTCATGGATTCCGTCGTCACCGTCAGCTTGATGTAGCCATCGAAGACGCCCGACTTGTCGCGCTTCACCTCCGAAAGGATAACGCCCTTTTCCTTGATCATGATCGGCGCCGAAACCATGTTGACGTCGGCAACCTGCGAGCGGATGAGGCCTGCAAGAACAGCCGAGGTCAGTGCTCGAGTGTTCATGTTGGCCGTAATGCCATCGTAGAGGATCTCGATTTCCTTGATCGGCTCTTCAGTGACCTGACCAACGAAAGCACCGAGAACGTCGGCGAGCCTGATGAACGGCTTCAGGATCGGCGCTTCCTCAGCCGTGATCGACGGCATGTTGATGGCATTCGAAACCGCACCCTTGACGAGGTAGTCCGCCATCTGCTCGGCAACCTGCAGAGCCACGTTTTCCTGGGCTTCCGTGGTCGAGGCGCCGAGATGCGGCGTGCAGACGACATTCGGTAGGCCGAAGAGCGGACTTTCCTTGGCGGGCTCGACTTCGAAGACGTCGAAAGCCGCACCGGCGACATGGCCGGACTTGATGGCTTCGGCAAGCGCTGCCTCATCGACGAGGCCGCCACGGGCGCAGTTGATGATACGCACGCCGGGCTTCGCTTTGGCAAGCGCTTCCTTGTTCAGGATGCCGCGCGTCTTGTCCGTCATCGGCACATGCAGCGTGATGAAATCGGCCTGCGCGAGCAGCTCGTCGAGCTCGACCTTGGTCACGCCCATTTCCTCAGCACGCTCCTTGGAGAGGAACGGGTCGTAGGCAACCACGTGCATCTTCAGGCCGATGGCGCGGGCGCAGACGATGGAGCCGATATTACCGGCGCCGATGACGCCGAGCGTCTTGCCGGTGATCTCGACACCCATGAACTTCGACTTTTCCCACTTGCCGGCCTGCGTGGAAGTGTCCGCGGCCGGAAGCTGACGGGCAACCGCAAACATCAGGGCGATCGCATGTTCGGCAGTGGTGATCGAGTTGCCGAAAGGCGTGTTCATGACGATGATACCGCGGCGCGAAGCGGCCGGGATATCGACATTGTCGACGCCGATGCCGGCGCGACCGACGACCTTGAGGTTCTTGGCCGCTTCTATGATCTTCTCGGTCACCTTGGTGGCGGAGCGGATCGCAAGACCATCGTAATTGCCGATGATTTCGAACAGCTTGTCCTTGTCCTTGCCAAGCTGCGGCTGGAAATCGACTTCGACGCCGCGATCACGGAAGATCTGGACGGCGGTTTCCGACAGTTCGTCGGATACGAGAACGCGAGGTGCCATTTTGGCCTCCTTCAAAGAGTTCAGCGATAAACTTGAATTGGGAATGCGGGGCTCCGCCACTAGGCGGAGCCGGATGCGATCACATCAGGCAGCAGCCTGGGAAAGCGCAGCCTTCTGGGTCTCAAAGGCCCAGGAAAGCCAAGGCATCAGCTTCTGCATGTCGGCGGTCTCGATCGTCGCACCTGCCCAGATGCGCAGGCCGGACGGAGCGTCACGATAAGCGCCGATGTCATAGGCTACGCCTTCCTTTTCAAGGAGAGCGACGAGGCCCTTGGCGAAATTCGCCTGGCCGTCGGCATCGAGAGCGGCAACGTCCCTGTCGACGATCTTCAGGCAGATCGAGGTGTTGGATTCGATCTCAGGCTTGACGGCCAGATTGGCAATCCAGTCGTTTGCGGCAATGAAATCGGCGACAGCCTTGGCATTGGCGTCGGCACGGCCGATCAGAGCCTTAAGGCCGCCGAGCTGCTTGGCCCAGAGAAGCGCATCGATATAGTCCTCGACGCAGAGCATGGACGGCGTGTTGATCGTCTCGCCCTGGAAGATGCCTTCGATGAGCTTGCCACCCGAGGTCAGGCGGAAGATCTTCGGCAGCGGCCAGGCCGGCTGATAGGAAATCAGACGCTCGACAGCGCGCGGCGACAGGATGAGGATGCCATGCGCGCCCTCGCCGCCGAGTACCTTCTGCCAGGAGAAGGTGACGACATCGAGCTTGGCGAAATCGAGGTTCTGCGCGAAGGCGGCAGAGGTCGCATCGCAGATCGTCAGGCCCTTGCGGTCGGCAGGGATGAAATCGGCGTTCGGAACACGGACGCCCGAGGTCGTGCCGTTCCAGGTAAAGACCACGTCACGGTCGAAATCGACGGTGGAAAGGTCAGGAAGTTCGCCGTAACCGGCTTCGATCTTGCGAACGTCCTTGAGCTTGAGCTGCTTGACGACGTCGGTAACCCAGCCGGCACCGAAGCTTTCCCAGGCGACCATGTCGACGCCGCGCTCGCCGAGCAGCGACCAGAGCGCCATTTCGACGGCGCCGGTATCGGAAGCCGGAACGATGCCGATGCGGTAATCCGCCGGCACTTCCAGGATTTCGCGTGTGAGATCGATCGCCTGCTTCAGCTTGGCCTTGCCGACTTTCGCACGGTGCGAACGGCCAAGGGCCGCATCGGAAAGAGCTTCGAGCGTCCAGCCAGGACGTTTCGCGCAGGGGCCAGAAGAAAAATGAGTGTTTTGCGGACGCACGTCCGGCTTTGCGGTATTCGCCATATTGCTACCCTTCCAGATAGATGGCTCCTCGTTGGGGAGGAGTGTCCCGCCGCTGTGTTTATGGGCGAAGCTCGTCACAGTCAAGCGGCCGACGTCGTTTCTGGAGGGTATTTTGCCGCAACCGCGATCACGTTTCCGGTCACGCGACGCTGCTTGGCGCGGCGCGATCACGCGCGTTGAAGATATCGCGGCCGATGCGACGGGCTGTCTCGATATGCACGGCAGCATTCCCCGCGTCGGAGTCGAGAAACAGTTCCGACGTCACCACAGGGGCGCCGCAATAGTCAAAAATACCATGGTCGATTTGCGTCTTCATGGCGCTGAAATAGCCGTGGCGCTCATAGGTACCGGCATCAGCACCGCCGTTCCCGACGAGATGCACGCGCAAATGCTCAAGCTTTTTTTCGACCTTGCTGCCGGACGTGTCGTCATAGGCCCAGCCATTGGCAAAGACGCGATCGATCCAGCCTTTCATCAAGGCCGGCATGGACCACCAATAGACAGGATAGACCAATATGAGCGCATCGGCGCGATCGATCCTTGCCTGCTCCGCCAGCACATCGGCAGGCGCCACGGTTTTCCGGCGATGAGCCGCAATATCCGCCTCGGTGAATCTGGGATCGAAAGCCTCTTCCGTCAGGTCTGCGATTTCGAAAGAGTTGGCGGCATCGAAAGCCGCTATGCCTTCGGCAATCCCCGCGGCAACGCCGTGACTAAGCGAGTTGAAGTCGGGATGCGCGAGAACGATAAGTGCATGCATATCGAAACCTCCTGATCGATGATTGCGAGCGCGATCGATCACTTATATACTTTTCGTAAGCTACTTATAGTAAGTTACTTTTCGTAGGTTACGATGTCAAGCATGGAAAACGCCCTCCCCCGCCCTCGTCGCCGGCTTTCGAGAGAGGAGAGGCATCGACAGCTCCTGGATGTGTCCTGGCGATTGATCCGGGAAGAAGGAACGGACGCGCTGACACTCGGCCGGTTAGCCGAACAAGCAGACGTGGCAAAGCCCGTGGTCTACGATCATTTCGGCACGCGGACGGGATTGCTTGCAGAACTTTACCGGGAATTCGACGATCGGCAGACGGCGCTCATGGAAGCCGCACTGCGCGAAAGCGGACCGGCGCTGAAAGACAAGGCGCAGGTCATGGCGGCCTCCTATATCGATTGCGTTCTCACGCAGGGCCGGGAAATTCCCGATGTGATCGCCGCCTTGGCGAGTTCCCCGGAGCTGGAAAAGGTCAAACACGAGTGTCAGGTGATCTTCATGGACCAATGCAGATCAGTGCTCACCCCCTTCGTCGGCGCGGGAACCATCGCGTCAGCCGGCCTCTGGGCAATGCTTGGCGCGGCCGAAACTCTCTCCTATGCCGCGGCAACCGGTGAAATCAACGCTAGGCAGGCCGAGGACGAACTTTTCGAGATCATTCTGGCGATGGTCTCCAGAAACGCCCGCTGAAACGAAAAAAGCCGCCCTTTCGGACGGCTTTCGATAATCTCTGGAGCTCTCGCTTACTTGTAGACCGGCTGCTGCAGCGGAATTTCCGGCGCTTCGTAGGCGACCGGCTGAGCACAGCCGCCGAAGAGGTAACGGGCGCCGACACGGGCTTCATGGACGTTGACGCCACGGTCGCGACCCGGGCCGCCGTTTTCGTTGTAGCCGAACATGTTGCCGCCATCGATATGCAGGTAGCGGTAGCCGACATCGGCCTTGACGTTGCAGGTCACGTCGATCGAGGCGCCGGCCATGAGGGCGTAGCTGAAGCGCCAGCCGCCGCGGCCGCCATGGACGACTTCATCATCGCAACCGCTGCCGTCATCGGCGCAGGCGACGTTGTGAAGGTCCTTCCACTTGACGTAGGAACCACCGATACCAGCGCCGACATAAGGCGTGAAGTAGGCGTAAGTGCCGAGATCCACATAGGCGTTGGCGAGCAGCGTGTAAGCCGTCATCGACGATACGTCTCTCGACGTACATGCGATTACGCAGGCGCCAAAGTCGGCGCCGCCGCCGACCGTCGAACCGCGGAAGTCAGACTTGGTCAGGTAATCGAAGGTCAAGTCGGTGCGCAGATAGCTGTTGATCTGGTAACCGACACCACCGCCGACCGTCCAGGCATCGTCAAGGTCTGCATCGTCGAAATCGGCTTCGAGGGCATTGCTTCCCTGGAAGAATTTCGCGCCACGCAGGTCGGTAAAGGCATAACCGACATCGCCGCGCAGATACCAGCCGGTGCTTTCGCTGACGGCAACTTCCGGCGGCTGTTCCGGGATGGGCTCGATCGGCGCAAGATCGGCAGAATAAGCATTCGACGCGATCACCAGCGCGGCGAAGATACCGGACAAAGTTCGTTTCATGGATCCACTCCAACGGTTGCGTCGGCGCGCTGCAGGCCGCCAAACGGATAAGCTTTTATGGATAATGAATCGGAAACGTTAAAAGCTGCTTAACCATAAGAAGTAATTCGAATATTCGCCGCAGAACATGTTTCGGAAAGGTAAATGCGGGCCATCTGCCTGTTTTGACTTCTGGAACCTGCAAGACGACAAATAAAGCGGACGAAGAGCGCAGAAGAAAAGCAAACAGGGTCGAGGGACATGTTCTTTCAGCAGCCAACCACGTAAGACAGCAAGGATTTTCCACGTGGGATCGACACATGCAGAACAGCAACAGGCAGGCGGCCGACACCATTGCCGATCTCTACGAGCGGCATGCCAAACTCTGGGATACAAGCCGCGGCAAAACCCTTTTTGAACGGAGCTGGCTGGACCGCTTCGCTGCCCTGGTCCCGCAAGGCGGTCCGATCCTCGATATCGGCTGCGGCTCTGGCGAACCTCTCGCACGTCATTTCATCGAAAGCGGCTATGCTGTGACCGGCATCGATTCGTCGCCCAGCCTGATCGACATGTGCCGGACGCGCTTTCCAAACTCCGATTGGCAGGTCGCAGATATGCGCCATTTGTCGCTTGGCAGAAGTTTCGATGGGCTGATTGCATGGGACAGTTTCTTCCATCTGACATCAGAAGACCAGCGGCGTATGTTCCCGCTGTTTCGCACGCATTCGAAGCCGGGAACGGCGCTGATGTTCACCAGTGGCCCGGCGCATGGCGAAGCCATGGGCGTCTTCGTCGGCGAACCGCTCTATCACAGCAGTCTCAGTCCGGATGAATATCGCGCCCTGCTCGCCGAACACGGCTTCACAGTCGTCGCCCACAAGACCGAAGACCCGACCTGCGGCAACCACACGGTCTGGCTCGCGCAATACCAGTAAATCGGCACCAATAAAAAAGCCGGCTCGAAGGCCGGCTTTCAATCCTTGAGGCGACGCTTTCAGGCGGCGCTGCGTACGCTCGAAATCGTGCCGATCAGATCGTTGACGATGCGCTCGATCTGCGCGCGGTCGTCGCCCTCCGCCATCACGCGGATCAACGGCTCGGTGCCGGAAGGGCGGATGACGAGACGGCCGTTCTTGGAAAGCTCGGCTTCGGCATCGGCGATCGCCTTGACCACATGCAGGTCTTCGAGTGGCTTGCCGCCGGAAATGCGGACATTGCGCAGAAGTTGCGGCACCGGCTCGAAACGGCGGCAAATTTCGCTGACCGTTTTGCCGGTGCGCTTGACCGCCGCCAGGATCTGCAGGGCGGCAACGAGACCGTCGCCGGTTGTGCCGTAATCCGAAAGCACGATATGGCCGGACTGCTCGCCACCGACATTGTAATTGTGCTGGCGCATGTGCTCGACGACATAGCGGTCGCCGACCTTCGTGCGCGCAAGACCAAGGCCCTTGTCCCCAAGGAAGCGCTCAAGGCCGAGATTGGACATGACGGTCGCGACGATACCGTTGCCGCGCAGCTGCTGGCTCTCGGCCCAGCTTTCGGCGATGACGGCCATCAGCTGATCGCCATCGACGATCGAACCGTTTTCGTCCACGATGATGACGCGGTCGGCATCGCCATCGAGCGCAATGCCGATATCGGCGCGCACCTCGTCGACCTTCTTCTGCAAGGCGACCGGGCTGGTAGAGCCACAATTCAGATTGATGTTCGTGCCGTTCGGTTCGTTGCCGATCGTCACCACGTCGGCGCCGAGTTCCCAAAGTACGGCAGGTGCCACCTTGTAGGCCGCACCGTTGGCGCAGTCGACCGCGACGCGCAGGCCTTGCAAGGTCACGTCGCGCGGCAAGGTGCGTTTGACGTGCTCGAGATAGCGATAGATATCGCCATCGACACGCTTTGCTCGGCCGATTTCCTCAGCCTTGGCAAGCTGTCCCGATAGATCTTTGTCGAGCAGATCCTCGATCTGCGCTTCGAGGTCATCGGAGAGCTTGTAACCATCAGGACCGAAAAGCTTGATACCGTTGTCTTGGAACGGATTGTGCGAGGCTGAAATCATTACCCCGATATCGCATCGCAGCGAACGCGTCAGCATCGCAACCGCAGGTGTCGGAATAGGTCCGAGCAGGAACACGTCCAGTCCCGCCGCGGTAAAGCCGGCCACCAGGGCATTCTCCAGCATATAGCCTGACAGGCGTGTGTCCTTACCGATCACAACACGATGACGGTGGGCGCCGTTACGAAAAATCGTTCCTGCGGCAATACCGACCCGCATGGCAAGGTCCGGCGTCATGGGGAAGATGTTGGCTTGGCCTCGGATGCCGTCCGTCCCAAAATAGCGTCTTTTCATATGCACTCCTGCGCTTTCCGCGCGCCGTAGAAGCTTACGCATTCCTCAAGCAAGAATCCGGCTTCAAAGATTGATGCTGTGCCAGAGACCTCGATTCAGACTTGTCTTTAGTCAGCGGAATGCCACAAAACCGCGTAACCGGCACGTAAATTACCAAGAAAACTGATTATATCCTGTTACTAATATAAAAAGGGCCGGATTCCCTGTGGAAATCCGGCCTCTTAGGTAAATCCCGTTCAATTTCAGTGGGGCTGAGGTTCCAGCCCTCCCTCGGGTTCATCACCCTTGGAAGCTGGGCGCGCACCGGCCTTCGGAACAGCCGAGCCGCGGCTCGGAGGCGAATCATCGCCAAGATCGCGCGCAGGCTTTTCGCCACGGATCAGCGCCTTGATCTCTTCGCCGGTCAGCGTCTCGTATTCGAGCAGGCCTTCGGCGAGAGCGACGAATTCGTCATGCTTTTCCGTCAGGATCGTGCGGGCCTGGGTATAGGCTTCGTCGATCAGGCGACGCACTTCATTGTCGATCTTCTGCGCGGTGGCTTCCGAAACGTTCTTCGACTGCGAAACCGAGTGGCCGAGGAAAACCTCCTGCTGGTTCTCGCCGTAAGAAACCTGACCAAGCTGGTCGGAGAAGCCCCACTGCGTGACCATGGCACGTGCAAGCTTGGTAGCCTGCTCGATGTCAGAGGAAGCGCCGGAGGTGATGTTCTCCTTGCCGAACGTGAGCTCTTCGGCGACACGGCCGCCCATCATGATGCAGAGCCGCGAGACCATCCACTTGTAGCTCATCGAGTAGCGGTCGCCCTCAGGAAGCTGCATGACCATGCCGAGCGCACGACCGCGCGGAATGATCGTTGCCTTGTGCAGCGGATCGGCCACCGCGACATTGAGCGCGGTGATGGCGTGGCCAGCCTCATGGTAAGCGGTGAGCTTCTTTTCCGCCTCGGTCATGGCCGAGGAACGGCGCTCGGCGCCCATCATGATCTTGTCCTTGGCGTCTTCGAATTCCTGCATGGTGACGACGCGCTTGTTGCGGCGGGCGGCCATCAGGGCTGCTTCGTTGACGAGGTTCATCAGGTCGGCACCGGAGAAGCCGGGCGTTCCGCGGGCCAGAATCTTGAGGTCGACATTCGGTGCCAGCGGGACATTGCGGGCATGGACCTTGAGGATGCGCTCGCGACCGACGATGTCGGGGTTCGGAACCACAACCTGGCGGTCAAAACGGCCCGGACGCAAAAGCGCGGGGTCGAGAACGTCGGGACGGTTGGTGGCTGCAATCAGGATAACGCCTTCATTCGCCTCGAAACCATCCATTTCGACAAGAAGCTGGTTCAGTGTCTGCTCGCGTTCATCGTTACCACCACCGAGACCGGCGCCACGATGGCGGCCGACGGCATCGATTTCGTCGATGAAGATGATGCAGGGCGCATTCTTCTTGGCCTGCTCGAACATGTCACGGACGCGGCTTGCACCGACGCCGACGAACATTTCCACGAAGTCGGAACCGGAAATGGTGAAAAACGGCACGTTGGCTTCGCCGGCAACCGAGCGGGCGAGCAGCGTCTTACCGGTACCCGGAGGACCGACGAGCAGCACGCCGCGCGGGATCTTGCCGCCGAGGCGCTGGAATTTCTGCGGGTCGCGCAGGAATTCAACGATTTCTTCCAGATCCTGCTTGGCTTCATCAACGCCGGCGACGTCGTCAAAGGTCACGCGGCCATGCGCCTCGGTCAGAAGCTTGGCCTTGGACTTGCCAAAGCCCATCGCACCGCGCGAGCCACCCTGCATCTGGCGCATGAAGAACAGCCAGACGCCGAGGATCAAGAGCATCGGCAGCAGCGTTCCGAGATAGCTCAGGAAGCCGGAGGAACCATCGGTTTCCGGACGCGCAGTTACAGCAACGTTCTTGGCCTGCAGGCGGTCGAGCAGGTTGTCGTCGATGACCGGCGAATAGGTCTGGAAGGTATTGTTGTTCTCCAGATAGGTTCCGGTCAGCCTGTTACCGGTGACCACAACATCCTTCACGCGGCCCGCATCAACCTCACGCAGGAACTGCGAATAAGGGATTTCACGGGAACCCGTCTGCGCCGGAGCCGTCTGGAACATACTGAAGAGAGCGATCAGCAGAAGCGCTATGATCGCCCACAAGGCGAAATTACGTAAGTTAGGGTTCATTGAACTCCCCAGCACTGGAACAGTCGCCTCATGGCGGCCGTCATATTTGGTCTCTAACATAGGGTTGCCCTGCGCCATTGCCAAGGTAATCCACCAAGTCAGATTGTTTTTCCGTCAATACTTCTTAAAGGCGGCTCCGCATAGGGCGCCCTTGAGAAAACTGCGGAAAGCCTGTCGGCAAAGGTGAAATCAAATCGTGTCAAAAAGCGGTCGAAGGGGGCAAAATGCGCCGTCATATCGACCGATCGGACGGATTCTGGAAATAAAAGCGGTTCCTCGGCGAACAAGGCCGGAGCAGAAGCAAGGGCTCGCTTCCAAGCAGCCTTTGGAAGGACCTTAGCCCACTCTCCCTCATTCCCGTGCTCACCACATGAATCCAGTGCGTCCAAGTCATTCGCCGCACGGACGCGCGGTGGCTCGATTCCTGCGACGAGCATGGGAATGACGGAGGAGTGAGCGGCCCGCGCCTCGATCCTCATCGTCGTTCCCGACCCATTTTTGGCCTTGAATCTCCCATCCCAAACCCCAGCCTCCCCGGGCTTTAGAACCAGAGGCAACACCCCCCGGCTCTCACGCGCCAGATAAAGCCCGTCATGCCGCAAATCAAACACCACCCTGCCGATGGTGATCCGCCCCGGCTTGCCACCGGCTGCGAAAACGAAAAGCCGTCCCATTTGTACCGTCCCCGGCACGAACGGCTGTCCACCGAAAACCGCCGTCAGGCGGCCGAGCACATAGTTGAGGACTGCGTGATCCTGCTTCAGCCCATCGGGCATCACCTGTCCGAGCAGGCCGCCATGAAGCCTGAAATATCGATCGAGCCATTCGGCTCCTCCGGACGCAAGAGCCAGCCGCTCCTGTCCCGCCCTACGGGTATCCTTCTCTGAGCCGGCTTCGGCCGATAGCTGCAGGCGCGTCCGCACGCGTTCGTATTTCAGATCCTCGTTGCTGGGGTCGTCGATCCACGACATGTTTCGCGCACTCAGGAAAGCGCGGATATCCGCACGCGTGGAGAAAAGCAGCGGCCGCAGGATCCAGAAGCGCCGGTCGAAGAGCACCGCATCCGCAATGCCGATCGAAACCTGCTCGGTTCGCTTGCCCTGCATCTTCAGCGTTTCTCGCTGATCGTCGGCCGTATGCCCGGTAACGATGAGATTGGCGCCGAGCGTTTCCGCAGCCTCGGCGAGAAGACCGTAACGCGCCTCGCGCGCAGCCGCCATGATACCGGTCTTCGGTTTTTCGCCCTGCCAGACCACTATCCGGTGCGGAATGCCGAGCGATGCGCACAGTGCTGCCACTTGACGCGCCTCGTCTGCGGATTCAGAGCGCAGCGCATGGTCGACGGTCGCGGCACAAAGGGAAATGGAAAGATCTGGAGTGGCCTTCAGCGCTTCGGAAAGCAGGAGAAGCAGGCCGGTGGAATCGCTTCCGCCCGAGATCGCGACAAGAATGCGCGCGGGCGTCTCCAGCGAAGCCAGGAAACGGCCGATTGCCGCCTCGGGGGAAATGGGTTCTTCCGGAAACAAACCGGAAGGCCTTAGCAGGCGAGACGCTTCTGTTCGCTCGCGACCTTGTTTATGACGGCGCGGGAAGCCTTCGGATAGCGCTTGGACACTTCGCGCAGCGTCGCGCAGGCAGTCTCGGTATTGTCGAGCGCGGCAAGCGACATACCAAGCTTCAGCAGCATCTCCGGCGCCTTTTCGGAGGTGCCGTATTTCTGATGGGCGTTGAGGAAGGTCTTCGCCGACTCGTTGAATTTACCCTGCGAATAAAGCGCTTCGCCGAGCCAGAAATTGGCGTCCGGAGCCCGTGCACTGTTCGGGTATCGGCCGATAAATTGGGTGAATTCCTGTTCGGCCGTGCTGTAGTCGCCGGAAAGCACATGGCCGTAGGCGGCCTTGTACTGATCGGCCTCGCTGCCGAGAGACGCTGTCTGTTGCGGCGCAGTTACGCCTGGAAGACTATTGCCCTTCGGCGCAGCATCCGGAAGCGGCGCGGAACCGACCGTTGCACCTTTACCTACCGAACCGCCGATCTGATTGCCGTTCTGGTCGAAATCCATGGAGCCCAGCTCGCGCGGCGGCTGGCCGAGGCCTTCATTGGCCGGCACATCGGTGGAGGGAGCCGTTTCGGCTCCCTGCGGGGCTTGGATGACCCTGGCGATATCGTCGCCACCGCCTGATGCCGGCGGAGCGACATCTGCCTCGCTCTTTTTCACCGGCGCCTTGGCACCGCCACCACCGCTTGCGCCGCCGCCCGTCTTTTCGAGCTGCTGGAAGCGGAATTCGTTGTCTTCCTGCTGCTTGCGGATCGTCTCCTGCATCTGGAGGAGCTGATAGCTCATTTCCTCGATTCGGCCGTTCAACTGCCGCATCTGGTCTTCCATCTGCTGCACACGGATTTCCGCATCACCGCTCTGCACTTTGATAACAGGTGCTGCTGGCTGACTCTGTTGCGCGGATTGGCCGCCGATGTGCAAGCCGAAGAACGAAGCGGAATATGCCGCTCGCTCGCTCCCGGTCACGGCCGCAAGGCACAGCATGCCTGCCACGACTAGTTTCTTCATTTGTATCGTCCTGTCCCAGTGATTCTTCGCGCCCCGATGGCACGAGCAGGAGATTTTTCCAATTGCTTTCAAAAAGCAACGGAGTCTGGCCAAAGTGTGGTCAAAAAGAAAGGCGGCCCGCAAGGGGCCGCCTCGTCAAAATCCGGCTTTTGCCGGAAATTACATGCCTGCGCCGCCGAGAACGGTGACTGCACGGCGGTTCTGCGACCAGCAGGAAATATCGTCGCAGACGGCGACCGGACGTTCCTTGCCGTAGGAGATCGTCTTCATGCGCTGGGCCGGAACGCCGCGCGAAGCGAGATAATCCTTGGTGGATGCGGCACGACGAGCACCGAGAGCAAGGTTGTATTCGCGCGTACCGCGTTCGTCGGCATGGCCTTCGACGGTGATCTGGTAGTTCGGGTAACGACCGAGCCACTGAGCCTGACGCTCGAGCGTCTGGGCGGCATCGGCGCGGATCGATGTGGAGTCGGTGTCGAAGAAGATGCGGTCGCCGACATTGACCGTGAAGTCCTGGGCAGAGCCCGGCGTTGCCGCACCGGCACCGAGGCCGAGATCACCCGCGCTGTTCGGCACGTTCTTCTTGTTGGCGCAGCTCGCAAGAGCGAGACCGGCGACCAGCGCGATCATGACGGGGTTGCGGGCGAAATTCTGCAGACGGCTCATTGCCGGGGTGTGAATTCGGCTCATGGCCGGGTCTCCTTGCGACTTCAATCAGGGTTTCCGGACAGTAACCGCACTCGGTTAACCGGCCATCAAAGATTATGGTTAACGATTCGTTGATTTGTCCCTGCATCGCCCATTTTCAGGACTTTGCGGCGACATGAAGGCGTTATTTCCGCTCTCCACTACTCCAGAAGCGGCGACCAGGCCGGGTCCGAGCCATAGGCCGGCGTCTTGATGGCCTGTTCATTGTAGCCTGTCAGGTCGATCGAATAGAGTTGCGGGCCACCGGCACCTGCCGCCTGGCGGAAGAACATGATGACGCGGCCATTCGGCGCCCAGGTCGGGCCTTCGTTGTGAAAACCGGTCGTCAAAATGCGTTCGCCCGAACCATCCGGCTTCATCACGCCGATCGAGAACTTGCCGCCCGACTGCTTGGTGAAGGCGATCAGATCGCCACGCGGCGACCAGACCGGCGTGGAGTAGCGGCCATCACCGAAAGAAATACGGGTCTGGCCCGAACCGTCGGCATTCATGACATAGATCTGCGACTGTCCGCCGCGGTCGCTTTCGAAGGCGATGCGGTTTCCATCCGGCGAATAGGAGGGCGATGTATCGATCGCAGCGGTGGAGGTCAGACGGGTCGTCGTGCGCGAACGCAGGTCCATCGTATAAATGTTCGAGTTGCCTTCCTGCTGCAGGCTCATGATGACCTTCTGGCCATCGGGAGAGAAACGCGGCGAGAAGGTCATGCCCGGGAAGTTGCCGACGACCTCACGCTGTCCGGTCTCAAGCTGCAGCAGATAGACGCGCGGCTGCTGGTTGGCGAAGGACATGTAGGTCACTTCCTGCCGGCTCGGCGAGAAGCGGGGCGTCAGGACGAGGTCGCTGCCATCGGTCAGCATACGCACGTTGAAGCCGTCCTGATCCATGATCGCCAGTTGGCGCTTGCGCTGCTGCTTAGGACCGGATTCGGAAACGAAAACGACGCGGGTATCGAAATAGCCCTCTTCGCCGGTGATCTGCTTATAGATCGCGTCAGCGATGATGTGGGCGACACGGCGCCAGTTCTCGGGTTGCGTATAAAACTGCTGGCCGGTCATCTGCTGGCCGGCAAACGTATCCCAGAGGCGGAACTCGGCGCGCAGGCGGCCATCGGCTTCCTGGGTGACGCGGCCGGTCACCAGCGCTTGGGCATTGATGACCTTCCAGTCTTCAAATCGCGGCGAGGCATCGGGATTGGAGATCTTCTCGATAAAGGCCGTCTTGTTGACCGGCGCAAAGAGGCCAGACCGCTGTAGATCGGCGGCGATGACCTGAGAAACCTGCGCGCCCATATTGCCCTGCAAGAAATCCGTCACGGCGATCGGCAGCGGCTGAACGTTGCCCTTGTTGATGTTGATCTCAACAAGCGCGTTGGCCGGCGTCGCGAAGGCGGCGGCGGTCATCAGGCCGGCAGCGACCATGATGGCGCGGAAGAAGGAACACTTTGTCATACCAAACAGCCTTTCAGCATCTATGGAGTCGGATCGCCGGATGAGAAGCGCAGAACGACTTCTTTCCAGGACTCGTAATTTTCTTTCGGAAGCATCGTGAATGGCGATGCTCGCACCACCGCACGCAGAGCCGCAGCAGATAGGCCCTTGCGGGCCGCTTCCGTGCCGCCCGTCGCTGCTACTGCCGGCGAACCAATAATGGCACCGGCCTTGTCGAGGTTCATATGAACGGTGATCAGGACTTTCCCACCTTCCAGCAGATCCGGAGGGACGTTGAAATGGGCCGTGACCGCTTCGCGAATGGTCACCGCCGGCTCATCGGATGTTGCGGCCCGTGCCGACCCGACAAGCGCGCAGCCGAGCATTGCAACAAGTATGGCGGCGGCTGAAAGGTGCTTGGTGCCGTGGGATAGGTTTGCCAGCATCAGATTCCAAAATCGCTCGCGTCGAAGTTGAGAACCATCTCGTTCCAACCGTTGTCCCCCTCATATTTATCTGCGGGCAGATTCTTGAGAGGAGACGATTTCATGACAGCACGATACACGCTGCTCTTGAGAGCCTGGCGTGTTGCATCGGGGCCGCCGGTAGCAATGACCTCTGGATCGCCAACGACATTTCCGGCCTGATCAAGCTGGAAACGAACCTGAAGATGGACGTCGCCCGCGCCCGCCAACCCCGAAACAACCGACCAGTTACCAGAAATCTGACCACGTACTGCGTCAACCTCGCTCTGGCTAAGTTTAGCACCGCCATTGCTCTTCTTCGCACCCAGAGACGCTTCCTGCGTCGAGCGCTTAGCGCCGCCGGCGGACGGATCGGTCTTGTTGAGAAGCGCCGAGATCTCATCAGCGTTGAAGTCGCTCTTCATCGAGGATGCCGATTTTGCCACTTCCTGCTTCTTGTCAGCCTTCTTCTTGTCCGTCGGCGTTTCAGCAGCCTTCGGCTGGTCCGGGGTCTTCTCCGGCGGCTTTTCGACCGGCTTCTGCTCTGGCGGCTTTACCTGCGGCTTGACGACCGGCGTCGGCACCTTGTCCGGCAATGCTTCCGCATCCGGCTTCGGCGGGTCGGCAGGCTTGGCCTGTTCTTCCGGCGGCTTTTCCTCGGGCTTCGGCGGCGTTACCTCGACCGGCTTGGTCTGGGGAATGGAAGCGACTTCCTTCGGCTGCTCGACCTCGGTTTCTTCCTTGTTGACTTCCTTGACGTCGTTCGGCTTCGGGTCGATCTGCGGCTGCGGTTTGTCACTCGAATTGGCTGCCGCCGCGTCGGTCTTGCTCGGCTTGGCGTTGGGAAGGGGTGGCGTCTTCAGATCGACATTGTTGTCGCCGGCATTTTCGGCCGGTTGCGGGATCGGCGGCCGTGTCGTCGGCACGGGTGCGGAGGTCTCCTTTTTCGGAGCCTTCTTGTCGCCCAGCTGCTGCTGCGTAATGGATTCCACCGGCACGAGATCGACCGGCATCGCCTCGAAATCCTCCACCTTGAAGGATTCCGGCGCGCCAAGCGAAACCAGCGCCCAGGTAAGCACCAGCCCGTGCAGAACCGCAGATGTGACGACGCTGGTCTTCATCTTGAACGTTACTGGTCCTTCTTCTGCTGCGTAACGAGACCGATGTTCTTGAAGCCTGCACCCTGGATGCGGGCCATGACGTCGGCAATCACGCCGTAAGGAGCGGTCGCATCGCCGCGCACGAAGATGCGCTCGTTATAACCCGTGGTCGCGATTGCCTCGAGTTTTGCAGCAATCTCTTCAGCCGGGATGGGCGTTTCCTGCAGATAGACTTCGCCGTTGTTCTTGACGGAAATCGTAATCGGCTGCGTCTCTGAATTCAGTGCCTTGGCCTGCGTTTCCGGCAGATCGATCGGAACGCCGACCGTCATCATCGGCGCCGCCACCATGAAGATGATCAGCAGCACGAGCATGACGTCGACCAGTGGCGTCACGTTGATTTCGGAGATCACTCCCTTGTTGCGGCCACCGCGACGGCGGCGTCCGCCGCCCCCTCCGCTATTGCCGCCTACAGCCATACCCATGGTCGTCGCTCCGTCCGTTACTGCGCAGCCTGGCGCGGCTGCAGCTTCTCATCGATCTGGCGCGAAAGGATGGCGGAGAATTCATCCGCAAAGCCTTCCATGCGACCCGAGAGCTTGCCGGCGTCGGCGGAGAACTTGTTGTAGGCGATAACCGCCGGGATAGCGGCGACAAGGCCGATGGCGGTTGCAAGAAGCGCTTCCGCGATGCCGGGTGCCACGACCGCGAGATTGGTGGACTTCGAACCGGCGATCGCCTGGAACGAGGTCATGATACCGACAACCGTACCGAAGAGGCCGATGAACGGACCGGCCGAACCGATCGTCGCGAGCGACCCGAGACGGGCGGAGAGAAATTCCGATTCACGGGCGAGCGTCACGTCCATGGCGCGGTCGATACGCATCTGCAAGCCGATCGGCGAACGTGCACCACGCTCGAAGGACTTTTTCCATTCGCGCATCGCCGCGACGAAGATCGCCGCAAGGCCGGTATTGGTACGCTCGGAAAGCGTCCGATAAAGTTCTTCCAGCGACTGGCCCGACCAGAACACCTGCTCGAACTTGTCGAACTGGCGACGGGCGCGGCCGTAAGCCAGATATTTGTCAATGACGATAGCCCAGGTCCACACCGAAGCGGCGATAAGGCCGAGCATGACCAACTTGACGACGATGCCGGCCTGCATGAAAAGCGACCAGAGGCTGACGTCGGTCGTGGCTGCTGCCAATCCTACTTGTTCCATAGATCCAAAATCCCCGAATCCAAACGCCCGGCGCTTGACCGGGCGGCACGAAGTGATCACGCAAGAATGTCTGGCGGCCGCCGCCCAAAGCCCTGGTCAAGCTTCCAAGCTCTTCTTCCGCCTTCTTGCCGTCAAATTTGGTCAAAGGAAGGCGTGCGTCGCACAAACTCCGACTCCGCGAGTAAGACACCATTATGGTTAATAGATCGTTAGTGCCAAACGATGACAGCGGGAATATCGCGGGAGATTTTGTTCCTGGATTAACTTGACCGGAGAATCGTCCGGTTGCTGAACACAGCGCTCATCTTGCAGCGCGGCAATTCCTTCACATAAAATTCAAGTTTTTACAAGCCCTCGTATCAGGGCGTCTCCGCACAGAAAACGGCGGTATTGTCTGCCTCTTGCTCATGTTTCCGGAATGAGCATTTGCCTTGCTAGCGCCTCCGGTAACCGGCGCGGCCTGCCCTTGGCGTTGATGACGGCAATGATCACCTTTGCGGCAATCAACAGCATATCGTCGCGGCGGATTTCCTGGCTGAGGACCATCTTGGCCCCACCTGCCTTTTCGGTATGGGTCACCACGGTCAGGACATCATCCATTCGCGCCGGGCTCTTGAAGTCGATCTCCATGCGGTGGACGACGAAGACCAGCCCCTCCTCGTCGGCACTGACGAGGTCGCGCTGCTCGACGCCGAGGCAACGCAGATAGTCGGTGCGGCCGCGCTCGAGGAAATGCAGATAGCGGGCATGATAGACCAGGCCGGAGAAATCCGTATCCTCATAATAGACCCGCTGCACGAGGCGATGGCCCGCTTCGGTAAGTTCGCCGGAAATAGAAAAACCGCGTTCCGCCATAATTTTCTCCAAACTTTCCGGCCCTCTTTGGCGCAACACGTCTCGACACGCAAGCATTGAACAATTGTCATATTTCCTAACTATTCCCCTTAGGAAACAACCATGAGGAGCCAGTGGCATGAAGATTGCGGTGATGGGCGGAGACGGTTTCATCGGTTGGCCAACCTCGCTGCATCTCTCCGATGCCGGGCATGACGTCCACATCCTCGACAATCTCTCCCGCCGCTGGATCGATACAGAACTGGGCGTGCAATCGCTGACGCCGATGGACTCCATTCAGGAGCGCACCCGCATCTGGCATGCCGAAACCGGCCGCCGCATCCATTTCAATCTCATCGATCTCGCCCGTGACTACGAGCTCCTGAAGAAGTGGCTCGCCGAAAACCGGCCCGACGCAATCATCCATTTCGCTGAACAGCGCGCCGCCCCCTACTCGATGAAAAGCGACCGCCACAAGAACTACACCGTCAACAACAATGTCAGCGCCACGCACAACCTGCTGAACGCACTGGTCGAACTGCAGCTCGATGCTCATCTGGTCCACCTCGGCACTATGGGCGTCTACGGCTATTCGACGGTCGGCGCGGCGATCCCTGAAGGTTATTTGCCCGTTGGTATCGAAACGACCGGCGGCGAGACCGTTTCCCAGGAAATCCTCTATCCGTCCAATCCGGGCTCGATCTACCACATGACCAAGTGCCTGGATCAGCTTCTCTTTCAGTTTTACGCCAAGAATGATGGCCTAAGGATCACTGATCTGCACCAGGGCATCGTCTGGGGCACGCATACCGAACAGACGCGCCGCCATCCGCAGCTCATCAACCGCTTCGATTATGACGGCGACTACGGCACGGTGCTAAACCGCTTCCTCATTCAGGCCGCCATCGGCTATCCGCTGACGATCCACGGCACCGGCGGTCAGACGCGTGCTTTCATCCATATCCAGGATTCCGTCCGCTGCATCGAGCTGGCACTCGAGAATCCTCCGGCCCGCGGCTCGCGCGTCGAGATCTTCAACCAGATGACAGAAACCCATCGCGTGCGCGATCTCGCCGAGATGATCGCCAGGATGAGTGGTTCGGAGATCGTCCGGCTACCCAATCCGCGCAAGGAGGCGGCCGAAAACGATTTGGTCGTCAAGAACGACAAATTCCTGGGTCTCGGCCTCGATCCGATTACTCTGCAGGCCGGCCTGCTCGACGAAATCGTCGAAGTCGCCAAGAAATTCGCTTACCGCGTCGACCGCTCCCGTGTCCCGGCCGTCTCTGCCTGGACGAAGGATATCGCTGCGACGATCAATCACGACCCGGAAGGCAAGCGGCTGAAGTCCGTATCATGAGCGGTGCTTTTATCTCGAGGCACCGACCGCGCGTAAATCTAGGCGTTGGCGGGAGCGCCCGCCGCCAATGACCCATACCCCACCTTTTGCCTACGTCACCCTCGTCACCAACGCCGACTACGCGAAGGGTGCCACCGCGCTGGCAAACTCCCTGCGCCGCACGGGCACCGAAGCCTCCATCGTCGTTCTGCATACCGGCGGGGTCAATGCGTCCGCGCTCACCCCACTGGACGCTCTGGGCTGCCGGCTGATCGAAGTCGAGCATCTACCCTTGTCAGATGCTTTCAACGAGCGTTATGCGCGCGGCAATCTCCACGTCGCCGCACCCTTCACAAAAGGCCGCAAACCGGCGTTTCATTCGCCGCTCGATAATTTCTGTAAGCTGCGCCTCTGGCAGCTTGTCGAATATGAGCGCTGCGTCTTCATCGATGCCGATGCGATCGTCTTGAAGAATATCGACAAGCTCTTCGCCTACCCGGAATTCTGCGCGGCGCCGAATGTCTATGAGAGTCTCGCCGATTTCCACCGCATGAATTCCGGCGTCTTCGTCGCCCGTCCTTCGGAAGAGACCTTCAGGCGGATGATCGACGTTCTGGATCAGCCCGACATCTTCTGGCGGCGCACCGACCAGACGTTCCTCGAAACATTCTTTCCCGATTGGCACGGCCTGCCCGTATATTTTAACATGCTGCAATATGTGTGGTTTACAATGCCGGCACTGTGGGATTGGAAGAGCATTTCGGTCCTCCACTATCAGTATGAAAAACCTTGGGAAAAGGATCACCCTAAGGCAACGAGGCTACAACCTTTGATCGATTTGTGGCATTGTTTTCATACTGGCGGCCATGTGCCGGAGATTGCATCTCTGGCCAATCCGGATGAGGCGGCATGAAAGTACTGGTATCAGGCGGAACGGGCCTCGTCGGACACTATATCGTCGAAGAGCTGCTTTCTGCCGGATATCAGGTGATTATCGGCGGGCGGCGCGCGCCGCTCTCCCGGTCCTTCTCCCGTCCGGTCGATTTCGCCCGACTTTCGCTCGATCCGGACGAGGACCATATCGGCGCCTTCGATGATGCCTATTTGTTCGTGCATGCCGCCTTCAGCCACGTCGAGGGAAAATACCGCGGCGGGGAAGGCAAGGACCCAAAGGCGTTTCGCCGTCTGAACCTCGACGGCACCGTCAAACTCTTCGAGGAAGCAAAGCGTGCCGGCACCCGCCGTTGCATCTTCATCTCCAGCCGCGCTGCTTATGGCGAGCCTGCGCCAGGCACTGAACTGGTCGAAACCAAGCCCCCAGCACCGGAAACACTTTACGGCCAGGTCAAGCTCGATGCTGAACGATCACTGACACATCTTTCCGGCCCAGGCTTTGCCGGAGTAAGCCTGCGGGCAACCGGCATTTACGGCGATCGCTCCCCTAACAAATGGGACGACCTGATCGATGAGTATCTCCGCGGAGAGCCTGTTTCCCAGCGCGCGGGAACCGAATTACACGGCCGCGATCTCGGCCGTGCCGTGCGACTGATGCTTGAAACAGAAAGTGCCCGGATCTCCGGCGAAGTCTTCAACGTCTCGGATATCGCCGTCGACACAAGAGATATTCTCTCGCCCATCCGGCACCACGCCAACTGTCCCTTCCCGCTGCCCGAGGCAGCGGACAAGGCGGGGCTTTGCCCCATGAATACGGAAAAGATCCGCACACTCGGCTGGAAGCCAGGCGGTATGTCCCTTTTCGAGCAGACCATGCGGCAATTGGCCGAGAAAAAAATGGTTCCGCGGCCCAGTTCCACGCAAGTCTGATCTGGCAGAGTACGCCCCAAATGTAATCGGGGGTATCTTATGCAGCTCGCAACCGTTTCGGCGTCCACCCTTCTGCGCGGCACTCAGCCAGCACAATCCGGCGTTTCGTCCACGAGCGGCGAGCCCGATACCGGCGTATTGAAGATCCAGCGGCAGTCGCTGGCGCTGGAGCAGGTGCGTAATTCGCTGGCAAGCTCCGCCGACGATGCAAAGAGCCGCGCTCAACGCAAGCTCGAAGAAGCCAAGCAGGAGCTTCAGGCGCTGAAGACGGCGGGCTTTCCTCCGGAAGTGATCGCCCGTCTCGCGGCCGAACTCGCGCGTAAGGTCGGCGCTGCGGCCTCCGAATTCGCCTCGGCCGTTGCCACTGGTGGCTCTTCCGGCGAAAGTGCTGCCAACAGCGCAGCAGCCACGTCCGCTTCCACGGCCGCGACGACCGATGCCGCCACAAGCGAAACAGCCAAGGTTGTCGCAAGCGATGCAACGGCTTCCACCGAGGCAACGCAGGATACCGAAACGCCGACGGAAGCAGCCGACGACGGCACCAGCACTGCGGAAACGGATGGCGCGGCTCATGCCCGCAAGGCCTATCAGGAAACCGTCGAAGACGGTCCGAAGTCGTCCGCAATTTCCGCCGATGACCGCAAAACGATGGAAGAATTCAAATCCGTCGTCCGCGAACTGAAGCAGATCCTTGAAAAGGCCATGCGCGATCTACGCGAGAAGAACCGCGATGCTGCCGCCGATGGCGCAATCGGCGCAGCACAATCGGCCGTGACCGGCCTGTCGGCTGCAGTGCCGGCGGCGACCATTCCCTCCAGCATCGTCGTCTAGGTTTTCGGCGCTGCCGTCTGAGGCAACAGATAAATCGTTGCCTGGTTGACGAGCAGCACCAGGCAGGCGGCAAAGACGGTTGCGAATAACCTGTCCAGCAGCGCGGAAGCCGGCACGGCATGATCGGCTGTCCCCATGGCCATCATCATCAGCGGCGTCATCACGATCGAATAGATGAGATAGTTCCTGGCCCGCAAAAACGGCCTGATACCGCCGAGCGCGGCGACAACAAGCACATCGGCCCAGATCGGCAAGGCAAGGAAGGATAACAATCCCGCACAGCAGACACCGAAAAGGACGCCGATCACCCTTTGCGTCGTCTTGAGCGGCAAACGTTCCGGCCGCCGCTCGATCAGCAGCACCAGCGTCAGCGCCGCCCAATGAACGTCATGATCGGGAAAGAACAGGCGGATCAGCGAGACGGCACTCAGGCAGGAAACCAGCCGGACGGGATATTGCCAACCTGCCGGCTCCACCAGGGAGCGCCGCAGCCTGTTGAATCTCTGTCTGGTGGTTGGCTTGCGGTCGTCCTCGGTCTCCTCTGAGGCATGACCGCGGGTATGCGCGACGAGCACAGCCATCGCCATGTGGAGAACGACAGCGAAAAGCGCGCCGCCGATGATGACGGCAAAGATAAGCAGCGGATCTGCCGTCGTGGCGGAGACGATGCCGCCGACCATGACCAGATAGAAGATGAAACGCATCGAGGCGGCGACCATTGCGCGATCGAAACCGCCTGTGACACCGGCAAGCGCGGCGATCAACAGCAGGCCGATCTGCCAAGCGTCGCCGAGCCGCCCGAGTGCGCAGGCAAGCGCTGCCGCAAGCATCAGCACCAGCAGTGCGGCCCCTGCGCTCGCGGCTTGCGCCCGCAGTCTACCATGCGCTACCGTCCCGCTCATCGCCATGCCGCCGATCAGGCCGAGCCCCGTATGGTGGCCTCTTGCCGCAAGCAGTGCCGGAACGGCCATGGAAAGCGCTGATACGGCGATTTCGATTGCCGTCACTTTCTTTTCAGTCGACCAGCGAAAGGCCCCGGCTACGTGATTGAGTGTCTTTTCCATCAACCATCTCTCAGACCCGGAATTGGGATCGAGGAAAATAATACGCAGTGCGTACTATATGTCCAGTAACAGCGATGCGCCTGCGACACTCATCCTGCGATCCGTCCTGTTGCTCGGCCGCCGCCTGCGTGCCGCGCGGGCCGAGGGTCCGCATAGCCTATCGACCATCGCAATCCTCGCCACCCTTCACCGCCTGGGGCCGATGCCCGCCTGGCGGTTGGCTCTGGAGGAGCACCTGCAGCCGCAATCGGTCACCCGCATCATTGCTGCACTTGAGCGCGACGAGCTGATCAGCCGCACGCGTAGCGAGATCGACCGTCGCGAGATCGAACTTTCGATCACTCCTCACGGCCGTACGGTGTTGTCCGAGGACATGGGCTCTCGCCGCGCCTGGCTGGAAAAGGCGATGGACGCCCGCCTGACGCCGGAAGAGCGCACGACATTGATGGAAGCATCGGAAATCATGCTGAAGCTCGCCCAAGCCCATATCGAGGATGAGCCGCCAACAGGTGAAGAATAGGTGTTTTGCCTGTTGCAACCGACGGCGAGCGGCTATCTTCGCCGGATAACGATACGGAACCTAAAATGACACCAAAGGAATTGAAGGCCCAACTGCGCGCCGAGCGTCTGGCGCTTCGCGACGCCATCCCGACCGATCTGCGTGCCGCCAAAAGCCTCGACATGGCAGCTCATGCCGGCGATGCCATTGCTTTTGCGCCCGACACCATCATCTCGGTTTTTTTTCCGATCCGCTCCGAAGCCGACTTACAGCCGCTGATGACACGGTGGCGCGGACGTGGAGCCCGCCTCTGCGTGCCCGCCATCATCGATAAGCAGACCATTGTGTTCCGGGAACTCGCCCATGGCTCAGCGCTGATCAGCACCGGTTTCGGCACGGTCGGCCCAGGTGAGGATGCGGCTGTTCTCGACCCCGATATTATGCTCGTGCCGCTGTCCGCCTTCGATTCCCGTGGCCACCGCATCGGCTACGGCGCCGGCCATTACGACCGGGCAATCGACCGTCTCCGGCAAAAAGGCCTGTTTCCGAAGCTGATCGGCATTGCATTTGACTGCCAGGAAGTGGCAGAGGTACCCGCTGAGCCGCACGACATAAGCCTGGATGCCATCCTGACGGAAAGCGGCCTGCGCCATTTTACCTCACGGATTGGATAGGGAATGCGACTGCTATTTCTGGGTGACATGGTTGGCAAGACGGGACGCACGGCGGTTTGGGATCGCCTGCCCGGCCTGGTTTCCGACCTGAAACTCGACTTCGTCATCGTCAATGGCGAGAACGCCGCCGGCGGCTTCGGCATCACCGAAGACATTTTTCTGGAAACGATCAATGCCGGCGCCGACGTGGTGACGACAGGCAATCACGTCTGGGACCAGAAGGATGCCGTTGCCTTCGCAGGTCGCCATGACCAGTTCCTGCGGCCGGCGAACTACCCTCAGGGAACGCCTGGCCGCGGCTCAGGCCTTTTCTATGCGCGCAACGGCGCCCGCGTGCTCGTCGCAAACATCATGGGCCGTGTCTTCATGCATCCCGAGCTCGACGACCCCTTCAAGGCGGCCGAAACGATCCTTGCTGCCTGCCCTTTGAAGGAACAGGCCGATGCCATCATCTTCGATTTCCATGCGGAAGCGACAAGCGAGAAGCAGTGCTTCGGCCATTTCGTCGACGGCCGCGCCAGCTTTGTCGTCGGGACGCACACTCATGTGCCGACCGCCGACACGCAGATCCTGAACGGCGGCACCGCCTATATGTCGGACGCCGGCATGTGTGGCGATTACGACTCCTCGCTCGGCATGGACAAGGAAGAGCCGCTCAACCGCTTCATCTCCAAGATGCCGAAGGGCCGCATGGAAGCAGCCACCGGGCCTGCCACCATCTGCGGTGTCGGCGTGGAAATCTCCGATGCAACGGGACTGGCGGAGAAGATCGCCCCCCTGCGCCTCGGCCCGAGGCTTGCCGAGACGATCCCGGAGTTTTGGCGCTAGCGCCTCGTAACACGCAATTGTGAGCATGCCCCGTCTGGACCGCTGCGACGGCATGCCGCATCCTCCCGGCGTCGTGAAAGCGCCGGAGGGGTGGCATGAAGCCGCATTGTCTTGTCCTCGCTATCGCATGTGTTGCGGTTTTCTCCGCACCGAACCTTGCCGAAGCCCAGGAAGATCGAAGACCGGTCAGCCAGTGCCAGGCCATCGCGCAGAATATTCCCAAGGCCACCTTCGCGAGTTTCTCCAGCGCAGTGCCGGTGGTCCCAGCGGTTTCCGAGGGTGAGGACGTCAAGTTCACTTATCTCGGCCATTCGACTTTCGAGATCGAGACGCCTGGCGGCATCGTCATCGCCACTGATTATAATGGTTGGTACAAGCCGGCCGTCACCCCCGATGTCGTGACCATGAACAAGGCGCACTCGACGCATTACACGCTGACGCCGGATCCCGGCATCAAACACGTGCTGCATGGCTGGAGCGACGCCTCTGGCGATAAGGCCAGGATCAATCTCGTGGTTGGTGACGCCTATATCCGCAACGTCACGACGGATATCCGCTTCAGTTACGGGCTCGGCGGATCACAACTCGACGGTAATTCCATTTTCATCTTCGAAATATCAGGCCTTTGCATCGGCCATCTCGGCCACCTGCATTATGAGCTGACCGATAAGCATTACACCGAAATCGGCAGGCTCGACGTGGTCATGGTACCGGTCGACGGCGGCCTGACCATGGGAGCCGACAGCATGAGCCGCGTCATCAAACGGCTGCGCTCATCGCTGATCCTGCCGATGCATCGCCGCGGGCCGCCGGTCAACGCCTTCATCTCGATGTTCGGCAATGGTTTCGACGTCAACTATGCGCCCGACAACAGCATTACCGTTTCGCTGCGCACGCTCCCGAAGAAGCCCCTGATCTATGTGATGAAAGACGTGCAGTAAAAAGGCCCGGACTACAGCATCGGCCCGAAAATCGGAATCGATTTTCGAAAAGCCTGATGCATAGATTCAAAAAGGTAGAGCGTTCTTTGTGCGTCCGAATGGACGCACGGCGCTCTGTGCCGGGCCTTTGGACTCAAGCAAATTGCAGATGCCGCTTGATGCCGACATCGGGCATCTTCTCCTCGTCGAAATTGGCCTTGGCGATTTCCCAGCCGAATTTCAGCTTGCTGCCGGTAGACACCCAGATTTCCGCATCATCGACATGCATGGAAAGCATCGTCAGTTTCGGATCCTTCTTGGCGCCCTCATACCAGGCGGCCACGACAGAGTTCCAGAACTCCTCGATCTTTGCGGGATCAGAACGCACCTCGATAACCCCGGACAGGCAGGCATGATAATCGTGGTTCTTGCCGATGACGCAGAAATGCGCGCGGCTGCCTGGTTTGATCATCTGCACGAGTTCGGCATCCGTCTTGGTATAGAACCAGATCGTATTGGTGGTCGGATCGACATTCGGAGCCATCGGCTGCATATGCATGTCGACGCCTGAAAGGCCGAGCATGCCAGCATGGATGTCGTTGATCTGGTCCCAGAGCTGACGTGCCGGTTGTTCACGGGCTTCGCTGAAGCTTGCCATAGCCGTTCCTTTCCTGTTGGTGTCGTCGGTTGAAAACGTCATCTCCTCGGCTTTGTTCCGCCACCCGCCACGCCGTCAGGGAAGGATCGAAAAGCTGCTTTTTCCTTGAATATCGCCCCTTCCGATCCTATAAGGCGGCCCATTCCGAACAATGAGACGTGAACAGGGGTGCCATGGCTGGCCATTCACAGTTTAAAAACATCATGCACCGCAAGGGCCGTCAGGATTCCGTGCGGTCGAAAATGTTCTCCAAGCTCGCGCGCGAAATCACCGTTGCCGCCAAGGCCGGCCTGCCCGACCCGACGATGAACGCCCGCCTGCGCCTGGCGATCCAGAACGCCAAGGCCCAGTCGATGCCGAAGGACAATATCGACCGCGCGATCAAGAAGGCTTCCGGCGCCGACACGGAGAACTATGACGAAGTCCGCTATGAAGGCTATGGCCCGGGCGGCACGGCGATCATCGTCGAGGCGCTGACCGACAACCGTAACCGCACAGCTTCCAACGTCCGCTCGATCTTCACCAAGGCCGGCGGCGCCCTCGGTGAAACCGGCTCGGTGTCCTTCTCCTTCGACCATGTCGGCGAAATCACCTACAAGCTGTCCGCGGGTGACGCCGACAAGATCATGGAAGCCGCCATCGAGGCCGGCGCCGATGACGTCGAGACCGATGAGGAAGGCCACTACATCACAACCGCCTTCGAAGCCCTAGGCGACGTCGCCAAGGCTCTCGAAGCCACTCTCGGTGAAGCTGATACCGTAAAGGCGGTCTGGCGCGCCCAGAACAACGTGCCGGTCGACGAAGAAAAGGCCCAGTCGATGCTGAAGCTCATCGACTCGCTCGAAGACGACGACGACGTCCAGAACGTCTATTCGAACTTCGAAGTCTCGGAAGAAGTCCTGGCCAAGCTTTCGGCCTGACGCCTTGTCGAATACGGAATCAAAAACCCGGCTGCACTTCAGCCGGGTTTTTGTTTGCCTGTGTTCTGCTGATTAGGCTGCAGCCCGCATGAAATTACCGAGCCCGGCAAAGAGCTCCACCGATTTCAATCGCGCCTCGACGTCATGGATCGGCATCGAGATGATCACCTCATCGGCCTGCGTCTCCTTCAGGAAGTCGTTGAGCTGAGCTTCGGCCGTGGCCGGCGAGCCGACGACGGCATAACGCAGCGTGTGTTCGACATTCATCTTCTCCATCGGCGACCAGAAAGCATCCATATCCTTGACCGGTCGCGGGAAAGGCCCGCGCACATTGCGCCGCAGGTTGACAAACTGCTGCTGGGCCGAGGTGAAATGATACTGTGCCTCCTCGTCCGTTTGCGAAACGGCACCCATGACGCCGACCATTACATAGGGCTTGTCGAGTTCTGCCGAGGGTTGGAAACGGTCACGGTAGATCGCGATCGCATCGAGCAGCATATCAGGCGCGAAATGCGAGGCGAAGGCAAAGGGAAGGCCGAGCATGGCCGCAAGCTGGGCACTGTAGAGACTGGAGCCGAGCAGCCAGATCGGGATATGTGAGTCGTTACCGGGCACAGCGAGGATAGCCTGATTTTCGATCGGCGTGCCGAGCAGCTGCTGCAGCTCCACCACATCATTGGGAAAGCTGTTGGCACCGGCATCGAGATTACGCCGCAGCGCTTGCGCCGTGCGCATATCCGTTCCCGGCGCGCGGCCAAGCCCGAGATCGACACGGCCGGGGAATAGCGCTTCCAGCGTGCCGAACTGTTCGGCAATGACGAGCGGCGCGTGGTTCGGCAGCATGACGCCGCCCGAGCCGATGCGGATGGTCTTCGTCACCGCTCCGATCTGGCCGAGAATGACTGAGGTTGCAGCGCTTGCAACGCCGGGCATACCGTGATGCTCCGCCATCCAGAAACGCGTATAGCCGTATTCCTCCGCCTTCTGAGCCATTCGCTTCGACGCGTCGAAGGATTGGCTGATGGTCGTGCCTTCGGCCACGGGGGAAAGATCGAGAATGGAAAAGGGAACCATGGAAACCTGCCGCGCAAGAATAGGGGTGCGGTCTATGTAGGTTCGCTATGGAGCTATTCCAAATCGCAGCGCAAACAAAAACACCGGTAGCAAGCGGCTGTCATTCGTCGAAAGCAGAAGAGAATTTCAGTGCACCGGAGGGTGGCGGTCCCTTGAAGACGATCCGCTGCACATATCGCGTTTCGAGATCGCCGTAAGTCAGCCTTCCATCGCTTTCGAAGCCGACGCCGCGATAGACCGAGGGATTGCCGATCAGCGCACAGCCCGTCGCGTCACGCTCTCTCAGCAGGTCCAGACCTTTCAGGATCAACGCTCTGCCGATGCCCTGCCGCTGCCGCTCCGGCTTCACCGAAATCGGCCCCAGCCCATACCATCCGTCCTCGACACCGCCGATCGTGATCGGCGAGAACGCGATATGGCCGATGATCTCTTCGCCCTCTTCCCCAACGAGCGATATCGCAAGGTCACCTGATGCACGAAGATCCCTGACGATCCGGGCTTCGGTATTGTTGCTATAAGGCATCGGCTCGAATGCCGCCCATGTCAGTGCGTGAATGGCATCCGCATCCTCAGGTCTTTCGAAGCGGATGTTCATAATACGATCAAGCCCGTTTCCGCAGCAGGTGCATGTCGCCGCCATGCTGCTGATGTCCTTCGCCAAGGGTGAAATTGCCGAGCTGGCGGTCCATTTCCACAGCCTCCGTCGCGAGACGATGGATCGCAGCCGTCGTCTCCTCGACCATAGCCGCGTTCTGCTGTGTCATGGAATCGAGCTCGGCGACAGACGTGTTGATCTGTCGCAACGTATCGGCCTCCTCGCGGGTGGACTCCATGATCTCGTTGATCTGGCCGTTGATGGCTTCGACATGGCCGCCGATGCCGGTCAGTGCAACCCCGGCCTTCTCGACTAGGGCCACACCGCTTTCTACCTCATGCGTGGATTTCTGCAGCAGGCTGGAGATTTCCTTGGCTGCACTCGAAGACCGCTGCGCCAGTTCGCGCACTTCCATGGCGACGACCGCAAAGCCCTTGCCGCTTTCGCCGGCACGCGCTGCCTCGACGCCGGCGTTCAGCGCCAGCAGATTGGTTTGGAAGGCGATATCGTCGATGACGGAAATGATGGTGTTGATCTGGCGCGAAGACGTCTGGATCGCCTCCATCGCCGCAATCGTCTCGCGCATGATCTGACTGGAGCCGACCGTTTCCTTGTTGGCATCGCGGGCGATGCGCTCGGCATGCTCGGCTCTTTGGATCTGCACGCGCACCGACTGGGTGATGGCGCTGATCGCATTAGCCGTCTCGGTGATCGAGCTTGCCTGCCGCTCGGTGCGGCCGGCCAGTTCATCCGCCCCCGTGCGCATCTCCTCGGAGCCTGCACGGACGGCCATCGAGTTGCCGCCGATCGCCGTCATCGTTTCGTTAAGCGTTGAGAGCGCCTCGTTGAAGTTCACGCGCAGGCTTTCGAGCTCGCTCGGGAAGCGGGTTTCGATCTGATAGGCCAGATCGCCGCTTGCCAGATGATGAAGCCCTTCGTCGAGTGCCGTGACGACGTCCTGCAGGCTGCGGGCTTCGGCTTCGCGCTGCGCAAGGTTCTCCTGGCGTTCGCTTTCGGCCTGCGCACGCGTTTGCTCGCTCACTGCTTCGAGTTCGCGGCCTTCGATCAGCGATTGCTTGAAACGGCCAAGCGCCTTCGCCATCGTGCCAATCTCGTCCTTGCGGTTCTGGCTGCCGATCTCGACTTCCAGCTTGCCGTCAGCGACTTCGCGCGTCACGCCCGCAAGGCGGGCGAGCGGCGAGAACAGAAAGTTGGTGATGAGCCCCGTGGCAACAGCCATGATGACGAGAACGCCGATGCCGATCCAGGTCAGCAGCGTGGCGATCTCGATGGAGCCGGCATTCAATTCGCTGAGCAGCACGCTTTCGACGACGAGGAACCGGTCACCGCGATAGTCGATGCCGCGCACATAAGCGCGTGCCACACCATCGGCGCGATCGAAATCCGCAACTGTCATCGCCGAGCTCGCTAGCGCATCCTTCACAAAGGTGAACTGCGTAGTATCGAGCGTCGCAAGCCGGCCGGACGCATTAAGACCGACGGCCGAGCCGTCACCTGAAATGATCGCCGCCTGTGCCGTGCTGCCGGACACGATACCCTTCGCTAGAATGCCGGTGACGACGTCGTCGCGCACCTTGAACAGCATCAGACCCTTCGCCTGGCCGAGCTTGACGATCGGCACGGCATAGAAGATCGCCGACTTGCTGCTGCCCGCATCGACGCGCAGACCGGAGAAGGCCGTCGGCGCGGAATCGTCGGTTGCCTTCGCGGTATTCTCGATCGCCTTGGCATAGGCGATGCCTGATCCGGTGGCCTTCCAGGCGTCGGACTTCAGGTTTTCGGCAAAGTCGTCGTTCTTCTTGTAGGAATAGAGCACGGTGCCGTCGAGATCGACGATCAGCAGATCGCTGAAGGCGGTATCAGTGAGATCGCGGGCCACTTCGCCCTGCGTCTTCTCGTGGCTCGAATAATAAAATCCGCTCGGCCCCTCGGGCTTGGTAAGCTTTTCGCGCTGGTCGGCCGGGTTCGGGTTGTTCGTGATAAATACCTTCTTCAGCTCGCCCCGCGCATCGCCGGAGCTCTTCTCCATCGTCTTCCAGCCGCTTTTCAAATTGGTGATCGACATCTGCAGCGCTTCGATGCGCGCTATGGAGGTCGCCTGGTTCTCAAGCTGCTCGAGCTGATCCTGCAGCATGTCGCCGCGGAAGATCAGCACACTCTCCTTCGCCTTCAGTGCCTGCTCGTCGGAAACGCGGCTGCTTGCGAAATAGGCGAGGACGTCAATCACCGCGACCGAAAGCGTGGCCAACAGGATGAAGGTGGCAATCACCTTGAAGGACAGGGACTGAAATCTCTGAGCCATGAAAACGAACCCTTCCGGAACGGCGCACCAGTCGGGAAAATCGCCGGCCAGTTGACCTGTAAACAGAACATCGGAGGCTTAAGCCCTGCGGAAGCCGGCCCCTCTCACATTTGATGGACCAGAATTCATGCATCCGGTTTAATTCCCGGTAAATGCCGTACCGAAAACAGGGCGCGTTTTCGCTTTGTTCACATATCGATGGCACTTATTTCGCCTCCGCTATAGGGTGAGCCATGCAAAACACGATTCGCATCATCGGTATCGATCCCGGCCTTCGCCGCACCGGATGGGGCATTATCGATACGCTCGGTAATTCGCTGCGTTTTGTTGCCTCGGGAACCGTCACCTCGGATGGTGACATGGATCTCGCCTCGCGCCTCTGCCAGCTGCATGACGGCCTTGCTGAAGTCGTTCATTCCTACAAGCCGGACGAAGCCGCCGTCGAACAGACCTTCGTCAACAAGGATGCGGTAGCGACCCTGAAACTCGGCCAGGCTCGCGGTATTGCCATGCTGGTGCCTGCCCGCGCCGGCCTGCCGGTATCCGAATATGCGCCGAACGCCGTAAAGAAGACCGTCATCGGCGTCGGTCACGGCGAGAAGAAACAGATCCACATGATGCTGAAAATTCTCATGCCGAAAGTCGAATTCAAGGGCGACGACGCCGCCGACGCCTTGGCGATCGCCATCTGCCATGCCCATCACCGCGGTGGAAACCGTATGCGCCAGGCGATGGCCGGCTGATCCTTCGCTCGATATCATTTCACCCGAAACCCATCCCTGACGGAACAAGATCATGATCGGCAAGCTGAAAGGCACTATAGACGAGATCGGCGATGACTATGTGCTCGTGGATGTGCACGGCGTCTGCTACGTCGCCTATTGCTCGGCGCGCACGCTCTCGAAGCTCGGTTCCGCGGGAGAAGCCTGCGTGCTCTTCATCGAAACCTATGTGCGCGAGGACCAACTTAAGCTCTTCGGCTTCCAGACGCAGCTCGAACGCGAATGGTTCAATCTGCTGCAGAGCGTGCAGGGCGTCGGCGCGAAAGTAGCACTCGCGGTGCTTTCGACCCTGACACCTCCCGAACTTGCCAATGCGATCGCCCTCCAGGACAAGACCGCCGTTTCACGCGCCCAGGGCGTCGGTCCCAAGGTCGCGATCCGTATCGTCACCGAGCTCAAGAACAAGGCACCTGCCTTTGCCGGCGATGCGATCAATATCGGCCTCAAGCAGGAGATCGGCGAAGGTGTGGCAGCAGCCCCTGTTGCCGACGCCGTTTCAGCCTTGACCAATCTCGGCTATTCGCGTGATCAGGCAGCCAATGCGGTTGCCGCCGCCATGAAGACCGCCGGCGAAGGTGCGGATAGCGCCAAGCTGATCCGTCTTGGCCTGCGGGAACTTTCGCGCTGATGGCCCCGCAGGGTGTCAACGCAGGCCGCTTGGTGTATGGACTTGAGCAAGCTTCGAACGGAAATGCCCTATGACCGATGCCCGCCTGATAACGCCTGAAAAGCGTGGCGAAGACCTGGATACGACGCTACGCCCGCAGTCTCTGGACGAGTTCACCGGCCAGGCGGAAGCGCGTGCCAATCTCAAGATCTTCATCGAAGCCGCCAAAAACCGCGGTGAGGCGCTGGACCATGTCCTCTTCGTCGGCCCACCCGGCCTCGGCAAGACGACGCTGGCGCAGATCATGGCAAAGGAACTCGGCGTCAACTTCCGTTCGACCTCCGGCCCTGTTATCGCGAAGGCTGGCGATCTGGCCGCATTGCTGACCAATCTCGAAGAGCGCGACGTTCTCTTCATCGACGAAATCCATCGCCTCAACCCGGCGGTCGAGGAAATCCTCTATCCGGCGATGGAAGATTTCCAGCTCGACCTCATCATCGGCGAAGGCCCGGCCGCTCGCTCGGTGAAGATAGACCTGTCGAAATTCACCCTCGTTGCCGCCACCACCCGCCTCGGCCTGCTGACCACGCCGTTGCGCGACCGTTTCGGCATTCCGGTGCGCCTTTCCTTCTACACGGTGGAGGAACTCGAGCTGATCGTTCGCCGCGGCGCCCGCCTGATGGGCCTTGGCATGACCGATGACGGGGCCCGCGAGATCGCGCGGCGCGCCCGCGGCACGCCGCGCATCGCCGGCCGCCTGTTGCGCCGCGTGCGCGACTTCGCCGAAGTCGCAAGGGCCGAAGCCGTCACCCGCGAGGTCGCCGACGAGGCGCTGACCCGCCTGCTGGTCGACAATGTCGGCTTCGATCAGCTCGACAAGCGTTACCTCAATATGATCGCCGTCAATTTCGGCGGCGGCCCGGTCGGCATCGAAACCATCGCCGCCGGCCTCTCCGAGCCGCGTGACGCGATTGAAGACATCATCGAGCCCTATATGATCCAGCAGGGTTTCATTCAGCGCACGCCGCGCGGCCGCGTTCTGACCGCAATCGCATGGAAACATCTCGGCATGCAGCCGCCGAAGGATATGGAGGCTGCGCAGTTCGGGCTGTTCCGGGAGGACGATTGATTGATCAGCCGGCGCGGCTTTCTCAAACTCATGGGCAGCAGCTTCGCAGGCCTCATGGCGCTCGGCGGGTATGCCTTCGCCTATGAACCGCTGGCCCGGCTGACAATTTCCCGTTATACGCTGACCCCGCCTGGATGGCCGCCCGGCTTGAAGCTTCGGCTTGTCGCACTTGCCGATTTCCACGCCTGCGAACCCTGGATGTCCGCAGCCCGCATCGCTTCGATCTGCGCCCTCGCGAACGAGCTGGAGGGGGATATCACACTCCTGCTCGGTGACTACGCGGCCGGCATGAACATGGTGACGCGTTATGTCCATTCCAGCGAATGGTCAAAGGCGCTCGCGACGCTCGAAGCCCCGCTCGGTGTCCACGCCATCATGGGCAATCATGATTGGTGGGAGGATAGAACTGCGCAGCTGAATGGCGGAGGCGATACGTTCGGACATAGGGCTTTGGCCGAAGCCCGTATTCCCGTCTATAGCAATCGCGCCGTCCGCTTGGAAAAGGGCGGGCATGGCTTTTGGCTGGCCGGTCTGGAGGACCAGTTGGCGCTCCTGCCGGGCAGGAAATGGGGCCGCACCCGAATGCAGGGTCTCGATGATCTCGACGGAACGCTCGCGCAGGTTTCCGACGACGCGCCAGTCATCCTGCTTGCCCACGAGCCCGATATCTTTCCGCGCGTGCCCGAACGTGTATCGCTGACGCTGTCTGGCCACACGCATGGAGGACAGATCCGTCTTCTCGGTTATTCGCCGATCGTGCCCTCACGCTATGGCGATCGTTATGCCTATGGCCATATCATAGAGAACGGTCGGAATATCATCGTTTCCGGCGGGCTCGGCTGCTCCATCGCGCCCGTGCGCTTCGGCGTTCCGCCGGAGATAGTGGTCATTGATCTCGGATAATATCATGCCCAAAAGAACCGTCGTACGCCTCAATGCAGGCAGCCAGCGCTTCAACTACCGCATCGCCGGGCTCGGCTTTCGTGATGGGCACGTACTTGTCCATCGCGCTGTTCACGAACCTTTCTGGACCTTTCCCGGCGGCCGTGCCGAGATCGGCGAAACCTCTGAGGAAACGCTGAAACGGGAGATGATGGAGGAGATCGGGGTCGAGGTGACCGTCGGCCGCCTGCTCTGGACCGTCGAGAATTTCTTCCATTACGAAGGGCGCGACTGGCACGAACTCGGCTTCTACTATCTCATGGAAATCCCCCAGGAATTTCCTTTCCGCACGCATGAGATCATTCATCGGGTGGAGGATGGCGACAACCATCTGGAGTTCAAATGGGTGTCCGCAACATTCCAGGCCCTGACCGCGCTCGATATTCCGCCCTATTTCATCGCTGCTGAGATCGAAAACCTGCCCGCCTCGCCCCGTCATCTGGTGTGGCGCGACGGCGATCTTGATGACAAGAACTAAGCAATTCCAGCAAAGGTGCGCAGCGGTTTTGCGTCCGGAATTGCGTGAAACAAAGGGATAGAGCATTTCCGTGTTTCGGAGAAAAACGGAAATGCTCCAAGAGAGGAGACGCAATGGCGAGTTTCGACCCCTGCCGCATGTTCCGAAAGCTCGCCTACAACAATGCCCTGGCGAACAATCGACTTCTTTCCGCCTGTGCAAACCTCAAGCCCGGTGAATTTGAGGCCACGCGCGCAAGCTTTTTCCCGTCGATCAAGTCGACGCTGAACCACATACTCACAGTCGACTGGTTCTATATCGATGGCCTCGAAGGCGGCACGCTCGGCCTTCGTGCCTTCGACATCGAGGAACCCTTTGACAACCTGTCATCACTTGCCTCGGAGCAGGCCAAGGTCGACCAGCGCCTTGTTGCCGTCTGCGAAGCGCTGACGCTGGAGAAGCTTGCCTCTACTATCGACCTGCAGCGCGACGGCCGCATCCAGCGGGAGCGCATGGAGGACGTGCTGAATCACCTCTTCCAGCATCAGACGCACCATCGCGGGCAGGTTCATGCCATGCTGTCCGGCAGCAGCGTCGCGCCGCCGCAGCTCGACGAATTCATCGTCAACGACGATGCGAGGTTCCGGAGCGGCGAGATCACCGCACTCGGCTGGAGCGAAGAGATGCTGATGCGCTGAGCAACTCCAGCAAAGGCGCGCAGCGGTCTCGCGGTCGGAATTGCGTAAAACACAGAGATAGAGCATTTCCGTAGTTCAAAGAAAAACAGAAATGCTCATCCCTTGAGACGCGCTTTCAGGCCATTGATGATCGTCTTGGTCAGAAGACCGTAATTCTCATCGAAGTGATGGTCGCCCGGCAGTTCGATCACCTCGCCGCCGACATCCTTGACGGCAGGGCACGCTACATCATCGTCATCATCCTTGCCGTAGATGCACTGGACGAGTTTCGGATCGGTACCCTTGAGGTCCTTGATAGGATCGCCGCTCGCCCCGTCGGTCTTCTGACCCAGCCAGCCCATGACGGAGATCACGTAGTCGACCTGGTGCGACAGCGACAGAAGCGAAATCTGCGCCACCGTCTCCTTCTCGGCCGGCTTCAGACGCTGATAGGTGGCAGGCAGGATATCGGCGCCGAAGGAATAGCCGATCAGCAGAACATGCTTCACCTTCCACTGCTTGCGGTAGAAGTCGATGATACGGGAAAGATCGTCGGCCGTTTCCTGCGGCTCTCTCTCCGTCCAGAAATAGCGCAGCGAGTCGATACCGACGACGGGAATGCCCTCCTTCTGCAACATGCCGCCCACTTCCTTGTCGATATCACGCCAGCCACCGTCGCCGGAATAGATGACGGCCATCGTATCGAGGTTCGGCTTGGCATCGAGGATCGCGAGCGGCAGGCCAAGCGGATTGTCGAAGGCACCCGAGGCCGTTACCAGATCATCGAGCGTATCGGCAAACGTGGTCTGCGCATCGTCGGAAGAATCGCGGATTTCGATCGCATCATGTACTTTCTTCAGATCCTCGACATGGGCACGACCATCCTTGTCGGCCGCAGGCGTGAAGGTGGCGATAACAGGGTCCGGCAGGGCGCCATCGCTAAGCCCGTAGATGCTACGGTCCCCCACCACCCGCTTGGTCGCCGGCGTGCAGAGCTCCTTGGTCAGCGGAATACCTGCGCGCGGATCGACGGCGAATGTCTGACCGATCGTCGCATCGGGCGTCTGCGCGGCAATGGCCAGCGCCAGAGCGCCGCCCTCGCCGATTCCGGCGATGATGGGCAGGTGATATGGGCTGTTGCCTGCGGCGCGCTGCACCTGCTGGCTCAGAGATTCAATATCGGAAACCGTATAGATGCAGCCATCGTTCAAGCTGACGTCGTAGCGATTGAGCGCTTCCATATAGGACGGAAAGTCGACGCCGATGACGACGGTACCCTCCGAAACCAGGCGGTCGGCCTCGGTCTTTTCATTGTCTCCCCAGCCGGCGGCATCGGAGATCAGGAAGACGGCGCCCTTCACTTCGCCCTGCGGCAGGAAAATGTGCGGTGAAGGGATAAGGCCTGTCTCGAAACTATCAGTGGTTTCTTCCGCAGCATAGGACGGCGCAGCCGCGAGCATGCTGACGCACGCAGCGGCAAAGAGTATGTTTTTCATCATTTTCTCACTACCCCTTTCAATCCGCCTCCGATCAGAAATGTCGCATCCATCAATGCGATCATCGGATTGCCCCCTCCGGAAACCGCAAGATAGCGCGGTTGCCAGTGCGGATGAAACTTGGATTTGAAGGCACGAAGCCCCTTGAAGTTGTAGAAGCGCTCGCCGTGTTCGAAGACCGTACCGCCGATACGGTCCCAGACGGGCGCCACCTCGCGTTTCGACATGCCGGAGAGAGGCGCCATGCCGAGGTTGAAATGCGTAAAACCCTGGGCGCGCAGATATTCCATGATCTGCACGAACAGGAAGTCCATCGACCCCTTCGGCGCGTCAGGCGAGAAACGCATCAGATCGATCGTCCCCTCCTCTTTCGCCGTGGTGACGAGGATATTGGCAAAGGCGACAATCCGGCCATCCTTCTTGAGAACGCCGACCGGCTGCGACATCACATAATCCGGATCGAAAGCGCCGAGCGAGAAACCCTTCTCCTTGGCATTGTGATGCTCGAGCCAGCCATTGGAGACGGCCGAGAGATCGCCGATGATTGCAGGAACATCGGCGGGTTCGACAACGGCGAATTCCAGTCCGTCGCGTTGGGCGCGGCTTGCCGTCTGGCGCAGGTTCGCCCATTTGCCGCCCTTCATCTCGAAAGTGCGCAGATCGGCCACCGCCAACTCACCGAGCTTGAAGGCGCGCAGGCCAGCATCCGCGCAGTGTGAGAGCAGCGCCGGCGAGATCTGGTAGAAGACTGCACGGCAACCGGCGGCACGCGCCGCTTCCACGAAGCGCCAGACCAACTCCTGCACGGCATGATGGTCGCCGATCGGGTCGAACAGCGCGATCCACGAACGGCCCTGCCGGCCATACATGATGAAGGCATCGCCCTTTTCCGAAAACATGATGGACTTGTCGCCCATGCGCACCAGATTGGCGTCCGCACTATCCTGCTTCTCGACGATCTCGACAGCGCGGCGTACCGATTCTTCGTCCGCTGGCTCCGGCTTGAAGGTCGCCGGCCTCAGCAGGCTGAAGATGGCGATCGCCGAGGAAATGATGGTGATGCCGAGCACAGCGCGCAGACCGCGCGGCGCTTCCGCCGCAAATTCGAACTGCCACCAGAGTTCGTTGCTGTACTCCACGTCCCGATAGACGAAGAGCAGGATGACGACCGCGCCGACGATAATGACCGCAATCGCCATCAGCCAGGATGCCGTCATCGCCTGGTTGAGAAGTGAGGCATGACGGGTAAAGAGCCGGCGACTGACGAATAGCCCGAAGACCAGGAAGGCAAGGAAGGCCGCTTCAACAAGGGCGATCGCCTTCAGCAGCGACAGCGTGAGGGCAGCAACGGCCGAGAATACCGCCACCCACCAGGCGCCGTCGAGCCGCTGGCCCAGGCCTCGCGCGGCAACCACTAGCGCAAGACCAAGCAGACTGGAGAGGAAATGCGCGCCTTCCACCATCGGCAGAGGCAGATAGTTGGAGAGGAATTCGAGGTTCTGGTCGGGCGTCGGCGTCACGCTCGAAAAGATCAGCATGACGCCCAGGAGCAGCGCCAGCGCAGAAAGAAGCTGCGGCATCAGCCGCCCGCCGATGCGCCGCACGCTGGAAGCGGCCGGATGATCCACGAAGCGGCGTAGCTCGGTGGCCGAGACCGCAAGGATGGCGATTAAGAGCGGCAGCACATGATAGATAAGGCGGTAGAGCACCAGCGAGCCAAGTACGGCATCGATATTCACCGCGCTGCCAAGTGAGGCGATAATGACCGTCTCGAAGACGCCGAGCCCTGCCGGAACATGGCTCAGCACGCCAAGCCCGACGGCGATCGCATAAACCGCCAGAAACACCGGCCAGCCGATCGCCGTCTGCGGCAGGAGCACGTAAAGCACCGTGGCGGAGGCTGCGATATCGAAGGCGGTGACCAGGAACTGGCGCGACCAGGTACGAGAATCCGGCAGGCGGATAGCGATCGACCCGATCTCGATCACCCGGCCGTCGCGACCGAGCACCATGAGAGAACCGAGGATCGCCAGGATCACCGCTGCCATGATGCGAAGCCAAAGGCTGCTGACGCTGATCAGCGGCGCAATTTCATCGGCGATGATGAGCAGTGCAATCGCCGCCACGGCAGCAAGACCGAGGCCGAAGGATAGTGTCACGAAAGCAATGATGCGGCCGATATCCTCAGGCGAAAGTCCAAGCCGCGTATAGGCGCGGTAACGGATCGCTCCACCCGAAAGCGCACCGAAACCAGCGGTATTGCCCACCGCATAGGCACTGAAGGCCGTAAGCGCGACATGCGGAAAAGGCAGCCGCTTGCCGATATATTCGATGGCGTTGAGATCGTAGAAGACGAGCGCCAGAAAGCTCAGTGCCGTAAATAACAAGGCGAGCAGGATCGAACTCAGCCGAGTTTCCGCCAGCGCCTCCACAACATCGTCGTAGCGCACTTCGTCCGTCAGTTGCATGATCGCGTAACCGACGAGGCAGAAGATGAGAAGCGTCGCGAAAGCCGTTAACGGCGTCCGGTAGCGTCGAAACAGCGCACGCAGCGAAAAGCCTTCTTCCGTCTCTGAAATCTCTTCCAAATTGCCGTGACCCGACATCTCGTACCTGCTGCAACTGCCATTCTGGCGGGAATCTCTTTCGAAAGACGTAACATACGCGGCATGCAAGCTCTATGAAGCCGTGCCGCGGCTACCCCACACCCGCGCTTGCCGCCTCCTTCATCCCCAATTGGGGCAAATTTGCGCAGCACACAGGCCCGAATGCATTGCATTTTCGTAAGCTTCTCGTCGCCCCCGATGCATATCCGAAAAGATCAGGCCGCCGGCTCATCGCGCGTGCGTGAGTGCGCCGCATAGCGAGCGGCGGCGGCATCCGCATCGAGTTCCCGCTCGCCGGAAACCTGCACTGTTGGCACGGCGAACTGGATGCCGTTTTCCTTGAAGGCATTGCGGATCATCGCCAGTGCGTTGCGGCGGATGACGAACTGCTCGCCGGGCTTGGTCATCATCGACAGGCGGATTTCGATGGCGAACTCGCCGAACTGCTCGACACCCTTCATCTTCAGCGTCTCGATGATGTTGGGACCCCATTCCGGGTTCTCGAGAAGTTGCTGGCCGATCTGCTTGATGATCTTCTTCGTCTTCACGAGATCGGTGTCGTAGGTCACGTTCAGGCTGATCTTGTCGATCGTCCAGTCGCGGTTGAGGTTCTTGACTGCCCCAAGTTCGCCGAAAGGCACCGTCGTCAGTGGCCCGCGGTGATGACGAAGCTTCACGGAACGCAGGCTGAAGGCTTCGACGACACCCTTGTGACTGCCGCTTTCGATATATTCGCCCACACGAAAAGCATCGTCCCACAGATAAAACATGCCACTGATGACATCCTTGACGATCGTCTGTGCACCGAAGCCGACCGCGACGCCGACAACACCGGCGCCGGCAATCAGCGGCCCGATCTCGATGCCGAGGCCCGACAGCACCATCAAGGCGCCGATCACGACGATGACAACCGCGATGATGTTTCGAAAGATCGGCAGCAGTGTCTGCAACCGGGCGCGCTTGACCTTCTCCTCGTCGCTCACCGCGCCATCGATCGGTGCATCGACAAGCTTGCCGTCGATAAAGGCCTTGACGAGATGCCAGAGCAGGTCTGCTGCAAGCAGGATGACGATGCCACCGATGATGCCCCGCGCCACCCGGTTAATCATCGTCTCGTTCGACATCATCATCGCGGTGGTTTCGACGCCGAGCATTCGCCCGAGCCAGACCGCTGCGAGGGCGATAATGACCGCCCGCACACCGCGGTCGAGCAGTACGGTCGCGATGCGTCGCTGGGCGAGGAAGCCTGCCTCGGCCTGGTGGAACGACTTGACCGCGAGCGTCGACACCGAAAGCACCTTCGGCAACAGCAGGAGATAGATGCAGACCCAGAGGAGCCAGTCAAAACCGAGCACCCAGATGCCCCAGAGCAGCAGGAAGTAAAGGATCAGCAGCCAGGTTGCGGCGTGACTGCGCCGTGTTTCATTGCCCGGCCGCGACCAGACCGCCTCCGTCGCGATCAGGAAGAGCCCGATGCCAAGCACATAGCCGACCAGATAACGTGCGCCGATCGAATAGCCGAGCGGCTCCATCGACTGCAGGACGGCCCAGCCGAAGATGAAATAGATGACGAAAAGCACGCAACGCCGAAACCAGAATTGCGCAACGGCGTGATCGACCGCAACCGTCGGCCCTTCGCCACGCGGCAAGGTGACAAGATCGACGATGACCCCGCCGAAGGAAATGGCAAAGCGCTGCACGACCACCGCTATGGCAATGGCGATTGCGATATTCTGGCTGACCGGCGGCCAGTTGAAGCTTACCAGCACCAGCCCAGTCGCCAGGCCGAAGACAATAGCGGGGATGACACGCGCGGCAAGCCTTGTGCCGGTCATCTGCGCCGCCCGTTCCCGCCTTTCGCGCACAGCGGTCCTCACGAGCATTTCGACGATGAAGCCGGTGATCAGGATGGCGAGAAATTGCGCGGCCATGCGCAAGGGGCCGGCCGCGCTCAATTCGCCGACGAAGAGCGATGAAGCACGGGCAACTTCGGACGGCAGCGTCATCGCGGCGCCGGAAACCATGGCGATATGCCGGCGGGCCCGCTGGAGGCGGCCCGACAACACCGACATCTCCTCGTCATTGCCATCAGAAACCGCAGGCGCCGCCATCTGCGTGGCCATCCATTGCTTGACCTCCGGCGTCTGCATCAGTTCCATCATCTGCCGCACCTGGGCAGGCGGCGGCGCAACATCAGGAGAGGCTGCCGGGGTCGTCTGTGCGTAAACGGCACTGAAAAGAGAAAGCAGCATCATGATGCTGCAGATGCCGATCGCTGAAATTCGCCGCATGCCCGCCTCCGGTTTCGCACGTCAGGCATTTATGCAAGCGCCACAGCGGAAAAGCCAGACGAACAAACGGTCTAGCTGATCATGGTCAAAAGAAAGCCGCCGGCCTCGCGGCCGGCGGCTCATCACAGCAGAACAATATGTTTCGCCTATTTGTGCGGCTTCTCGGCATGGCCGCCGAAGCCGGCGCGCATGGCCGAAAGCACCTTGTTGGCGAATTCATCCTGGTCGCGCGAGGAGAAACGGCCATGGAGTGCGGCACTCAGCACCGGCGTCGGCACGCTTTCGTCGATAGCGGCCATGATCGTCCAGCGGCCTTCGCCGGAATCCGAAACACGACCCGCATATTGGGTAAGGACGGGGTCCTTGTGCAGCGCATCGGCCGTCAGGTCGAGCAGCCAGGAGGTGATGACGCTGCCGCGGCGCCAGACTTCGGAAATTTCCGGCAGGTTGAAATCGTACTGGTAGAATTCCGGGTGGGAGAGCGGCGCCGTCTCGGCATCCGCCTCATGCGTCAGGGCGCCGACATTGGCGTGCTTCAAAATGTTGAGGCCTTCGGCATAGGCGGCCATGAGGCCATATTCGATGCCGTTATGCACCATCTTGACGAAATGGCCGGCACCATGCGGGCCGCAATGCAGGAATCCCTGCTCGGCGGTGCTGAGAGCCGCAGCTTCAGCCGTGCGGTTTGGCGAGGCTTCCGTGGTGCCATCGCCCGGCGCCAACGTCGCGAAGATCGGCGAAAGATGCTGCACGATGCCCTTTTCGCCGCCAATCATCAGGCAGTAGCCGCGCTCGAGGCCGAAGACGCCACCGCTGGTGCCGACGTCGACATAGTGAATGCCCTTGGTGATGAGCTCCGCCCCGCGGCGGATATCGTCGTGATAGTAGGAATTGCCGCCGTCGATCAGGATATCGCCGTCATGCAGTAGCGGAAGAAGCGTTGCAATCACCTTGTCGGTGATGGCCGCCGGCAGCATCAGCCACACCGCACGCGGGCGCGCGAGCTTCGAGACGAATTCTTCGAGCGAGGCGCTGCCTTCGGCACCGAGGCCGACAAGCTCGGTTACGCTTTCGGGCTTGGCGTCATAAACCACGCATTCGTGGCCGCCCCGCATCAAGCGCTGGACCATGTAATTGCCCATACGGCCCAAACCTACCATGCCAAGCTGCATCTGAAATCTCCTGGGATTTAAATCGATATGATTCCGAAAATTAGCACCCGCATCGTGACAGGCAAGCGAAGTCTCTGTCACAAAGGCGAATGCGTCTGTTGCATCTTGCGCAGGGCTCTACCTCTCGCGCCTCCTACTTTGCCGTCTTTGAAGCGCAATTCCAACCCTTCAAAAGCAGATAGCCGCCTCATCGGCGGCTATCTATGTCCATCGAGTGGTCTCTTGGATGCCGTCAGCCGCGGCCAGTCTCTCGCACCAGATGCACGATGCCAGCCGGATTGAGAATCCAGCCACCGCGGAGGCTGGGGGGCAACGGCTCGATGGGATCGCAGCGCGGAACACCGGCCTTCTCCAGATGCTCCGCGGCGCTGTCGAAGTCAGGCGTCATGAATTCCAGCCAGAGCTCGGCCTGGCTCATGGTCGGCACCTTGTCGATCCAGAGCCGGACCGGCCCGAGTTCGAAGGAGACATCCTCCCCTTCGATTTCCTTCAGTTGCACAACGTCGCGGTAAAAGGAAATAGTGGCCTCATACTGATGCGGCGGAACCTTCATCGCAACGTCGACGCCGCCGTAGATCAAATCGCTCATGGCACTTCCTCTCAACCTTCCTGCGCTTTGGCCTGCTCGCCGCGCATCTCGCTGAGGAACATGCCGTCGCGCAGGTTGATGCCGTATTCGACAAAGGCCTTCATGCAGCAGAACATCTGCGTCCAGCCCTCCAGGTTCTGGTAGGTTCCGCGCCGCCCCGGCTCATCCTCGCGCCAGCCGTCTTCGGCGATAGTCACCATGGTGCCACCATCATCAAGCGGTTTGAAATTCATCTCCACGAGCGTCTTATAAGGCTTCTTCTCCTCGTCCGTGGCGCCATCCCAGCGCAGCACGATCTTGCTGTCGGGCACGAGCTCGACCACCTCGACCGGCACATCCTTCCACCAGGTAACCGTCGTGCCCTGCACAAGCGGCGCGCTCGCTCCGCCGACCGTTGTGAAATAGCCCGACAGCTTCTTCGGATTGACGACCGCATCGAAGACATCAGCCACCGGGCGGCCGATACGGCCCGAAACGCGAATATTGAGGGACATGTGACTTCCTCCTCTTCCCCGTTGTATCTCGCCCAATTATGTTATAAAAACATAACATGTCAAGCGAATCGGATGACGACCCCATTTTCAAGGCGTTGGCGCACCGCCGCCGCCGCGACATTCTCGATCTTTTGAAGGACGCACCCCGCACGACCGGTGCGCTTTGCGAAGCCTTTCCCGAGATGGACCGCTGCACCGTCATGCAGCATTTGAAGGTGCTCGAAGAAGCTGATCTGGTCATAGCCAGGAAGGAAGGCCGGGAACGCTGGAACCACCTGAACAGCCTGCCGATCAAGCAGATCCATGACCGTTGGATCAGCGCCTATGCCGGGCATGCGCTCTCCATCCTGGACCGGCTGAAAAGCGAACTCGACGATCCCTCGCTTTAGTGAGCTTTGCTGCTCTACGGTACTGCCCATCACCGTCGAATATGTTCTGTGGGTGCGCAGGTTGTCCTGCCGAAGCTGCCTTTGTTAGCCTCCGCCGCCATCTGTCTGGAGACGCAGAATGACGATACTGGTGACGGGGAGCGCCGGCCACCTCGGCGAAGCGCTGATGCGCACTTTGAGAGATCAAGGCCATCAGGCGCGCGGAATCGATATCAAGCCCTCGCCTTTCACCAATATGACCGGCTCGATCACCGATGCCGATTTCATTCGCCTTGCGCTAACTGGCGCCACCGCCGTTATCCATGCCGCAACCCTGCACAAGCCGCATGTCGGAACGCACAGCAGTCAGGATTTCGTCGACACAAATGTCTCCGGTCCGCTGAACCTTCTCGAACAGGCGGTCGCCATCGGCGTGAAAAGCTTCGTCTTCACCAGCACCACCAGAGCTTTCGGAGCGGCCCTGCGCCCAGCCGCAAGCGAACCGGCCGCTTGGGTCACGGAGGACGTGCTGCTCCATCGCCGCGTCGATATCGAGGACGTGGTCGATGCCCATCTGCTGGCGCTCGACAAGGCGCAGTCTATCGGTTTCGGCCGCTATATCATCTCTGCGACTGCGCCATTTACCGAGGCTGATCTCGCCGACCTGCGCCGTGACGCGACCGCAACGGTGGGACGCCTGTTCCCTGGCATGACCGCACTATATGCCGTGCGGGGCTGGAGCATGTTCCAGCACTTCGGTCGTGTCTACGTCAACACGCTCGCCCGACGAGAGCTCGGCTGGAATCCAAAAAATACGACTTTTCCCACGTCCTCAATTGTCTCCGTGATGGCAAGGATTGGAGGAGCCCGCTCGCCCGCATTGTCGGGTCCAAGGGCTATCACGATCAAGTCTTTGAGGATGGTCCTTACCCGCTCCAAGGCCGCTGATCCGGTACGGCAAAACGGGCGCCGAAGCGCCCGTTTCCTTAAGCGGTCTTGTCCCATACCGGCGCCAATCCATCCGGATTGACAATTCGGCCATTGGCCCGTGCCAGCGCGTGGATCTCCGCCATCTCATCCGCCGTCAGCGCGAAGTCGAAAATCGCCGCATTTTCCTTCGCCCGCTCTTCCGAGACAGTCTTGGACAGCGCAATGACATCCTGCTGCACAATCCAGCGCAGCACGATCTGGGCGATCGACTTGCCGTGCCTGGCCGCAATCTCCTGCAGCACCGGATCTTTCAGCACCTTGCCGTCGGCCATGGCATAGTAGGCGGTGACAGACATATCGAGCTGGCTCGCAGCGCGGAGCACCGGCGTCTGGTCGAGATAAGGATGATATTCGACCTGATTCGTGACGATGGGCAAGCTGCTGAGCTTGACGGCCTCTCGCATCAGGCCGGTGTTGAAGTTCGACACGCCGATGTGGCGCACCTTGCCTGCCTTTGCGACTTCGTTCAGCGCATCGATCTGCTCGGCAAGCGGCACGACTTCGTTCGGCCAATGGAGAAGCAGCAGATCGACATAGTCGGTCCTGAGCTTCTTCAGGCTCTCGTCCACCGAGGCAATGAAGGCAACGTGTTTGTAGTTCTCGACCCAGACCTTGGTGGTCAGGAAGAGATCACCGCGGGCGACACCGGAACGGCGGATACCGTCTCCAACCTCGGCCTCATTGCCATAGATTTGCGCTGTGTCGATGTGGCGATAACCAGTGGCAAGCACATGCGAGACCATGCGTTCTGCATCAGGACCTGGCACGCGGAACGTGCCGAAGCCGAGGGTGGGGATGGAGGCGCCATTGGCGCTGACGATTTTCATGCTGTTTCCTTTCAATGCGCAGAGATCAGGCGGCACTGCCGGCAACAGCCGCGGCAGGCGTGGAGCGGCGGTCGAGTGCGCCGCTCCTGATGGTGAGACCAAGGGCGACAGCAACAAGCGCTGCCGCAACGAAAGGCGTGGCACCCAGCCCGAAGCGAGACTCGACGACCAGACCGCCGATCCAGGCGCCCAAGGCGATGCCGAGATTGAAGGCGGCGATGTTGAGCGCCGAGGCGACATCGACTGCATTCGGCCGAAGCTCACGTGCGAGCTGCACGACATAGAGCTGCAGGCCCGGCACATTGGCGAAGGACAGGAAGCCGAGGATCGCGAGCGTTGGGATCGTCAGCCAGGGTGAAATCGCGGTGAAGCCGAAGAGCACCAGCACCAGCGTCTGGGCGATGAACAATACAGTCAGCGCCTTGACGGGATCACGGTTGGAAATGCGCCCGCCGACGACATTGCCGATGGCAATCGCCACGCCATAGAGCATCAGGATCAAGGCAACGGCCGAGGAGGCAAAGCCAGTGATCTGCTCGAGGATCGGCGCGAGGAAGGTGAAGGCAACGAACGTGCCGCCATAGCCGAGCGCGGTCATTGCATAGACGAGCAGCAAGCGACCGGTGGCAAGCACGCGGATCTGTTCGCCGATGCTGGCCGGCGGAGCCTTCTTGAGGTTCGATGGCAGCAGCAAGGCGATGCCGGCAAAGGCAACGACACCGAGACCGGCGACGACACCGAAGGTGGTACGCCAGCCGAAGGTCTGGCCGATGAAGGTGCCGAGCGGAACGCCGGTCACGATGGCGACCGTCAAGCCCATGAACATCATGGCGATAGCCGATGCCCGGCGGTTTTCCGGCACCAGATCGGCAGCGATCGTGGAGCCGACGGAGAAGAAGACGCCGTGTGCGAAAGCCGAGACGACACGGGCAATCAAGAGCACTTCGTAGCCTGGGCTGAGCGCGGCAATGATGTGGCCGATAACAAAAAGCGCCATCAGCCCGAGCAGGAGCGGCTTACGCTCGATCCGCCCGGTCAACGCTGTCAGGATCGGCGCACCGAAGGTGACGCCCAGCGCGTAAACGCTGACGATGAGCCCGGCGAGCGGCAGGGTGATGTGGAGATCGTTGGCGACCGTCGGCAGCAGGCCGACGATGACGAATTCCGTCGTGCCGATCGCGTAGGCGGCGATCGTCAACGCAAAGAGAGCAAGTGGCATGAGAGTAACCCGATGGTTTGATTCTTGTTCGGGCCGGAATATGGGCGTGGCGCACCTGCTCGATAACAGCCTATAATGGCTCAACAGTTGTGAATTGAATTCAAGATAGGGTGTCATGGACAACCGCATCGGTGAGATGGATGTCTTCGTGCAGGTCGCCGAACTTCAGAGTTTCTCGGCAGCCGGCCGCAAACTCAGGCTTTCGCCCTCCGCCGTCAGCAAGCTCGTAACGCGGCTGGAAGAGCGTCTCGCTACGCGTCTTCTGGTGCGCACCACCCGCGCTTTGCAGCTCACGCCGGAAGGCGAAATCTATCTTGAACGCTCCCGCCGTATTCTCTCGGACATCGAGGAGACGGAACGTGCCGTTGCCGCCGGCGGGGCGGCAGTGCCGCGGGGACGTCTGCGCGTCAGCACTTCCGTCGCCTTCGGCGTTCGCTATATCGTGCCGCTGGTTCCGGATTTCTTGAATCTCTATCCGGAGGTGGATCTCGATCTCGCACTTAACGACGGCATCATCGATATTGTCGGCGAGCGCGCCGATATTGCCATCCGCTCAGGCGCCTTGCGCGACTCTTCCCTAAAGGCGCGCAAGCTGCTCGAAAGCCGCCGCATTATCGTTGCGTCACCAGACTATCTGAAAAGGGAGGGAATCCCGGAGACTCCTGACGATCTCGAACGTCACAATTGCCTGACCTTCAGCTTCCTTGCGGCTGCGGCGGAATGGCCGTTCCGCGATCCCCAAAGCGGCAATCGTTTCGCAAGACCCATTTTCGGCAACTTTGAAACCAACAATGGACCGACAGCACGCAGTCTTTGCCTCGCCGGCCTTGGTCTTGCACGCGTCGGCCAATTCCATGTGCAGCCGGATATCGACGCCGGAACTTTGTTACCTGTGCTTGAAGCCTATAATCCGGAGGATATCGAGCTCATCCACGCCGTCTATCCCGGTCACGAGCACTTGGCGGCGCGCATCCGCGCCTTCATCGATTTCCTGGTCAGCAATATCCGCTAGGTTGGATATCAAGCCTGTCATCGGCCCGTCACGGCGAAAAGATAGCGAGCCTCATGCCAATAGAAATTCATCCGCCAAGACAGAGCTGGAGCGACGACCTCCTGGGCCTGAAACAGGCCCTCCTGCGCGTAGCGCCAGCCGACGTTGTGATCCACCACATCGGTTCCACCGCCGTGCCTGATCTCGCTGCCAAGGATATCATTGACGTTCAGCTCAGCGTCGTCTCCCTCGATCAGATCAACGACGCAGCTTTCGAGCGGGAAGGCTTCATCCGCCGCGCAGGCGTGACCGACCATTGCCCGCCGGGCCTCGATCTGGCGGAGGGCGAGTTGCAAAAGCTGCTCTTCAAGAGCACCGGCCGTGCTGCAAATGTGCATATCCGCGAAAGAGGCCGCTTCAATCAACGCTATCCGCTTCTCTGCCGGGATTTTTTGCGCGCCCATCCGACGGCCGCCGCGGCCTACGGGCTGATCAAACAACGCCTCGCCGGCTATTTCCCCGATGACGTCAATGCCTATTACGACATCAAGGATCCGGTATTCGATATTATCATGGAGGGCGCCTACGACTGGGCGAAGCTCACCGGCTGGACGGAGCCGCCGGGCGACTAGAGAGCTTATCGGGAGATATCTCGCAACGGGGAAGAACCCGGCCGAAAGAGAGAAGCGCGATCCACACAACCGGTGGAAACTTTCGATCCTGGGCGCCTACGAAAGTAGGTGGGCGCCGTGTATCCAGACCCACGAGCCTGGACAGGGACAGCTCCCTAAGGATCGGGTATGGCCCCGAGGATTCATTGTTCCTGTCGAGAAGCACAGACCGCGTAAGAGAATATAGGGGCATTTGCAGCACCGCACCAGTGGGTCAGCACTGCTCTCCCAAATTAATTAAGCTCGGCGGGCGTGCGGCCATTCAGCTTGTCGGCAATGCCCTGAATACGGCTCGTGACCTCCGAAAGCGCCACTGCAATGCCTTCTTCCGTGCGAGCGGTGGCGGCAAGGACCGTGTCCCGGTTGCTATGGAGCGTTTCCAGCTCCGATTCCAGCCCGGCAACACGTCGCGTCAGCTCCGAGATCTCGTCCATGACCATGATCCCGGCCATGACGGTGATCCGGAGATCGCCGATCTCGCCGAACTGCCCCTTGAGATGGCCGACATAACGGTCGAAACGCACCGCGAGGTCAGTCAGGTGATCTTCCTGGCCTTCTTCGCAGGCCATGCGATAGGCCTTGCCGTCGATCGTTACCGTTACCTGCGCCATGTCATCAAGTCCTCTTAGCGGTCAAGAACCGCGCGGATCGTTTCCATCGCCGTCACCAGACGCCGCGAAACCTCGCGATTGACCTCTTCCAGCCGGTTCGCGCGGAATTCGGCCTGGTCGAGCTCCTGGGCAAGGCGCGAGCGGTCGGCATGCACGCGGCGGACTTCGCCTTCGATCTCGCCCTGCTCACGCTGGCGCTCGATGCGCATGTCGACGGCATTCTCTAGGCCCGAGATTGCCTGTTTCAGCTCCGTAAGCGCAGCTTCGATGATGTTGCCATTAGGCGTCATGTCTTTTCCGGTTCCCCGCACAAGACCCGCGAATCGGCCTCTGCCGCCGACCCTGTATTTTCAAGAGGATATGCAGCTAGCCCGGAGCACGTCAATAAAGCCTCCCCGCTGCACCCCGCCCTATTCTGTGGATGAGCGATTTACACAAGCCTGTCACACAAGATTCGTCTTTTGTAAAACTTGACGGTCAAATGTCAAAAATCGTCGCACCCGGCCTCCAAACGGCTTCCATTTTGTTGACTTGGCCGTTCCAACTGGTATGTCTCGACCGCTCTCATTGATGGTCTTGGCAGGCTCGAGGCCATCCTCAAACCCGGAACTAGCGGAAAAGCCATGACCTCACGCGAACAAAACGACCGGATGGCGAATGCGATCCGTTTCCTCTCCATGGATGCTGTCGAAAAGGCGAATTCCGGCCACCCGGGCATGCCGATGGGCATGGCGGATGTGGCAACGGTCCTCTTTACCAAATATCTCCGCTTCGATCCCCAGAAGCCGCACTGGCCGAACCGCGACCGCTTTGTTCTCTCTGCCGGTCATGGCTCGATGCTGCTCTACTCGCTTCTCTATTTGACCGGCTATCCGGACATGTCGGTCGAGGACCTGAAGCAGTTCCGTCAGCTCGGCTCCAAGACCGCCGGCCATCCGGAATACGGCCATGCCACCGGCATCGAAACGACCACCGGCCCGCTTGGCCAGGGTATTGCCAATGCCGTCGGCATGGCGATTGCCGAGCGCAAGCTGCGCGAGGAATTCGGCTCCGATCTGCAGGACCACTACACCTACGTCATCAATGGCGACGGCTGCCTGATGGAAGGCATCAGCCATGAGGCGATCGCGCTTGCCGGCCACCTGAAGCTCAACAAGCTGGTCCTCTTCTGGGACAACAACTCGATCACCATCGACGGCGCCGTATCGCTGTCGGACTCGACCGACCAGGTCGCCCGTTTCAAGGCCGTTCACTGGAACACGATCGAGATCGACGGCCACGACCAGGCCGCCATCGCAGACGCGATCGAAGCCGCCCACAAGTCCGACCGCCCGACCTTCATCGCCTGCAAGACCGTCATCGGCTTCGGCGCTCCGAACAAGCAGGGTACCCACAAGGTGCACGGCAACCCACTCGGCGCCGACGAAATCGCCGCCACCCGCAAGGCCCTGAACTGGGAATACGAGCCTTTCGTCATCCCTTCCGACATCCTCGACGCATGGCGCGCTGCCGGCACCCGCTCCGACAATATCGTCAAGGCCTGGGAAGAGACCCTTTCCAAGTCACCGGCCAAGGCCGAGTTCAGCCGCCGTTTCGCTGGCGATCTGCCTGATGGTTTCGACAAGGCCATAGACGACTACAAGAAGAAGCTCGCAGAGACCAAGCCGACGATCGCCTCCCGCAAGGCATCTGAAGACGCGCTTGAAGTCATCAACGGCTTCGTGCCGGAAACGCTTGGCGGCTCTGCCGACCTGACTCCGTCGAACAATACCAAGACCAGCCAGATGCATTCGATCACGCCGACGGATTTTGCCGGACGCTACATGCACTGGGGCATCCGCGAGCACGGCATGGCCTCTGCCATGAACGGTATCGCGCTGCACGGCGGTCTTATCCCCTATGGCGGCGGCTTCATGATCTTCTCGGATTATTGCCGCCCGCCGATCCGCCTTGCCTCTCTCATGGGCATTCGTGTCATCCACGTGCTCACGCATGACTCGATCGGCGTCGGCGAAGACGGTCCGACCCATCAGCCGGTCGAGCAGATCGCTGGTTTGCGCGCCGTTCCGAACCTGCGGGTCTTCCGCCCGGCAGACGCCGTCGAAACGGCCGAATGCTGGCAGATCGCCATGAAGAGCAAGGACCATCCGTCTGCGCTGGCACTCACCCGCCAGAACCTGACGACCGTCCGCACCGAGTATAATGAGAAGAACCTCTGCGAACTCGGCGCTTACACGCTATCAGGCAATGCCGACGCCAAGGTCACGATCTTCGCGTCCGGCTCGGAAGTGGAACTGGCCGTGGCTGCCCGCGCAACGCTGGAAGGCAAGGGTATCAGCACCCGGGTCGTTTCCGTTCCCTGCACCGAACTCTTCTTCGATCAGCCGGATGCCTACCGCAAGGAAATCCTCGGCAACTCACCGGTCAAGATCGCCGTCGAAGCCGCCGTTCGCGAAGGCTGGGATGCTTTCATTGGTCCGGAAGGCTCGTTTGTCGGCATGAAGGGCTTCGGCGCATCCGGTCCGGCAAAGAAGGTCTTCGAACATTTCGGTATCACGGCTGACGCCGTCGTCGCCGCGGCAGAAGCCAAGCTTTAACGGGCTGATTTCAACGGAAGTGCCTTCGGGCACTTCCTCACCTACTATCTGTAAGCCCCACCTCTAGGGAGTGAATGCACATGACAGTCAAGGTTGCCATCAACGGTTTCGGACGTATCGGCCGCAACGTTCTTCGCGCCATCGTTGAATCCGGCCGTACCGACATCGAAGTCGTCGCCATCAACGACCTCGGCCCGGTAGAGACCAACGCCCACCTGCTCCGTTACGACTCCATCCATGGCCGTTTCCCAGCGACCGTGAAGGTCGAAGGCGACACGATCACCGTCGGCAACGGCAAGCCGATCAAGGTCACCGCCATCAAGGATCCGGCTACCCTTCCCCATGGGGAATTGGGTGTCGACATCGCGATGGAATGCACCGGCATCTTCACCGCCCGCGACAAGGCAGCCGCTCACCTGACGGCAGGCGCCAAGCGCGTCATCGTTTCGGCTCCTGCCGACGGCGCTGACCTGACGGTCGTCTTCGGCGTCAACCATGACCAGCTCACCAAGGAGCATCTGGTCATCTCCAATGCCTCCTGCACCACGAACTGCCTGGTGCCGGTCGTCAAGATTCTCGACGACGCCGTCGGCATCGACCATGGCTTCATGACGACCATCCACTCCTACACCGGCGACCAGCCGACGCTCGACACGATGCACAAGGACCTGTATCGCGCCCGCGCCGCTGCCCTCTCGATGATCCCGACCTCGACGGGCGCCGCAAAGGCCGTTGGCCTTGTGCTGCCGCACCTCAAGGGCAAGCTCGACGGCACCTCGATCCGCGTTCCGACCCCGAACGTCTCGGTCATCGACTTCAAGTTCGTTGCCAAGAAGGCCACCTCGGTCGGCGAAATCAACGAAGCGATCAAGGCCGCTGCAAACGGCAAGCTGAAGGGCATCCTCGGCTACACCGACGAGCCGCTCGTCTCCCGCGACTTCAACCACGACAGCCACTCGTCGATCTTCGCAACCGATCAGACGAAGGTCATGGAAGGCAATTTCGTGCGCGTCCTGTCCTGGTACGACAACGAGTGGGGCTTCTCCAGCCGTATGTCCGACACGGCCGTAGCCTTCGCCAAGCTCATCTAAGCTTCCGGCAGAGAGATCAGGAAACGGCTCGGGAAACCGGGCCGTTTTCGTTTCTGCGATAAACAGAAGATCGGAGCGGCTGGAATCGAAGTACCCGACCCTGCATGCAACAACGGAAGGATAGAAAAGCATGGCGCATCTCACTATTCGCAAGGCGACGGCTGATGACGCACAGGAACTCAGCGGACTTCTCAATGAGATCATCGAAGCCGGCGGCACGACTGCCCTGGAGGCTCCCCTTTCCCCCGACCAGTTGGCCGACTGGTTCATTACCGGCGAATTCGCCCTCACATGTCATGTAGCGCAAGCAGGATCCGGGCTCGTCGGCTTTCAGTTCCTGAGCCTCTATGAAAACCGGCCGGAGGGATGGGCCGACATCGGGACCTTCGCTCGCCGGAGTCCGAAGATACCGGGCGTCGGCACCGCGCTTTTTTCAGCAACAGTTTCTGTGGCGAAAGAACGCAATATCGACTTCATCAACGCAACCATTCGCGCCGATAACGGCGGCGGGCTAGCCTATTACGAAAAGATGGGATTCTGCACTTATAACGTAATGGAAAAAGTGCCTCTCGACGACGGTACCCCCGTGGACAGAATTCAGAAACAATATCTGGTGAAGAAGGAACGAAGCGGCCTCTGACAGCCTCATCAACAAAAAGTGCAGTGCCCCGCCTATCTGCCCTGCTCTCGCCTGATTTGCCTATACATTCTTTTTACAGACTTTCTCCCGTAACATTCTCCACTGGCCCTCATTTCAAGGGCCGTCCAGCAGCATGATGCAGCAATGCAGCCGAGGTTAAGCCGCAAGGCCTACCCTTCTGCCGCATTTTGCCGTTTACTAACGGATCGTGCTGGACGCGGAGGGTTGAAGAATAGGCCGGGGCGGCTTCGGGATGGCGTGATGAAGCGAAAGGGGTAGGCATGGAAGCGTTTTACATCGTGGTGCTGGTCGCAACGGCGCTCGTGCTTCTTGCAGCCTTTTCGAGCCTGCTGGCCTTCCGCTTCGGCGCCCCCTTGCTTCTGCTCTTCCTGATGATCGGCCTTGCTGCAGGCGTTGACGGTGTCGGCATCGAATTCAGCAACAACTATCTCGCTTATGTTCTGGGCTCGATCGCACTCGCCATCATCCTTTTCGATTCCGGTTTCGGCACGCCGATGCAGGCCTTCCGCATCGCCGCAATCCCGTCACTGACGCTCGCATCGGTCGGCGTGCTTCTGACCGCAGCGCTCTTCGCCTTTGCGGCCCGCTGGCTGCTGCATTTCAGCTGGCTCGAAGGTATGTTGCTCGGCTCCATCGTCGCATCCACCGATGCCGCAGCCGTCTTCTTCCTGCTGCGCATCGGCGGTATCAACATCCGCGACAAGGTGCGTTCCACGCTGGAAGTCGAATCCGGCACCAACGACCCTATGGCGATTTTCCTGACCATCGCCCTGGTCGAGGTTCTCGCGAGCGGCGAACGTTACGCCGGCATCAATATCGGCATGCTCGCCATGTTCATCCAGCAGATGGGCCTTGGCGTTATCCTCGGCCTGCTTGGCGGCATGATGATCGTGCTGATCGCCGGCCGACTGGAAACCGATCGCGGCCTGACGCCGATCTTCGTGCTGGCGCTCGCCCTGCTCGTCTTTTCCTTCACCGGCGCGGTGGGTGGCAGCGGCTTCCTTGCGGTCTATGTCGCCGGCATCTACGCCGGAAACCGCAAGATGCAGGCGATCGGCACCATCAGGCGCTTCCAGGACGGCATGACCTGGCTTGCCCAGATCATCATGTTCCTTGTCCTCGGCCTACTCGCAACACCTTCGCAATTTCCTGTTATCATCGTGCCGGCGATCCTGCTCGCGCTCTTCCTGATCTTCGTCGCCCGGCCGCTCGCCGTCTGGCTGTCGTTGCTGCCCTTCGATTACACGCAGCAGGAAATCGGCTTCGTCGCCTGGGTCGGCCTGCGCGGCGCCGTCTCCATCCTGCTCGCCATCATGCCAATCCTCGGCGGGCTGGAGCACAGCCAAATCTATTTCAACACCGCCTTCATCATCGTGCTGGTCTCGCTGCTCGTACAGGGCTGGACGATCAAACCCGTCGCCAAGCGCCTCGGCCTCATCATCCCTCCACGCATCGGCGCGGTCGACAAGGTGGAGGTAGACCTGCCGGGTGCCGCCAATCACGAACTGCTTTCCTATCGCGTCGTCAAGGACAGTCCGGTTCTGCGCGGCGAGCGCATTCCGCGCTGGGCAGCACCCTCGCTGGTGATCCGCGACGGCAAGTCGATGCGTTATCAGTATGCCGGCCGCCTCAGGGAAAACGATCTCGTCTATCTCTTCATCGCGCCCAGCTATTCACGCCTGCTCGACCGCCTCTTCGCCAGCCGCGCTCCCGTTGATGACGATGATGCGGAATTCTTCGGCGCCTTCGCACTGTCCCCGGCCCGCCCCGCAGCCGATCTCGATGCCGCCTATGGCCCGGGCCTTCTCAATGAATCCGAAAAGGGGCTGACAATCGCCGAACTGATGAAACAGCGCCTCGGCGGCAAGGCGGACTACGCCGATCGTGTCCGTCTCGGCTCGCTCATCCTCATCGTCCGCGACCTCGACGATCAGGATCACATCACCTCTGTCGGCATGTCGCTGGAGGCTGTCGAGCCGGCCACCACGCTGCCGATCTTCATCAATCTGCGCGATATTATCCAGCGCATTCGCGACCGCATGAAAGGCCGCCAGAAACATGAGGCAGCCACGGCGGAAGGTGCTGCGGGACGTGACGAAAACCCGCGCTGAAACGGCGGCCGACTGCCTTGCGTCTCCTCCGATCCTTGCTATGGTCGGCGCAACTTTCGCCAACCACGAATGGATCCTCCCATGGCAGCTTTCAAGACCCTCGACGACCTCAACGACATCGCCGGCAAGCGCGTTCTCGTCCGCGTCGACCTCAACGTCCCGGTCAAGGACGGCAAGGTCACGGACACGACCCGCATCGAGCGCGTTGCGCCGACGATCCTTGAGCTGTCGAAAAAGGGCGCGAAGGTCATCCTGCTTGCTCATTTCGGCCGCCCTAAGGATGGCCCCTCGGCAGAATTCTCGCTTTCGCTGGTTGCCCCCTCCGTCGAACAGGTGCTTGACCATGCCGTGCTGACAGCTTCCGACTGCATCGGCGAGGCTGCCGCTTCCGCCGTCGCGAAGATGAACAACGGCGATATCCTGCTGTTGGAAAACACCCGCTTCCATAAGGGCGAGGAAAAGAACGATCCTGATTTCACCACGGCACTTGCCGCAAACGGCGATATCTATGTGAACGATGCCTTCTCGGCTGCTCACCGCGCCCACTCCTCCACCGAAGGCCTTGCTCATCATTTACCGGCTTATGCGGGGCGCACCATGCAGGCCGAACTTGAGGCGCTGGAAAAGGGCCTCGGCAACCCGGTTCGCCCGGTCGTGGCGATCGTCGGCGGCGCCAAAGTGTCCTCCAAGATCGACCTCCTGATGAACCTCGTGAAGAAGGTCGATGCGCTCGTCATCGGCGGCGGCATGGCCAACACCTTCATCGCCGCCCGCGGCACCAATGTCGGCAAGTCGCTCTGCGAACATGATCTCGCCGATACCGCCAGGCAGATCATGATCGAAGCCGCCACCGCCGGCTGCGCGATTGTCCTGCCGGAAGACGGTGTCGTCGCCCGCGAATTCAAGGCAGGTGCGGCCAACGAGACCGTCTCCATCGACGCCATTCCTGATGATGCCATGGTCCTCGATGTCGGCCCGAAGTCGATCGATGCCGTCAAGGCCTGGATCGAGCGCGCGACCACGCTCGTCTGGAACGGCCCGCTCGGCGCTTTTGAAATCGAGCCCTTCGATGCAGCGACCGTCGCCGCCGCGAAATATGCCGCCGAACGCACCAAGGCCGGCAAGCTCACGTCAGTCGCAGGCGGTGGTGACACGGTCTCCGCGCTGAACCATGCCGGCGTTGCCGAAGAGTTTACCTATGTTTCGACCGCGGGCGGCGCCTTTCTTGAATGGATGGAAGGCAAGGAACTACCGGGCGTGGCCGTTCTCTCCCGCTAACCGGCGCTAATCGATAAGCCGATTCGACAGATATTCCAGCAGGATAGACCGTGGAAGCGCACGCTTCTGCGGTCTTTTGCTCAAGAAAAGAAAAAATTCCCGAACTTTCAAACGATTGAAATCATTTCAATCGTTTCAACGACTTAGCGCTCCCTTTTTTCTCCCTATAAACTTCTGTTATCCGGGTTCTATATTATCAATTCTACCGGGTTTCATTGTGGAGAGAACAAGATGAGCGAACGACTGGAAGACATTGCAGTGAAGATGGTTGCCGGTGGTCGGGGCCTGCTTGCAGCCGATGAATCGACCGCCACCATCAAGAAGCGTTTCGACGCGATCAATCTTGAATCGACCGAAACCAGCCGGCGCGACTATCGCGAGATGCTCTTCCGCTCCGACGAAGCGATGAAGAAATATATCTCCGGCGTCATTCTCTATGAGGAAACCCTTTTCCAGAAGGCTGCCGACGGCACGCCCTTCGTCGACATCATCAAAGCCGCCGACGGCATTCCAGGCATCAAGGTCGATACTGGCGCCAAGCCGATGGCGAAATATCCGGGTGAAACGGTCACCGAAGGCCTCGATGGCCTCGCAGAACGTCTGGCTAAATATTATGACGCCGGTGCCCGCTTCGCCAAGTGGCGCGGCGTCATCGCCATCTCCCAGACCCTGCCGACCCGCGGTTCCGTCCGCGCCAACGCTCAGGCGCTCGCCCGCTATGCAGCCCTCTGCCAGGAGGCCGGGATCGTGCCGATCGTCGAGCCGGAATGCCTGATGGACGGCAAGCCGGGTGACCACAATATCGACCGCTGCGCCGAAGTGACCGAATCCACGCTGCGCATCGTGTTCGAGGAACTGTCCGATGCCCGCGTCAGCCTCGAAGGCATGATCCTGAAGCCGAACATGGTCATCGACGGCAAGAATGCCCGCAAGGCCTCGGTCGCCGAAGTCGCAGAACGTACAGTTCAGGTGCTGAAGCGCACGGTCCCATCGGCCGTTCCGGGCATCGCCTTCCTCTCCGGCGGCCAGACCACGGAAGAAGCGACCGCCCATCTCTCGGCGATCAATTCCGGCTATGAGCTGCCTTGGTTCGTCACTTTCTCCTACGGCCGGGCCCTGCAGGACAGCGCGCTCAAGGCCTGGAACGGCAAGCCGGAAAATGTCGCTGCCGGCCAGCGCGAACTCACGCACCGCGCCGAAATGAACAGCCTCGCCGCCAAGGGCAATTGGAAGGCCGAGCTCGAAAAGGCCGCATGAGCTTCTGAAGCTTGAGAGAATGATGCAGGCGGCGAACACCTTCGCCGCCTGTTTTATTTGTGCCTGCATATCGCGATGGCGATTTGTCATGGCGACAAGATAATCCTTCGCCGCAACCGCTGGCCTCGCTAATCATGGCGCCCAACCATCGGAGCCGCCATGAACAGCCTGTCCTACACCACTGTCGACGTTTTCACTTCCACCCGCTTCGAGGGCAACCCGCTCGCGGTCATGGCAGATGCAAGGGGGCTGAGCGACGCGGCAATGCAGAAGATCGCTGCCGAATTCGGCTATTCCGAAGTCACCTTCGTGCTGCCGCCGGAGAGCCCCGAAAACACGGCAAGGGTGCGCATCTTCACGCCGACGATGGAGATACCCTTCGCCGGTCATCCCAATGTCGGCACCGCCTATGTACTGGGCCAGCAGAGCGAAATCTTCGGCCGCCCCATCGGCGATACGCTGCGGTTCGAGGAGAAGGCCGGTCTGGTAGAAGTCGGCCTGAAGCGCCGCGAAGGCCGGGTCACCACAGCGACGATCCGCGCTCCACGACCGCTTGAAATAGAAGACACGATACCCGATGCGGTCATCGCTGGCTGCGTCTCTATCGATCCGGCGTCAATCCGCAAGAACACGCATGTCCCGGTCTTCGTTTCGGTCGGCCTGAAATTTGCCGTTGCCGAACTCGAGAGCCTTGAGGCTCTGGCTGCGGCTAGCCCTAATATCAACGGCTTCCAGACTGCGGCCAAGTCTATAACCGGCAGCCATGATTTCTCCCTGTTCCTTTATGTTCGCTCGGCCGTGACACCTTGGAAGATCCGCGCCCGCATGTTCGCGCCGCTGGACAACGTCATCGAAGACCCGGCGACCGGCAGCGCATCGGCAGCCCTTTCCGCCTATCTCGTCTCGTTGCTGCCGGAAGCTGACATCAGCCAGCACGTAACGATCGAACAGGGCGTCGAAATTGGCCGGCGCAGCATCATCGAACTTGATGTCGTCAAGAGAGCCGGAACCGTCACCGACGTGACGATCTCCGGAAGCTGTGTGCCTGTCATGAAAGGCGAGATCATCCTGCGGGACTGAACCTGCCTATTGCACCAGGAAGTCGCGCGCCAGCAGTGCCACCGCCCAGATGGCAAAGGCAATCAGTGCGATCTTCCAGAAATCCATCCGGCGGCGCAGCCCCGGATAGCCGAGCGGCTTGATGATCTGGATTGCCATGGCAAGGATGAGCAGCAAAGCTATCAGCTTTGTCATGGCTTTATTTTTTCCATCTATCAGAATGTCACAGGACGGACATTTTTTCACGCGAACAGAGAATATCTACACGCCGTAAAGGCATTCCGGGGCACAATCAACATTCTTATGGACTGGGCGGATACAGGTCTCGCCTTATGTCCTTTTCAAAGCGAACACGCCGAGTCTGGGGATATGACAAGAAATCTGCTGTCCGTCGCTGCGCTGCTCTTTGGCACGCTCTTCCTCTTCATGGGCAATGGATTGCAGGGCATTCTGCTTCCCGTACGCGGAAATCTCGAAGGCTATGCAACGACCACGCTCGGCCTGCTCGGAACGTCATGGGCAGCGGGCTTTGTCATCGGCTGCCTTGTCGCCCCGAAGATGGTGCGCCGTGTCGGCCATGTCCGCGCCTTCTCCGGCTTCATCGCCATTATCGCCATCATAGCGCTGGTGAGTGGCATAGTCATCGATCCGGTCTGGTGGGTTATTCTGCGCGCCGTCACCGGCTTCTCAACCGCCGGCACCTCGATGATCATCGAAAGCTGGCTGAACGAGCGGGCGAGCAATGAAAGCCGCGGCGCGATCTTCTCGCTCTATATCGGCATCACCCTGCTCGGCGTCGTGGGCGGTCAGTTGATGATCCCGCTGGAAGACGTGCGCACGCCGGTACTCTTCATGATCTGCGGCATTTTCTACTGCATCGCCATGCTGCCGACGACGCTTTCGACCGCCGCTTCGCCACAGCCGCTGAAGGCAGTGAAACTCGACCTGCCGGCGCTCTATCGCAATTCGCCCGTCTCCTGCCTTGGCATCCTGCTCGTCGGCATCGCCAACGGCGCCTATGGTACGCTCGGCGCCGTCTTCGGCGCGGGTGCCGGCCTCTCCGATACCTCGATTGCGGTGATGATGAGTGCCACCATCTTTGCCGGCGCCATAATGCAGCTTCCGGCCGGGCGCCTCTCCGACCGCATCGACCGCCGTTACGTGCTGGCCGCCATGTCGGCCATCGCAGCCCTTGCCGGCCTGCTGATCTTCCTGCTGCACCCTTCCTCCCCCGCTTTTCTGATCGGCCTCGTCATTCTCTACGGCGCAGTCGCCAACACGCTCTATCCAATCGCGGTTGCCCACGCGAACGACTTTGCCTCATCGGAGGATTTCGTGAAGGTCTCGGGCGGCTTGCTGCTGCTTTACGGCATCGGCACCGTCATCGGCCCGACGATCGGCGGCCCGGTCATGTCCATCATCAGCCCGCATGCGCTCTTCCTGGTAACGGCGCTCGCCCACCTTCTGATCACCGCCTACGCCATCATCAGAAGCCGCATTCGCGCAGCCATTCCGGCGAGCGACCGCGACGCCTATACAACGATCCCGACAGCAACATCTCCCACGCTCACGCCACAAAGCATGTCGCTTGCCGATCGCGGCTCCAACAAGCCTCCCGAAAGCGGCGATCCTGCTGTAAAGTTCGGCTGACGAACTGAAGCGTGTCGCGCAAAACTGTGCAGCGGTTTTGCGATAGCGACATGCTTGAAACAGAAAGCGTGGAAGCGAATCCTGGAGATCGCAACACGGTTTAAAGGAGGAGCGACGATGAGCTTCATGGACGACGACAGACCGCAGAAGAAGATCGCACACGAGATCGGCTCCGATCTCTCCATGCTCTCGGTGGACGAGTTGAAGGCGCGCGTGGAACTCTTGAAAACCGAGATCGCGCGGCTTGAAGCCGAGGCCGCCAAGAAGGCGTCCGGCCGGATTGCCGCCGAAGGCCTTTTCCGATCATAAGACTGTGGACATGCAACTATTGCTTCGAAATTACTTTCGGTAAGTCTTAAATTGGGACGATATTAATAAAAAATTAAGCTTTATAAGATATTACTCATACCGTTCAGATCTTTCTGGACCTCAGACAGTTTTCCAAGCGGTGAATTGGTCTGATTTTTCTCCCTGTTTTACCTTGAGAGCCGCTTTTGCGGCTCTTCTTTTTGCGCTGCCCTACTCCTTTCCACGAAACTGTGGAGATTAACCTTTTCTTAAGAAACGGCTTGCGCATTTAGGTTAAAGCTACCATCTTGAAATCATAAAGACCGGCCTGGGAAACTTTTCCACGGAAACCGGCGTTACCTGATAGTAGATGCGTGCAACAGGGATTCTTGAGATGTCGGAACTTGGATTGAATACGATCAGTTTTGCGGGTCGCGCTGCCGCATCCTCGCAGTTCAAGACGCTGTATGCTGAGGGCATGTCGCTCGTCGAAGAAACCGCATCCTACCTCGACGGCCAGGGCCGCGCAGCTGCCAAGGTGCTGCCGCGCATGGCCTCGGTCCTTTACGCTGCTGAATCGATGCGACTGACCACGCGCCTCATGCAGATGGCATCCTGGCTGCTCCTGCAGCGCGCTGTCAACAATGGCGAAATGTCCCGCGATCAGGTTCTGACGGAAAAGAACAAGGTTCGCCTCGACGGCTTCAACGTTGACCGCAACGCACCGGGTTGGGGTGACCTGCCGGAATCTTTCCGCGACCTCGTTGAACGTTCGCTTCGCCTGCAGAACCGCATCGCTCTGCTCGACCGCGAAATCTATCGCCCGTCGGAAGCTGCGATCGTTCCCGACAACCAGAACAGCGTCCAGGCCCAGCTTTTCCTGCTGCAGACGGCCTTCGGCAACAACTGATCTGGCATCATAGAATTTTATGAAAACCGGCTGCGGCAACGCGGCCGGTTTTTTGTTTGCTCACCGGTATAGGCCCACAAAACAGAAAGCCCGGCACAAGACCGGGCTTTTGAATGTTCCGCGTAACCGGAAACGAATTAGAGGCCGAGGCCGCCGAAACGCTTGTTGAACTTCGAAACACGACCGCCGCGGTCCATCAGCTGCTGGTTACCGCCGGTCCAGGCCGGATGCGACTTGGAGTCGATTTCGAGGTTCATGACAGCACCTTCCGAACCCCAGGTCGAGCGGGTTTCGTACTCGGTGCCATCGGTCATGACTACCTTGATGACGTGGTAGTCGGGATGGATGCCTTCCTTCATGACAATCTTCCTGCGATGCCGAGGTTCAATTTGCCGCAGACAGTTGCGGGGAAAGAACCGATTGAATAAATGAAGCCGCAGTCGTGAAGGCTACGGCTTCCCATTAGGATGCGGTGCCTATACATGAAGGGCGCCCGGATAACAAGGGCCAACGAAGCCGCAATACGCGGTCTTGACGGCGATCGGAGACGATTTGGCAGAGCAGGCAGAACTTGGGGAGAAGAAGTCGCGTTCGCTAAGACCGCTCGGCAGGCTGACACCCTATGTGGCACGTTATCGCGGCTTGGTCGCGGGCGCTCTGATCTCGCTGGCGCTCGCCGCCGTCACATCGCTTGCCATACCGCTTGCCGTGCGCCGCATGATCGACCACGGCTTTACCCAGGCCGATGGTACCTTCATCAACAGCTATTTTGCCATGCTGATGATGATGGCCATCGCACTCGCCGTCGCCAGCGCTCTTCGCTATTATTTCGTCATTACCATCGGCGAACGCATCGTTGCGGATCTCCGCCGCGATGTCTTTGCGCATGTCACACGGCTCTCACCTTCGTTCTTCGACGTCAACCAGTCGGGCGAGATCGTCTCGCGGCTGACGGCTGATACGACGCAGATCAAATCCGCCGTCGGCGCCACGGCTTCCGTGGCGCTCCGCAACCTGATCCTCTGCATCGGTGCGCTCGGCATGATGATCATCACCTCGCCGAAGCTCTCGAGCCTCGTCATCATCGCGATCCCGGTCATCGTCTTTCCGCTGGTCGCCGGCGGGCGATCGGTGCGCAAGCGCTCCCGCGCGGCGCAGGATACGCTGGCCGAAGCCTCTGCCTTCGCCAATGAGACGATCGCCGCAACCCGCACTGTACAGGCCTTCAACGCCGAGGTCGCGGCCGCCGATCGTTATGGCTCGGCAGTCGAATCCGCCTATCAGGCGGCACGTTCCGCCGTATCCTCCCGCGCCCTGCTGACAGGCATTGCCATCACCCTGATCTTCGGCAGCGTGGTCGCCGTTCTCTGGTTTGGAGCCCATAGCGTGCTCGCCGGCACGCTTTCGGCCGGCACGCTCGGCCAGTTCCTGCTCTATGCGGTTATCGCAGCCGGCTCGCTCGGCGCATTGTCGGAGGTCTGGGGCGAGCTTTCGCAGGCGGCGGGCGCGGCCGACCGGCTGACAGAACTTCTTGACGAGGTTTCGCCGATTGCCGCTCCCGCGAACCCACAGCCTCTCCCCTCGCCCGCCCAGGGGCGCGTGGAATTCGATGGCGTGCATTTCGCCTATCCGTCCCGCCCCGGCAGATCGGCGCTGCATGGCCTTGATCTCACAGTGCAGCCGGGGGAAACGGTCGCGATCGTCGGCGCATCCGGCGCCGGTAAAAGCACCGTCTTCTCTCTCCTGTTGCGCTTCTACGATCCGCAACAGGGTGGGGTAAAGATCGATGGCATCGACGCCCGCCAGGCAGATCCGGACGCATTGCGCCAGCGCATCGCCATCGTGCCGCAGGATGTCACCATCTTCGCAGCTTCGATCCACGATAATATCGCCTTCGGCTTTCAAGGCGCCACGCGCGACGAGGTGCGCGCTGCCGCAATGGCGGCCCAGGCCGATGAATTCATTAACAGGCTGGAAAAGGGTTACGACACTGAGGTCGGTGAACGCGGCATTACCCTGTCCGGCGGCCAGCGCCAGCGCATCGCTATTGCCCGCGCAATCCTGAAGAACGCACCCATCCTGCTTCTGGACGAGGCGACATCGGCCCTTGATGCCGAGAGCGAAACGCTGGTCCAGAGGGCCCTGGACGGGCTAATGCAGGGCCGCACCACGCTTGTCATCGCCCATCGCCTCGCCACAGTGTTGAAGGCTGACCGCATTCTCGTCATGGACCAAGGCCGCGTCGTCGAGGAAGGCACGCACCAGAGCCTGATCCGCCACGGCGGCATCTATGCGAAGCTCGCCCGGCTGCAATTCGATGCGGCCAACGAGGACGTATTGGCGGCCGCCAAATAAGCTGCCCCCATTGCATAGCGACTAAAGTCTGATCGGCACACTCCCCGCCAGCGGTTGCCTTTGCCGCAACCTGCCCTAACCTCCCTATGCCCAGGAGTGGGGTCTTTGCTGTTGAAATCTATGGGAGGGGATTCGAATGGCGCTTTCCAATATTGTCAGTCGCGCGAGCCTGGCGTTCGGCCTTGGCCTGCTGGCCGCTGCCGCAGGCACTGTCGCATCGGCCCAGAGCTTTCCGGATCGCTCGATCACCATGATCGTTCCCTTCGCCGCCGGTGGTTCGACTGATGTCGTCGCCCGCATCGTCGCGCAGAAAATGTCCGAAGATCTCGGCCAGCAGGTCATCGTGCAGAACGTTGCGGGTGCCGGCGGCAATCTCGGCGCTGACAACGTCGCGCGCGCCGAACCGGACGGCTATACGATCCTGATGGGCACCGTTGCGACCCACGCTCTCAATCCACTGATCCTGAAATCGACGCCCTATGATGCCGAGAAGGATTTCGCGCCGATCTCGTTGCTCGTGGTCGTTCCGAACGTGCTGGTCGTCAATCCGGAACTGCCCGCAAAGAATGTGCAGGAACTGATCGCGCTTCTGAAGGCCGATCCGGACAAATACAGCTATGCCTCATCCGGCAACGGCACGCCGCTGCATCTTTCCGGCGAACTCTTCAAGAGCATGGCCGGCGTAGACATGCAGCATATTCCCTATAAGGGAGCGGGACCGGCGCTGAATGACGTCATCGGCAATCAGGTGCCGATCATGTTCGACAACCTGCCCTCGTCGTCGAGCCACATCAAGGCCGGTACGCTGAGGGCCCTGGCCGTGACGACCGCCGAGCGCGCACCGTCTTTCCCCGATGTTCCGACCATCGCCGAATCCGGCATTCCCGGATATGAGACTTACACGTGGAATGCGCTCTTTGCGCCGGCCAAGACACCGGCCGATATTGTCAGCCGGCTCAACGCCTCGGCAAACAAGGCACTAATCGATCCGGCCGTTGCCGGGCGCATGAAGGAGTTCAGCGCAACGATCGTCGGCTCCACGCCGGAAGAACTCGGCGCCCATGTGAAGGCCGAGCTTGCGAAATGGAAACCGGTCGTCGACGGCGCCCATATCCAGATGGAGTGATTGCAACAAGAGGAGATAGCGTGCCGTTCTCCTCTCCTTCTCTTGCGCTCAATCCAACCGGCGGCAATTGGACGCCATGCAATTGAATTCTAATTAAGGTAGTGGAAAAGCTCGCAATTCTGGGCTAGCTTTCGAAAGGCTGATGCACGATTTCAGCTTACCAGGAGGGATCCATGTACAGATTTGAAGTTTACAAGGATAAGGCCGGTGAATTCCGCTTCCGCTTCAAGGCTTCGAACGGCGAGACCATGTTCTCGTCCGAAGGTTACAAGGCGAAAGCATCCGCAGTGAACGCCATCGAATCCATCAAGAAGAATTCGCCTGGCGCGGATGTGGTGGACCAGACAAAGGCGGAAGCTTGACCGGGAGCGGAGGCGGCATCAGTCGCCTCCAGCACTTCCCGCTCAGCGTATTTTTCGCGCACATTTCTCCTTGATCGATTTTTTTCGACCGCAATGTCGAAATGGGGACGACTGAGACCTCATTGTTTCGGAACGGCATGAGGCCGCGCCGCGGGAACATTGCAGCATGGGCAAATTCGGCCTTACATGCTGCTTGCCCGGTCAAACACCATCAGAGGATCAGGAGTTTCCCATGCAATATGCGCTTATCATCCGTGAATCCGCAGAAGATTTTGTCCGTCGCGGCGACCCCGCCTACCGCGACGGCTGGACGGCCTATACCAAAGCATTGGTACAGGCCGGGATCTTGACCGCCGGTGCCGGCCTGACCCCGCCTGAGACAGGCACGATCGTGCGCCGCAAGGGCGAGGACCATGATGTGCAGGATGGTCCCTATCCGGAAGGCAAGGAACAACTCGGCGGCTTCTATGTGATCGAGGTGCCGGATCTCGATGCCGCGCTCGAATGGGCCACACGCGTTCCCGTTTCCGAACAAGGCTCGGTTGAAATACGGCCCCGGTTGCAGGTCGCGTGAGGCCGTTGTGATATCAGATTCGGATCGCGCCGCCGAAAAGGTGGCGCGCCAGTCCTACGGTAAGCTCATCGCCTTTCTTGCCGCCCGCTCCCGCAACGTTCCGGCAGCGGAGGATGCCCTGTCCGATGCGCTGGCCGCCGCGTTGCGGGTCTGGCCGGAGCGCGGCGTTCCCGACAATCCCGAGGGCTGGCTGCTCACCGCAGCCCGTCGCAACCTCGTGCAGGCTGCGCGCCATCGAACCGTGCGCGACAATGCCAGGGAGACCATCGCGCTGGCCGTCGAGGAGGCAGAAGAGCGTATGAATGATGCGCAAAACGCAATCTTCCCCGATGAACGGCTGAAGCTTCTTTTTGCCTGTACGCACCCGGCAATCGACAGGTCCATCCACACACCCCTCATGCTTCAGACCGTGCTCGGCATTGACGCAAAGACGATCGCGCAAGCTTTCATCGTCTCTCCGAATGCCATGAGCCAGCGCTTGGTGCGGGCCAAAATCAAGATCCGCGATGCAGGCATTCCCTTCGCCATTCCTGATCGGCATATCCTGCCGGAGCGACTGGCGGGTGTGCTTTCGGCAATCTATGCCGCCTACGGCTTGGGTTGGGACGGGCTCGATGGCGAGCAGGACAGTCGCATTGGCTTGACCGGCGAGGCGATCTGGCTTGGCCGTGCGCTCATGACAATTCTGCCGGAAGAGCCGGAGGTCATGGGGTTGCTCTCGCTGATGCTTTATTGCGAGTCAAGAAGACAGGCGCGGCGTGATGCCGACGGCGTCTATAGACCGCTCGAGGAGCAGGATACCCGCCTCTGGAACGAGATCACGATGGCGGAAGCCGATACGCTGCTTCGCAAGGCCGGCGCTTTAGACCGCTTCGGTCCGTTTCAGTGCCAGGCGGCCATTCAATCCGTCCACGCCACACGCCGACGGACGGCGGCAACGGACTGGGAAGCTCTCGTCGCGCTCTATCGGGCACTGATTGCCATGAAACCGACACTCGGCGCGAAGGTCAGCCACGCCGCCGTCATCGGCAGGGTCGAAGGCGCGGCTCCGGCCCTGGTTTTACTGGACAGGCTGGAGCAACGTGCCATTGCCAGCTACCAGCCCTATTGGGCGGTGCGCGCGCATCTGCTCTCCGGACTCGGTGAAAATGATGCCGCGATGGAAGCCTACAGCATCGCAATCGGCCTGAGCGACAGTCCCGCCGTCCGCACCTTCCTCACCGGCAAGCTTCAGACCGTTATTTCTCAGTAAGCTTGAGCTCGATGCGGCGGTTCGTGGCACGGGCATCCGGCGTATCGCCGGGCGCAATAGGCTGGAACTCGCCGAAACCTGCGGCCACAAGCCGGTCGGCTGGCACGCCCTGCGCGATAAGGAACTTCACGACAGAGGTTGCGCGAGCCGAGGAAAGCTCCCAGTTGTCGCGGTACCGGCCTGAGCCTGACAGCGCGACATTGTCCGTATGCCCGTCGACACGCAGCACCCAGTTGATCTCAGGTGGAATTTCCTTGGCGAGGTCGAGCAAGGCGGCGGCAAGCTTTGCCATTTCCGTTTGGCCATCCGGATTGAGGTCGGCTCCGCCAGACGGAAACAGCACTTCCGACTGGAAGACGAAACGGTCACCGACGACGCGGATGTTTTCTCGGTCTGACAAAATTTCGCGCAGACGTCCGAAGAAGTCCGACCGGTAGCGGTTGAGTTCCTGCACGCGCGCGGCCAGCGCCACGTTCAGGCGACGGCCGAGATCGGCGATCTTTGTCTGCGAAGTTTGATCCTTCTGCTCGGAGGCTTGCAGCGCGGCCTCGACAGCAGCGATCTGGCTGCGCAGCGCGGCGATCTGCTGATTGAGAAGATCGACCTGGCTGAGAGCGCGGTCGCTCACCTGCTTCTGCTCATCGAGAGCCTGCGTCAGCGTACCGATCTGCTGCTTTGCCACATCCTGGCCGCCGGTTCCGGCACTGAGCAGCGCCTGCAGCCGCGAGCGATCGCCCTCGGCTGATGCAAGTGAAGCCTGCAAATTGGCGACGGAATCCTGAAGGTCTTGGTTGCTGCCTTTTTCAAGAGCCAGCAACTGCGTCAGCTCGTTGATCTGGCCGTTCAGGCGCGTCAGCACCTCGTCGCGGCCGCTGATTTCGCGGCTGAGAATGAATTGGCCGACGACGAAGACCGTGAGGATGAACATGATGGCAATGAGCAGCGTCGACAGCGCGTCGACGAAGCCCGGCCAGTAATCCACCGCACGTTGGTGGCGGCGGTTGCGGGCAAGAGGCATGGCTTACTTGCCCTCGCTTTTTTCGACCTGGCTGGACCGCTCACGCGCTCTCTCGCTGCCGCGGTCCTGCACGCCGATGCGCTCAGCCAGCCGGTCGAGCGTGCGGCGCATCGCCTTCGCCTCGTCCTGCTGCACCTCGATCCAGTCGCGCAGCATCTGCTGCTCGTTACGCATGTTCTTGACGAGGCCCTGAATGCCTTCGGCGAGGCTCGCCATGGCCGCGACCGACCGTTGGCTGGATGGGCCGTCCCCTTCGGCAACCTTGCGCAGATATTCCGACAGCGCCTTCATATCTTCCGACGAGCCGCCGGAAACGCCGTCGAATGCAGACACCGGAATGTCCGAGCCGACATCGGTAACCGAGGAGAGCCAGTTTTCCAGCTCCATGTAGAAACGGTTCTGGGCGCGGCCGGCCTGCAGATCGAGGAAGCCGAGGATCAGCGAACCCGAGAGGCCGAGAAGTGATGACGAGAAGGCCTGGCCCATGCCTGAAAGCGGCGTGGCAAGCCCTTCCTTGAGCGTCGAAAGCACATCACCCGTGCCGTTCGAGCCGGCATCGAGCGACTGGATGACCGAGCTGATCGAGCCGATCGTGCCGATGAGACCCCAGAAGGTGCCGAGCAGGCCGAGGAAGACGAGCAGGCCTATGAGATAACGCGAAACGTCCCGCGATTCGTCGAGACGATTGGCGATCGAGTCCAGAATGGAGCGCAACGCCGTGGTCGACAATGCAACCGCGGACTTGCGATTGCCGATCAGCGCCCGCATCGGTGCAAGGAGCCGCGGATTGCGGTTCACCTTGTCGGCGCTGCCTGCTGCGCGAAAGGAATTGAACCAGCGCACTTCCGGGCGAAGCGACAGCACATGATTGAAAACGAGAATAATTCCAACGGCAAGAACGCCGACGATGAGACCGTTGAGGCCCGGATTATGCATGAAGGCGGTCTGTGTCTGCCGGAACAGGATCGCCGCTATGAAGCCCACGATGATAAGGAACAACACCATCGTCCAGAAGAACGACATGGGACTGGAGAGTTTGTAGGCGTAGCCACCGGCCGTCTTCTCAGTGGAGCCGAACTCGGCCGCATTCACATTTTCCATAGATTCCTGGGCCTCCGGACTCATCGCAGCCGGAGACTAGATCAACATTGCGCCGAATTGAAGTATGCGATGCCGAAAAGCGGGACTTTACAACAGGCTGTTTCCGACGCGCGTCAACGGGTCGGAACGGGCCGCTTGACGACTTCCGTCAGGGCCTTGTGGATGTGCTCGTTGCCGGCGATGATCGCGCCGGTTTCGAGGATTGACGTGCCGCCATCCCAGTCGGTCGCAAAACCGCCCGCTTCGCGGATAAGCAGAATGCCGGCCGCCATGTCCCAGGGCAACAGCGCCGTTTCCCAGAACCCGTCAAAACGGCCGGCCGCCACATAGGCAAGATCGAGCGAGGCCGCACCCATGCGACGGATGCCGGCGACCTCGCCCATCACGTGGCGAAGCTCGATCAGGAATTTCCCGTGGTTGCTGCTGCCGAGATGCGGTCCACCGCAGGCGATGACGCTGTCGGAGAGCACCCGGCGCGAGGCGACCCGCAGCCGGCGATCGTTCAGAAATGCGCCACCGCCGCGCTCGGCGGTATAGAGCTCGTCCGTTGCCGGATTGAAGACCACGCCTGCGACGATCTCATTGTTGCGCTCGAGCGCGATGGAAACTGCAAAAGCGGGAATGCCGTGCAGGAAATTCGTCGTGCCGTCGAGCGGATCGACGATCCAGCGATGCGCGCCATCCGTGCCCTTGATCTCTTCGCTCTCCTCGCCGAGGAAACCATAGGTGGGACGAGCCTTGAGAAGCTCTTCCTTGACGATCTTCTCGGCCTTGCGATCCGCATTCGAGACGAAGTCGCCCGGTCCCTTCACGGACACCTGCAGGTTCTGCACTTCACCGAAATCACGCCCCAGCGACTTGCCTGCCTTGATGGCAGCCTGAACCATGACATTGAGAAGAGCTGAACGGGCCATGTGAACATTTTCCTTGGATAATACGGGACGCGCTGTCAGGGGCGGGGTATGTCCCTGAACGCCGGAAGCGACAGCGCTGCATAGATTGGCGGCCTCAAGACCACAAAATCACGGAAATTTCAAGGGGATTGCCGCATGGCAGGATTGCGGCATGCATGGTAGGCCAAAATAATTCTGGACAGATCAGTCTGGAAACGCTATTTAGGCCTTATGGCAAGACACAAGGAATTCGATCGCGACACCGCACTTAAGGCGGCCATTACCGTGTTTACCGAACACGGTTACGAGGGCACGTCGACGGATGCTTTGCTGTCGGCCATGAAGATCAGCCGCCAAAGCATGTATGACACGTTCGGCGACAAGCGCAGCCTCTATCTGGCAGCGCTCGACCGCTACAATCTCGACAGCGTCTCTCAACTCGTGGCCGATCTGCGCCGCGATACGACACCGTTGAAAGCCTTGGAAGAGACGCTCATTGCCTTCGCGTCCCGCCCCGAGACCGAAGCCGGTCGCGGCTGCCTCGGCGTCAGCGCCGTCTGCGAGTTCGGACGCACCGACAGTGCAGTCTCGGCACTGACCGACAAGGCATCGCGCCTGCTTGCCGCCGCCATGCGGTCGATCCTGGAAGAAGGCAAGAAGCGGGGCGAAGTCGCCGATGATGTCGATACGACCGACGCCGTTCAATTTCTCGGCTCGACCTTGTCAGGCATGAAAGTCAGTGCCCGTAACGGCGCCTCCCCCGAAACGCTCCTCGGCATAGCGCGCCTCGCTGTTCGAAGCCTCCGCTAAAGCAACACCACTCCTAACCGCAATTTGGCGTGCTTAATTCTAGACTAAACAGTCCAAAAACAGAAAGGAAACTACAATGTCCCAGCCACTTTCCGGCAAAATCGCCCTCGTCACCGGCGGCTCACGCGGTATTGGCGCCGCAATCGTCCGCCGTCTCAGCAGCGACGGCGCGACCGTCGCCTTCACCTATTCGGCTTCCGGCGACAAGGCGAAGGCCATCGTTGCCGATATCGAAGCAAAGGGCGGCAAGGCGCTGGCCATCCAGGCGGACAGCGCTGATCCGAAAGCCGTTCAAAATGCGGTCGAACAGACCGTCTCGACATTCGGCGGCGTCGATATTCTCGTCAACAATGCGGGGATCCTGATGCTGAACCCGGTCGATGATTTTCCCCTCGAGGATTTCGACCGCATGTTCGCGGTTAATGTGCGCGCCGTCTTTGCCGGTACGCAGGCGGCCGCACGCCACATGAAAGCAGGCGGGCGCATCATCACCATCGGCAGCATCGTCGCCGAGCGAAGCGGTTTTCCGACCTCCTCGGTCTATTCCATGACCAAGGGCGCCGTCGCTGCCATGACGCGCGGCCTTGCCCGAGATCTCGGTCCGCGCGGCATCACCGTCAACAATATCCAGCCCGGCCCGACTGCGACCGATATGAATCCGAACGAGAAGAGCAACGAGATGCTGCAACAATTGATGGCGCTTGGCCGCCTTGGTGAAGACAAAGAAATCGCAAGTTTCGCCGCCTACCTGGCCAGCCCCGAAGCCTCTTTCATCACCGGCGCCAGCCTGACGATCGATGGCGGCTATCTCGCCTAACAGAAAGCAAATGGCGGCGCATCTGCGCCGCCATACAAGGGCTTCGCGTTGGAAGCTCAGGACTTCTGCTGAGTGATCAACACTTCGCGGGCGATCTGGTCAAGCGGCAGAATACGGTCGACGCCGCCCTTGGCAATCGCTTCCTTCGGCATGCCGAAAACGACCGAGGTCGCTTCGTCCTGCGCGACGGTATAGGCGCCGGTCTGATGCATTTCCAGCATGCCGCGCGCACCATCATCTCCCATTCCTGTCATGATGATGCCCATCCCGTTCGAGCCGGCCGAACGGGCAGCGGAGCGGAAGAGCACATCGACGGACGGGCGGTGGCGGGAAACCAGTGGTCCGGATTTGACCGACACGTAATAGCGCGCACCCTGCCGCTCCAGCAGCATATGCTTGTCGCCGGGCGCGATCAGCACATGACCGCGCAGCACCGGATCGCCGTCGGCTGCTTCCTTAACTTCGACTTCGCAGAGACCGTTTAGGCGCTTGGCGAAAGCCGCTGTGAATTTTTCCGGCATGTGTTGGACGATCACCATGCCCGGCGCATTGGCCGGCAGCGCCTCCAGAAATTCGCGCAGGGCTTCCGTCCCGCCCGTCGAGGCGCCGACGCA
>UEIF01000056.1 GCA_900468805.1 Hyphomicrobiales bacterium | reverse complement strand
TTGCCGTTTCCATTCCCCCCTCCGTTGCCGTTTCCATTCCCCCCGCCATTGTTGTTTTCGTTCTTTGCGAATGCTGCCTGGATGGCGAGCGAGGGAAATGAACCCGTCATCTCGACCTTCAGCGGCGCAAACGTCGCAACGGCAAGAACACTCGCACCGCAGCACTTCAGGAAATTACGTTTCGAGATCACCATCGTCCTGTACCTTGTGCCTCGTCCAGACTGGCCTGTCGAAAACGGAAAGCATGAGATTGACCGCTTGTTCCGAAATTGCAAGACGGTCGGACATAGGTACCAGGCGCTCTAGGACTTTGGTCCCGGATCTGGTGCAATGCGCACTCCGAAGGACGGAAGCTTCTATCGGGAAGAATTAGTGGCGTCGCTCAAATAACGGGAGAAACGCACTGACGTCTTGGCCCGCTGAACGGCTGGTAAGTATTGTCCGAAACGCGATAGGAATTATAGCGGGCAGCGCACGATGACATATGCAGGTCGGGGCTTGTATCCGCCGCCGGCAGTCCGACGGAAAGCGCTCCCTCGTCGGTCACGCACGGCTTGCGGGGTCCGCCGTCAAAAGGCTGGTACGTATTGTCAGCCACATTGTAGGACCGGTAGCGTTGTTGGCACAGGCTGAGATGACGGCTGTCAGCCATCCACTCCTGCTTCGGCTGCTCAATCTCCCTCGTCACGACCGCTTCGGGTGGTGCAATGGCCGATATGCCAACCAAACCGCCAGGCGTGGAAGACGAAGCGTTGGCCGCAGCCTGAAGAGGTGGAAGGCGCTTGTAGTCTTGCGTTTTGGGATCAACGCGGGTTGGTGTCGTCGTCCAGAGCGGTGCATCGAGGTTGGCGAAATGATGTGACTCCGCTTTGCGGAACCCATAGGACGCAAATCCAAGACCGCCAACCAGAACGGTCCCGGCCACTGCCAGACATATGGTTGGTGCAGCAAGCGACTTCATGACGCGGTCTCCCATTTCCACTCCACATGAAATTGAAAATGCGGGGCTCTGGTTCCGTGACGGCTCAAAAAATCGCAGCTTTTCGCGCATTTTTTTGTAGCTCCAGCCGATCGCCTTTAGTGGAGCACAAATCCGTCGGTCGCGATCTCCAGCAATAACGTCAGCGATAGGAATTTATTGCCATCGCCCCGATTTTGACCGATAGCTGCTTTATCGGGGTGATCCGATCCATCACAGCAGGTCGCAGGCAGAAAGAGGAAGCATGTCGCAAAGAGCGGGCAGCGCCGACCTCCCCCTTCACGGAGGGCGCGTGCCGCCATGGCTGGGCAACCGCATGACGACGCTCGGCGCGCTGATAACCGAGGCAATCGTCCACCATTACGGGCGTGACGAGTTTCTGCGGCGGCTTTCCCATCCCTTCTGGTTTCAGTCCTTCGGCGCCGTCATGGGCATGGACTGGCATTCTTCGGGGATTACGACCAGTGTTCTGGGGGCGTTGAAGCGGGGGCTGAAGCCGCTTTCAAAGGAACTCGGACTGCATGTCTGCGGTGGCCGCGGCGCGCAATCGCGCAAGACGCCGGACGAGCTGATGGCGATCGGCGACCGCACCGGGCTGGATGGCGCCGGCCTTGCCAAGACAAGCCGCCTGGTCGCCAAAGTGGACAGTGCAGCCGTGCAGGATGGTTTCGATCTCTATCTCCACGGCTTCATCGTCGCCGATGACGGTCACTGGGTCATCGTCCAGCAGGGCATGAACGGCGACAAGCGTCAGGCCAGGCGCTATCACTGGTTCTCGGAAGGATTGGAAAGTTTCGTCAATTCTCCGCATGCGGCCATCGAAGGCCGCTCGCAGGGCGAGATCATCAATCTGGCCGATCGGCGCGCGGAAAAATCCCGCCACGACCAACTCGATCTTCTCGCAACGCTCGGGCCGGACCGTATTATCCGCGAGGCGGCAGCCCTTGCCCTGGCCGCTAATCCTGCACCCGAGCCGAAACCCGCCGAACAGCCGATGCTGCCGCATCTCATCATGCCCGCACATCACGATGTGCGCGAAAGTGACGTCAATATGCGGCGTCTCCACGGCAATCTTGCTGCAGCTGCCGATCGCGGACCGGTCGATTTCGAAGATCTGCTGCTCGTGCCCGGCGTTGGTGCCCGCACCGTCAAGGCGCTGGCGCTCGTTGCCGAAGTCGTGCACGGCGCCCCGTGCCGCTTTTCCGATCCCGCCCGCTTTTCGATCGCTCATGGCGGCAAGGACAGGCATCCCTTTCCCGTACCGCTCAAGGTCTATGACGAGACCATCAATGTGATGAAATCGGCAGTCCTGAAGGGAAAGCTCGGCCGCGAAGAGGAATTGCTGGCCTTGCGCCGGCTCGACGACCAGTCACGCAGCTTGGAGCGTTATGTCACCGGCCCCGACCTCAAGGAAATCGTCGCTGACGAATTCCGGCAATCCTCGGCCTTCGGCGGCCGAAGCGTCTTCGGCCGGGAGCCGCCGCCGGAAGATATGCCAGCGGATGAAACAGCGCGCGCCCATACCCGCCGCTGATGGCGAGCGCTCGGATCAGCTGCCTCGGACCGGATCTGTTATAGGTTCATCGTGGAAAACCGGCTGCGTTCAATGCGCTCCGCGCCAGACGCGAGCCCTGCTCCATGATGTCGGTCACCAAGCTGTTCTGAGTGTCCCGTCTAATCGAAGCAGCTAGCCGATGAGCAGCTTGACCCAGGTCTCAACATCATCGCCGCTGCTCATGTCCGGGCGCACCAGCCCGTCAATCATGAATGTCGGAGAGACGTGGATGCCGTTCTGCCGGGCATATTTGCAGTGCCATTTGATCTCCCGGTCGAGATCCGGAATGGCGAAGGCCTCTTTCAATTCGACACCGCTATAGCGCTCCAGGCGCCCGATGATCTGATTCGGCGTCACATCCATGTTCGGGCCGCCGGCGTGACGCTCGAACTCGAATTCTTCGCGATGGGCGGCGACACCCGCCATGACCTTCTTCGCAGTCTCCTTGCCGCCTTCCATCGTCGACGCCGCCAGAATAGAGCGTACGATCACGCCGGAGTAGAGATGCCATGGCTGCGACTGCAGCCGGATCTTCACGGTGATCTTGTCCGCACCGGCCTGCTCCAGAAGCGCGTCCAGCTTGTTGAACGTCCTGACGGAATAGGGGCAGGTCGGCTCCAGAAAGGCCTCGAAAACGCGTGATCCAGCCCCCCAAACGAGCGGGTCTGCCTGCCAGGAAGTGGTCGTCATATTCATGTCCTCTTGTCCTGATCGATATTGCCTGCCACCATAATCACTGGTGCAGCCGGCGTCGCTGATGATGGGGGTTTTCCCATTCTATTTATTCACGGTGCCATGAAAGTCATAAGACTGTTTGGCCTGTCATGCCTCTTTCACAAATGCATAGAGCCGCTATGCTGTCGTCACGGATGAAATGATGGGTAAATCAGTGATGCAGGTACGGCAGGGCGAACTGCGGGAGCGAATGACGATCCTTGGCGAGGTCAATGCTGCATCGTTCGTCCCGTGGATCCGCCGCCATGCTGATAAGCTTGGACTTTCCCAGGATTTCTTTCACACAGGCGCCGACCGAATCGAACTTGAGGTCGCGGGGCCTGTAGAGCTGATCGACATGCTGGAAATGGGATGTTCACTTGGGCCGATCGATGTCTGGGTGGACGAGATTCAGCGCAGGATTGTAGATCCCGACGACACACCGCAGCACGGATAAATTCATCCGCTGCCCTTTATTTAATCATTGTTGCCAATGCGATTTTTTTATGCAAGCCTCTGACAACTGAGATCACAAGCTCGGCAACAGTGCGCGGCCAGAAGCGCTAAAGCATTGGTAAAATTGAGGAAGTAGAGGTCATGCTATCTGATACGGCCGGCTCCTGGACGCCTGTCGCCCTTTCTGCTGATCTGCCGCCAGCAACCGTCCTACCTGCCTGGACGCCAGCAGGATCGATCGCTCTCTGGCGCAGTCAATCCGGGCGCGCATCGGCATCCTCAGATCGCTGTCCGCACCGTGGAATGCGATTGTCCCACGGCTTCGTGCGTGGCGAGGCACTCTCCTGCATCTATCATGGCTGGAGCTATTCTCCGGCGGGAGGCTGCATTCGCATCCCCGCCCACCCCGATCTCGTTCCGCCGGAAGCGATCCGTGTCGCGGTCCAGAAAGTTGAAGAATCGAATGGCCTTATATGGGTTGCTGTCGGCCAACCGGCGACACACCCGCCACCCCTGGGCGATCTTGTCCCGTTGCGCTCTTTGACGGCCGAGGCCGGCATCGCGGCAATCGAAGCAGCGGCCGGCGCAAAAGCGGATGCCGACGGGCTTGTCAGTGTCGCAGATTTTCCGTGGATACGGCTGCTGCCGACACAGCAAGGAGATCGCACGCTCATTCATGTCATGATCGAGCAGGCATGCAGCATCGCGGATCGGATTGCTGCATCCCGTATCGCCGAAGCCGTACGCCGTCAGGCGGAGGCACGCCAGAAGGAGGCCGCATGAGGAACGCCGGCGCTATGATCGATGAATGGTATCCGGTCGGCCTTTTCAGCCAGCTCACCGAAACAGGAAGCAAGACAGCGCTGATGGGGGAGCCCATCGAGGTAGCGCGCGCGCCTGATGGCAAAGCGCGGGTAACATCCGGCGAAGGGCGCGCTCTCCCAGTTCGTGTCCGCTATGGCCATGTCTGGTCCTCTATCGGCAACCCCGCCAAGGAACTTTTTGCGATTCCCGAGGCTGACCAGCCCGGCCGCCGCTTCGTCGATGTCGGCGTGGTGCGGGTGCGCTGTTCGCCGCTGCGGGCGGTGGAGAACTTCCTCGACATCGCCCATTTCCCCTTCGTCCATACCGATATTCTCGGCGCTGAACCGCATACGGAAGTCGAAAATTACAAGGTGGAGATCCGGGAAGACGAGGATGAAGTCTGGGCGACGCAGGTGAAATTCTACCAGCCGCAGGCAGCCAAGTCGGCCGCCGGCGGCATCACCACCGAATATATGTACCGCGTGCCGGCACCCACCTGCTCGGTGCTCTACAAGACCTGCCCTCCCCGCCCGGGCGAATGGGATGTCATTACCCTCTTCGTGCAGCCGCTTGCAGAAGACCTTTGCGACGTATGGCCATGGATGGCCCTCTTTGATGACGAAACGCCCATGACAGACCTCATCCATTTTCAGCAGATGATCTTCCTGCAGGATCGCTCGATACTCGAAAACCAGATCCCAGCGCTTCTGCCGCTCGATCCCGGCATGGAAATCCCAACAAGGGCCGATCTGACATCGGTCGCCTATCGGCGCTGGCTCAAGCGCCATAACTATGCCTACGGCGCACAGCTGGTGGCGCAATGAAGCTCTACGACTACATTCTCTCGCCGAGCTGCTACAAGATCCGCCTGATGGCCGCGATCCTCGGCATCAAGCTGGACATCAGGCCTGTCGATTTCCATCCCGGCGCCGAACATCGCGGACCGGAACTCCTGGCACTCAATCCGGCAGGCTCCATTCCGATCCTCGAGGATGTTGATCTCGTCCTGACGGAATCCTCGGCCATCCTCGCTTACCTCGCCGCCAAAAGCGCGCCGGAATGGCTGGGCACTAGCACGCCTGAGGAGACGGCACGGGTACAGCAGTGGCTCTCCTTCTCGCACCGGCTGACGGCGAACCTCGGCGGCGCGCGGCTGCACGAGATGCTGCTGCGCCCGGGCAATATCGAGACCCTGCAGGTCCAGGGGATCGCAGCATTGCGCGAGCTGGAAGCCGGTCTCTTCGAACAGCAGCTTCGTGGCATGCGCTTCCTGGCATCGAGCCATGCCACGATCGCCGATATCGCCTGCTTCCCCTACGTGGCGCTGGCACCTGATGGCGGCATCTCGCTCGATCCCTACCCAACGATCCGGTTGTGGCTGCGCGCCATCCGAAGCATCGGTGGCTTCATCGAAATGCCCGGCATCCACCGACTGCACGAGCTGAAGCCCGATCCCCATCCTGCGAAGGAGCAAAGCTGATATGGCCGGCTACCTCCTGAAAAACTGCGCAGCCGTCGTCGTCAACGAGGGCAACGGACCAAGCGTGCGCCGGAATGTGGACGTGCTGACCAATGGTCCGGCGATCCAGGCAATTGGCGCGAACCTGCCTGCCGAAACGCTGCCTGCCGGCACGATCGTGCAGGACGCGACCGGCTGGTTCGTCTATCCGGGCCTCGTCAACACGCATCACCATTTCTTCCAATGCTTCGTGCGCAACCGGGCCGATCTCGACTGGACGAAGCTGTCGGTCATCGAATGGCTGGACCGCATCTACCCGATCTTCTCGCGGCTGACAGAGGATTGCTTCTACCATTCCTCCGTCACGGCCATGGCCGAGATGATCAAGCATGGCTGCACAACGGCCTTCGACCATCAATACTGCTTCCCCCGACACGCAGGAAAGCGTCTGATCGATCGCCAGTTCGAAGCAGCCGAGCTTCTCGGCATGCGTTTCCATGCGGGGCGCGGCGGCAACACGCTGCCGAAATCCGAGGGCTCGACGATCCCCGACGCCATGCTGGAAACCACCGACGAATTCATTGCCGATTGCGCCCGGCTAATCGACAGCTACCACGATGCCGGCCCCTTCAGCATGCGGCAGGTGGTCGTCGCTCCCTGCCAGCCGGTCAATTGCTATCGGGAGACTTTCGTTGAATCCGTGGCACTTGCCCGTGACCGTGGGGTGTTTTTGCACACGCATGTCGGCGAAGGCGAAAGCCCTGTCATCGAGGCACGGCACGGCATGCGCACCGTCGATTACTGCGCCGAACTCGGTTTTGCCGGCCCCGACACATTCTACGCCCATTGCTGGGAACTGACTCACGGCGAACTGCGCAAAATGGCGGCAAGCGGCACCGGCGTCTCACATTGCCCAGAACCGGTCTATCTCGTCGGTGCCGAGGTAACGGACATTCCGGCGATGTCAGCCTTTGGTCTGCGCGTCGGGCTCGGCTGCGATGGAGCTGCCTCGAACGACAATTCAAACCTCATGCACTGCATCCATTCCTCCTACATGCTGCAATGCCTGACGGCATCGACGCGCGCTCATCCCGTTCCGCCGCCGGTCGACTTCCTGAGCTACGCAACGACGGGCGGCGCAAGCCTGCTCGGACGCAGCGATATCGGCCGTTTGGCGCCGGGCATGGCCGCCGATCTCTTCGCGATCGATACACGGCGGATGGATTATGTCGGCACGCGCCATGATCCGCTGAGCCTGATCGCCAAGGTCGGGATCGGCATGCCGACCGACCTCACCATGATCAATGGACGCATCGTCTGGCAGGCTGGCGAATTTACCGGCCTCGACGAATTCAAGCTTTTTGCGGACGCCGAAGCAGCGCTCGCGACCGTAGAATTCTGAAAAACCAAAAGAGGGAACTGACATGTCCAACAATCTGACCCGCAGAACGCTCATGAAGAGCGCAGCCGCCGCCGGCCTCGCAACGGCCTTTGCAGGCCGAACTGCATTTGCTGCCGACGAACCGCTCGGCATCGCCCTTGTCGTACCCTCGCCGATCGGCGATGTCGGCTGGGGTCATGCGCTTGCCGCCGGCATCGATCCGATCAAGGCGGCCTACGGCGACAAGGTCAAGGTCACGATCATTGAGAACATCGCCGAAGGTCCCGATGCCGATCGCATCATGAACAAGACGGTCGCCGACGGAAACCATTTCCTGATCGCCGGTTCCTTCGGCTATCAGAATGGCGCACTGCAGATTGCCCGCCGCAATCCCAAGGTCACTGTCCTGCATGCGTCCGGTTTCCAGGTCGCACCGAATTTTTCGCCCTTCGCCGCCAAATATTTCCAGGGAACATACCTGCTCGGCATGGCGGCAGCGGCTGTTTCCAAGACCGGCAAGCTCGGCTCGGTTTCGGCCTTCGCCATTCCCGAACTGATCACCTCCATCAATGCCTTCACGCTCGGCGCACAGTCCGTCAAGCCTGACATCGAAGTCTCTGTCGTCTGGGTCAATTCCTGGTTCGATCCGGCCAAGGAGCAGGAAGCCGCAAAGGCGTTGATTGCGCAGGGCTGCGACGTAATCTTCTCGAATGCACAGGATACGCCTTCGGTGATCTCCGCCTGCGAGGACGCCGGCGTCTATGCCTTCAACCTCAACTCCTCAATGAAGAAATATGCCGAGAAGACCTATCTCGGCTGTGTTTCTACCGATTGGTCACCTTTCTTCAAGGCCTCGGTCGACGCACATCTCGCCGGCACCTTCAAGGGCGCCAATACCTTCCTCGGTGTCGCCGACAAGGTCGTCGAAGTGGTCGACTGGAACCCGGCTATCCCGGCCGATACGATGACGAAAATCAAGGAGATCGAGGCCAAGATCGCCGACGGCAGCTTCTCGCCCTTCAGCGGCCCGATCACCAAGGCCGACGGCAGCGAAGGAGCTGCTTCGGGAGCCACGATGACGGACGCTCAGATCGTCGCGATGGACTGGCACGTCAAGGGTGTCAAGACGCCGCTGCCGAAGTAAGCCATGGCAAGCCCGCTCCTGTCGCTGCGCGGCATTTCCAAGAGCTACGGCCAGGTCCATGCTAACGAGCAGATCGATCTCGACGTCGCTCCCCGTTCGATCCATGCCATTCTCGGAGAAAACGGGGCTGGTAAATCGACCCTGATGAAGCTGATCTACGGCGTCGAGCAGCCGGACAGCGGAACCATCGCCTGGAACGGGCAACCCCTCAGCCTTGCCTCTCCCGCAGAGGCAAGGCGAACCGGCATCGGCATGGTCTTCCAGCATTTCTCGTTGTTCGAAAGCCTGACGGTCGTCGAGAACATCAGGCTCATCGTGGCCGGCAAGAAGGCCGAGTTGGCGGAGCGCATCCGCAAGCTGGGGCACGAGTTCGGCCTCGAGGTCGATCCGCTTGTCCATGTGCATTCGCTTTCCGTCGGCGAGCGGCAGCGGGTGGAAATCATCCGCTGCCTGATGACCAATCCGAAACTGTTGATCCTCGACGAGCCGACATCGGTCCTCCCGCCGCAGGCCGTGGAGAAGCTGTTCGAGACCTTGCGCCGGCTGCGAGACGGCGGCGTTTCCATCCTCTTCATCTCCCACAAGCTGGAAGAGATCCAGTCGCTTTGCGACCGCGCGACGATCCTGCGCGGCGGACGCGTGACCGGCCACGTTGATCCGCGCGAGCATGACGCCCATGACCTTGCCCGCATGATGATCGGCCGCGACATGCCGGAATCCACGCCGGCATTGCCCTTGACCGAAGGCGAGAAGCGACTGGAGCTCATCGGCCTCGACTACCTGGCGGATGATCCTTTCGCGGTACCGCTCTCCAATGTCAGCCTAGCGGTGCGCGCCGGTGAGATCCTCGGCATTGCCGGGATTTCGGGAAACGGCCAAAGTGAACTCGCCGCACTGATTTCGGGCGAGACCACCCTGCCGCGAGAACGACGCGACCAGATCTTCATGATGGGCAAAGACGTCGGCATGCTGGACGCGGCCGCACGCCGGAAACTGGGCTTAGCATTCGTTCCGGAAGATCGGCTCGGGCGCGGCGCAGTTCCTGAAATGTCGCTCACCCTCAACAGCCTGCTCACTGCCCATCCCCTGCATCTCGTCAAACGCGGCCTGCTCGACAAGGCGCAGGCGACTGCCTTCACAAATAAGTGCATCCGGGACTACGACGTGCGCACACGCGGCCCCGAGGCCGAAGCCGGCTCCCTCTCCGGCGGCAATTTGCAGAAGTTCATCGTCGGGCGCGAAATCATGCTGGAACCGAAACTGCTCTTCCTTGCCCAGCCGACCTGGGGTGTCGACATCGGTGCAGCTTCGGCAATCCGCAAGCGGCTGATCACGCTGCGCAACGAAGGCATGGCGATCCTCGTCATTTCCGAGGAGCTCGAGGAATTGTTCGAACTCAGTGATTTCATACAGGTTTTGCACCACGGCAGGCTGAGCCCGCCGCTCGTCACGCGCGACACCAAACCCGAGGAGATCGGCCGATACATGATCGGTGCACAGTTACCGCGCGAGAAGGTCACCGCATGAGCAGAGCCTCTTTTGCTGCCTTGCCCATACTGGTGCGCCGTGAGCGCGCCTCGCTTGTCGCCACGCTGCTCGCCCCGCCGATCGCTCTGATCGTTACAATCATCCTCAATCTCGGCCTCTATGTCGTCATGGGACGCGATCCGGCTGCGGTCATCTATGCGATGCTGATCGAGCCCTTCTTCTCCTGGGCGTCCTTCTCCGAAGTGCTGCTAAAGGCTGGACCGTTGCTGCTCATCGCGCAGGGACTTGCGATCGGCTTTCGCGCCAAGGTCTTCAATATCGGTGCTGAAGGGCAATTCGTACTAGGAGCGATCTTTGCCTCCGCCATTCCGATCTGGTCGCCTGAGGCCACCGGACAGTGGATCTGGCCGGCAATGCTGCTGCTCGGCACTATCGGCGGCGCGGTTTGGGCATCCCTCACCGCCTTTTGGCGCGTCCGGCTCAATGCCAACGAAATCCTCGTCTCGCTGATGCTGAGCTTCGTTGCCGCGCAGCTTCTCAACTATCTGCTGCTCGGCCCCTGGAAGGATCCGAATGGCTTCAACTTCCCACAGTCGGTCATGTTCCAATACGATGCCATGGTGCCGATCCTGATTGAGGGAACGCGCGTCAATGTCTCGCTCATCGTCGCCGTTCTGTTGTCGGTCGCCGCATGGATCTTCATGCAGAAGAGCTTCATCGGCTATAAGTTACAGGTCGGCGGACTGGCTCCGCGTGCGGCAAGCTATGCCGGCTTCAAAGAGGGCTGGGCGATCTGGCTTTCGCTGCTGATCGGTGGCGCGGCCGCGGGTCTTGCGGGTGCAGCCGAAGTCGCCGGCCCGCTCGGCCAGTTGCAGCGCTCGATCTCGACCGGTTACGGCTATGCGGCGATCATCGTCGCCTATCTTGGCGGATTGCATCCGATCGGGATCGTCATATCCTCGGTCGTCATGGCGGCGCTCTATATTGGCGGAGACAACGCCATGGTCTCCGCCAACCTGCCGATTGCTGCCGTGCGCGTCTTCCAGGGTAGCTTGCTTCTGATCTACCTCATCGCCATCGCCTTTGTGCGTTACCGCCTCGCATGGCGACCGGACGCAATCAGGAGCCCGACATGAACGCCATCGAGTTCATTCTGGCCGGCATGCTAGCGGCCGCGACGCCCTTTCTGCTGGCGGCGCTCGGCGAATTGGTGGTCGAACGCGCCGGCGTGCTTAATCTCGGCGTCGAGGGCTTGATGGCATTCGGCGCCGTCATCGCCTTCATCATCGTCTATCACGGTGGCGGCCACATTCTGGCGTTTCTCGCGGCCGGGCTCGGCGGCATCCTGCTCTCGCTCGTCTTTGCCGGCATCATCCTTGGCTTCAACGCAAACCAGGTCGCGACGGGGCTTGCGATCGGCATTCTCGGCCAGGGCCTGTCGGCACTGTTCGGCAAGAGCTATGAAAGCCTGACGGTCAAGGCATTGCCAAAGATCACCATTCCCGGGCTTTCGGACATTCCCGTCATCGGCGGCTTCTTCACCCAGGATATCGTCGTATGGCTTTCGCTTTTGGTGACACTCGCGATCTGGGCGACGTTTGCCTATGGCAAGGTGGGCCTCGTCATTCGCGCCGTCGGCGAAAATCCGAAAGCCGCCCACGCCATCGGTTATCCGGTTATCGCCGTGCGTTTCGCCGCCGTGGCATTCGGCGGCATGATGGCAGGCTTTGCCGGCGCCTATGCATCGACGATCTATACGCCGCTCTGGGCGGATGGAATGATCGCCGGCCGCGGCTGGATCGCCATTGCGCTCGTCGTCTTCGGAACCTGGCTGACGGGCCGGATTTTCCTCGGCGCATGCCTCTTCGGTGCCGTATCGCTGATGGGGCTCGCCGCACAGGCAACCGGGCTCGACGTGCCTTCGCAGCTTTTGGCTTGCCTGCCCTATCTCGTGACGATCATCGTGCTCGGCATCATCTCGGCAGATCGTCGCCTGCTGAAGCTCAATGGCGTCGCCTCACTCGGCGAGCCGTTCGAGCGGTAACGAAACAGCGGCCGGGCCCAACAGCGCGGGCCGCTGAGTGCGATCAATCATGCCTGGTAAGGAAGGCCGAGACGACGTCGAGGCAAAGCTCCTTTTCCTCGACATGCGGCATGTGGCTGGAATTCTCGAAGAGCACCCATTCGCAGCCCTTGACCCGATCGACATAGGGTTTGACGACGAGCGGGGTCGCTTCATCATACTTGCCTGAAATCAACAAAGTTGGCATCTCGATGAGCGACAGGCGATCTTCGATCGTCCAATCCTTCATCGTGCCGATGACATGGAATTCGGTCGGACCGTTCATGTTGCGATAGACGGTATTGTCTTCGTCCATGGTCGCGAAGGTGCGCGCGACCTCAGGCGGCCAGGGCACGACGCGGCAGACATGCCGGTCGTAGAAAACACGCGAGGCTGCGACATAGTCCGGATCGGCGATGGTGCCGGCTTCCTCATGCTTCAGCAGCGTATCCTGCACTTCCTGCGGCAGTTCCTCGCGCAGACGGTTTGCCTCCGCCACCCAAGTATGCATGTTGGCGGGCGAATTGGCGATGACGAGCGCCTTCAGGCCCTTCGGCTGGCGCACGGCATGTTCTGCGCCCAGCATGCCACCCCAGGACTGACCGAGAAAGGCATAACGATCCTGAATTCCGAGATGCTTCAGCAGCGCATCGAGCTCTTCCAGGAAAAGCGCCGGCGTCCAGAAATCCGGCCCCTTCTCCGGCAGGCGTGTCGATTTGCCGTTGCCGAGCTGGTCGTAGTGAATGACGGCACGGCCATCGAGCTCGGCGATGTCCTTGAAGGAATCCACATAATCATGCGTGCAGCCGGGGCCGCCATGAGCAACGACAAGCGGCAATTTGCCGGAATCGAGCGAACCGGTGATGCGATACCATGTGCGGTATTCGCGAAATGGCAGATAGGCTTCCTTCGTCGGAACTGCGGCCACAAGTCTCTCCATCCTGAGGGCAATGATGGAAAAGCATAGCGTCGCCGAAAAGGCGAAGGCAGCTATCAGAAGTTATAGGATGGGCGATCTTCCAGCAGGCGGTAATGCGTAGCGCGCACAACAGCCTGCGTGCGGTTGCGGGCGCCGAGTTTCTTGGCCGCCGCATTGAGATGCATGACGACGGTCGGCACCGACCGATCGATGATGCGCGAGATCTCCTTGGCCGAGAGACCTTCCGCGGAATAGCGCAGGCATTCGCGCTCCCGCTCCGTCAACCGGATCTTGCCGACGCTCAGCGCCTTGGCATCGAAAAGCGAATAGGCGGCCTCATGGAAGACATGGGCGAGAAGATTGAAATCGGCGATGTTGCGCAGCGCCTGATGCTCGAAATCACTGTTGGCGCCAAAGCGGATGCCGGTCACCGTTGCATAGTCCCCGCGGGGCATATGAACGGGCACGGTGACACCGGTCGACATGTCGCGTTCGCTGAGATAGCGCGTCACCGGCGCGGTGTCGTCGCTCATGAAACGATTGATGAGCGTGTCGGCATCCCGGTCGTAGTTCCAGAAGAAAGGCGCTGAGGTGCGCAACGCGACCTGCTGCACGGGATCGATGCGAAAATAGCCGCGATCGAACCAGTATTCCCGCATATCCTCCGAAATATTCCGCAACTTCAAGAGTGAAGGGATCATGATCCCGCCGTCGAGGTCATAAGGCACTGGCGTGTAATCGTAGATCAGGGCCTCGAAGCCTATCTCTTTCATCGCCCCGAAAATCTGATCGATGCGGCCGTCAAGGGTCTCATGGGCTACGAATTGCCGTCTGATCGTTCCGATTTCATCAAGCATGGCAGGCTCCGGTCGGGTGGGTTCCATACCCTATCACTTCTTATAGCTGGCGAAGACTATGGTTTAAGGTAAAAATTTAGCCATGCCCAATTATTGAGCAAGCGAAATCTTCTGCCGGAGCGGTCAATGTGGCGTGAAATCGAGCCCGAAGCGCGACATGAAATCGAGGTCGATGGCTATAAGGTGGTGGCTTACAGCTTCGGCAGCGGCAGCGAGACCATCTTCTGCCTGAACGGCGGCCCCGGCCTTCCCTGTGATTATCTCCGCGAGGCCCATTCCTGCCTCATCGACAAGGGCTACCGCGTCGTCGCCTTCGATCAGCTCGGCACCGGCGCCTCGGACCGGCCGACCGACGCATCCCTCTGGACCATCGGCCGTTATGTCGAGGAAACCGAGACAGTGCGCAAGGCGCTCGGCCTCGGCAAAGTGCATATGCTCGGCCACTCCTGGGGCGGCTGGCTGGCGATCGACTATGCACTGACCTATCCGGAAAACCTGCAGACGCTGATCCTGGAAGACACAGTCGCCGACATGCCGCACCTGATTTCCGAACTGGAACGGCTGCGCGCCGCCCTCGGGCCTGAGACGGTGGCGATGATGCAGAAACACGAGGCGCAAGGCACTTACAATCATCCGGAATATCAGGCGGCGGTGACGATCCTCAATTATCGCCATGTCTGCCGCCTGCCGGAATGGCCGGCACCAGTGCGCCACTCGCTCGACGACTGGAACATGGGTCCCTATGAGACCATGCAGGGGCCGAACGAATTCCTCTATATCGGCAATCTGAAGGACTGGAACCGCATCCCCGATCTGCCTGATGTGACGACGCCGGTGCTGATTACCGCGGGCGAACATGACGAACTGACGCCGGCCTGCGCGCTGCGCATGAAGCTGGCCCTGCCGAATGCCGAACTCAGGGTCTTCGCCAACGCCAGCCACATGCCGTTTTACGAAAATCCGCATGATTATTATCCCGCGCTGGTCGATTTCCTATCGCGGCACAGGGCAAGCTGATGCAGGGTAAGGTGATCGGAACCCGACGAAGACAAGGGGGCGAGCGCCGCCATGCATCGTTATAAGTTCATATTGACCCGGCCGGTCCAGTTTCTGCCTGTCATTTTCGGCATCAGCGTCATCACCTTCATCCTGGTGCGATTGATCCCCGGCGATCCCGCCCGCAACATTCTCGGCACACGCGCGACACCGACGGCCCTTGCCAATATCCGCGCCCAATACGGCCTCGATCAGCCCATGTGGCTGCAATACTTTTATTTTCTCAAGAACCTCGCGAATGGCGAAATGGGCAAGTCGATCCTATACAAGATCGACGTATTTCCGCTGATCGCCACGCGCATCGAGCCGACGATCGCGCTGGTGCTGACAAGCGTCATCATGTCGATCCTGATCGCCGTACCGATGTCGGCGATTGCCGCTCGCAATGCTGGCCGGGCGCCTGATCATGCAGTACGGGTCATCTCCACATTCGGGATCGGCTTTCCGCCTTTCTGGCTCGGCCTGATGCTGATCATACTTTTCAGCGTCGAACTCGGCGTCCTGCCGGTCTCCGGCTACGGCACGACACTGGGTGACAAGCTCTCCCATCTCATCTTGCCGGCGTTGACGGTTGCATTGTCGCTCTCGACCGTGCTGACCCGCAGCCTGCGCGCCGCCATGATCGAGTCCCTGAAATCGGATGTAGCGACCGCCGCACGCGCCCGCGGCATGCCTGAGAGTATCGTCTTCTGGCGCCACGTCCTGCCGAATTCGCTGGTGCCGACAATCAATCTTCTCGCCGTCAATATCGGTTGGCTGATCGGTGGAACCGTCGTCGTGGAAAGCGTGTTTGCCCTGCCTGGCATGGGACAATTGCTGGTGCGCGCCATTTTCTCGCGCGATTATATGGTCGTTCAGGGCGTGGCGATGACGTTTGCCTGCGCCACCGTGCTCGTCAATTTCATTGCCGATATCGTCACCGTCGCCGTCGACCCGAGGGTGAAGCTATGAGCGTCGAGGCCTTCGCTCCCTCCCAGGTCGCCTGGCGCCGTTTCCTCAGCCGGCGGCTCACGCTCGTCATCGGCGCCGGCATCCTGCTGTTCTTTCTGCTTCTGGCAATCGCAGCGCCCGTAGTCGCACCCTATGATCCGATCCTGCAGAATGCCGATGTGCGGCTACAGGGACCGTCGCTTTACCATCTCTTCGGCACGGATAATTTCGGCCGCGATATCCTTTCGCGCGTCATATGGGGCGCACGCATCGATCTGCAGATCGCCGTCATCGGCGTCATCTTCCCGTTCCTGATCGGTACGACGGTCGGCACCATCGCCGGTTTCTTTGGCGGTATCGTCGATGCGGTTTTCATGCGGCTCGTCGATATCATCCTCGCCTTTCCGTTCCTCGTCCTGATGTTGTCGATCATCGCCATCCTCGGGCCGGGCCTCAGCAGTTTCTACATCGCCATCGCGCTGGTCGGCTGGGTCTCCTATGCGCGCCTCATCCGCGCGCAGATGCTGGTTCTGAAAAGCAGCGACTACGCAGTCGCAGCCGTCAGCCTCGGCTTCAGCCGCTTCCGGATCATGTTCCGTCATCTCCTCCCGAATGCGATTGCCGGCTCCATCGTCTTTTCCATGTCGGATGCGACGCTGGTGCTGCTCAGCGGCGCAGCAGTCAGCTATCTCGGCCTCGGCGTGCAGCCGCCACTCGCCGAATGGGGCGTCATGGTCGCGGAGGGCCAGAGCTTCATCACCACTGCCTGGTGGATCACACTTTTCCCGGGCCTTTCGATCGTCTGCCTCGCCTTCGGTTTCAGCATGCTGGGTGATGCGCTCGGAGAACTTCTCGGAGTTCACGAATGAGCGCATCAGTGCTTTCCGTCCGCGACTTGACGGTTAAGGTCCATCTCGATGGTGGCGCTCGAACGCTGATCGACAATGTTTCCCTCGATCTCGCCAAGGGCGAAATCCTCGGCCTCGTCGGCGAAAGCGGCTCGGGCAAGAGCCTGCTCTGCCGCTCGCTCGTCCGGCTCCTGCCCTCCTCGCTGATCAAGATCGAGGGCGGCACCGTGCTGCTCGAGGGGCGCGACCTGACGACGGCAAGCGATGCCGAGATGCTGGAAGTTCGCGGTGGCGAGATCGGCATGATCTTCCAGAACCCCACGAGCCATCTCGACCCGGTCATGCGCATAGGCGACCAGATTTCCGAGGGCATCCGCTACCACCAGGGGCTCGGCGCGAGGGAGGCGCGGACAGCGGCGATCGAAATCCTGACACAGGTGGGTTTTCCCGATCCCGTGCGCCAATATGACAGCTACCCGCACGAGTTTTCCGGCGGCATGCGCCAGCGCGCAATGATTGGCGTTGCACTCTCCTGCGATCCGAAGATCCTGATCGCCGACGAGCCGACGACGGCGCTCGATGTGACCATCCAGGCGCAGATCCTGAAGCTGCTACTGGAGATCCGCGACAAACGCGGCCTGTCGATCATTCTCATCACCCACGATCTCGGCATCGTCGCCCAGACCTGCGACCGCATCGCCGTCATGCGCAGTGGCAAGCTGCTCGAACAGGGGTCAAAACGGGCGGTCCTGTCCCGGCCGCAGGATCCCTATACGATCAACTTGATCAACAGCCATCCTTCCATGCCGGACGAGGCGCCGACACCTGTGCTGGAGGTCGCGTCCTCAGGTGCCTCGACGAAGCCGCTCCTCGAAATCGACGACCTGCATGTGTGCTTCAAGGTCGGCGGCAGCCTGTTCAAGGGCAGTGCGAAAACGGTGAGCGCGGTTGCAGGCGTCAGCCTGCAGATCATGCCCGGCGAAACCATCGGTATTGTCGGCGAATCCGGCAGTGGCAAGAGCACACTTGCGCGCGCCGTGTTGGGCCTGACCCCGATTTCCTCTGGCCATGTGTCGTTCGACGGTATCGATCTGGCGCAGCATCGGTCCTCCGGTCTCGCCAAGCTGCGGCGCGAGACGGCCATGGTCTTTCAGGATCCGTACAACGCCCTCAATCCTCGGCTCACCATCGGTCAGATGCTCGCCGAGGTGCTGAAGGTGCAGGGCAAGGTACCAGCCTCGGCCATTCCGGCTCGGATCGGCGAACTGCTTGATCTCGTCGGGCTGGAGCGGGAATTCGCTAGTCGCAAGCCCCGCAGCATGAGCGGCGGCCAATGTCAGCGTGCCGGCATCGCCCGGGCCCTCGCCGTCGATCCGAAGCTCGTCATTGCAGACGAATGCGTCGCGGCCCTCGACGTGACGATCCAGGCGCAGATCATCGCGCTCTTTCGCGAACTGACCGCGAAGATGAACCTGACGCTGATGTTCATCGCCCATGATCTGGCCATCGTGCGCAATCTCTGCGAACGCGTCGTCGTCATGTATCGCGGCGAGATCGTCGAGGAAGGCCGCTCGGAAGAAGTTTTCGCGCAGCCGAAGCATCCCTATACCGCGGCGCTGATCGCCGCCATTCCCGACATCGATCCGGACAAGCCGCTTCTGAGCAGTGCCAGTTTGGAAGACGAGCTGCAATCGATGCCGACCCTACCTGTCAAACGCATGCCATAACAACGAAGGGAACGAACGCATGATCACCAGATGGAAATCAATCGGACTTGCAGCGCTTCTTGCCGGGCTGACGCTCAGCGCAAGTTATGCCGAAGCCGCCGGCGTGCTGACCATTGGCCGACGCGAGGATTCGACGACATTCGATCCGATCAAGACGGCACAGAACATCGACAACTGGGTGTTTTCGAACGTCTATGACGTGCTGATCCGCGTCGACAAGACCGGCACCAAGCTGGAGCCCGGCCTGGCGGAAAGCTGGACCGTGTCGGACGACGGCCTGACCTATATCTTCAAGATCCGCGACGCAAAATTCTCCGACGGTTCGCCGCTGACGGCAGAAGATGCCGCCTTCAGCCTGCTGCGTATCCGTGATGACCAGGGCTCGCTCTGGAGCGATTCCTACAAGGTGATCGATACCGCTGTCGCCACCGATCCACACACGCTGACGATCAAGCTCAAGAACCCTTCGGCGCCTTTCCTGTCGACGCTGGCGCTGCCGAATGCCTCTGTCATTTCCAAGGCCGGCATCGAATCCATGGGCGCGGAAGCCTATGGCGAAAAGCCGATCGGATCCGGCGCCTTCGTGGTCGACGAATGGCGTCGCGGCGACCGTGTTATCCTGAAAAAGAACCCGAATTTCTGGCAGGCGGACCGCGTGAAGCTTGACGGCGTCGAATGGATCTCGGTGCCCGACGATAATACCCGCATGCTGAACGTGCAGGCGGGCCAGCTCGATGCGGCCATCTTCGTTCCCTTCTCGCGCGTCGAGGAACTCAAGAAAGATGCAGGCCTCAACGTGCTGATCGACCCCTCGACGCGCGAAGATCACCTGCTGATCAACCATGCGCATGGCGATCTCGGCAAGAAGGAAGTGCGTCAGGCCCTCGATCTCGCAATCGACAAGAAGGCGATCGTCGATGCCGTCACCTTCGGTCAGGGCACGGTCGCCAATTCCTACATTCCGAAGGGCGCGCTTTATTACTACGCCGACAACCTGCAGCGCCCCTATGATCCGGAAAAGGCCAAGAAGCTGCTGGCCGATGCCGGTGTATCCAACCTGACGTTGAACTACCTCATCCGCGCCGGCGACGAGGTGGATGAGCAGACCGCGGTGCTGTTGCAGCAGCAGCTCGCCAAGGCCGGCATCACCGCCAACCTGCAGAAGGTCGATCCCAGTCAGGAATGGGACATGACGGTTGCCGGCGACTACGACATCTCGGTCAACTATTGGACCAACGACATTCTCGACCCGGACCAGAAGACGACTTTCGTGCTCGGCCACGATTCCAACAACAACTACTTGACCAACTATAAGAATGAAGCGGTGAAGGAGCTGGTCGCCAAGGCCCGCCTGGAACTCGATCCGAAAAAGCGCGAGCAGATGTATATTGATCTGCAGAAGACGGCGAAGGACGACGTCAACTGGATCGATCTCTACTACAGCCCCTATATCAACGTTGCCCGCAAGAACATCGACAACTTCTACCAGAATCCGCTTGGCCGCTTCTTCCTGGAAGATACGGTCAAGAACTGAGCCTCAACCTTCCTAGCATGCTCCGTCGCCCTGAAAGCGGCGGAGCATTGTCCTGACGGGAAATCGGTGATGACGGCGATCTTCCGGTATGGATAGCGCCTGCATTAGACGGCGCCTTGGAGATCAACGATCGCCGGTACAATGGTTGTTCAAACAGAGCGCAAATTGTCACTCGAGGGCGCCCGACTACGCCGACGGAAAATCGCTGCTCGCCGCCAGCCGGCGATAGGCTTCGACGGCATAAAGCACTGACCGCGTCTGCGCGTCATGGCAGTCGACAAAGATCTGCTCGTAAACCGTCTCGTCGGTCGCTTCGGTGATGATCGTCACCGGCGCCTGATAGAGTGTGCCCACCTGTTTCAGCACAGGAATGCCGTAACGCACCTCGAAGGGAGCGTTCGGCATGTGCAGACGCACGCAATCGATCTGCTTTGCGTTGAATTCGACGAGGCTCTTGTCTTCAGCCAGGCGTTCGGCCACCTCATCAAGGATCGCCTCGCCGATCGCTTCCCAGCCGGGATGGGTGGACACGATCAGGAAGAAGCCTTTCGGAATGGTCCAGAGTTCGAAACCGCGCGGCAAGTAGCCTGACATTGGCCGCGTCCACTCATGCGAGGGATAGCCGTGCAGATTGAGATGCAGCTTGGCGGACGAGAGATCAAGAGCCCTCCCGCGTGCCTCGCGCTCGTACATCGGCGGCGGAACGGTGAAGGAGAGGTCGTCACCGAAGGCCGTGTAGCGGGCTGCGTGATGCATATGGAACGGGTTTTCGACGATCAGCCGCTGATGCAGCTCATATCCATCGACATTCTCCACCGGCACGACGGCAAAATGCTGGTCGGGATCGGCGGCAAGCTGCTGCGCGGCGCGCAGCGCTCCGACCGGACCGCTGGTCTCATTGGCATGCTGGCCGGATGATATCAGCACGGCCGGACCCGGTCCCTTGCGATAGCGGCCGAGCACCTCTCGACCTTCGCGTGATAGCGCCTTGATCGGCTCGCCTTCGATCTTCGCCAGTTCGCGACGGATCTGGCCGATCTTCAGCGGCCGCGTTGCCGTGGCAATATCGACATCCTCGCCAGTCGTTTCCTCGTGCTCGCCGAAGTCTTCGACGGTCATGATGATGCGCGGATTGCCGTCAGTACCGCGAATATCGGGAACGACCTGGCCTGGCCTTGCGCCACCCCGGCCTGCCATAGCGCCCATCTCGGCATCCAGGCATTCCCGCAGGCTGAAGAACAGGTCTTCATGCATGGCTTCGCGCAGGCTGATGCTCTCGCTGCAGAAATCGAGGTCGAGATCCCTGGCCGGCAAATCGACCGTGATGCGCAGCCGGTCGAAATAGGGTTGCTTGCGCTCCCATGTCTGCTGCTTGACGGCATCGACGGCCGCCAGGAATATCGCTTCGAAGTCGGTCTTGAGCCGTTCGCCATTGGCCCAGCCGCAGCATCGCAGAACCGGCTTGCCGACATGGTCATTCTCAACCACGTTTGGCGCAAAGACCGTACAGGTCTTCGTCTCCCCCGCCTTCGTCGTCAGCTTGATATCGTAGGTGAGATCGAGCGTGTTGGCGTGAAAAGCGACTTCTGCATCATCGACAAGTGCCGCCAGCGGATAGGCTTCGATCAGGAAGCGCTGCGGGTCCGCGGCCGGATGAACTGGATAACCGATCTCCACCTTGGCAAGGGAAGCGATATGCAGCTCCTCAAGGAAGAAATAGACCAGCGGCTTGTAGGAACTGCGGATCCGCGCCGCGATACCTGCGGCGGCAAGTTTTTCTTCCACTGCCCGCCGCGAGGGCTCGTCATCGAAGACCCATGCTTCGACGGGCTTGCCCGGCGGGTTGGCAATCAGGCCGGAAACCAGCACGTCGAGCGTGCGCGGAATTTCGAGATTGAGGATGGTGCTCATTTTTCCCTCGTCGGATCGAGATAGTCGCGAAGCCAGTCACCGAACGGCCTGAAACTGGCCGGACCTGAAGTCGACGGAGAGTGAGCGGACCGAGAGGATGGCGGGGTTGGCAGGGTTGGCGGCGCTGCTGCTCTCGGTCGATCTACTCATAAGGTTGCCGCCGACCTCGCTGCCTGTTCGTAGTATCCCGACAAGGCCCGCAGATGGGAGGCAATGTCGGAGAGTTCATCCTGTGAAAGGCCAGAGAGTTTCGTCGCCTCCACCAGCAACCGTTCGCGGATTTCCGAATAGCGGGTCAGCGCTTCCAGCCCCTTGTCGGTGACCTGGATCACTTTTTCCTTGCCGGATTTCCCGGTCTTAACCAGCCCCGCCGCATCGAGCTTCTTGACTGCATAATTGGCGACATGCGTGTCTTCGATGTCGAGCACGAGGCAGAGATCGGACAGCGTCTTCGGACGGCCGCGATGGCGCACCGAATGGATGATCAGGATCTCCACCGGCGACAGGCTCGGCGCGCCGGCGGCAGCCATGCAGCGCACCATCCAGCGGTTAAAAGCATGAGAAAAGAGGATCGATCCATATTCGAGTTCGGAGAGAGCCGGAGAACTGCCGAGCGCCAGATGGGCTGACGACACGATCAATTCGCGGGGAGCTTTTCGTTCCTTCGGTTTATCCAATGAACTCTCTCATCTCAGAACTGAAGTACGTCTGGCAGGTTAGCCAGAAGCGATAATTTGTCAACAAATTATCGCTAAGATTTCTCTATTCTGCCGCCGTTTCTCCGACCTTATTTTCCGATGCGTTCGGCATATAGGAACGCATCACTATCGCATTGATTTTAAATCGTTTTAACCGAATGCACTTTAAGCATCGGATGGTCCGTATCCGCCCCCTGTTGGCGTCACGACCGTAAAGGCTTCGCCGGCTTCCAGCACCGTATGAGCGGCACCAATCAATTCATCTACCGTACCATCGTTGCGCCGAACATAGTTGCGGCCGGTCTGCCCGGGCTCGCCACCTTTCAGGCCGAAGGGCGCGACACGGCGATGGCCGGAAAGAACGGCAAATTCCAGCGTTTCGAGTGTGCGGATCGTGCGCTGCGTGCCGTTGCCGGCATGCCATTGACCGCGGCCGCCGGAATCCGGCCGGATATGGAAATCTTCTAGCACCACAGGGAAGCGGCTCTCCAGGATTTCCGGATCGGTCAAACGCGAATTGGTCATGTGTGTATGCACGGCGTCCGCGCCATGGAAGCCGGGGCCGGCCGGAGCGCCTGAGCAGATGGTTTCGTAATATTGATATTTGTCGTTGCCGAAGGTCAGGTTGTTCATCGTCCCCTGCGCCGCGGCCATGGCACCGACGGCGCCGATCAGGCAGTTGGTCACGGCCTGGCTGACTTCGACATTGCCGGCAACGACGGCTGCCGGATATGCCGGCGTCAGCATGGTTCCCTCGGGGATGACGATACGGATCGGCCGCAGGCAGCCGGCATTCATCGGAATATCAGCCTCGACCAGCACACGGAAAACATAGAGAACGGCCGCCCGCGTGACCGGTGCCGGCGCGTTGAAATTGTCCGGCCTCTGTGCCGACGTGCCGGTAAAATCGACCGTCGCCTCGCGCTTGTCCCTGTTGATGGAGATCTTGACGACGATCTTGCAGCCCTGATCCATCTCATAGGAAAACTCGCCGTCGGGCAGGCGGTCGAGCACGCGGCGCACGCTTTCGGCGGCGTTGTCCTGAACATGGCCCATATAGGCGTCGACGACATCCTCGCCGAAGTGCACAATCATCTTCTTGAGTTCCGCCACACCCTTTTCATTGGCGGCGACCTGCGCCTTCAGGTCGTTGACGTTCTGCGCCAGCGCGCGCACCGGATAGCGCGCACCGGTGAGCAGATCGGCAAGCGCGTCCTCGCGAAAACGGCCGCGATCGAGCAGCTTGAAATTGTCGATATAGACGCCTTCTTCCTCGATATGCGTCGCAAGCGGCGACATGGAACCGGGCGAGATGCCGCCGATATCGGCGTGGTGACCGCGGCTCGCAACCCAGAAGCGGATGCGCTTGCCGGAATCGTCGAAGACAGGCGTGCAGACAGTGAGGTCAGGCAGATGCGTGCCGCCATTGTAGGGCGCGTTGATCAGGAAGACATCACCCGGATGAATGACCGGATTTTCGCGGATGGCGGTCGCCACGGATGCATCCATGGAACCGAGATGCACCGGCATATGCGGCGCGTTGGCAACGAGATTGCCTTCCGCATCGAAGACTGCGCAGGAGAAATCAAGCCGCTCCTTGATGTTGACGGAATAGGCGGTGTTCTGCAGCGTCACGCCCATCTGCTCGGCAATCGACATGAAGAGATTGTTGAAGATCTCCAGCATGACCGGATCAGCCTTTGTGCCGATGGCCGTGCGCACCGGTAGGGCTTTGATGCGGGTCAGGACGACGTGATCGCGCATCGTCAGCCTCGCCTGCCAGCCATCCTCCACGACGATCGTCTGGTTCGGCTCGATGATGATAGCCGGTCCGGTGACCGTCTGGCCCGGAATGATGCCGTCGCGCAGAACGACCGCCGCATCGTGGCTACCGCCCTGCGAATGAAAGAGGGTCCGGCGAGCGGCCACGGCTTCGCCCTTGCCCGTCTCACCGCGATCGACATCGATCTCGGCCGCCGCACCGCCGATGCATTCGACTTCGACGGCTTCCACGACCAGCGGCTTGTCCTCGGCGACGAAACCGAAGCGGCGCTTGTGCAGCACTTCGAATTCCTTGCGAAGACGCGCCACCTTATCCGCTTGCGGGAACACCGCCTCGACCGCGAGCAGCGTATCGGTACCAGCGTAGCGGATATGTGCCCGAAGCACCGTTTTGATCTTGTCGGCCTCCACGCCCTGCGCAACCAGTTCCGGGAGACCTTCAGCCTGCAACTGCAGCCCGAGGGCGGCAATCGCTGAGGGAGCTTCTCCGTCGAGCGGCACGCCGAGCGCCTTCTGGCGCGTGGAACGGATATCGGCCAAGCCCATGCCATAGGCCGAAAGCAGCCCGGACATCGGATGCAGCAGGATGCTCTTCATGCCCAGCGCATCAGCCACCAGACAGGCATGCTGGCCGCCGGCGCCACCGAAGCAGTTGAGCGCATAGCGCGTCACGTCATAGCCGCGCTGGACGGAAATCTTCTTGATCGCCTCGACCATATTGGCAACGGCGATGCGGATGAATCCGTCAGCCACTTCTTCGGGGCTGCGCCCATCACCGATCTCCGATGCCAACTCGGCGAACTTTTGCCGCACCGCCTCGACATCGAGCGGCTGATCCTGCTTCGGGCCGAAGATCGCCGGGAAGAAATCGGGCAGCAGCTTGCCAGCCATGACATTGGCATCGGTCACAGCAAGAGGGCCGCCATTGCGGTAGCAGGCAGGACCTGGGAAAGCGCCGGCAGAATCAGGCCCGACGCGGAACCGGCCGCTCTCGAAATGCAGGACCGAACCACCGCCGGCAGCCACCGTATGGATCAGCATCATCGGCGCGCGGACACGCACGCCGGCGACTTCCGTTTCGAAAGCCCGCTCGTACTCGCCGTCGAAATGCGCCACGTCAGTCGAGGTGCCGCCCATATCGAAGCCGATCACATGGCCGAAACCTGCCTGCTCGCCGGTTTTGGCAAGACCGACGACGCCGCCGGCCGGCCCCGACAGGATGGCGTCCTTGCCCTGAAACATATCTGCGGCGGTCAGACCGCCTGACGACATCATGAACATGACGCGGGCACCTGTGCGCACCACATCGAGTTCATCGGAAACCTGGCGCACATAGCGGCCGAGCACCGGCGAGAGATAGGCATCGACAACGGTCGTATCGCCGCGGCCGACCAGCTTGATCAGCGGCGAGACTTCGTGGCTGACGGAGACCTGCTCGAAACCGATGGCGCGGGCAATGCGCGCAGCCGCTGCCTCATGCTCGGGATATTTATAGGCATGCATGAAGACGATCGCGACGGCGCGGTATCCCTTGGCGCGCAGATTGCGGAGCGCCGTTTCCGTTGCCGCCTCATCGAGCTCTATCTCGACCGTGCCGTCGGCCAGCACGCGCTCGTTCAGCTCGACCACGTCCTGATAGAGAGCTTCCAGTTTGATGATCTCGGTCGCGAAGATATTCTTGCGTTCCTGATAGCCGATGCGCAAAGCGTCGCGGAAACCCTTCGTAGTAATCAGGGCCAGATGCTCGCCCTTGCGCTCCAGTAGCGCATTGGTGGCGACCGTGGTGCCCATGCGCACCTCGCCGATCAGACCCACCGGGATCGCCTCACCGGCCGTCAGGCCGAGATGCTGCCGGATCCCGTGAACAGCGGCGTCACGATAAGCGTCCGGATTTTCAGAGAGCACCTTTCGGGCATGCAGCTCGCCGGAGGGGTCGCGCCCGACGATATCCGTGAAGGTACCCCCACGATCGATCCAGAAATCCCAGCTACCAGCCGCAGTGCCCAACAAAATCGCCTCCGACGTTCATTTGGAATATCACTAAGAAATTATCGATAAATCGTCAACGTTTTGTGGAAACCGAAATCGACGTAGGGTTCGCTTTTTGGAGGGCGTAGCATAGGCCCAATTCTAAGCCCAGAAAATCGAACGCCGCGGCCTCATCGGTCGCGGCGAGAAGATCAGCCGAAATGACGGTATTGTAGAGGGCCAGCGCATGACAATGCCGGCCGCGCTACTCTCCTTAACGGGAGGTCAGGTCATCGGGCAGAGCAGCATTGTGGTACTTGCTATAGATGTCGCGTAGCACCTTGTTATCGAAGTTGGTCTTTACCCACTGGTCGAGCCAGGCCTTCAGATTGGCTTCGCCCTTGGGTATGCCGATGCCAAGGTTCGTTTCCTTCTGCGTGAACTTCACCTGCAGCGGATGGTCAGCCATTTTCTTGTTGATGCCATTGATGACGGCCGACTGGCTGGAAACGGTATCGACCTGGCCGGATACAACAGACGTGATCAGTGTTGCGTCATCCTCGAAGCGGACGATATCGGCGCCCTTTGCATTGGCGGTGATATCCTGGTCGTTGGTCGTGGCCCGGGTAACACCAATACGCTTGCCGTCAAGATCGGCATAATTCTTGATCTCGATAGTCGACGGCGCTGCCACGACGAGAGCGAGGGTCGCATAGGGGACGGAATAGTCGATCGCTTTCTTGCGCTCTTCGGTGATACCGAGCGAGGAGACGACCATGTCGGCCTTGCCGGTCTGCACAGAGGGGACACGAGCAGCGTTGGTGATTTCCACCAACTCGAGCTCGACGCCGAGGTCCTTGGCAATCAGCCTGGCGGTCTCAACGTCGGAGCCGGAAGGCTTCAGGTTCTCATCGACGAAGGAATATTCCGGAATACCCATCGCCACCGCGATGCGTACTTTGCCCGCCTTCTTGATGTTGTCGAGCACATCGGCATGCGCAACGCTTGCCAATGCCAGCAAGCCTGCGCCGGCCAATAGTGCCAATTTCGAAATCACTGTCTTCGGCATGTTCCAAGTCTCCTCTACCTGATTGCCTCTGCCCGCTCTCTGTCGGGCCTCCTCTGAAACCCGCACCGGTCCATCCGGCGCAGGCATTTCCCTCCCGCACTTGGCGGGGTCTAAAGCTCTGCGGCCATGAACTCCTTGAGTTCCGGCGTCTGCGGATTGCTCAGGATATCCGCACCACCCGTCTCCCAGACCTTGCCCGTGTGCATGTAGATGACGCGGTTGGCGGCGCGCTTGGCAAAACCCATCTCATGGGTGACGACGATCATCGTCATGCCGCCGCGGGCGAGATCCTCCATGACGCGAAGCACCTCGCCCGTCAGCTTCGGATCGAGCGCCGAGGTCACCTCATCGAACAGCATCACCTTGGGCTGCATGGCGAGCGAACGGGCGATCGCCACACGCTGCTGCTGGCCGCCGGAAAGCTGCTCTGGATAGGCATCGATCTTTTCGGAGAGGCCGACTTTGGCGAGTACCTGTTTGGCGATCTCGAAAGCCTGATCCTTGCGGATGCCCTTCACGCGGCGCAGCGCCAGCATGATGTTTTCGGCGACTGTCATATGCGGGAAGAGGTTGTAGCTCTGGAACACCATGCCGATGTCGCGCCGCAGGGTTCTGAGATCGAGCTTCGGATCCTCGACGCGGTGGCCGCACACCTCGATCGAGCCGTCCTGGATCGTCTCCAGCCGGTTGATGCAGCGAAGTGCTGTGCTCTTGCCGGAGCCGGACTGGCCGATCAGCGCAACCACTTCACCGGCATTGATCTCGAAGGAGACGCCCTTCAGCACCTCCAGCGCGCCGAAGCGCTTGACGACATTGGTGAGCTTAACGGCGACCGACATTGAGTTTCCTCTCAAGAGAGCGGCTCCAGACCGACAGCGGATAGCAGACGCAGAAATACAAAAGCGCTGCGATGCCGAAGACCAGGAAGGGCTGGAACAGGGAGTTGTTGATGACCTGCGCCGCACGGGTCAGTTCCAGGAAACCGACGACCGAGGCGAGCGAGGTGTTCTTGATGAGCTGGACGAGGAAGCCGACCGTCGGCGGCGTGGCGATCTTCAGCGCCTGCGGCAAGATCACGTCCCTCAACGCCTGCCAGCGCGTCAGGCCGAGGCACTCGGCGGCCTCGAACTGGGTGCGCGAGATGGATTCGACCGAACCGCGCCAGATCTCACCGAGATAGGAGCTCGAATAGATCATCATGCCGAGACCTGCCGCCACCAGCGGCGGTACGGAGATGTTGATCACCCCGAGGCCGAAATAGAGGATGAACATCTGGATCAGGAGCGGCGTGCCCTGGACGACCTGGATGTAGATGAGTGCGGCGCGGCGCAGCCACAGGAAGCGCGAGATGCGGCATAGCATGACGAAAAAGCCCGCAATGCCGCCAAGCAGGAAGGCGAGAGCGGATAGCACGACGGTCCAGACAAGACCGTCAAGCAGATAGATCAGATGATTGAAGGAAAACCCACCGAGCATGGCGACCTCTAAAGCGACGTGCCGAGCCGGCGGCGGCGCGGGAAAGCGATGAGACCGATGCCGTAAAAGCCGGCCCGCATCAGATAGGTGATGGCGATATAGAGGACAGCGACGACCATATACGTTTCCAGCGAGCGGAACGTGTTCGACTGGATGTTGTTGGCGACACCCGTCAGCTCTTCTGCTGATATCTGCGAGGCGATCGAGGTCGACAGCATCATCAGGATGAACTGACTGGAAAGTGCCGGATAGACGCGTTCGATGGCAGGCAGGAGAATGATGTCGCGGTAGATCTGCAGCTTCGACAGGCCAAGCGCTTCGGCTGCCTCGATCTGGCTCGGATGAATGGAATCCATGCCTGCACGCACGATCTCAGCCGTATAGGCGCCGACATTGATGACCATGGCGAAAACGGCAGCTGCGATGATCGGCAGGCGGAAGCCGATCGAGGAAAGCCCGAAGAAAATGAAGAAGATCTGCACGATGAAAGGCGTGTTGCGCACAGTCTCGACATAGACGCTGACGAGGGTGCGGAGCGGGCCGATGTTCGAGCGGCGGGCAATGGCGCAAGCAACGCCGATGACAAGACCGATGATGACCGAAAAGACGGTGATCTCGATCGTGACGAGCGCGCCCGACAGGAAATCGCCCCAATAGGGCAAAAGGGCCGCAAAATCGAACTGGTACTGCATGTCCTCCTCCATTCCGGCCGTGTCAACTCCTTTGACGCGACCCCGCTTTCCCGTGGGAAAGCGTCATTTGTCCTCATGGCCGTCGCGTCAGCGCGCCAGCCAGCCTCCGTCGACCGGCAGCACGGTGCCGTGCACGTAGTCGGATGCTGCTGATGCCAGGAACACCGCGGCACCGCCGATATCGCCTGGCTCACCCCAGCGGCCGGCCGGAATGCGGGCAAGGATGCTCGCATTGCGATCTGCATCTTCGCGCAGTGCCGTCGTGTTGTTGGTGACGAAATAGCCGGGCGCGATGGCATTGACGTTCACGCCCTTGCCGGCCCATTCACAGGCAAGTAGCCGCGTCAGTCCCGCAAGACCACTCTTCGAGGCTGTGTAGGACGGAATGCGGATGCCGCCCTGGAAGGAGAGCAGCGAGGCGATGTTGATGATCTTGCCGCGGCCCTGTTCGAGCATATGGCGGGCAGCCGCCTGAGACAGGAAGAAGGCTGTCTTCAGGTTGACGTTCATCACCGCATCCCAGTCTTCCTCGGTGAAATCGATCGCATCGGCGCGGCGGATGATGCCGGCGTTGTTGACGAGGATGTCGAGCCTACCAAAGCGCTCCAACGCCTCTGCGACGATCGGCTTGGCCGGCTCGATCGTGCCGAGATCGGCCTTGATGACGTGGAATTTCGCACCCGCCTTCGTCACCATCGCTTCCGTCTCATCCATCGGCGAGCGGCCGACGGCGACGATCGACGCACCGGCTTGCGCCAATGCAGCGGCGATCCCCTGGCCGATGCCGGTATTGGCACCGGTGACGACGGCGGTTTTTCCCGAGAGGTCGAAGAGAGCCTGCATCGCCATCACCTCAGATCGCCGATGGCGATATGGTCCATATCGGTGAAGCTCTTATTGTCGCCGGCCATCGCCCAGATGAAGCTGTAGTTCTTGGTGCCGGCGCCCGAATGGATCGACCATGGCGGCGAGATGATCGCCTGTTCGTTGGCGACGAGCATGTGGCGCGTCTCACGCGGCTCGCCCATGAAATGGAAGACGCGCTGGTCGGCATCGAGATCGAAATAGAGATAGGCTTCCATGCGCCGGTCATGCGTGTGGCTCGGCATGGTGTTCCAGATGCTGCCGGTCTCCAGGCTGGTGAAGCCCATTGTCAGCTGGCAGGACTGGCAAACCTCGGGATGAATATACTGGTAGATGGAACGTTTGTTGGCGGTCGCCGCCTCGCCCGGCGTCAGATGCCGCGCCTTGTCGCGCGTCAGAAGCACGGTCGGGTGGCTGGCATGGGCCGGCGTCGAAACCAGGTAGAATTTCGCCGGACTGCCGGCATCCGCACTTTCAAAGCGGACATCGACAACGCCCCTGCCGATATAGAGGCAATCATACTTCGCCAGAGTGTAAGCCGTGCCATCGACGGTCACGCGGCCGGAATTGCCGACATTCAGCACGCCGAGTTCGCGCTCCGCCAGAAACGTGTCCTGGCCGATCGCCTTTGGCGCCGTGAGTGCGAGGCCCGTGCCGAGTGGCGCGGCACCGCCGATGACCATGCGGTCATAGTGGGAATAGGTAAGCCTGATCTCGTCAGGTGCAAACACCGTTTCGACCAGGAAGTGCCGCCGCAGCGTTTCCGTATCGAAGCCTCTGACTGCTTCGGGATGGGAGGCGTGTCGTACGTCAATCTGCATTGGAATGATCCTTCTCTCCTCCGGATGCCACCATCTGCGGGGCATCCTCAATGAAATAGGCTGGGTCGAGCATCTCGGCCTTTTCGACTTCGTGCAGCAGCTTGCCGAGATGGAACCCCATGGCGGCCTTGGCCCCTTTCTCGTCGCCGTTGCGCATGCAATCGATGACCGCGGCATGTTCCTCGATGACGCGCGTCAGGCGGCCCTGCTGAGGCAGCGTCAGGAGGCGATAACGGTCACTGTGAACCTTGACCTGCTGGATGATTGCCCAGATGCCTGGAAACCCGGCGATGTTGCTGATGAGCTGGTGGAAATCATTATCGATGACGTGGAAGCTCGCCACATCGCCTTCACGGTGGCAGGCATCCAGATCAGCAAGATTACGCTCCAGTGCCCTGAGGCCGGCCGGCGTCATCTTCTCGACGGCGATCGAAACCGTTGTGTCCTCCAGCGCCTTGCGCACGAGGATTGCCTCATAAAGCGCGCGGCGCGGAATGCGGGAAACGAAAGTGCCGGATTGCGGAAAGACGTCGACCAGGCCGTCATCGGAAAGCCGGATGATCGCCTCACGAATCGGCGTGCGGCTGACACCGAACTGCGCCCCCAACTCCTTCTCGTTCAGGAGTTCCATCGGCTTGCGACGCAGCGAGACGATATCGTCGAGAAGCGCATTATAGACCAGGGTCGCCGCCCGCGGGGCAGCCGCCCGCTGATGCGAAAGCACCGTGACCCCCTGCAGGGAGCGCTTCTTGCGCACGGTTGCGGAGGGCGAATTCATCGCATTCCTTCCAAGAAGCAGATCAGCAATCGCGCGTTTGAAATCATCGGGAACCGCCTCCACTCGGCCTGATGAAGAAAGTAATATATTAGTATCCAACTTCTGGCAAGCGCGTCGATAAGCCGTTTTTGCGATTGTGGAAAACGAGACCGAGGTGGGAATACGCCAAGCCAAAAAGGAAGAGGGTGTGACGCGATCTGTTCCAGCGATTCTCGCGAACCATCTGCAACAAGTGAATAGTGGTCCGCGTTCTCAGCCGATGGCCCTTCGAATGAAAAGCGCAACCAAGGCGCGACTACACCACGCCATCATTCCATCAGCGACGCCGTGTTTAAGACAGTATTGAAAGAAGGTTCTAATGCGCCATTTTCTGGCGCAACCAGAATGGCCGTTGCGGTCCTAAAGCAGGCTCAATGCAGGGGTCGGCGCACGCGGTGCCGCCGGCGCCCGGGTTAAGGATGCACCGCGGACCAGAGGGAACAAGAAAATGAAAGTACTTTTGGCATCCACCATCTTTGCCGCCGGCACGATGCTCGCAAGCGGCAGCGTTTTTGCAGCCGATTGCGGTAATGTCACGATTGCGAGCATGAACTGGCAGTCCGCGGAAGTGGCCGCAAGCCTCGACAAGATCATTCTCGAGGAAGGGTATGGCTGCACGGCCGAAATCGTCACCGGCGATACCGTCCCCACCCTGACCTCCATGGCAGAAAAAGGCGAACCGGATATCGCCCCGGAAGCCTGGGTCAGCCTTCAGCCGGAACTGGTCAAGCGTGGCCTTGAAGGCGGCAAGGTCGTCGAAGGCGCCAAGATCCTCTCCGATGGTGCAATCCAGGGCTGGTGGATCCCCAAATACATCGCCGACGCCCATCCCGACGTTAAGACCATCCCCGACCTTCTCAAGCATCCCGAACTCTTCCCGGCACCGGAAGACAAGAGCAAGGGCGCTGTCTTCAACGGCCCGCAGGGCTGGGGCGGCACTGTCGTCACATCTCAGCTCTTTAAGGCCTATGACGCTGAAAAAGCCGGCTTCACGCTTGTCGACACCGGTTCGGCCGCAGGCCTCGATGGCTCGATCGCCAAGGCCTATGAGGGCAAGCAGCCCTGGGTCGGTTATTATTGGGCACCGACCTCCCTGCTCGGCAAATACGAGATGGTCAAGCTCGGCTACGGCACCGAATACGATGCCGCCGAATGGAAGCGTTGTACCTCGGTTGCAGATTGCGCCGATCCCAAGCCGAATGCCTGGCCGGCCGATGACGTGAAGACGCTGATCAGCAAGAGCTTTGCCGATCGCGGCAGCCCGGCCATCGATTACCTGAAGAAGCGTGCCTGGACCAATGACACCGTCAACAAGCTGATCGCCTGGATGACCGACAACCAGGCAACCGGTGAAGACGGCGCGAAATACTTCCTGAAGAACAACGAACCCCTCTGGAAGGATTGGGTCTCGCCGGAAGCCGCCGAAAAGATCAAGGCTTCGCTCTAATCATTCAGACATGACATGGGCAGCCTTGCCGCTGCCCAGACAATCCTTCGGCGCGACGGCCAAAACAACAATCGGCCGCCGCCACTATCTATTTTGGGGAACCGTTATGGATTGGCTCTGGAAATTTCCGACAATGAACGACGACATGCTGCGCGAGCTGAAGAAGAGCGTGGACGAAGGATTTCGCGCCTTCACCCGCGCCTATGGCGACAGTATCGAAGCAGCCTTCAGCCCGTTGCAAAGTTTTCTCATCTGGGCTGAACGGCTGCTGACCGGCACGCCCTGGCCAATCATCCTGCTGGCTTTGGCCGCCATCGCCTGGTTTGCCAGCCGCAGCTGGAAGATCGTTATCGGCTGCGTTCTGACGCTTCTGATCATCGGCTATTTCGACATGTGGCAGGACACGATGAAGACGGTGTCGATGATCCTCGTCTGCACTGTGCTGTCCATCGCCATCGGCCTGCCGCTCGGCATCCTGATGTCGCGCTCCAATGCCGTGCAAAGGGTCGTCAATCCGATCCTCGATGTCATGCAGACGATGCCGAGTTTCGTCTATCTTATCCCAGTCGTCATGCTTCTCGGCATCGGTCGCGTGCCCGGCGTCATCGCCGTCGTGATCTACGCCCTTCCCCCGATGATCCGCCTGACCAATCTCGGCATCCGCATGGTCGACGAGTATGTACTGGAGGCGGCAGACGCTTTCGGCTCATCCAGCTGGCAGAAGCTTCGCAACGTCCAGCTGCCGCTGGCGCTGCCGACCATCATGGCCGGCATCAATCAGACGATCATGATGGCGCTCGCCATGGTGGTCATTGCCTCCATGATCGGTGTTCAGGGCCTCGGCCAGCCGGTTCTTAAAGCCATTGCCAACCAGTACTTCACCCTCGGCGTCTTCAACGGTCTGGCAATCGTCGGCATTGCCATCATCTTCGACCGCATCAGCCAGGCCTACGGTCTGCGGCTCCAGAAGCACCGGGAGATCGTGCATGGATAGCAATTCGATCGAGATCCGGAACCTCTTCAAGATCTTCGGCCCGCGCGGCCGCGACTATGTGGAAGCCGTCAGCAAAGGCATGTCGAAGACCGAGCTCAATAAGGAGCATGGTCATGTGCTGGGGTTAAAGGACATCAACATCACTATACCGGGCGGCAGGATCACCGTGATCATGGGCCTTTCCGGTTCCGGCAAGTCTACGCTGATCCGCCATATCAACCGGCTGATCGATCCCACATCGGGGGAAGTCCTCTATGGCAGCGCGGATGTCTGTCGCATGGATGCGCTGCAGCTTCGCGAATTCCGACGCCGGAAGACCGCCATGGTGTTCCAGCGTTTTGGGCTCCTGCCGCACCGCAACGTGCTGCAGAACACCGTTTATGGGCTGGAGATCCAGGGCGTTGCGAAGGCAGAGCGCGAGGAACGGGCGAATGCCTGGATCAAGCGCGTCGGCCTGGAAGGCTTCGCCGAACATTATCCGAACCAGCTCTCGGGCGGCATGCAGCAGCGTGTCGGGCTTGCACGGGCGTTGACCAACGATGCTGAAATCCTGCTGATGGACGAAGCCTATTCAGCACTCGATCCGCTGATCCGCGTCGACATGCAGACCGTCCTCCTCGACTTGCAGAAGGATCTGAAGAAGACGGTCGTCTTTATCACCCACGATCTCGACGAAGCACTGCGGCTCGGGGAGAAAATCGTCATCCTGCGGGACGGCGAGGTCATCCAGCAGGGTTCGGCGGCTGAAATCGTTCTCAATCCCGCCAACGATTACATTGCCGCCTTCGTCAAGGAGGTCAATCGCGGCCGGGTCATCAAGATCGGTGCGGTCGCCAAACAGGCCCCTGCCGAAAGCCGGCTTCAGCTTTCTGAGGACATGGATATCGAGGGAGCGTTGCGAGAAATGTCGCGCGCCGACGTCTCCTCTGCCGTTGTCATGTCACCAAGTGGCCAGCAGCTAGGCTGCGTTTCGCTGCAACAGTTGCTGGCGTTGCTTCTTCATCAGATCTGACAATTTTCCGCAATCGAGCGGCATTTGCCCCATGCAAATGCCGCTTGTTCAAACATGGTTAATTTTTTAACTATATTAGCCTTAAGGAAGGAACAGAACGACATACCTGCGTGTTGATAGCTCGCTGTGGAGGGACCCTGACGATGTTCAAATTTTTCTCGATCAAGCCATCGGCTGACAGCTTTGATGTCGATACCGGCACCTATGCCGACGGCATCACTGAGCGCTACTACCGTGATCTGAGCGGCCGCCAGGAAAACCGCTTCCGTTCGGCCCATGAGCGCGATTACGGCGCAAGCCGCGAAATCGGCGGACTTGCGCCACACGGCGCAGTCGGCAATTAATCGGCTGATTACCTGTTTGCAGGCATCAGGGGCGTAGGGTTTCCTGCGCTTTCCGGCTCAGGCTGCTTGCCAGGACCGTTCGGTTGCGGCCCTTGGCCTTGGCATCCAGAAGGGCCGCATCTGCTCGGCTCACCAGCGTATCGACTGCACCTTCCCCGGGTGACACAGCCACACCGATCGACACCGACACGGCGCCGAGAATCTGACCTGAGTGGGAGAGTGCCGCTGAACTGATCTGCGCACGCAGCATTTCGGCGAATTGGAAGCCGCCCTCTTCGCTGTGGTCAGGCAGTAGTATTGTGAATTCCTCACCGCCGAAACGAAATGCGTAGCCGTATCCGGCAGCGGCATTTCGCAGGATTTGCCCGACATATTGCATGACCAAGTCACCGGCATCGTGGCCGAACTTGTCGTTGAAGCCCTTGAAATGATCGATGTCGATCATCAGGCATACCAACGGCGCATCGGCATCGTCACGGCCGCGCCGATGCAACGTGTCATCGAGGAAGCGGCGGTTGAAAAGCCCCGTCAACGGATCGCGCACCGCAAGATCGGTCAGCTTCTCGCGAAGCTGCAGGTTGGCGACCGCCAGTCCGACATTCTCGGCAATCAACTCAAGATAGAGGCGGGCATTTTCCAGCACCGGTACCCGCCCGTCGCGTTCCTCGAGATAGAGAAGGCCAATCATATCGCCCTGCGCGGTCAGCGGGAAACAGGAGGTCGTAACACCGCTGCCTTCAACATGAAGGCAGGTCACATCGCCATCGCCGATGCCGCTCATATGGGGGCGGCCGCGCCGCAGACCCCAGCAGGCATTGGCCGAGAAAGCCGCCTGCGCGTTGACAGGCTCCAGCCACGTGCCGGCCTGCGCGAGAGAGGACTTGTCCTCGTTCAGGGTATAAAGACTTCCGGCAATGCCCGGAAAGATCTGCGGCGCAAAGCGCGCGACGACATCGGCCAGTTCATGCTGATTCTCACAGGCCTGAAGGCGATGCATCATCTGCAGGATGAGATCCTTGGTGTGCTGGTCCGCCCGCCGCTCGGCATCCAGACGCTCGCGTTCAAGGCCGTTCTCGCGAAAAATCTGGATGGCCTCGTTCATCTCGCCGATTTCGTCGTGGCGGCGATCGTCAGGAACCTCGACGGCATAGTCCTGCTTGGCCAACCGGGTGACGATGCCCGTCATGCGCACGAGGGGCATGGCCACGCGACGCCGCAGGATAAAGTAGAGTACGGCGAGGAAGAGCAGGCCGGTGATGCCCAGCATGATCTTTGCGACAAGGCTCCATTGGTCACTGCGCCGGCGCGCATCGTCGAGTGCCGCGCCGGTGCGTGTCGCCGTGATATCGCGCAAACGCCCAGCCGATTCCACCAGAGCCGTCTGCAACCGCTCGTGCTCCGGTCCAAAAAGCGCCTGCTGTGCTGCCTGCCGATCTCCTTTCTGATAGGCATCGACAGCGGCGGCTTCCACAGCGTCAAGCGCCTCGGCCTGTTTGTCTATGTCCTCGATAATATTCCGCTCTACGGCAGATATATCCCTCGCCGCGATCTGCTCGGCGGCTGTTTCGCGCTGCCGCTCTGTTTCCTCGTCCGCCTTGAATGCAATAAGGTGGCGCTGTTCGCCCCGCATGACATAGAGCCGTGCTTCATCGCTTGAGAATTCTGCACCCATCTGAAGCTGTTCGGCAAGTGTGTCGAGCGCGAGATGCTCCTCAACCGCACGCCTTTCGTCTTCGGCACTGCGTGACGACATGATAAAGGCCACAGCCGAAAGCGCCGTAAGGATCACGGTTATGCCGTAGGCCCAGTTGGTGATGGTGCTTATTCTCATGAGGCCATGATAGCGAAATCGGAGTGAAGGAGAATTAAAGAAACTTCTAACACAGCGTTGTTGCGCTATGCGTTTTGGAAAAAAGCAGAAAGTCTGGATCGAAAATACCAGCCGATACGCGAAGGTGGCGTCAGAACCCTTGGCAATCACGGTCCTGTCACGTCAACAGAGAATGACTGCAGTCATTGCTTTTTGTGCAGCTGATCGGGCCTGTGCGCAGCCCTTTTGCCGGATTTTTCGCTCTCCACGATATATTGCGGATCGGACTTCGAGGCTTTCACCTCATGCTCTTTGATCTTGGTCCGCGTCGTCTGCTTTTTGACAATTTTGCCGGCGGTTTCTCCCTGGCTCGTATTCCACGACACCTTGTCACCTGTCTTGAGATCCTTGCTCATTGTGTCTCCTTCCAACAATCGGCGGCTACAGCGGCAATTTGCTAAGGCCGCCATTCCTGGTCATTCCGGGTATCCAGTTCACGATCCAGATAATAGGCGGCGCTGATGAGCGCGAGATGGGTGAACGCCTGCGGAAAATTCCCTGAAAGCTCCGATCTCATGTCAAATTCCTCGGCATAGAGACCAACATGGTTCGCGTGGTTCAATACCGCCTCGAAGACGCGGCGGGCTTTCTTGAGATCGCCCGCCCTGGCAAGGCATTCCGCATACCAGAAGGAGCAGGCAGAGAAGGCCCCTTCCCGGCCGCCCAGCCCATCGGCGCTCTTGTAGCGATAGACAACGCCATCATCCGCTAGTTCCCTGCCGATTGCATGGAGCGTCGCGAGCCATTGTGGATCGGTCGCACTGACAAATCGCACAAGCGGCATCAAGAGCAGTGACGCATCCAGACTGTCGCCGTGCTTCGTCTGCACGAAATGGCCTTTCTCGCTGTTCCAGAAATTTTGCCATATATCATCGTGAATATCGTTGCGGGTTTCGAGCCATCGGGCAAAGGGGGCGGCAAGGGAACGCTTGTTTGCCAGCCGCAACGCCCGGTCGACCGCCACCCAGCACATCAGGCGCGAATGCAGGAAATATTGCGGCTCCCGCCGCATTTCCCAGATCCCGGCATCCGCGTCCTGCCAATGCTCGCAAACGTAATCGATCACCTCACGCACGCCCTGCCACGCCTTATGCGAAATGGCATGTCCATATTTGTTGCTGAGATAGATCGAGTCCATCAGTTCGCCGTAGATGTCGAGCTGAAACTGCTCCGAGGCCTTGTTGCCAACGCGAACCGGACGCGCTCCGCCATAGCCACTGAGATGGTCGAGGACAACTTCGTCGGGCACATCGCCACCATCGAGGGCATACATGATATCCAGTCGTCCGCCGTAGTCGCAGTTGGACGCACGTTTTCCGATCCATGCATTGAAAGCCTCGGCCTCCTTCCGATAACCAAGACGCATCAGCGCATAAACAGTGAAAGACGCATCTCTGATCCAGGTGGCACGATAATCCCAGTTGCGCGTGCCACCCGGAGCCTCCGGCAGCCCGAAGGTTCCGGCGGCGATGATCGAGCCATGCCGACGGGAGGTGAGCAGCTTCAAGGCCAAGGCGGCCCGGTTGACCATCTCGCGCCAGCGCCCACGATAGGTCGATTGCCCGGCCCAATCCTGCCAATAATCGATCGTGCCATCTTCGAGGGCCTGAATGTCCGACGATTCCACCGGATCGCTATCGACAGCGGCAAGCACGAAATCTGCCGTCTCGCCGGCCTTGAGCCGGATATCCGGCGAGATGACATCGTTTCCGTCCTGCATCAGCGCAACATTAGAGCTTATGCGGAAGCCCGCCGCCGACGGCGAGCGCCAAGTCGCGCAATTGCCCACGATCTCCGGTCGGACCGATTCCATCGCATAGTTGAAACGCGGCGCACAACGCATCCTGACAGCAACGTCGCCGCGCGTAGCGCGTATACGCCTGACAACCGTTGTCGGCCCGTCGGGGTCAGCATCCTTGACCACCATGAAATCGGTGATCTCGGCGCTCAGCCCGACGCCCATCCACCGCGTCAGCAAGACATTCGTGTCGGGCAGATATTGCTGCGTGACGCGGGCGTCGGGGATATCAGGATAAAGCTCAAAAACGCCGCCACGTTCCGGATCCAGCAGCGCAGCAAAAATCGATGGGCTGTCGAAATTCGGCCAGCACAGAAAATCGACCGCGCCATCCTTCGCCACCAGAGCGATCGTCGCGAGATCGCCAATCACCCCGTGATCGCCGACCAATCTTGGTATGCTGCGATCGTCATCTGGCGCGCCCGAGACATGCAAACTTCTGGTCGATGCTTTGGAATCCATGATCTCTTCCACCCGCTGTGTTCCGACAACGCATCGGCATTGGGTTGGTTTCAGGCCGAAAGGATCGTGATTGACTGCCGACGGGCGCGCGCCTTGGATCAGGAAGAGTTTTACTTGGAGGTTGATGGCGGTTGCCAGCCGCAATAGCGAAAGAATTGAGCGCTCAATACTAAACGCCTGACGTCTGGACGCAGCGTTTCCGCCGCGTCCAGACAGAGCTTCAATCAGACGAGATCGAAACGATCTGCGTTCATGACCTTGGTCCATGCCGCGACGAAGTCCTTGACGAACTTCGCCTTGGCGTCCGACTGGCCGTAGACTTCGGCGAGGGCGCGAAGCTGCGAGTGGGAACCGAAGACCAGGTCGACGCGGGTGCCGGTCCACTTGACTTCGTTCGTCTTGCGATCGCGTCCTTCGTAAACGCCTTCCTTACCTGCAACCGGAGCCCAAACCGTGCCCATGTCGAGCAGGTTGACGAAGAAATCGTTCGTCAGCGCTTCCGGACGCGAGGTGAAGACACCGTGCTCCGGCTTGCCGGCCTTCAGCACACGCAGACCGCCGACGAGAACCGTCATCTCAGGTGCGGTCAGCGTCAGCAGTTGTGCGCGGTCGACGAGCGCTTCTTCCGGCTTCATAAACTGCAGGCGCTTGCTGTTCACATAGTTGCGGAAACCGTCGATGCGCGGCTCCAGAGCTGCGAAGGATGCAACGTCGGTCTGCTCCAGCGAGGCATCCGCGCGGCCCGGCGTGAACGGCACGACGACGTCGTGCCCCCCTGCCCTTGCGGCCTTCTCGACGCCTGCTGCGCCGGCCAGGACGATCAGGTCGGCAAGGGAGATCTTCTTGCCGCCGGTCTGGGCGGCATTGAAGGCCTTCTGGATGCCTTCGAGGACGCCCAGAACCTTGGCGAGCTGCGCCGGTTCGTTGACCTCCCAATCCTTCTGCGGAGCAAGACGGATGCGTGCGCCATTGGCGCCGCCGCGCTTGTCGGAGCCGCGGAAGCTCGAGGCGGAGGCCCAGGCGGTCGAGACCAGCTCCTGTACCGACAGGCCCGAGGCAACGACCTTGACCTTCAGCTCGGCAATATCGGCGTCATCGACAACAGGGTGATCGACGGCCGGAATGACGTCCTGCCAGATCAGGTCTTCGGCCGGCACTTCCGGGCCAAGGTAGCGGACCTTCGGACCCATGTCGCGGTGGGTCAGCTTAAACCAGGCGCGGGCAAAGGCGTCGGCGAACTGGTCCGGGTTTTCCAGAAAACGGCGTGAGATCTTCTCGTAGATCGGATCGACACGCAGCGCCAGGTCGCTGGTCAGCATGGTCGGCAGTTGCTTTTTCGAGGGGTCGAAGGCATCCGGAATGGAGGCCTCGGCATTTTTCGCCACCCACTGCTTGGCACCGCCAGGACTCGTGGTCAGCTCCCATTCGAAACCGAAGAGGTTTTCGAAAAAGTAGTTGCTCCACTGGGTCGGCGTTTGGGTCCAAGTGACTTCCAGGCCGCTGCCGATGGCATCGCGACCGACGCCGCTGTTGAACTTGCTCGTCCAGCCAAGGCCCTGGGCCTCGAGCTCGCCACCTTCAGGATCGACGCCGACAAACGACGGATCGCCGGCACCATGGGTCTTGCCGAAAGTGTGGCCACCGGCAATCAGCGCCACGGTCTCTTCGTCATTCATCGCCATGCGCGCGAAGGTCTCGCGGATGTCGCGAGCGGATGCAAGCGCATCGGGAGTGCCGTTCGGGCCTTCCGGGTTGACATAGATGAGGCCCATCTGCACGGCGCCAAGTGGCTCTGCCAGTTCGCGTTCGCCGCTATAGCGCTCGTCGCCGAGCCAGGTGCCTTCCGGACCCCAGTAAAGCTCTTCCGGCTCCCAGACGTCGGCGCGACCGCCGGCAAAACCGAAGGTCTTGAAGCCCATAGATTCGAGCGCGACGTTGCCAGTCAGGATGAGCAGGTCGGCCCATGAAATGCTGTTGCCGTATTTCTGCTTGATCGGCCAAAGCAGGCGGCGGGCCTTGTCGAGGTTGACGTTGTCAGGCCAGCTGTTGAGCGGCGCAAAACGCTGCTGGCCCTGACCGGCGCCGCCGCGACCGTCGGTAATGCGATAGGTGCCGGCGCTGTGCCAGGCCATGCGGATGAACAGGCCGCCGTAATGGCCGAAGTCCGCCGGCCACCAGTCCTGCGAATCCGTCATCAACGCATGGAGATCCGCCTTCACTGCTTCGAGATCAAGCTTCTTGAACTCTTCGGCATAGTCGAAATCCTTGCCCATCGGGTCGGAAAGACCGGAATGATGGTGAAGCATCTGCAGGTCGAGATGGTTCGGCCACCAGTCGCGGTTCCCTCTGCTGCGGTGAGCCGTATGGTCGACGGGACATTTGCCCGCGCTGTCAGGTTTCTGGTCCATAGTTTTCTCCTGTTGCTTCCCTGGGGCTGCCGCTTCAGGGCAGCCTGTGCGTCTAAACCATTCGGCTTGGCTGCCTGCCCGACTGCGTTCCAACCCCGTACGGGTCAGCAGCAGGATCGCTGCGCATCCTCCCCTTCGTTCCTTCTTATCGGAAGCCCATCATAAATTTAAGTTGGATTTACTGATGGCTGCGATAAGCTGAAATTATGACCAACCTTACACTCAAACAGCTTCGCTATTTTGAAGCCCTGGCGCGCCATGGCCGTTTCCGGCACGCCGCCGATGCATGTGCGATTTCGCAGCCCGCTCTGTCCATGCAGATCAAGGAGCTAGAGGAACAATTGGGGGGCGACCTCTTCGAAAGGGGCGCCAAAGAAGTAAAACTCACCGCCTTCGGGCAACTGCTTGCGCTCCGCGTCCGCGACATTCTTCGCGCCGTGGACGAGCTCGCGGATCTTGCCCGTGCTTCGCAGGACAAGCTGCTGACGCGGCTCAGAATCGGAATCATTCCAACCATCGCACCCTATTTGCTGCCAACCATCATCAGCGATCTGAACAGAACCTTCGACAGCATTGAAATACAGGTGCGCGAAACGCTGACGGCCAGGCTGGTTCACGAAGTGGCGCAAGGCGAGCTGGATCTGGCAGTGGTTGCCCTGCCAGTATCCCAGCCATCCCTCACCGAGATCAAACTGTTTGAGGAGGAATTCGTGTTGGTCCGGCACCGCGAAGACGAAGGCAAGCCGGTGCCGGAACCCGAGGCCCTGCGCCAAATGCGCCTGCTTCTGCTTGAGGAAGGGCACTGCTTTCGCGATCAGGCCCTGTCATTCTGCGGCATAGAATCGACACGCCCTCGGGAAATCATGGAGGGCAGTTCTCTTTCGACGCTGGTGCAGATGGTCAGCGCCGGCATTGGTGTAACCCTGATCCCCGAAATGGCGGTGCCGGTTGAGACGCGCTCGGCGGATGTCTCCATCTCCCGGTTCCGCACGCCCCGCCCCCTGCGAACGATCGGAATCATCTGGCGCAATTCGACGCCTCTGGCCAAACAACTGCTCCAGATTTCCGAGGTCATCCGGCATTCGGCAGGAAGCCTGCGCCGTCAGATCTCGGCGGAGTAGCCGATCCTGCACCTGCCGATTTCATGACTGGTTTTTTACTGCCCCACTGGCCAGCTTGCCGGCTGCGCTCTAGCTTCCCGCACTAAACGATCGGCAGCAATCCGGCTTATGGGGCCATCCGGTGTAAATCGGCTTCCATCTCACGAAAAGAGGCGCTGATCCGTGACAAGGGGAGCATGGAATTGGATTTGATCGACCTGATGCCGATCACGCCGAACTGGGTGGACATCGCAATCCGTCTGACGGCAACGATCATCGCCGGCGCATTCATCGGCCTCGACAGGGAGCGAGGGGGCCACGTCGCGGGATTGCGCACGACCATCCTCGTCGGACTGGCGGCCTGTCTCTCGATGATCCAGGCAAATATCCTGTTGGCGACGAGCCAGAGCGCGAACGGGTCGATGGACATATTGCGCTTCCCGCTCGGCGTACTCACAGGCGTGGGTTTTATCGGCGGCGGGGCGATCCTGAAAAGGGGCGACATCACAACCGGCGTAACCACGGCGGCCACGCTGTGGCTGATCACGGCAATCGGCCTGTGCTTCGGCGGTGGACAGATCGTGGTCGGTGCCATCGTAACCATTCTCGCCGTCCTGATCCTTTCCCCGCTGAAACAGGTAGACCGGTGGATATCCGGTCAACAGAACGGCATGGTCGCAATCAAACTGCCGGTTGACGCCGAGATTCCGAACCTGAAGACAACGGCTCTCGAGCTCTCCGAAGCAACCTTTACAGGGCTCACCGATGGCAATGACGGGCATCGCGAGTTGATCTACGAGATCAGGTGGAAATCCGTTGGAGGTGTTCCAGGCGCAGATCAAATTGCCGCATCATTGGAAAAGAACTTTCGCGTCACGCGTTTCGAGCATCGCGCCACCGTGACATAAAACCAAAGGCTTCAAGCGTCCTTCACAGCGAGTGACCGTCCTGATGCTCTCATATAGGGCACATGAGGTGCTTGAAAGCACGATCTCACGTCCAGATGAAATCGATCGATCGATTAGCGAAACGATCGTTTAGTTGACGAAACAAAGAGATGACGGAAGGCTGGGGCAACGAATGGAGGATGACCATGCCGCTTCTTGTTCAGAACAACAGCCGGATGCAGCGCTATGAACTGCCGATCAACACTGATGCAATGGCCATGGCCTACTACAGGATGGCTGGCGACAAGATCGTCCTTACCCACACCGAAGTTCCGTTCGAATATTCCGGCGCTGGGATCGGAACCAAGCTCGCTGACGGCGTCTTCGCGCTGATCAGGAAAAACGGCCAGAAGGTCGTTCCGCAATGTGAGTTCATGGCGGCCTATGCCGCAAAACACCCCGAATATAACGACCTGATCACCGGCTGATATTTTCGCCTCTTGCCGCTAAACGACGTGAGGAGCAGCCACAGCGGGTCAATTTTGCCGCGGCCGCACTCTCATGCGGCCGCGATATCTGTCGACCGGTTTCTACTCCAGTCCGGCCTTGTCCAGGCCGTAAAGCTTGTCCGCCGAACCCGGCACGGCCTTGACCGCAACGCTGATCCGGTTCCATGCATTGATGGCCATGATCTGGAACGTCAGGTCGGAAACTTCCTTCTCGGAAAGTTGGCCGCGGACCTTTTCGTAGAGTTCGTCCGCAACGCCGGTGTCGGAGAGCTTGGTGACCGCCTCCGTCCAGGCAAGCGCCGCACGCTCGCGCGGGCTGAACAGCGTCGATTCACGCCAGGCGGCAACGTGATAGAGACGGAGTTCGCGTTCACCGTGGATCTTTGCCGCCTTGGAATGCATGTCCACGCAGAAGCTGCAGCCATTGATCTGAGACGCGCGGATTTCGACCAAATCCCTGATCGTCTTCTCGATGGAGCTCTCATTCAGCTCCATGGTGAAGGCGGTGAGCTTTTTAACGAGTTCCGGCGAAAGTTGGGCGTAGTTCAGTCTTTGCGTCATGTTATCCTCGTCTTTCGAGATTGCTGATTTGGGGAGCCGACCGCCAAGGCAAGCGCCTGCATACGGTCACGAAATGAGTACCAAGCACCAAAAAAAGCGGTAGCTAAACATCGGTTGGGGGATGGGCCGAGCATGACGGCACCATTTACTTCACGTGGCCTGCCGGCAATGCAGCGGACACAGGCAAGCGGGCGGCAAAATGGCTGGCCAAGATTTCAGGCGGGACTACTGCATCTGTCGCGGTCCCGTGAGCTAGGTCATCGCGATGCGCGCTTCTGCATTTCGGTTTCGATGAAATCCGAAAAGAGCCGCAGGCGGTAGGTCGGCATTCGACCGAAAGCGTGGACAGTCTGGAACGGCATCGTTTCCAGCTCAAGGTCGGGCAGAATCTGGATCAGTTCCCCTCTATCCAGCTCTTCCTGAACGATGCATTTCATCAGATAAGCGACGCCTACTCCACTCAAGGCGGCAATGCGGATCGCTGTCGCCGTGTCGAGGTCCACCTGGCCCGTCGGTATCATCGTCGCGCCATCGGCAAAGTGAATGGGATATGTGTGGCCATCGATCGCATATCGCGCGAAGGGCAGTTCGCGCAGCCTCTCCACCGTGCCGACCGGTCCCCATGTATCGACAAAGGCAGGAGATGCGACCAGCGCCATGTCCAGATGCATCAGCGTTCGCATCATCAAGTCGCTTCCCGTGACTTTGCCGACGCGAAAGGCGATGTCGTAGTTTTCGCGGATCAGGTCCACGTGGCGATCCGTCGTACCGAGATCGAGCGTTATGCCGGGATGCTGCGGCAGGAAACGCGTGAAGATGGGCACCATGAGCAGCCTCGCAAGCTCGCTTGGCAGGCTTACGTGTAAATGGCCGGTGGCTCCGCGATCCGCCTGAAAGACATCCGAAGATTCCTCGATCTGCCGAAGAAGCGGCGCGATGCTTCCGAAGAAGGTTTCGCCGTCGGGCGTCAACGTCAAGATACGCGTCGAACGACGAAAGAGCTTCAGCCCCAACAGGCTTTCCAGCCGGGAAATGCTCTTCGATACGCCCGACGGCGTTGTCCGCAGGCTGCGCGCCGCGGCACTGAAGGACCCCGTTTCCACGGTCCGGACAAATGCCACCAAACCCGCGGTTTCACCCAGCAAATTACGCATCTCGCCTCCACGAACTTGATCTGCGGATAGGTGGCAACGCCCCGATAGTCCACTGCGGTTACCGCATGGTCATCCATGTGCATGGTTGCGGAATACCGATCGAATGGCTTGCACCAGGTAGGATCGGCGGCGATCGTGCTGCATGGCATGATTGCCGATATTTTCGCTCAACGCCTCGCGATGGGCGAGATTTGCCGCAAGGTCTTCCGCGAGTTCGGGGCGCTCTTGCAGGAGCGGTGCAAACGCCTCCTTGCCAATCTCATAGACGGTCACCCGCGTTACCGCCTGAAGCGCGTGGCTCTCTCCTATTCCGGCGAGAAAACCCCCTTCGCCAAAAAAGTCGCCCGGTGCCAGGCGCGCCGTCTCCCTGTCATCTCTTCGCATCGAAACGATGCCTGCCCGGATGATCATAAGGCTGGCGAGGGAGTCTCCCTCTTTTGCGATCTCGTCACCGGGAGAAAAAGTGCGCTTGGTCGCAGATGCCGCAAGCGTCGTCATTTCGTCGCCTGTGAGCACCGAGAAAACGGGGATCGCTTCGATAAGACTTTGAGCCGGGCCTGCGCTGGAGACCAACGCATTCTGTGCTGGGGGCTCGTTTGCCATGATCACCTTGCTGAGCGGCATCGCAAGCTGAAGCCCACTGGACTTGCAGTGGCGGTATACCAGATCGATCACCTCGCTGCGGGCAAGGCCTCGCCGCAGCGGACTGGTCACCTGAAAATAGAGTTCGACATTAATTGCGCTGGCATCTATGCCGACAAGCGAAACGGCCGGCGGCGGATCCTTGATGATGGAATTGCAGCTATCGAGCACCGTCTGCATGACGCCGAGGATGACGTGCGGCATGCGTGTCGGAACAATCCGGATCGACAGCGTGATCAGATGGTTTTCATCCGGTTGGCTGATATTGGTCAGCCCAAGCTTGGCAAGCACGCTGTTCGGCAGGACGACGATATTGTGAGCAGCGGTGAGCAGATGCGTAGAGCGCCAGTTGCTGGCGACAATTCGTCCTTCCGTGCCGTCGCTGAGCAAGATCCAATCACCGATGACATAGGGACGTCCCAGCGTCAGAGCGATCCCGGAGAACACGTCTCCCAGCGTGTTCTGCAAGGCGAGACCGAGGATCACGGCGATGACGCCTGATGTCGCCAGTAACGTGCCGATCGGAACCCCGAAAACGAAAGCCATGACCGACAGGGCGACACCGAGATAAACGACCGCGATCAACAGGTCCTGAATGAGCCTTGCTTCTCTCGGCCTGCCGTCCAGCACGATGTAGATGCGCAGGAAGCCGATGACGGCCCAGGAGAGATGAACCCACCAAAGGATCTTGGCGGAGACAAACAGCGCACTTACGCTTTCCAGATGCGGCGGGTCAAAGCGAAACGGAACGATCCCGCTCAGCAGGAGAACGATCGTCATCGCGGTAAAGAAGATGATCTGCACGATCAGGCGCGCGTTTGGCCGGGAGCGCCCTTGCAGATGCCATACGACGACGCCCGCTATGCCCAGGGCGTTCAGCAAGACGACAAACGAAATGATTTCCTGCGGCATCCAGTTTTCTCATCGATAAAAGGCAGAGGCAGCCGCACCTACGCTTCTGCTTGGTACGCAGCGACCGGATAGTCGCAAAGAGACAGCTTTCGAGCTCGCTCCTGTCGGGCTTAGCCCGACCCCGGGTTCTCAGAAATTCCGCTGGCGCATCTTGGTTTCGCCCGCATCGAGATCGAGAGCTCAGAGTTCGATTGGTAGTTCCAGCAGATTCAGTAGGATACTGACTCTCGCCGTGTCTCAGGAAAATCCACCGTTATAAAGGAGAAGCATGATCGGGCCTTGGGCAGTGCACGACACATAGCATAGTCACTCACCAGTCCGCGTGACTACTAAATCAAGGGTGGGCTTGACACGAAGCCTGCTATCCATTGTTCGACAGCCCTGACGTACGAATCCATCGGGCTGCCGCCACCCACCGTCCCAGCAACTTTTATGCACATCACCACGACGATTGAAAACCTGGCTGACTTTGTTGCGGATCTTAAATCACTCTCTGAGGGGAGACAAACTTCGGTTTAGTTGAAAGGCGGCCATTGTTTGTTACCATAGGATGCAGACTTGGGAGGGGATGTCTCATGGGAAATAGACCGTCGCTCGGGCTTCCATTGGCATAAACGATGTCGGGAGCCTGACGAATGGACCCGTGCACATCTTGAAAAAAGATGTGTTTTTGATTTCCATCGATGCCTGCGATTTATAAGGCGTACCAATGTCCACAAAATGCCGGATGACCGGCTCTATATTGTCAGAGGCCTGATGCAGTCCGAGCAAAAAACCACAATCGCGATCATAGACGACGATCAGTTTCTCTTGGAATCGCTCAAGGATCTCTTCGAAACGACCGGCATTGAAAGCCGGACCTATACGTCCGCGGACGCCTTCCTGAATTCCGGCGATATGCATCGTGTGCATTGTGTATTAGCCGATGTGAGAATGCCCGGCACCAGCGGACTGGGCCTGCTTTCTGCCGTGGTCCGGAACGGTGGCCCGCCGGTTTGCATCATGACCTCCTCTGCCGACAACCGCACCGAAACGGCCGCGAGATTATCGGGCGCAGCCGCCTTTTTGGAAAAGCCATTGAACTCCAAGGATCTGATGGAATTCATAGCCTCCGCCGCACGGCGCTGATCCTGATCATTTCGCTCGGGACTGAGGAACCATTCATCACTATGCTCACCATTGACGCGGCTGAAAAGAATCAAGGTGTTGAGCACGATGTCGGGTGGGCGCTTCGGCCCAGCAAAAGCGCTGCGGGTGAACGAGGAGCAAAATGCATAATCTTGACAGCGCCAACCGCCATTCTCTCATAAGCTGGCTGATATCGGGCGTTCGAGACGAGCTGCAGATCGAGCCGATATTTCTGCAATTGTGTGATCGTCTCGTTTCGTGCGGCGTCGCTTTGAGCCGCGCCAGTCTTCATCTTCGCGTTCACCATCCCCAATGGCTCGGCACGCGGGTCGTCTGGGTCAAGGATCACGGGCAAGCGGATATCACCACGATCGGTTACGATGTCGAGGCGACCGATGCTTTTCTCAGAAGTCCGTTTCGTGTCGTCATCAAGAGCGGCGTCGAAATCCGGCAGCGGCTTCAGATCTACGGACCGCATCAATTTTCTGTCTTCGAAGAATTGAAGGCGGAAGGCCACACCGATTACATTGCCTGGCCGATCGACCATACCCAGGGCAAGAGACACCTTGCGACGTTTTCGACGAGCGAGCCGGGCGGATTTACGGACGAGGAAATCGCGCTCTTCCGCGAGATCCTTCCGCTATTCTCGCTGGTCAGCGAAATTCGCCTCAAGAACCAGCTGGCCCTGACGCTGCTGCAAACCTATGTCGGCCCGCACGCCGGCGAACAGATTCTGGATGGAGCAACGACGCGCGGGAGCGGCGTGTCGGTAAATGCCGCAATCATGATCTGTGATCTCAGAAACTTTACGAAGCTGTCCGATCGCCGGCCCCGCGACGAGGTTATCTCCATCCTGAACCAGTATTTCGATGCCATCGCCGATCCGATCGAAAGGCATGGCGGCGAAATCCTCAAGTTCATGGGGGACGGCCTGCTGGCGGTCTTTCCCCTGGAGCAGGCTGACGCCTGTAGTGATCTCCTGCAAGCCGTCTTCGAGGCGCAGGAGGCGATCAAACGGCTTCAGGAAACAGCTCTCGGATACGAGGTCCGCTACGGCACGGGCATTCACCTTGGAGAGGTCATGTACGGCAATATCGGCTCCAAAAAGAGACTGGATTTTACCGTGATCGGCCCGGCGGTGAACATCGCCTCCCGCCTGGAGGCTTTGACGAAGGAACTGCAGCACCCCGTCCTGATATCAGCGGATTTTGTAAGAATGGCCGGCTGTGCTGACCAGACGGAATGGCTTGGTCCCTATAACCTCAGGGGTTTCGAACAACCTGTCGAGGTTCACGCACTGCGTCTTCCACCGACCAGGCGCTGACATCAGGCGGCAAAGGGCGGGCTTATCGTTTGAGCCTCGGCCGCTCGTCCACCGTGACGCTGCAATCCAGAATATAGCCGCTTCCGCGTGCGGTCTTGATCAGGCTCGGTTTTGACGGCTCGGTTTCCAGCTTTCGTCGCAGGCGCAGGATCAGCGCATCAATGCTTCGATCGAAGACTTCCTCAGAGTGAACACGGCTCGCCGCAAGCAACCGCTCACGGGACAGGACCTGTTTTGGTGCGTTCAGGAATGCGACGAGAAGATTGAATTCTGCAGCAGTCAGTTTCGTCTCACCGACATCCGGTCGGATAAGCGCTCGCTGATGCATGGAGAGCGTCCAGTCGCCGAACATATAGGTCCGGCGCTCCCGGCCGGCCTCGGGCGCGGGCCTCACCCGCATGGCTGCCTTGAGCCGCGCCAGGAATTCTCGCAGCCCAAACGGCTTGGTTATATAATCGCTGGCGCCAAACTCGAACCCCAGCACCTTGTCGGCCTCCTCGATGCGGTCGGCGCTGGTGATGATAACCGGCGCTGTCGAAAGGCTCACAAGTTGCTGCACGATCTCAAGGGCGTCCTCTCCCTCGAGGCTCACATCAATGACGAATGCATCGACTATATCCATTGAGATCACGCTCTGCAGTTCGTCACCACTGCTGACCGCAGTGACGCGAAACGCCTGCTGCACGAGATAATCACTGATGAGACTGCGTGCAGAGTGATCGTCATCGACAACGAGGACATGCTGCATGGGTTTCTCCGTCTGGCAACGCGACGGGGCACGGGTCAGTCAGTTGTAACAATGAATTGCGATGTTTCTGTCGTGAACGACGCCCCTCTCCGGTTGATAGTCGAAACGCGCCGATTGGACGATCAAACGTCCGTTTAGGTTTAACCGGAAAATTTGCACGTTTATGATGGCCCTGAAACGACGGTCTTCAAATCCCTTTGGGGCGCAAGCCAGTTCTTCATGCGTGCAACAGCCGCAATGAAACGGAAGTATAGCTTCCCACAATCCACACAAAGGGTAGCGTTCTCAGGCTTGGCTCGGCGGCGATACCTCTCCAGAAACGAGCCTTTCAAGGCGCTTATGAAGCATCTCGAAATAAGGATACTTATATGGACCCGAAACAATTTCGGCCGACGCGCCGAGATACGATGACAGGAGCGATAACACTTGCAGTCGCTGCCGCAACATTGAAATTTTCTCCACCCGCAATGGCCGACGAGCCAAAGAAATCGAAGGAAGAACATGCCATGAGCAATGAATACGTCACCACGAAAGACGGCACCCAGATCTTCTACAAGGATTGGGGTCCGAAGGATGCTCAGCCGGTCGTCTTCCACCACGGCTGGCCGCTCAGCGCCGACGACTGGGATAACCAGATGCTTTTCTTCCTCGGAAAGGGCTATCGCGTCATTGCGCATGACCGCCGTGGCCACGGTCGCTCCAGCCAGGACAGCGACGGTCACGACATGGACCACTATGCAGCTGACGCCGCAGCCGTCGTCCAGCACCTCGATCTTCGCAATGCGATCCATGTCGGCCATTCAACCGGCGGCGGCGAGGCAACGCATTATGTCGCGCGTCACGGCACGGGTCGGGTTGCCAAGCTCGTCCTCATCGGCGCCGTCCCGCCGATCATGGTCAAGACGCCAGCCAATCCAGGCGGCTTGCCGATCGAAGTCTTTGACGGTCTGCGCGCAGCGCTAGCGGCAAACAGGTCGCAGTTCTACATAGACCTCGCCAGCGGCCCGTTCTACAGCTTCAATCGCCCGGGCGCCCAGGTATCGCAGGCGATCGTCCAGAATTGGTGGCGACAGGGCATGGGCGGCGGCGCCAAGCCCCATTACGACGGCATCAAGGCATTTTCGGAAACGGACTTCACCGAAGATCTCAAGTCGATCGAAGTGCCGACCTTCGTCATGCACGGCGACGACGACCAGATTGTCCCGATCGCCGATTCCGCACCGCTTTCGGCAAAGCTGCTGAAGAATGCCACGCTGAAGATCTACAAGGGGCTGCCGCATGGCATGGCGACAACGCATGCCGACGTCGTCAATGCGGATCTGCTGAGCTTCTTCAAGGCCTGATGCCGAGGGGCGCCGTTGAGGCGCCCCTTTGAGACTGCGTGGCAATGAGCCTTCGACCCACAATCCATTTGCCGAAAACGATCAAAGCCCCTTTCGGGGCTTTGACTATTTCTATGCGGAATTTGATGTCCGATCAGTGCCCCGGAGGCGGCGTCGCCGTCTTGACCCACTCGGAGTAGCGCGTCTTGCCGATCCGCACTTGGCTGCCGGGCATAAGAGATTCAGACTTCAACAAAGCGCCGAAATAGCGGGTCTGGTCATCGGCGACAACCTCGCGCTTGTCGCCGATCTGCCGCATATAGCGAGTGACGGCATCGGCAATCTTGATCGGTTCCGGGCCGGCGATTTCGACGGTGGCATTCAGCGGTTCGCCTAAAACGACATCAACGAGCGCGTCGGCAACATCATCCGAGAAGATCGGTTGCATCATCGCCGGCGAAAGGTGAACCTTGTCACCCTGCACGCCGGACTGAGCGATGCCGAACATGAATTCGAAAAACTGCGTTGAGTGAACCAGGGAATACGGAATCTTGGATTCCTTGATGATCGTCTCCTGAGCAAGCTTGGCGCGCATGTAGCCGCTCTCCGGAAGGCGCTCGGTACCGACAACGGACAGAGCGACATGGTGCTTCACGCCGGCGGCCGCTTCGGCAGACGCGATGTTGCGACCCGCGGTCTGGAAGAAGTCCATCACTGCCTTGTCTTCGAAAGACGGGGAATTGGAGAGGTCCACAACAACCTGCGCTCCCTTAAGAACGTCTGCAAGGCCTTCGCCGGTGATCGTATTGACGCCGGAGGCGGGAGATGCGGCAATAGTCTCGTGGCTCTTTGCCTGGAGGCGTTTGACAAGCTTTGAACCGATGAGGCCGGTTCCCCCGATGACGACGATTTTCATGATCTGCTCCTTTTTGCTGTACTAGAGAGTTCGAAGAACACCGCGCTGCGGGGGCAAGTCGGCGCGGCTTGTTAGTTCAGGCCAGCTCCGTCCAAACCCAGCGCTGCAGCAGCAGCCAGAATGTAAGCCTAAGCGATTATCGTCGGACGCATACCCAAACGTATGTTGGGGATCAGCTGGCGACCCACGCGATTGAGTAAGGATCCAGCAGAAAATGCCCGACTAAACGAGCAGCAGCAAAGCGCGCCTTATCGGAACTTGGCGTCCACAAACCCACCTGCCCGCAAAACCGCTGATACAGTCGCAGCCTGTCTGGCCCGTCTTGGGATAGCGGTTCGATTCGATCGCAGGGCACGGAGGTTTTAACCCCGCTGAAGCTGCTCGACCTTGCGCACCAGATCCGCCAGCGACCGGCACTGCATCTTGCGCATGAGGCTCATGCGATGAAGCTTGACCGTCATTTCGCTGATGCCGAGCTGATAGGCGACCTGCTTGTTCATCAAACCGCTCGCCACCGCATGCATGACCTCCTGCTCCCTCGGAGTGAGGCTATCGGCAAGCGTTTGAACGCGTTTCAATTCTTCTCGCAACTTGCGGCGCTCGTCATCCAACCTGATCGCATGATCGACAGCATCAAGGAGAACCTGGTTGACGAAGGGCTTGGTGATGAAATCGGTCGCGCCGGCCTTCATCGCCTTAACGCTTGTGGGAACGTCGGCGTGGGCCGTGAGGAATATAAGCGGCAGCTTGCAGCCCAAGGCTAGAAGCTGGCTTTGAAGATCGAGGCCCGTGCCCCCCGGCATCCGCAGATCCACGACAATGCAGCCGGCTGCGTTGACGTCTGCCAATTTGAGAAATTCCAGGCCGTTTGGAAAGGCTGACGCGCGTTTGTTGGTGACAGTGAAGAGGTCCAGAAGGGCGCTGCGCATCTCTGCATCATCATCGACGACGTAAACGATCGGCTCGGCGCTCCTGTCCGTCTTTACCTGAGCGTTTTGCATCGAATTACCTCTTTGCTACCAGAGATTCCGGCGGTTGAACCCGCCTATCTCTCTGCCTGCCCTATGCCGGCTTTCGGTCGCCAACCCGAAAAAGATCGTAGTGCCGGCCTGCATGGTGCCAGCCTTCTCAACAAGACGCCAACCGATAACATAGAAGACGCGCCGGCGGACGATACACCTTGGTTTACCATCGCTCGCTCCAGTGTGCGCCGGAAGCTGTGTTCGTGATCTCCAAAGCCAAACAAAACCGGCAGCAAACGCTGCCGGTTTTGCCTGCTCGACGACATAGGCCGGATGGGTTGGACGCTCGGCTGCCATTTCGTTGGCCGCAGGATGAAACCGAAAAAAGCCCTGCGTTCATCATCTCCATCGTGTCCGGTTAACACGGCCCACGATTGCTCAGATACCGGTCGACCCAGCGCCTGACATCCCTACCTTTCGTTTGCCAAACCTTCGTTTGCGTTGAGCCTATCCTCCTGAAAGCGCACGGTTTTCGTAAATAGAGAACTTACGTAACGAGCCTCACAATGGACATGAACCGATAGGGAGAGGCGACGGGGCGGAATATGCCATCCTTTGCAAAGGCAGCTTGCGACGTCACACGGACATTCGTTCATAGGCGCCAGCGATCTCCCAGCTCCACGCCCTGCTTCGGGGTCAACCCAAAACTTCGTTTTATCGATCCAATCCCGGAAACGGCTATCCTCTCAAACATGTCAGTCATATCCCGGAGACTTGAGATGAAAATTACGGTGGTTGGTGCGAGCGGGATGATGGGATCCAAGATCGTTCGCGAACTGGAACGGGCCGGCCAGTCCGTTAGTGGCGCTTCGGCGAGTACGGGCGTCGATGCCTATACCGGCGAAGGGTTGAAGGCTGCGTTAGCCGATACGGACGTGATGATCGACGTTACGAATTCCGGCTCGTTCGGAGATTCCAACGCGCTCGGCTTCTTCAAGCAGGCGGGAAAGAACCTGCTGGCGGCAGCAAAGGAAGCGGGCGTCAGCCATTACCTTGCTCTGTCGGTCGTCGCGGCGGATCGCCTGGTCGAAAACGACTACTTTCGAGCAAAAATGGTGCAGGAAAATCTCATAAGGGCGTCCGGTCTGCCTTACACCATCGTTCGATCTGCGCAGTTCTTCGAGTTCTTCGACGGGATCATCAGCTCGGCAGCCGAGACCAATGAATTTCGGCTGTCGCCTGCCCTGATGAGACCGATCGCAGCGGACGAGGCTTCGACCCTGATATCCCGGATCATAGTCGGGTCGCCCCACAATGACATCGTAGAAATCGCCGGCCCGGAATCCGTCCAGCTTGACCAATTGGCGCGCGAGATACTGACCGTGACGGAAGATCCTCGGTCGATCGCAATCGATCCCGAAGCACCATACTTCGGCGTCGAGCTTGCCAGGACAACACTTCTGCCGGGAGCGGATGCTCTTGCCGGAAGTTTGACGTTTCACGACTGGCTTTCACGGTCGATGATGGCCGCCTAAGCAGACGGCACAGATACCATGTCGCCTTGGCGACAATTCGACATGTGTAACTAAGACAGAAAAGGAGGTGCCGAAGCGCCTCCTTCTATTGACTGAAGCCTCTGTCTTAGGCGCGGATTCCTACAACCCCCTGCCGGCTCGATGAGGCCAAGGCCTGTTGAATGGCCCAAAGCGTCGCAAGGATCCCAAAAATCGCGGGCAGGCTTACCGCCGGAAAGTCGCGCATGATTACCGACGACGAGCAAATGCCGACGGCGACTTCCCACAGATGGAACGCAGCATGGGCGATGAGCCAGAGTGTTGCCCCGGCCCATAGCTCAACCCGCCGGCTCGGCTTCCAGGCGCCAAAAGCAAAAGCAAGGGCGATGAAACCCTGGATGATGCCGATATCGCGAATGAAATGCTGGTTGAACATTCCGGTATCGGTCACGCCGGGGACAAAATAATACCAGCTCTCTGGATCGTAGAGCATGTAAAGGGCCAACCAGCCGGCAAGCAGTACGTTAAAACCGACCATGCCGTAGACAATGAACTTCGTGACCTGCATCGTAACCTCCGAAGGATAAGCGGGCCTCAAAATTAACATCCAAGGCCAACGCTTACTTCCCAAACCAAGGTTGGGGAGCAGGTCGCGATAGCGGTCGAAACACCGCCGTCGGCCTAAGAAAAAAGCTATTTCAATGGGATATCGTGGTTGGAAGCTGAAACACGATCAGCTCGCGGCATGAGAGAAGCCGCCCGCTATCGATCAACTTACCGACAAAGGCCGCAGCTCCGCTCTGTAACACGGCGGACTCGATCTGCGCGTCCGAGCAGGACGTCGTGATCAGGATTGGCGGGCAAACGTCCCTATGCTTGAGGATACGCAACATTTCGATGCCAGACACGCCGTCATTCTGACATCGGCCAGGATACAATCGGGAGGGAGATAGCCCTCTTGCAGCAGGAAGTCTTCGGCGCGACTGTAGCACTCGCTGGCAAAACCCTCTTTTTCGAGAGGATCTTTGATCGGCGCTCGCAGACGCCTGTTGTCATCGACAATGGCGGTGTTTTTTGTATTCAATGCGGCCATGGGCCTCTGCGATCTCTCCAGAGGAGATTTCTGCTGTAACGGCCGGAATCGGACTTGTTCTACTGATAGATGTCGAACCTGCCCGCAACCATGTCGAGTTTTTTCACCAGCTCGGCCAGCGAGCCGACCTGCATCTTCTTCATCATTTGCCGGCGATGGAGCTTCACCATCGTTTCGCCAATCTGCATCTGATGGGCGATCTGCTTGTTCATAAGCCCCTCGCCCACATATTTCATGACTGCCCGCTCGGGCGGCGTTAAGGTCTTGGCAGTCGCGCAGATGGCATCATAAGTTGCAGCAGCTTCGCGTCTTTCGATATTCCTGGTGATAGCCTCGCGTGTAGCCTCCATCAGTTCGGCGTTTTCGAACGGCTTCAGCAAAAAGTCGCTGGCACCGGCCTTCATGGCCTGGACGCTCATGGAAACCGTACCGCGACCCGTCATGAACACGATGGGCATGAAACACCCCGCCGCTGCCAGTCTAGACTGAAGATCGAGCCCGTTGAGGCCGGGCATATGAACGTCGAGCAGAATACATCCAGCCTGAGAAAGATCGGCGCGATCAAGGAAATCATCGGCACTTTGGTACGCGACTGCCCGCATGCCCGCCGATTCAAAGAGATCGACAAGAGATGCGCGTATGGACGCCTCATCGTCAACGATGCAGACCGTCGGGATATCTTGCTCCAGCTGCTCATCGGGCATCGGTATGTAGCTTCCAGAACCCCAGCTTGCGAAGGCGAACATGAAACGCCTCGGCCGGATCAAGCTACACAATTTCAGATTGTTTACAACGTCAGCCGTGCCATCATGGCAATTGGGCCGCCTTTCCGGGATGGAGCTCATTCCAGAAGACCACGGGGAGAACGTGGCGGCAGAAAGATCATGCCGCCACAGTTTGGCTTACTTGGCAGAGGCTGCGTCTTCGATGATCTTCACAACCTTGTCGGGATGAGAAACCATCACGACATGGGAGGCCCCCTTGACCACGACGGTCTCCTTGGAATGGGCACGCTCCGCCATCCAGCCGAGAGCCTTGGCGGGGATGTTCTTGTCGGCGTCGCCGTAGATGAACCAGGACGGAATGTTCTGCCATGCCGCACCAGGCGCACCTTCGGTCAAGGCCGCCTCGGTAATCGGGCGCTGGGTTGCTGCCATCAGTTTTGCCGTCTTTGCCGGGACATCGGCAGCAAACTGCTCATGAAACTTGTCCTGCTGGATATACAGATCCTTCCCACCATTTTCCAATGCCACCGGCGCGGCAAGTGTCGGCGCCAGAGTGCTGCCGGGGAACTTGCCCGAGAGGTCGGCTGCGGACTCACCCCTTTCAGGGGCAAAGGCAGCCACATAGACCAGCGCCTCGACATTCTTCGTCTCCGCAGCGGCCTCGCTGATGACCGAGCCGCCGTAGGAATGGCCGACGAGAACGACCGGCGTCTTGATGCCGGCCACGACGCGGCCGACATAATGGCCATCCGACTTTACACTGCGCAGCGGATTAGCCACCGCGACAACCGGATAACCATCCTTTTCCAGACGAGCGATCACATCGTTCCAGCTCGATGCATCGGCAAAGGCGCCGTGCACAAGCACCACCGTCGGCTTTGCAGATTCAGCGGCAGCAGGAGCGGCAAGAGCTGCCAGTGCGCCGAGCGCGAATACGGATTTCAGAATTCCATTCATGGGTTGGTCTCCTTTTTTGAATTGCGCACAATTTAATATGACGCGACTCACATGTCCACTCACTTTTTGTTCAACGAGCGCGAGCAGCTGACGGAAGGCGTTTCAACAGGCCGGGCCCGGGGCCGGTCAATAAACAGGTAGGATTCTTGTACTGGCCAACTGCGCTACGGCAACCCAAACCTCAGTTCTAATGTCTTCCGAACAATTCTGACCCGGGAGAAACCATACTGTGGAAGCCGGCCGGCGCCGGGAAACTCCACCTCAGCGGCTGAAACACGGCCCTCCGGGCGGACCGCGCTGGCGATCGATCGACGGGTTGATCTGAGCAAATGGTCGCGTGGCGGCCATTGCAAACCGGCCACGCAAAACTCCAACGGCCCTCAGGGGTTAGGCGACGCACATGCCGCCGTCGACATGAAGCTCGATCCCGTTGACGAAAGTACCCGCCGAAGCAAGAAAGAGTGCGGCCTGAGCCAGTTCTTCGGGACGTCCGAGACGTCCTGCCGGAATCAGCTCCGCCATCTGCTGCTCAAATTGCGGGCGGTTGCTTTCGCTGACGCCAAGTTTCCCCAGGATCTCAGTCTCAACGGGACCGGGGCTGAGAATGTTGACGCGGATCCGGCGCGACCTGAATTCGATCGCCCAATTGCGGGCAAATGCGGCGAGTGCAGCCTTGGTGCCAGCATAAACCGTGTGGTTCGGCAAAACCTTCGTGCCGGCCAGAGAACTCGTGACGATGATATTCCCACCATCGCGGATATGCGGGGCGATTGCCTGAACACCGAAGAAGACACCGCGCGTATTGACCGCAAAATGCTGGTCGTATTCGGCTTCGCTAACGGCCTCCGAAGCGGCAAGATTGATGATACCGGCATTGGCCATATAGACATCAATCGCACCAAAGCGCTCCGTTACCTCCGCCGCGAGCCGGCGGTGATAATCGATGCTGGCGACGTCGCCGCAAATTCCGATTGCCCCGTGGCCAATCTCTTGGATCGCTTCGTCGACGACATCCTGGCGGCGTCCGGTGATGACAACCTTCGCCCCCTCTTCTGCGAAAAGACGCGCTGTCGCTTTCCCTATTCCGCTATTGCCACCTGTTATGACGGCCACTTTATTCATTAGACTTGGCATCTGAATTCTCCTTGTTGATGCGAAGGAGATAAACAGTTGCATCGGCCGCAATTAGCTGGTCCTCAGGACAAGGAACTTTGCCTGAAACAGGCAAATGAGCCGCCGCCGTCGCCCGACGACATAGAGAATCCCAGGCAGTCGAAAGCGTCAATCTCGATACGGAAGCGCGGCCGATCGTCTATCACGAGATCCGCTTTGCCGGCGCACGCGTCCAGTTCGTCATCCGGCGCGACGACCTCTAGGCGGGGCGGCAGCGATCAACAGCCATGACGCATCGTTCCCGCATGAATTGCTTTCGTTTTCCGCTGTATCGTAGGATAAATCCTGCTGCAGGCATTTCTGCCTGATGAGGCGCAAATTTGTCGTCAGGAGCAGCGGATGATCGTCAGTCGGGCCGTCAGGGCACTGCGTAAGCGGGAACGGGCCCTTTCCGAACTCGTCGACAGGGTGCCGTCTCACATCTGGCGACTGACGGCAGACGGGGAACCGATCTTCTTCAACAAACAGATGGTCGATTACCTCGGCCGGGATATCGCCGATATCCAGCAACCAGGCATGAGCCGGCTTGATGCGATGATCGAAATGGCGATCCATCCCGATGACGCCGAAGGGTTCAGGGACGCGCTGGATCATTGTTTCGCCACCGGCGACAGCTTTTCCACGCGATATCGCCTGCGCCGCCATGACGGTGTCTATTACTGGATGTCGAGCCGTGCGGACTCGGTAAAAGACAGGCATGGACGGATTATTCAATGGCATGGCCTCTGCCACGATATTGACGATCAGGTTCATGCCGAAGAGGCGCTGCAGCGCAGTGAACGACACCTTCAACGGCTCATCGACGCTTTGCCGGTCCATATCTGCAGCTGGACTCCTGTGGGCGAGCTTTCCTACGTCAGCAGGCGCTATATGCAGGAATTGGGCCTTTCCAAAGCGAATTTCGCGGAATTTGCGCGGGCGGCGCAAGAACTTGTCCATCCCGAGGATAGTCCGGAGGTGCAGCGCAGGGCCGCGCATTGCATCCGGGCGGGCGAACCTTTCGTCATGCGGTACAGACGGCGCGGAGCGGACGGTATGTTCCACTGGACGGAGGGCAGGTTCGAGCCTCTTCGCGATCAAAACGGCTCCATCGTGGAATGGTACGGCCTTTCCATCGATGTCGACGATCAGGTGCGCGTGCAGGAGGCTTTGAGCCTCGCCCAGCAGAATCTTGCGCGCGCAAGCCAGGCGGCGAGCCTCGCCGAGCTTTCCGCCTCGATCGCCCATGAGATCAGTCAGCCGCTCGCAGCCGTCATATCAAGCACGGATGTCAGCCAGCGCTGGCTTTCGGCGGAACCGCCCAATATCGAACGGGCGCAGAAAGCAGTCGAGCGCATCTCGGCAAGCGCCCATTCCGCCGTCGAAGTCATCGGCCGCATCCGCGCTTTGTTCAAACGCTCCGAAACGTCGAGGAATTATACCGCACTCGACAACGTGGTCAGGGAAGCGCGAGACCTCATGGCCGAGGAGGCGATGCGGCGGCGCGTGCGCATGGATATCGAGCTTGAGCGTGATCTTCCACCGATTGCCTTCGATCGGGTTCAGGTTCAACAGGTCCTGATCAATCTCATTCGCAATGGCCTTGAGGCCATGGATTCTGCTGGCGATGACCGCATTCTGCACATTCGTGCCCGCCGTGCGACAGATGCCGTGCAGATCGAGATCAGCGATCGCGGGCCGGGCGTCGAATTTCCCGACAGAATATTCGAGCCCTTCTTCACGACGAAGGGCCAGGGGATGGGAATGGGGCTGGCGATCAGCCGCTCCATCGTCGAATCCCATGGCGGACGGTTAAGCGTGGAGCAGGCCGATCCACACGGAGCGAGGTTCATCTTCACACTGCCGGTTGAAATGGAACAGATCGCTCACGCGTGACGGCGGCGGCCGCGGCGGTTGGAGCAGTTCCGTTTTTACGGAATGCTCTATCGCTTTGTTTCACGCAATTCCGGACGCAAGGCCGCTGCAAGGTTTTGCTGAATCGCCCTAGTCGCCGCGATAATCGCTGATCGCCCGTTCCAGCCACGACATGAGCAAATCGGCATTGACGGGCTTCCTCAGAAAGGCGATTGCGCCTGCCTGAAAAACGGCTGCCTCGACGTCCTTGTCCCCATGAGCGGTCATGATGATGACCGGCGGGTGCGATGGCATCCTGCTCAATGCCTGGAGCATCTCGACGCCCGACATTCCCGGCATTCTGACGTCGGCAAGAATGCAATCGACGAGCGAATAACCTTTTTCGTTGATGAATGTTTCGGCGGAGTCGTAAAGCTCACTTTCATAGCCAGCCGCCTCGAGCAAATCCTTAAGGGATTCTCTGAGATAGCGATGATCATCGATGACAGCGACGGTCTTATTGGGGAAACTTGCCATTGCGTCAGCACAATTCTTCTTTTTCGGGCAATGAGCTAGGCGCCACGCAGGTTACTGATACAGTTTCAGATCCGGTTTCAACATGTCAAATTTGCGGACGAGTTCCGCAAGGGAACCCGCCTGCATCTTTCTCATCATTCGCCCGCGATGCAGTTTCACCATGATTTCACTGATCTGCATCTCATGCGCGATCTGCTTGTTCATCAACCCGGCAGCCACATAGCCCAGAACCTCCCGCTCGCGCGGGGTAAGCTTGGCTTCACAATTTTCCAGCTGGTTGCGTGCAGCGGCCTCTTTCCGGTTCTCAGTATCCCGCCTGATCGCCTCTCCGACTGCGGCGATCACGGCGCTGCCGGCAAACGGCTTGATCAGAAAATCCGTTGCTCCCGCTTTCATGGCCTTGACGGTCAAGGGAACACTTCCGTGACCCGACATGAAGATGATCGGCATGGTGTTTCCGGCCGCAGCGAGCTGATCCTGGAAATCCAGGCCGCTGATGCCGGGCATCCGCACATCCAGAAGAATGCAACCTGCCTGCCCCATATCGCAGCGCTCCAGAAAATCCGAAGCGCTCTCGAATGCGATAGCTTTCATCGCCACCGACTCGAAAAGGTCCACCAACGACGCCCTGACAGGGCCTTCGTCATCGACGATACAGACAACCGGCTCGTCCCTCGTACTGACTTGATCGAACGTCATGGCTTTCTGCGCCTCCAAACGACGGTTTTGCGCATCTTCCTTACTGCCACACCACGGCCAAGCCTGAGTTCAACACTGCCTCGTTCCGCGGCATTCATGAAGGGATCCCCATCAGCCAAGTCCACGCCGGAATTGCATTTGGCGGCATGGCGGCCTCTTCACCACCCTAACACGTGGAACCCCTCACAAAAATACGCCAAGGGTGTAGGTTGGGCGGCGAGACCGGTCCAGAGTTCCATCAAATTCTCTCGTAATTGCAACCAGGTAGTTCCGCCAGCTGCGACAGGTGCTCCAGGCTGGATGCACTCCACACACAGCCGCCGCAAGGCACACCTTCGTTGCCCCCGCGCACACCTTCGTATAGCTCCTCAGGCAGCAAACCGTCTGTAAGCTGATGATGTCGAAAATCGGTCGAAGGCGATGATCATGCGGCATGACCCAAGCTCTCAGTACAGACCTCTTGAGATACCGAGGTTTCCGCTCTTGGTCATCGGCTGCCTGATCACGGGAATACTGGCGTATCTCGGCTACGGCGCGACATTTGCACCCAAGGCGTCCACAAAAATCTATGTGCCGCTCGCCGCCTCCTCGTCATCGCAGGCAGACCCGACGGTCGCTTATTTTGTCGCGAATGGCGAAACGCTCGCGGTATCACTCGAGCATCGGCCGACGGCATTCAAGGTTGCGTCTCGTTAGCCGAAATCGAGGCGTATTTCAGCAGGGCTTCCTTCATTTTTGAAAGCAGAAGCAGATGCTGCAAAAAAATCAGACATAAAAAAATGCGCCGCGCCATATATATTTGGTTTAGTCACCCCCTCCTTCAATTTCCTCGTCAGTGACTGTATTCTCCTGCAGTTCCGGGAAGCAGCATGTCTGCTGGCAGTTGGAGGATGATGCATGGGGGTGACCACCTCCAAGGGGTCGAAAAGTCCGGTCGCGATCTTGGTTGACGATGATGCGACGGTTTGCGCGGCTCTGGAGAACCTGCTGAATTCGGTCGGCATTGACGCAATGACATTTTTGTCTGGCCGGGAATTTCTCGATACAAAGCTGCCCGACCGCCCGAGCTGTGTCGTGCTGGATGTCCGTATGCCCGGCATCAGTGGCCTGGACCTGCAGCATCATCTGACCCGCAACGGCATCACGACACCCGTCCTGTTTCTGACGGGGCATGGCGATATTGCAATGAGCGTGCAGGCGATGAAGGCCGGGGCGCAGGATTTCCTGACCAAACCCGTGCGGGACCAGACCTTTCTCGATGCCGTTTCCAATGCCATTGCCACCGATGTCAGCCGCAGGAACGCATTGTCTGCAGCCGATAGATACGTTTCTCTGTTTGAAACCCTCACGGTACGCGAGCGCCAAGTTCTGAAACTTGTCGTCTCCGGCGAAGTCAACAAACAGATAGCCTTCTCCCTTGGGATTAGCGAATTTACGGTGAAGCTTCACCGCAGCAATATGATGAAGAAAATGCAGGTCAGTTCGGTGGCGCAGCTTTTCAATGTCTGGCAGGCGCTGCCTTCGCATGTTCGAATGAGCGATGGCTGAAATGAGCGCCAGGTCATGGAAAGTCAGACATAGAAAAGGCAAAGGGGTTTTCCATGCAGTTGACATCGTCTAAAAAACGGATCGTCACAGCCATGGCTGTTGGTGGCAGCGGCATCCTGATGGCAGGGCTTTTCGCAGATCCCTCCGGCATTCTCGTCGCAATGGTAGCCATCTGGCTCTATACGAGCTGGCGCACGGGCCTGGCCGTTTTGCTCATCGGCTGTTTGTTGACCGCAACCGTCGTTCTTTCGCCTGTCAATTTCGGGAATGACGAACCGATGCGAGTCGTCATGTTTGCCTGTTCCGCTGCGGCTCTCTGGTTTTTCATCAACGTCTTCAAACCGCAGAGCCTATTCGACCGTGTGTACAAGAATATTCAACCCAATATCGAAGATATTCCAGGATTCGGATGGTCGGCCTATCCTGACGGTCGCCTGCGCTTCCTCAATCCGAAAGCGCTCGATTTTGTCGGCGTGACCGCCGAAGAAATGAGCAGGATCGCCCAGCTTGACAATCATTCGTGGTGGAGTCTTTTCGTCCATCCCGATGAGGTCGAAGGATGCAAGGCAAGATGGGAGCACAGCCTCAAAACGGGTGTGCCGATATTCGAAGAGCAGCGGGTCCGGCGCGCCGACGGGACCTATCGATGGCTTCGCGATTCCGCCATCGCCTCGCGTGACGAACAGGGCCGAATCACGGCCTGGTTCGCGACCTCCGTCGACATCGATGACCAACGCAAGGCGGAAGCTGCCCTTCGGGAAAGCCAGCAGCAATTGCAACAGATGATCGATACGGTGCCGGCCCTCATCTGGTGCGCAAACGCAGCCGGCGAAACTTCTTACATCAACGGGCCGCTTATGCGCTGGACCGGGATTTCGCTTGCGAGCAACGATCCCGCGGACACAAAAAGATTCGCGACGGCAATTATCGAAGCCATTCACCCAGAAGACCGCGCACTATTCCAGAAGAGCCTGTCGCAGGCCTTTGAAACTGGCGAGCGCTTCGTGTTGAAATATCGGCAACGGCGTTTCGACGGCGTCTATCGCTGGATCGACGGCAAGGCTGAGCCGCTACGCGACGCTGATGGCCAGATCATTCAGTGGTATGGCGTTTGCCTCGACATCCACGACGAGATGGAAGCCCATGAAGCGGCGCGTGAGCGTGAAGCAGAGCTGCGCCTGATCGTTGATACGGTGCCGTCGCTGATCTGGCTGATGACGCCCGAGGGGCTTCCCTGCTATTTCAACAAGCGTTTTTCCGAATGGGCAGGGCTCGATGAAGGCGATATTCACTCGAAGACGCCGGAACAGGTCGCCACTCAGGCAGAACTTGTCCATCCGGATGATCGCGCGGCGGTAACGGAGGCGTTCAGGAACGCCATTGCGACAGGTCAGCCTATCAACCACAAGGGCCGACTTCGCCACAGGGACGGTCAATATCGCTGGATGGATTCACGCGTCGAACCCTTACGCGACGAAAACGGCAAAATCATCCGCTGGTATGGCGTCAACCTCGACATCGATGATGAGGTTCGCGCGCAGGAGGCGTTGCGTCAGTCCGACGAAAGGCTGGCAAGGGCACTGCGCGCTGCCAGTATGTCCGAGCTTTCCGTCTCGATTGCGCATGAACTCAATCAACCGCTACAGGCAGTCGTCGCCAATGCGAATGCATTCCGCCGCTGGCTGAGTGCCGATCCGCCGAACCTAGAGCGCGCACTGCGTTCTGCCGACTGGATCGTGCGCGATGCCGATGCAGCCGCCGATGTCGTCAGCCGCATCAGGGCGCTCTTCGGCAAGACAGCCTACCCCCGAACGGCAGTCGATCTGAACAATCTGATCGGTGATGCCTGCGAACTGCTCGCCGACAAGCTCGCCTCCAACAAGGTGAGGCTCGACATCGAGCTCGACCCCTATCTGCCGGCGACCAGCGCAGACCATGTGCAGCTGGAGCAGGTGATGCTTAATCTCATCCGCAACGGCATCGAAGCGATGCACGACATCGAGCCTGGAGCCCGCATGCTGAAGATCGAGTCGCGGTTGCGGGACGATGATACGGTTGAGGTGGAAGTGAGCGACTTCGGGAGCGGCATCAGCGACCCCGAGAGGATTTTCGAGGCCTTTTATACAACAAAGCAGGATGGTATGGGCATGGGCCTTGCGATCTGCCGTTCCATCATTGAATCCCACGGAGGACGTCTCTGGGCGGAAAACGGTGCGCGCAGCGGTGCGTCCATCACATTCAGTCTGCCGGTCCGGGACGTTCAGGCGAAATTCGCACCGCGGGAAAACCAGGCCAGACCGACAGTCCGAGAGCTCGAAGCTTTGTCGGCATAACCGGACGAGATGCCGGCATCGCGGCTGCTCCCCGTAGCCGGTGGATCATGGTGAGAGCGTGATCCACCTGGCGCAAGCCGTTTAAGAGGCGCTTTGCGCGCCGAGTTCATGCCGCCATTGGCTGGGTGTCGTGCCGACGAAGCGCCGGAATAAACGGCTGAAATGTGCTTGGTCCGACAGGCCGCAGGCAAAGGCAATATCGCCCATTTCATGCTCGGCGGCCAGCAGCAATGTCTGGGCGCGCTCGATGCGCTGCTGCATCACGAACGCGTAGGGAGACATCCCGAAGCTGATTGAAAAGGCGCGGCGGAAATGGGCGGGGCTGAGCTTTGCTGCGGCCGCCAGATCATCGACGCGAAGCGGCCCCTCCAGCCTTTCATCGACATATTCGGTGACGCGTTTGACCTGCCAATTGCTGAGGCCCGTCCTGCGGCGGCCTTTGTCCGCACCGTCTGACCTGGCGTCCTGCAAGCAATCAAGAGGATCGGACAGAACGCGGTCCGGGGACGGTGCCGAATTACCTCTTTTTAACATGATCTCTTGATTCATCTGACCGCCCTAGACAATGGCCGGGATCGCCAGTCTCAGATGAACGCTGAATGTAGGGGAAATCCATAAGGTAGGTGTCTAGCGAACTAGGCCGAAAGGATAGGTTTCAGGCGGGCTAAAGCTCGATCCGGGGATCGGCCAATGTCTGCAGGATTTCGATAATGATGTTCACGAGGATGTAGAAGGTCCCAAGGACGATGGTGACGCCGAGAACAGCCGGGAGGTCGGCGCTGGTCAGAGATTGGACCATGTAGAGACCAAGGCCAGGCCACCCGAACACAAGCTCGACGATCAGCAGATTGCCAAACAAAAGCCGGATCTGCAGACCGATCATCGCCAGAGCCGGCGAGGCGGCGTTGCGAAGGCCGTGCCGCAAGACGACCGCAGTTTCCCGAAGACCCTTTCCCCGCGCAGTTCCGATATAGGTCTGCTGCATCACCTCGCGCAACGCGCTGTCGAGACTTCGCCCCACCGCGACCGCGATCGGCAGTGCCAGAGCGAAGGCCGGCAGGAGCAGATGCCTGGTCGCATCCAGGCTGAGGTCGCCCCTGCCGCCGACAAGCGCGTCGATCAAATTGAAGCCGGTCGGGCCGCCGATATCATCTTCGCTCATCCTGCCCGAACCGGGCAACCAGCCAAGGCGAAACCAGAAGAAATAGACCAGAAGCAAAGCCGACATAAAAGTTGGAACCGAGCCAGCCGCAATGAAGAGAAGCCTCAACCCTCCGGAGCCGCCCGCGATACGGGGCATCACCGCAATGACACCTGCCAGCGAAAGCCCAAGGCAGAGAGCTGCCAGTGACAGTTCGAGCGATGCGGGCAGATATTGCCTTATATCGACGGCCACCGGCTGACGGGTCCTGGTCGACGTCCCGAGATCGCCTTGCGCGATTCGCGACAAAAACCGGCCATACTGAACGATAATGGGATCATCGAGGCCAAGCTGCTGGCGAAGAGCGTTCACATTCGAAAGCGGCGTCAGCGGCCCGGCGATGGCGCGCGCGGGGTCAGCGGGAATGATGCTTTGCAGGCAGAACACTGCAAAGCTCATCGCCAGGAGAACGACGACGAGACCCGCTATGCGTCTAAAGAGATAGGCCAGCATATCCTAGGCTCCTCGCAACGCCGCACGAAGACCGTCTCCCGCAAGATTGGCAAGGAGGCAGACGAGAAAAATGACAGCCGCGGGCAGCATTGGAAGCCACCAATAGACGGACAGGCTATCAAGTGCCCTTGATGTCATCGCCCCAAGTTCGGGCGCCGGAGCTGGTTGGCCGAGGCCGATGAAGGACATGAGCGACATCGTCATGATGGCGGTTGCCACATCCAGTGTCGCCGCCACAAGCAGGGCCGGAAGGGCACCGGGAAGAAGGTAGCGCAACAGCAGGCGTGGGCCGCTGATGCCAGCAATTCTGGCAGCCTCGACATGCGGGCGAACATTCAGCCGGCGAAGCTCATCGCGGGATATGCGCGCATACCAGGGCCACCATGCGATACCCATCGCAATCATCGTATTGGCAAGTCCCCCGCCTAGCGTCGCGATCACCGCCAGCGCCACGAGTGTCGAAGGCAGGATCAGGAAGAATTCGGCGACCCATTGCGCCAACATGTCGAGCCTGCGGCTGATAAGCCCAGGTATCATGCCGATGCATGTGCCGACGACGAGGCTGATGATGACAAGGGCAAGTGCGGGCAGCCATGTATATTGGATACCGAGGACGATACGCGAAAAAAGATCGCGCCCGATCTCGTCTGTCCCGAACCAATGCTCAGTGGAAGGTGGCAGATAAGCCGCCGCCACGCGGAGCTGCGGATTGAACGGTGTGAGCCATGTGGCGAACAAGGCAACGATCGTTGTAGCGATAACGCCGAACAAGCCAATTCGGTCGATACAGCCTGTTCGGCCGAGAACGACGGACCAGCGCACGAAGCGTTCTTCGGGAAGAAACTCGGGAACGTTCATGCGTCCCGTCCGCCTGTGCTCGCATGGGTTTTCGGTATTGCCGTGAGAATGGTGCCCATCGACAGGCGATTAAAACCGGCGGTGATCGCGTCGGGATCTCCCTGCTGCACCACCCGGCCGTCTTCCAGCACTGCAATGCGGTCGGCGATTATCCTCGCGGCCGCCAGATCATGGGTGACGAACAGCACCGCCATGCCAAGACGCCGCCTGATCTCATCGAGAAGGTTCAGCGTCGCAGCAGCCAGCGACACATCAAGCGCGCTGATCGGCTCATCGCAGAGCAGAAGTTTCGGCGGCACAATGATCGCTCGAGCAATCACTGCGCGCTGGCATTGACCAACGGACAGGCTGGCGGGCAGCGAAGACATAAGGTTCTCATCGAGGCCCACCATTTCTAGCGCTTTGACAACCTTGTGAAGACGCTCTGCCTTGCCGAGAGGCAGAGGCCGCAACCGATCGCCGATCTGCTCGCCTATCGAAAGCCAGGGCGTCAGGGATGCAACTGCGTCCTGAAAAACAACCTGCGGCGCATCATCGATACAGGAAATCTCTCCACTATCAGGCTTCAGAAGCCCGGCCGCGAGCCTGACAATCGTCGATTTGCCGGCGCCGCTGTCCCCAAGCAGGGCAACACACTCACCAAGAGCGACCGAAAGACTGACCGATTCCAGCACCTGCCGCGACCCGCGACGCCCAAATCGGCCGGTGGACGTAAAGCTCTTGCTGACATCAGACAATAGCAGCACGTCAACAGGCTTCAGGGTTGTCGTGGTTGGCCAGAGTTCCGCGGAGCGATATTGAGCGACGCTGGATTGCACCAAGTCGGGGAAGAAGCAGGCGGCAACATGACCGGTGGCCGAAAGTGGCGCGAGTTCGGGCCGTCTGTTTATGCACTGGTCCCCGACGATGAGGCAACGGGAGGCATAGCAGCAAGCGTTTCCCGGATCTGCAAGGCGCATCCGCTCGACCGGTAGAGTGGGCAGAGAGTGCTGGCGATCCGTGTGAAAATCGAACTGAGTCGCCAGCAGGCCGGCCAGATAGGGGTGGCCGGGATTTTTCAAAGCATCATCGGTTCTTCCCACTTCCAGAATACGTCCGCCGTAGAGCACAAGCACGCGGTCCGCGAGCGATGCGGCAGCTGTAAGGTCGTGGGTGATGAAAAGAATTGCAGTCTGCTGCTCGCGCGCGATCTTGCGCAGGAGCTCGATGACCTGGCCGCGCAAAGCGAAGTCGAGCGCGGTGATCGATTCATCGGCAATCAGCACCTTTGGCTGTGCCATCAACGCCATTGCGATAAGGATGCGCTGGCGCTGCCCGCCAGACAGGCGATTCGGAAATGCATCGAGTATGACATCGGCATCCGCGAGTCCGACCCGGCTCAGCCAATCCCTGACGAAGCCGTCGTTTCCACTGGCCGATTCCCTGAGCTGACGGCGGATCGTCATCGTCGGGTTGAGTGCACCCATCGGATCCTGGGGGATGGCACGCACGAGTGAATGACGAGCCGCGCGCAGCACCGATGGCTTTGCTCCTACGATCTCGGTGCCTGCAAGACGAATGGAGCCGCTGACCTTGGGCTCATTGGAGGCCGGCAACAGGCCCTGAATTGCCGCTCCGAGGGTGGATTTGCCGGAGCCGCTTTCTCCGACGATGGCGATGATTTCACCCGGCATCGCCTCGAAACCGATGTCGTCGAGCACAAGATGATCGCTACCGTTTCGCCGCAGGAAGACATTGAGACCGGCGATGGAGAGCGCAGCTTCGGTCACAGCCTCTGCAACTCCTCAAAGGTCGAGTTACAGCCATAAACCCCGCCGGAAGCCGCCTGCTCAGCCATCAGCGCCTCACACTGGAAAAGTCGATGCTGCCCCTCGGGAAAACCGGACGAAGCCCCAGATCCTTCAGCCCTCTGCGATGGACGACCACGTCGTCGACATCGACCAACGGGATGAAATAGCCCGCATCGAAATACATTTTCCCGGCCTTCTCATAAAGCGCGTTTCGCGTAGCGATGTCCGCGGTGGAAGCACCTTCGGCGACGACGGCATCGGCTTCCGGAAGAGCGCTTCCATAGAGGTTCAGCGGCGCATCTTTGGTGAAAAAGGCCTTTGCCTGATTGTCGGGATGAGCCGCATCGGGAGAAGCAATGATCAGCAGCATGTCGGGGGCGGCGGGATCGCCCTTCATGGCGTAGGCCGCGCCCGGCGGCATGATGTGTGACGTCGCCTGGACGCCGATCAGCGATAGCTCAGCGATCATCAGGTCGGCGATACGTCCATAACTGGGATTGGCGCTGTAGAGCCCGATGCTGATGGTGACCGGTCCGCGCTTGGCGATGGCAGATTTTGCAGCCTCCAAATCCGTCGGAAACTGCACTGGTTGGCCTGGATCCAGCATGACGTTTGGATAGAGCGATTTCGAGACATGAGCATATTGTCCGAAGGCGTCGCTCGCCCACAGAATCGGGTTGATTGCGGTTAGAACCGCCTTGCGAACTTCGGCATCGTCAAGCGGCGACCCCGGCCTAATGAAGGCCTCGTATTGTGTCATGCTGGGAGCCGACGTTATTTCCAGATCGGCCGGCAGATTGCCGAGCTGCGCAAACGGGAAATTGGCCGGAACGCCATCGATTTCGCCGGCCTTCAATTTCAGAATTTGCTGGCCGATATCGGGGATGACAGGAAGCTCGACCTTGCCGAAAGACGGTTTGGCGCCCCAATAATCTTCATTACGTTCGAGCACATAACGTTCGCCGCGCTTGAATTCGGCGAGCTTGAACGGCCCAGTTCCAACCGCATGATCGGTAAGCCATGCCGTCGCACGGTCGCCCCCGGCGTGGTCGGAAAGTGCCGTCGGGCTGATGATCTTCGGCCCCCACGGGCTTGCAAGACTGTCCATAAAGGAGGGTTGCGCATGGTGCAGCGTGATGACGACGGTGGAACCATCAGGTGCTGCGATATCCGCCATGTTGGCGAGTGTGTAATTCTGCACAAATCCGCCGTCGCGGCGCCGCTTGAACGAGGTGACCACCGCATCTGCATTCAGGGCTGTGTCGTCATGAAACCTGACACCGTTTACGAGGTGGAACGTATAGACCAGCCCGTCTCCCGATATCTCCCAGTTCTTGGCCAGCGACCCCACGATCTTCGTCGAGCCGGTCTCATATTTGACCAGCCCCTCATAGACGCTATCCAGCGCAGTCAATCCGGCAACCTCAAAACCGTTGTCGGGATCCAGAGTGCCTATATCCGACGAATAGGGAATGCGCAGTACATCCTCGGCATGACCCGAGGCAACGGCGATCAGAAATCCGAGCGAAAGTGCGAGCAGGCGAAGGCTGATAACGCAGTTGAAACGTGAGAATATCGAAGTGAACAGGAATTTCGGCATTAGGTGATCCGTGATTGCGTCATACCGGCCGCGGACGGCGGAAGCGTGAGGCTGTCATTGCTCTGGTGCTCAACCGTCGTCGAACGCCCATCGTCATCACAATCATAGCGCCGCGCTACTGAAAAGCTTTGAAGATTCCGCGCCATAAATATTTTTGCTTCCGTTGAGCAAGCGATGCCGCGGAAGCATTTTCATCGCCTGGCTACCGCCCCTGCTCGCAGTCCGACATCATGAAGATAAGTTTCCAATGCTGGCAGTTTGCCCTGCGAGACCACCGCACCGACATAACCATCCGGGCGGACGAGGATCCAGTCGCCAGGCGCCGGCTCGTAGGTCTCGCGGAATTGGTTCTCGCTGTCGATGAGGTTGCCGCCTTGCCCGATGGTATGAATATGCAATCCCTTGCGCGGCTGGACGCCAGCCGTTTCCATATCAAATCCCAGCAGCGTCCAATGGGGACCTTTAAAGAGATCGAACAGCCGCGCGGGTTGCCCTGCGGCGCCCTTTAACAGCGCATCGGGAGCGCGGCTGCCGGCAAGGACGCGAGCCTGACGCTTGGGTTCTTCGAGCGACAGGCTCGAGCCGAGATAGGCGATGTCCAGTTGCCGAACCTCGCGGCCACGCCGAATTTCGCCACGCTTCATGTCTTCGAGCAGTCTGACAGCAAGTCCCAGCATGCTTGCCGCGATCGGGCGGCGCTCTTCCTCATAGCTATCGAGAAGCGCCTCCGGAACACCTGACAGGACGGCCGCCAGCTTCCAGCCGAGGTTGTAGGCGTCCTGAACGCTGGTGTTCAGACCCTGGCCGCCCGTCGGCGGATGGGTATGGGCGGCGTCCCCGGCGAGAAAGACGCGGCCGACACGATAGCTGTCGGCAAGCCGGGCATTCATGTTGAATGCCGATGCCCAGGAGACAGACTGGATGACGATATCCGTGCAGCCGGTGCGTTCGGCAGTGAGCGCAGAAAGTCCTTCAGCCGACAGGTCTATGTCGCCTTCCAGAGGCACCGGTCCCTGCAGCTGGAAAAATCCTGTTTCGGCCAAGGGACAAAAGGATATCTGCATCTCCATCGACCCCTCGTTGAAGCGATGCCAGACATCGCGGCTGAGGCCTGTCAGGGTCACGTCGGCAACAATGGCGCGAACGCCGAGCGTCTTTCCGGGAAAACCGACGGCGAGCGCCTGGCGCACAAAGCTCCGGCCACCATCGGTGCCGACGAGATAGCGTGCGCGGATAGTCTGCTCTTCACTGCCATTGGCAAGCCTTGCGGTTACATCCTGCCCGTCCTGTTTGAAGGCGATCAACGCGCAGCCGAATTCCGGAGCGTGGCCGAGTTCGGCAAGGCGCTCCCGCATCGCTCCCTCCGTCAGAAATTGAGGCACGAGCAGAGGCGCGCCATAGGGTTCCGACGGGATTGGGTCACCGGCCTCGAAAAGCGCGCCGTCCTTTACGCTACCGTCGCCATGATATTCGCGCTGGCGTGGATAGAAGGCGCCCGAGGCGGCAATCCTGTCGACAATACCGAGGTCCTCAAAGACTTCCATGGTTCGCGGCTGGATGCCCTTACCGCGCGAACCGCCGAACGGATCATTCATCTTCTCGATCAGCCGGAAGGATACACCCCGCCGGGCGAGATCGATCGCCAGCGTCAGGCCGGCTGCGCCGGCGCCACAGATCAATACATCGATTGCGTCATCTTCGGTCATTGCTGTTGCTCCTCGTTTGCGTGTATTATGCACATAACAGGAGATCCGGAATGCCGTCAATGAAAAATGTGCAAAATACACATATCTCAGCCCGTATCCATGAGCTTCATGGATCGCTGCTCGAGATCGTCAGTGTCATGAACCGGCCCCAACGGGATGAGGCCATGGTCAGAGAGGCAGGAATTTCGCTCGACCGCGCCCTCTTCCCCTTGCTGGTGGGCATTGAAAGATTGGGGCCGATCGGCGTGGTCGATCTGGCTGACCGCGCTGGTCGGGACTACACGACGGTCAGCCGCCAGGTCGCCAAGCTCGAGAGCCTCGGCCTCATTCAGCGTCGGCCGAGCGCAACGGACCGGCGCGTCAGCGAAGCGGTCGTCACCGCGAAGGGCAAATCGATGACGGATCGTGTCGATGCTGCACGCGAGAGGATCGGGATCGAGATATTCAAGAGCTGGGATCCCGAGGATCTGGACAATCTGGTTCGCCTGATGCGGAAATTTGCTGATGCCGTGAAGGATGATCCGGCCAAAAGCTGACGAGCCACCGTGCAGATGGGCAGGCTGGCGGAAGGAAGTGAGGCGTCAGCAGGATCGCCGGCGCCTTGAGACTCTCATTCGAAGCCGGATTACCAGCAGGTGAATCCTGCATCAACGTTGACGATTGCTCCCGTCATCAAACTCGCTGCACCGGATGCAAGGAAGAGAACCGCGCTTGCGACCTCTTCCGGCGTGCCCATTCGCCCCATGGGCGTATCGGCAAGCCAGATTGGAATCCGCTCGCGATTGGCTTCGACGGCCGCGACCATCGGCGTCTCGATATAGGTCGGGGCAACCGCATTGATCCTCACACCGTGCTGAGCCCATTCAGCGGCCATGGAACGGGTAAGGTGGTGAACGGCAGCTTTCGAGACGTTATAAGCCGTCTGCGGCTGTGGCCGATTGCAGATGATGCCGGACATCGAGCCGAGATTGACGATTGCACCGCGTTTCATCGCCACCATATGGCGGCCGAAGGAGCGCGAGCACCAGAATACGCCATTGACGTTGACATTCATCATCCGCAGCCAATCGGCGTCCGTGACGTCCTCTGCCGCAATCCCGTTCTGGCCGATGCCCGCATTGTTCACTAGGATCGTCGCTGGGAGGCCGCTGGCGGCGAGTTCATTGGCGATCGCCTCCATCCGGGCGGAATCGGTCACGTCACCAAGACGCAGCTCGACGTCATATCCCTTGTCCTTAAGCGCCAGAGCCTGCTCGGCGTCGGATTCATTGCGCTCGATGACGACGACGGCGGCGCCAGCTTCGGCGAGCGCGTGGGCGCAGCAAAGTCCGATGGCCCTTCCGCCACCGGTGACGACGGCGCGCTCACCGTCAAGGCGGAATTTTTCCTGATAGCTCATGGTTCGGCTCCTCAGATGTCGAATGCGCTTGGAAGAACGACGATGTCGCGGATCGTCACGTTGCGGGGGCGCGTCAGCATGAACATGATGGCGTCCGCAACCTCCTTGGGTTCGATCAGGGCACCGGCCTCCTTCGCCTTGCGCAGGTTCTCCTCCGGCCAGTCGGCAAGCAATGCGCTGATGACTGGTCCCGGCGAAACCGAACCGACACGAATGCCGCTCTTCAGAAGCTGCCGGCGCATCGTCTGGACGAAGCAATGCATCGCCCATTTCGAAGGCGAATAGACGGGCTCCCACGGAACGGGCGCGTGGCCGGCGACCGAGCTCGTGACGATGATGTCGCCGGTCCCACGTTCGATCATGTGCGGAATGATGGTCCGGACATTCTTGATGACGACATTGACGTTCAGGTTCAGCATCCTGTCGATGGCGTCCAGATCGGCATCTGCGAGATCCCCGCCGATATAGGTGCCGGCATTGGCATGCAGAATGTCGAGCTGCCCAACCTTCGACAACACGCGGTCAAGAAGCTTAGCGCATGCTTGAGGATCCAGCAGGTCCAAAGCGAGAGGTATGGCCCTTTCCCCAAGGCGTTCGCACGCCGACTGCAGCGCCTTCTCGTCGCGATCAACGAGAACGACCGTGGCGCCCGCTGCGATCATCGCCTCCGTCGACGCCATTCCGATACCCGACGCCGCGCCGGTGATTGCGGCAACCTTCCCTTTCAACTCGTTCATTCTTTCCTCCTCGGTTGAGCGGCGCTATCTGCCTGCGCCGCATGCTGCATGATATTCGGCAAGGCTCTTCGTCACCCGCCAGATCAGAACCTCTTCCGGATTCAGCGGCGTGTCGGAAAACTGTTGGGCAGCCGGCATGTGCTGCCAGATCAACGGAAGCGGCACGGATTTTCCGGCAAGCGCGTCGCAAAGGCGTGCGACGGCGGATTGAGCTTCTCTAGACGCCCAGTAGTATCGGATGCGATCGGACAGCGAATAATGCCGAAGCCAGCGCTGCTCTTCCACCGTGCCGTGATAGTGACGGCTCCAGTTCTCCCGATGTGCCAGCATCAAAGCCTCCATCGCCGCGTAGAGCGGACGCTCGCCATAATCAGGCACGAGATCAGAGGCGATCAGGTCCAGCCCGTAAAGCGCCTCGCGCAGCACGAAGGTCAACTCCGGCCCGACCTTGAGAATGGGAAACCCGTCTTCGACCAGGGCCGTCAGCGGATCCGCGCCCTGATAGTCGGTGGAATGCGCTTCGAACACGAATTGCGGCTCGTCCTCGAGCACCTGTTTCAACGCGTCGATCTTGCTGCGGTCGTACCGGATGACATTGTGGTTGCCGAACTCGACGCCGGGCTGCACCACCAGGCCGATAGCGCGCTCAAAGGCGCCCGCAAGGCCAGCCTCGGCGAAGACACGGCGATGTACCTCTATGGTTTGCCTGGCCGCCGAAGCCGCGGTCGGTTCGATCGTGGTGAGAGCATGATCTGCCCCGCCGGGGGGAGGAACCTCCGTGCCGATCACGTAGACCGGCATAGCGCCCCCTGCCTGCCTTGCCGAAGCCTCTGCGACAGCGGCCAACCGCGAGGCGCGGTGGGCCGTCGTCTCATCGTCCAATGCAGCGGGCTCGCCCAGGCAGCCCATCGACGCATCCAGATGGATTTTGCGGAATCCGGCATCGACATAGGTAGCCACCATCCTCTCGGCTTCCGCCATGGCCTCTTCTGCCGCCCGGTCCCGCCAGGGATTCGGTCCGAGATGGTCACCGCCAAGCATGATGAGGTTTTCCGGGCATCCCTCTTCATTGGCGATGCGGCGCACGAGCGTGGCAAAGTCCGCAGGCGTCATCCCGGTATAGCCGCCCAGATGATTGACCTGATTACAGGTGGCTTCAATCAGGACCGTGCTCGAATGATCACGCCCATGGCGCAGAGCCGCGCGCAGCACGATCGGATGGGCTGAGCAGACCGAGGTGATGCCTGTGGGACGGCCCTGAGCCCTAAGGACAGCCAGTTTACTCAGTTCTATCTGCATCAGGAACGCCTTTCCGTTCCAGCGATGAACGCATCGAGTTCCTGACGGGTGCCAGCGCCCTCCATCGGTCCACGGATCGTCACATTGCGCGCACCTGCCGCCGAACCGTAAGTGAGCGCATCCCCTGGAGACATTCCAAGACGCCGGCAGGTGAGGTACGCCCCGCCAAAGCAGTCGCCGGCGCCGGTGGGATCGACCTCCTCCACGAGAAACGCGGGAGCGTCGATGCGGTCCCCGTCCCCGCCGAAATAGGTGGCGCCTCCCGCTCCACGCTTCAGCACGATCTCCCTCACACCGATTTGAAACAGCCGGCGGATCGCCTCGGCTTCGCCTGCGACGCCGGCAGCCCGCTCAAGCTCTTCCCCTGAAGGCAGAAGAAGATCGGCGGCGGCAACGAGCCTGGCAAATCGCCGCTCGGTATCCTCGTCGAGTTTCAGTTCCTTGCGGATGTTGGGATCGACCGAAAGCGTGCCGCCCCGTGCCTTCACGATGTCGACCGCCTTGTCGATCACCTCGCGCGCGCTCGGAACAGACAAAGCCGATCCCATCACATGAAGGTGGCCGGTGCGGCTGATGAGATCGCTGACGCCTTGAGACCAGCCGAAGCGCGCGGCCGCAGATCTCGCGATATTATAGACGAAGTCGCGCGAACCGTCCTTGCGGTAGCGGACGAAGGCGCTTCCGGTCGGATAGTCAGGGTCGACGGAAATGGTCGAGACATCGACGCCGTCACGTTTGAGGCGGTCGATGTTGACGCGGCCGAAATCGTCGTTTCCGACCGCTCCGACCATGGCCGCCGCTCCGCCCAGCCGGCCGCATTGCGAGATGAAGATCGCCGGCGCTCCGCTGGCAAACGGCCCGACGAGCGGCTGGGCTTCAAGGAACCCGTTTCCGACCGTCGTAGCAACGATCTCCACCAGAATCTCGCCGACGCAAACCGTGGGACCGAGATGGTCCGGAGCCAGCACTGAAGCCATTGCAATCCCGCTTTCAAAAGGTCTCGCTAAATCGTCGTTGTTCGTTGTATCGCAGCGTCTTCGCCACCGAATTCCTCGTTTTCGAGGGAGAGGAAACGCTGGTGCAGCATGCATGCCGCCCCGAAGGCGGAACCGAACTCCGCGTCGCCATCGACGACGATCTCGGGTGTCGGAAAAGGAATGTTCTGCCCCTCCGACATGTGGACCGCCACGCGGGCCGCCACCATCGGATAGAGCGACGCTACGGAACCCCCGAGCACGATCCGATCCGGATCAAGCAGACGACAGGCCTGCAGCAGCGCATAGGCAAGATGCCGCGACCAGTTTTCCGCTATGTTCACGGCATCAGGAACACGATCGCGAACGTCAGTGAGGAACTCCTGCAAATCGACGTCGGCGCGACCGGTCGCTTCCCGGTACTGCCTGATCAATACCTCGCGGCCGATCAACTGCTCGAATTTCTGCCCGGCGCTTCCCGGCACAAGGGTATGGCCGATTTCACCCGCAAGGCCGTGACCGCCACGAAACAGCTTTCCGTCGATCATGATGCCGCCGCCGACCCCGGTCTCCATGAGCAGGAAGAGCGTCACACCGGCAACGCCGTGACGATAGCTGTCACCGATCGCGAAAGCGTTGGCGTCGTTTTCCACCGAGATCGGCACGTCGGCCGGAAAGGCGCTCCGGCCGATCTCCTTCAATGGCACCTCCCGCCAGCCGATGATCGGCGCAAGCGTGACAATTCCGTCGGGCCGGATATGCGCCGGCGCGGATATGCCAAGCCCCTTGCAGCGCTTGATCATGTCTTTCGCCATGGCACTGACGATCAGCTCGACGCCGCTTGCCACGGCCTCCTCCACCGTCGAGGACTGCGCGTGGAAGGCCAGCCTGCGACAGGCCCGGACATCGGCGGAAAGGTCCACAACAACAGCAGATATATGCTCGACGCCGATTTCGATGCCGACGAAGAATGCCGCATCCGGAACCAGTTCGAGCATGATGCCCGGCCGGCCGGCACGGGATTGCTCCAAGCGCTGCTTGCTGCTCTCCTCCGACTCCTGAACAAAGCCGCTTTCCGTCAGTTCGGCAACGATTTCTCCAGACGACGAGCGGTTCATGCCGAGCTTCCGCGCCAGATCGGCCCGGCTCAGGCGGCGATGGCTGTAGATCGTCTGCAGGGCCGCAACAATGTTGTTTTGCCTGATCCTGCGCGGTGAGCTTCCGATGGAGACGGTGTCGTTCATGTCCACTTCCCTTCAAATCGACTGCTCCAGCCTATACTTACCAAGCAGATCGGCAGAAGGATTATCAGGGGCGCGCGTTCGTGACGCGGCGGCGTTTGGCTTCTTCGTATTTCAGTTCGATATAGCGCTTGGCATGTGCCGCCAGCGGATCATTGTCGGTCCACGTATCACGCCAGATTGCGCAGGCGAGCGAAAGGCCTTCATCGACAACAGCAGTCGAAAAGCTTTCGAACACGATGTCGCGCTTGTAGTCGATATCCAGCAGCGCGTCGAAGATGAGATCGAAATTGATGACGCCGTCACCAAGATAGCCGCGGTTACTTTCACCGATGTGGAAATAACCGATCTTGTCACCGGCGAGCCGGATCGCAGCAGCCGGATTTGCCTCCTCGATATTCATGTGAAACGTGTCGAGATGCAGTCGGACATGGTCCGATCCGGTCTCTGAAATGAACTTCAAGCCCTGCGCGGCCGTATTCAAAAGGTTCGTCTCGAAGCGGTTCACGATCTCCAGGACGAGATCGACCTTCGCATCCCTCGCGATATCGGCAGTCGCGGCGATAGCGGCGACACTGTTGTCCCAGCCCTTCCTCGTCGGCTGTCGGTTGTACTTGGTGTGCGCAGAATAAAGGATCCCACCGAGCTTGTTTCCGCCGATGTCACGGACCGCACGCACGGCATCGGCCAGCGTCTGCCTGCCGGCGGATACCGCAGCGGCATCCTCGCTCGAAATATCCTTGTCGATCGGCAAGCCCATCGTCACGCCGATCTCGACATCGAGCGATTGCGCGAGTTTTGCCAGACGGTCGAGATTGAACTTCTCGGGGCGGAGATAAGCGAATTCGATTGTGCGATATCCGTGCTCGGCCGTTTTGTTAAGGGCCATTTCGAGCCCTTCCTGCGTTTGGCCGCCTGTCCATACAAATGAATGGATACCCAATCGGCGCATGGCCTTTTTCCTCCGCTGGAAGCCTTCCGTTGCGCCACAGCTATGTCATTTAGTATGGTAAAGCAACAAATAAATTTGCCGTTTATAATTTTGCCTTTGCGAGAAAATTCGTTGCGTTGCAGCATTTTATTTTAGACACTCTGCATCTTTTACTTCAGTGAGAATTAGTTCCCACAAAAATCAACAACATAGCTGACATATTTGCAGGTTTAGACAACAAATATTGCGTGGCCAGCCTTTTTCGTCTACACAATGGCTCGGCGAAATGATCTCGCTGCTATCTGGGAGGATTGAAATGAATTACGCTCTGAAGGCCAGCGCGCTTGCGCTGACGCTCAGTCTCGCCACCGCCGCTTCGCCGGCATGGGCAGACTTCTGGTCCGATGCCGGCGCCAAGTTCAAAGGCGTGACCTTGCACGGCGTGACCGAAAGCACGCCTCCATCCAACTACATCAAGAACGTGCTCGCGCCGGAATTCGAGAAGAAGACCGGCATCAAGGTTGAAATCGAGACGACGTCCTGGGATCAGATGTACGACAAGGCCATCAAGGACATGGAGGCCAAGACCGGCATCTACGACATGGTCTATATCGAGCAGGACATCATCTATTCATATCTGTCCCGGAATTTCCTCGTCAACATTACCCAGACGCTCAAAGATCAGGCGGATCTGAAGGCGCCGACCTACGACGACGCGAACTTCACCAGCTTTGCCGACTACTTCAAGGACAAGAAGGGCGATCTCTTTGGCGTACCGATGGAAGCCTTCCTGAAGACCTACCTCTATCGCAAGGATCTTTTCGACGATCCGAAGATCAAGGAGGCCTTCAAGAAGGAAACCGGCAAGGACCTCAAGCCGGCGACCACGCATGAAGACTACACTCAGATCGCCGAATTCTTCACCAAATACGGCAAGGATAACGGCATTGAGCTTTGGGGCACCACCGCCCAGGCCCATACGGGTCACGCCGCGTCCTGGTACGAATATTTCGAATCCATCGCGCCGACCTTTGGCGTCTACAACTGGGGCATCGACGCCAGCAACAACTACGCAGCGACGGTCGAGCATGGCGGTGCGATGAACAGTGACAAGGCGAAGGCCGCGCTGAAATACTGGCTACACCTGCGCGACATCGCTCCGCCTGAATCGACCCAGTCGACCTGGACGGAAACCGCGACGACATTTGCCGCGGGCCGTGTCGCTCAGGGGCTGATCTACGGCGAGAACGCGGCATGGATCGCAAGTGATCCTGCGCAGTCGAAGGTGGTCGACAAGGTTGGCTTCGCCCTGCCGCCGCTCGAGCCGGGCGTCATGGAGGACGCAACGTCGGGAAAGGGTTATATCGGCTATTATGACGGCGGCGCCTTCGGCCTGCCCATTACATCCAAGAACAAGGAAGCAGCTCTGCTGTTCCTCGAATTCATGGGTCAGAACGACGTGCAGCCCGACTGGGCCATCGCCGCGCCGCGCATCACCAACAAGGCGACCTTCGACGATCCGAAGGTCAAGGCGATGGACGTAAAGCTCGGCGGCTTCTACACGATGCTGAAGGACGAGGGCAAGCTGTTCGCCGGCGCTCCCCCGTACCCGTTCCACGCTCAGGTGCGTGAAGCGACCACGCCGATCTTCTTCGACATCCTGACCGGCAAGATTGCGCCCGACGAAGGGCTCGACCAGATGGCCGCCAAGACGGAAGAAGAGCTTACGTCGCTCGGCTATCGCAAATAAATCATCCTCCCCACCTTGGCGGGTCGTCTTCGCACGGCGACTCGCCTCTTTCCCGGCTCGATAGGCCCCCAAGGGTGCCAAAGAGGATGAGGCAATGCATTCACAAAAGCTTGGATGGCTGTTGCTGTCACCGACGATCCTGATCCTCGGGCTCTTCGGCATCTTTCCTTTCATCTACGTCGTCTGGGTCTCGTTTCACCAGTGGAACCCTTTCGCCGCTAATCCACTGATGGTCTTCAACTGGGCATCGAATTATCGAACCCTCGTCTTCGACCCACAATTCCTGGCCTCTCTTGGCATCACCATTGCATTCGTCTTTTTCGCGGTCGTGTCCGAACTCGTGCTCGGATACGTGCTCGCGCAGGCGCTGATGAAAGACTTTCCGGGAAAAGCCTTCTTCCGCACCATCCATACCCTTCCTCTGATCATGGCACCCATCATCGTCGGATCGGTGTGGAAGCTGATGACGACGCCGTCGATCGGCATCATCCCATATCTCCTGCGAAGCTGGTTCGGATACGACCTGAACATCGGCCAGAGCGCCACTGCGGCCTTCATCATCACCATCATCATGGATGTCTGGCACTGGACGCCGCTGGTCACCCTCTCGCTGATCGCCGCCCTGGTCTCGCTTCCGCCCGACCCCTTCGAGCAGGCGCAGATCGATGGCGCCGGCAAAAGCCAGATCTTCTGGCACATCACGCTCCCGCTGATCCGCCCTGCCCTCCTGGCCACGGTGTTCATCAGGCTCATGGACGCGCTGCGAACAGTCGACGAAGTCCTGATGCTGACCGGCGGCGGTCCGGGGTCGGCGACGCGCTACCTCGGTGTCCACATCTTCAAGGAAGTCTTCCCCAAGACCAACTACGGCTACGGTTCGGCGATCTCCGTCGTCGTACTCTACCTCACCATCGTCGTCTGCTGGCTGCTCTATGTCGGCCTGATTGCTCCCCGCGCGAAGAGAGGTTGAGGCGATGAACCGACATAATCCCTGGCTTTCGGTTCTCATGTGGACGCTGATAAGCTTCGCAACCCTTTTTCCGATCTACTGGCTCTTCGTCATATCGGTAAAGCAGCCCTTCGACCTGTTCTCGACGCCCGATGTCGTGCTTCGGAGCTTCTTCTGGAAAAACTATCAGGACGTGCTGACGAACGAGACCTTGCGGCGATACATGCTCAACTCGCTGATCATCTCGTCAGGCAACGCGATCCTGGTGACGACCCTCGGCTTTCTTGCCTGCTACGCGCTGACGCGCTTCGATCTTGCGGGCAAGGAGAGCATCTTCTTCTGGACGATCACCAACCGCATGGCGCCACCGGCAGTCTTCCTGCTGCCGCTCTTCCTGCTTCTAACGCAGGTCTACAGGATCGGCGACTTCACGCTGGCGGATTCCCGGCTGGGTATGATCCTTGTCTACTGCTCCTTCAACCTTCCCTTCGCCATCTGGACTCTGCGCCCGACGGTGGAGAGCATTCCGAAGGAACTGGATGAGGCTGCCTATATGGACGGCGCAAGTCCCTGGATGGTCCTCTACGACATCGTCTTTCCCTTGGCGCGACCGGGACTTGCAGTGACACTCATTCTCACCTGGGTTTTCGCGTGGAACGAATATCTGCTTGCCGCCACACTCACCAACTTCAACGCCCGCACGCTGACAACCGGCCTGTCGGAATACGTGACGACGACAGGGACGGCCTGGGGCATCATGGCTGCGATCTCCATGCTGACATTGATCCCGGCGCTCATCGTCTTCTCGGTGGTGCAGCGTCACATCGTTGCCGGCCTGACCTTCGGCGCAGTGAAAGGATAGCAAGATGGCTTCGGATACTCGAAACAACGAAAAACAGCCGGGCTTCCTGCCGATCGAGACGAACTGGTTCGACCGACTGTTCATCTCGGTCGTGATCTGGGTCGCGCTCTCCCTGCTCTGGATGCGGTTCATCGAACCGTTCGGGCTCTCGGTGTGGTTTGCGGCGGCAATCTCCGCCGTGCTCGGTGCCTACATCGTCCGGAAGGGGTGAGCCGGTGAGCTCTGTCAACAACATCAAGACGCAAGCCGTGCTGGATTAGGGAGAAAAGACATTGGCAAACGTACAGGTCAGCGACGTCACCAAGAGGTATGGCGCTCTTCAGGTCATGCACGGCGTCAGCGTCGACATAGAGGATGGCGAGTTCGTCGTGCTGGTCGGCCCCTCCGGCTGCGGCAAGTCCACGCTGCTGCGCATGATCGCCGGTCTGGAGACTGTCAGCAGCGGCGATATCCGCATCGGCGGCCGCGTGGTGACCAATGCTCCGCCGAAGGAGCGCGACATCGCCATGGTCTTCCAAAGCTATGCGCTATACCCTCACAAGACGGTCGCCGAGAACATGGGCTTTCCGCTGAAGATGGCGAAACGACCGAAGTCGGAGATCGACGAAAAGGTAGGCAGGGCAGCTGCGATCCTCGATCTGACGCGCTATCTCGACCGTTACCCGAAACAGCTGTCGGGCGGACAGCGGCAACGCGTCGCCATGGGTCGAGCCATCGTCCGCGACCCGCAGGTCTTCCTGTTCGACGAGCCGCTGTCGAACCTCGATGCCAAGCTTCGCGTTACCATGCGCGTCGAAATCAAGGAACTGCACCAGCGACTGAAGACGACCACCGTGTATGTTACGCATGACCAGATCGAGGCGATGACGATGGCCAACAAGATCGTCGTCATGCGCGACGGAAGGGTGGAGCAGGTCGGCAAACCGCTTGATCTCTACGACTTCCCTGCAAACCTCTTCGTCGCAGGCTTCATCGGCAGCCCGTCGATGAACTTTCTCCAGGGCAAGATCGCAACCCGGGACGGAAAGCAGGTTGTCGTCACCGATCAGGGCGTTACCCTCCCCGTAGACCGGGTGAATGCAGAGGAAGGCAAGGCCGTGACCTACGGTATTCGCCCGGAACATATAACCATTGGCGATGACGGTATTCCTGTGGAAGTGTCGGTGTATGAGCCGACCGGTTCCGAAACACTGATCTTCGGCCGTGTCGGCGGAGTGCCGATCGATGCGCTGATCCGTGAGCGCATCGAGGTCGAACCCGGCCGGACGCTGTATTTTCATATTGATCCGCGACGGGTTCACATCTTTGATCAGGCAACAGGACAGCGATTGTAAGGCGAGGAACAAATGAATTTCGAAGGCAAAAAAGTGATCGTCACCGGTGCCGGCAAGGGCATCGGTCGCGTTGTCGCAGAGATACTGGTCAAGCGTGGGGCCAAGGTTACGGCACTCACCAGAAGTGCTGACGATGTCGTTTCCCTACGTAAGGACCTTGGTTGCGAGGCCCTTCAGGTTGACCTTGCCGACGCAAAGGCGACGCGAGAAGCCGCGCGCGCCGCACTTCCGGCAGATTTCCTTATCAACTGCGCTGGAACGACCGAACTGCAGCCCTTTCTCGAAACCACGGTCGAAGCCTTTGACCACCTGATTGCCGTCAACACGCGCGCCCCGATGATCGTTGCGCAGGAATATGCACGGTCCTTGATCGAAGACGGCCGCCACGGCGCCATCGTCAATGTATCCTCCGTTGCCGCTTTCGTCGGCATCCCGGATCATGCAGCCTATTGCGCTTCGAAGGGCGGCCTGGACGGCCTGACGCGCGTCATGGCGAAGGAACTGGCACCGCAAGGCATCCGGGTAAACGGCGTGCATCCCACGGTGACGCTGACGCCGATGGCGATCAAGGCCTGGGGCGATCCGGAGAAGGCCGCCGGAATGCAAAAGCGCATCCCGGTCGGCCGGTTCGCAGAACCCGAGGACGTGGCAGAGGTGATCCTCTTCCTGCTCTCCGACGAAGCCGCGATGGTCAACGGCATCTCCATGCCTATCGATGGCGGCTACATGATCGCGTGAGACCGTATTGCCCGGCCGAACGCGAACTGTGCGATGAAAAGCGCGGGACTTCTGACGATACGCATATGCGAACCCCGTTGGGGCCGGGACGGATCAGCCGCCGGAAGCAATCTTCCTGGCGGCGTTGATCTGTTTGCGGGCACCGGATCGTAAGTGCGCGGTTTCCGCTCCAGCGATGACGAAGGCAAAGCCGAATTTCAGAAGTTCACCGGCACGCTCACCGTCATTGGCAAAAGCACAAGCAAACTTGCCATGTGCACGGCAACGGGCAACGGCATGTTGCATGGCGCTGTCGATCTCGGCGGCATTCGGCGCCACCTGATCCCCGTTCGATAGAGCAATGGAGAGATCCGACGGGCCGACAAAGATGCCATCGATGCCAGGCACGCCAAGGATATCATCGATAGCTTCGAGCGCTGCGCGTGTCTCGATCATGGCGATTGCCACCGTCAGATCATTGGCGTTCCTGAGATAGTCGTCACCCGAAAGGCCGGTATGGTTGAGGGCCAGCGAAGGACCCCAGCTGCGCTCGCCGACCGGCGGGTATTTGGTAGACCTGACGAAGGCCCTCGCATCCTCGGCCGAATTGATCATCGGCGCGATGACACCTGAAGCTCCGGCATCGAGCAGACGCGAGGCAGAGGCGAAATCGCCGACCGGAATGCGGGCAAGCGCCGGCTTGCCGGTCACACGCACATGGCCGACAGCGGCAGCTGCAGACGGCAGGTCCCACATGCCGTGCTGCATATCGAGTACAACAGCATCAAAGGCTTCCTGGGCCAGATGATTGACCAGCAGCGGATCTGGAATGCCCACCCAAGCGGAGATCATCGCGCTTTCAGGGTTCCGGATCCGGGCTGAAAAGCCGTCGATGTCAGCTGCACTCATGGCATTCTCCTCAGTTCAACAAGCCACCAATGGCCATGTATTTGACCTCGAGAAACTCTTCGATGCCGTATTTCGAACCTTCGCGGCCGATGCCGGATTGCTTCACGCCGCCGAAAGGAGCGACCGCCGTCGAAATGAGTCCCTCGTTGATACCGACAATGCCGAATTCGAGAGCCTCGGCAACCCGGAAGATGCGGCCGACGTCACGGGCATAGAAATAAGCAGCGAGACCGAAGGGCGTATCGTTCGCCATTTCGATTGCCTCTTCCTCTGACTTGAAGCGGAAAAGTGGGGCAACCGGACCGAACGTCTCGTCCGAGAAGATTTCCGCCTCGCGGGAGACATCCGAGAGAATGGTGGGCAGATAGAAGTTGCCGCCGCGCTCATCACGCTTGCCGCCGGAAACGATTTTGGCGCCGCGCTTGACGGCATCCCCGACATGCGTCTCGACCTTTTTGACCGCAGCTTCATCGATCAACGGGCCGAGAGTGACGCCCTCCTCCATGCCGTCGCCGAGCTTCAGTTTGGCAACGGCGGCTGCAAGCTTTTCGGCAAAGGCATCATGTACCTTGTCCTGTACGAGAATGCGGTTGGCGCAGACGCAGGTCTGCCCCGTATTGCGGAACTTGGAGCCCATGGCACCCTTGACCGCCTCGTCGAGATCGGCATCGTCGAAGACGATGAAGGGCGCGTTGCCGCCAAGTTCCATACTGGTCTTCTTGATGGTCGGCGCACATTCGGCAAGCAGCTTGGCGCCGACCGCCGTGCTGCCGGTGAAGGTGAGCTTGCGCACCTTCGGACTGCCGGTAATCGCAGGGCCGGTTTCAGACGAGGGGCCGGTGATGACGTTGCAGACGCCGGCCGGAAAGCCGGCTTCTTCCGCCATGACGGCCAGCGCCAGCGCCGAATAGGGCGTCTGGCTCGCCGGACGGATGATGCCGGTGCAGCCTGCCGCCCAACCGGGCCCGGCCTTGCGGGTGATCATTGCCGAGGGGAAATTCCAGGGGGTGATCGCCGCAAAGACGCCGATCGGCTGCTTCTGCACAATCAGGCGTCGGCCGGCAACCGGCGATGGGATCGTGTCGCCATAGATGCGCCTCGCCTCCTCGGCGAACCACTCGATAAAGCTCGCGGAATAGACGACCTCGCCACGGCTTTCGGAAAGCGGCTTGCCCTGCTCGATCGTCATGATCGCCGCGAGATCCTCGATATTCTCGTGCATCAGCTCGGCGAGCTTCCAGAGATAATTGGCGCGCTGCTCAGCGGTCAGCGCCGCCCATGCCTTCTGCGCTTTATAGGCAGCGTCGATCGCGCGGTTCGTCTCGACGGCGCTCATGGCCGGTACGGTGCCGATCACCTCGCCGGTCGCGGGATTGGTGACATTGTAAGTGCGGCCGCTATCGGCCTGCACCCATTGGCCGTCAATATAATTCGCTTCGCGAAAAAGCTCCGAGCGGCGGAGCTTGTAGCCCGAAAGTCTATTGCTCATGACTGGATACCTTCCATGAAACGCGGCCGCCAGGGATCAGGCGGCCGGAATATTTTCGTCATCAGGGGCGAAGTTCGATCCCCGCAACGCTTCGCAAACGGCGCGGGTCACATCCGCCGTGGTTGCCTTGCCACCAAGATCTGGTGTGAGAATGCCGGCTGCACAGACCTGTTCCACTGCCGAAATCAGTATCTTTGCCGCAGTCACCTCGCCAAGGTGTTCCAGCATCAGCGATGCTGTCCAAAAACTTCCGACGGGGTTGGCGATACCTTTGCCGGTGATATCGAAAGCCGAACCATGGATCGGCTCGAACATCGAGGGGAACCGGCGCTCCGGATCGACATTGCCAGTTGGCGCGATGCCGAGCGAGCCGGCGAGCGCGGCCGCCAGATCAGACAGGATATCGGCATGCAGGTTGGTTGCAACGACCGTGTCGATACTCTTCGGTTTTGCGACCATGCGGAAGGTCATCGCGTCGACCAGTTCCTTGTCCCAGGTCACATCTGGGAAATCCTTGCCGACCTCAGCTGCAATCTCGTCCCACAGCACGAGACCATAACGCTGGGCATTGGACTTGGTGACGACGGTCAAGAGCTTGCGCGGCCGCTTCTGCGCCTCGCGGAAGGCAAAGCGCATGATGCGCTCGACCCCACGGCGCGTGAAGATCGAGGTCTCGGTCGCCACTTCCTCGGGCAGGCCGACATGGGCGCGGCCGCCATGGCCGGAATATTCGCCCTCGGAATTTTCGCGCACGATCAGCCAGTCGAGATCGCCTTCCTCGACACCCCTCAGCGGGCTCTTCACGCCGGGGAAGATGCGGGTCGGGCGGATATTGGCGTACTGGTCGAGACGCTGGCAGATCGGCAGGCGAAGGCCCCAAAGCGTCACATGATCGGGCACGTCAGGCGCGCCGACAGCGCCGAAATAGATGGCATCGGCTTGCTTGAGCAGAGACAGGGCGTTGTCCGGCATGAAGGCACCGGTCTTGCGATAGCGCTCGCTGCCCCAGTCATAGGGCTCGATGTCGAGCGCGAAGGTGCCACTGCGGGCGGCCAGTACGTCGAGCGCTTCGAGGCCGGCGGCGATGACTTCGGGGCCGATGCCGTCGCCCGGAACGGAAGCGATGCGGTAGCGGCGGAGCGGGGTATTGGTATTGGCGTTCATGATATCCCCACTAATCGTCAGATGAGGCCGCCATTGAGCAGCAGTATCTGCCTGCTAATCATGCGGCTGTCGTCGCAGGCAAGAAACAGGCAGGCATCCGCCAAATCCTAGACCTTGATCTCCTCGGGAATGCATTGCAGCTTCACTCCGTCGGCGATCCTGCTTTCATGGCTGTTGAGTTCTTGCACAGGCTGCCAAGATTCCCAACAATATTGTTGCGATATCCGCTGCCCGCGTATAGGGCGCAAAGACATGGTGGAAACATGCGACAGGAGACAGCGTGGATCAAATCGAGACGCAGGATGACACCTCATCCTTAGCCCGCATCGAGCGGATCGTGCGCAGCCTTGAGGAAGAAATCGTGCTCGGGCGGCTGAGGCCGCGCGAGCGTCTGCTCGAGGAGGAACTGGCCAAGCATTTCGATGCCAAGCGCCATGTGATCCGTGCCGCACTCGCCGAACTGGAGACGATGGGCATCATCGTGCGCCAGCCCAACAAGGGTGCGGCAGTGCGCGATTTCTCCCCACTCGAGGTCGAACAGATCTACGACGTTCGGCTGCTTCTCGAAGGCCACGCCGCCTTGATCATGCCGCTGCCGGCCGCCCCTGAGGTGCTGGAAAAACTTCGTGTGATCCAAGCCCGCCACAGCAAGGCCGTTGACGACCACGAGCCGCGCGTGGTTTTTCGCGCCAATCTGGAATTCCACCGGGTGCTCTTCGGCGCCTGCGGCAATCCCTATCTCGCCGAGCAGATCGATGCGCTGGCCTCACGCGCCCATGCGATCCGCTTTCACGCGATCGTCGATGAAAGCCTGGTCAACCGCGCCCGCGAGGAGCACGGTCTGATGATCGACTATATGGAAAAAGGCGATCGAGAAAAGCTCATCGAGATCGTTGGCCATCATATCCTACCGTCGAAGGAAGCCTACCTACGGCTGGCGAGCACGCAATGGGCGCATCCGTTCCGCTAAACCTCACTCAATGCAGCCCGCCGACGCCGAGCAGCCGTTCCACGGCATCGTGATCCGCCGTTAGTTCCGACGGCGTGCCGGTCCAGGCGAGCCGGCCGCGTTCAAGAATGATAACGCGATCGGCAAAATCAAGCGCGCTCTGGATACGTTGCTCGACAAGCAGGATGGTTACATCGCCAGCCTTGGCGAGTTCGCCAAAAGCCGCCATCAGTTCCTCGCAGATGACAGGCGCCAGCCCCTCCAACGGTTCATCAAGCAAAAGTACGGACGGGCGACCGAGAATGGCGCGAGCCGTCGAGAGCATCTGCTGCTCCCCGCCGGAGAGCTGATTGCCGAGGTTCCTGCGCCTTTCCTTCAGCCTCGGGAACATCGCATAGGCTTCTTCCAGCGCTGTCTTCGGGCGCCCCTTCAGACCGACGAACAGGTTTTCCTCTACAGTCAGCGTCGGGAAGACGCAGCGTGCCTGAGGCACATAGCCGAGGCCGCGATGGGCGCGTGTGGCACTCGGCGCATCTGTGAGATCGGCTTCGCCGAGCCTGATGCGCCCGCCATATCGTTTCGTCTGGCCGGCCAGCGTTGCAAGCAGCGTCGTCTTGCCCATGCCATTTCGACCAAGAATGGCGAGACGGCAGCCTGATGGCGCCGAGAAGGAAACGCCTTCCAGCACCTTGGTCGGACCGTAGCCGGCGGACAGGTTTTCAACATCAAGCGACATGGCTGGCATTGGCATAGCTCCCCAGATAGGCCTCTCGGACACGGGCGTCCTTCGTCACCTCGGACGGTGAGCCGTCAAAAATGATCGCGCCGGCCGCCAGCACGATGACCCGCTTGGCGAAACGGAAGACGAGGTCCATGTCGTGCTCGATCATCAGCACGGCGAGATCGGCTGGAAGATCGGCAAGCGCCTGTTCGATACGGCCGGTATCGCTTTGCGGCACGCCGGCCGCCGGCTCATCGAGCAGCAGCACCTTCGGCTTGAGCGCAAGCGCCAGCGCGATTTCCAATAGCCGCTGCTGGCCATAGGCGATCTCGGCGACCTTGCGATGCATCAGCGGTCCGAGGCCGAGCTTGTCCAGCAGCTCATCGACTTCTGCCATGACATCAGGCATGGCCAGAAAATTGCCAATGAGGCGGCCGGTTCGTCCTTTCCGGCGCAGGACGGCAAGCGCGACATGTTCGGATGGAGTCATATCCTGGAACAAGCGCGTGACCTGGAATGAGCGAACGAGCCCACGCCTCACGCGACCGATGGCGTCCACTCTCGTCACCACCTCACCTGCAAGCCGCACCTCGCCGGAGTCGGGCGGCAGATTGCCGGTAACCAGATTGACGAAGGTCGTCTTGCCAGCGCCGTTCGGGCCGATCAGGGCGATGCGATCGCCTGATGACATGGAAAGCGACACGTCATTGGTCACAGCCAGACCGCCGAAGGCTTTTTTCAGATGGGCGACCTCGAAAACGGCGCTCATGGGCGTGGCTCCTTGCGGCGGGCAATCAAGGTTGCAGCCGTGCCATAAAGGCCCTTGGGTGCGAAAAGCACGACCGCTATCAACAGGGCGCCGATCATCGTCAACCAGTGAAAGGGATTGGCCGCGGAAACATAGTCCTCGAACAGCATGAAGATGACAGTGCCTGAAAGCGCGCCGAAGAGCGAGCCCGTGCCGCCCAGCACCAGCATGACCAGCGCTTCCGCCGATTGCGTAAAGGACAGGCTGTCGAGGCCGACGACCTGGGTGGAGATCGCGTTCAAGGCACCGCCGACACCGGCGACCGCACCCGAGAGCACATACATCTTTGCAAGGGCCGCCTTCGGCGATGCGCCGATGGCACGGATGCGCAACGGATCCTCCTTGATGCCGCGGCAAAGCATGCCGAAGGGCGAGCGCACGAGAAGCCGCAGCAGCATGAAGACGATCAAGAGCAGAGCGACACCGAAGCCGTAGGCAGTGCGGCCATAGAGATCGAATTCGAACATGCCGAAGATCGGATCGGGCGAAATGCCGGATAGGCCGTCGCTGCCACCGGTCCAGGACGACGCCTTGTTGGCGAATTCATGGAAGAGGTTGATGAGCGCAATCGACAGGACGAGTTGCGGCAAGCCGTGAGCGCGAAGGATGACGGCGCCGCAGATGAGGCCTGCGATCGCTCCGCCCAAAATGCCGGCGACCGTCATCAACAGCGGATCGTTGATGCCGTAATGGGCCGAAAGAATGCCGGCCGCATAGGCACCAGAGCCGAAGAGCGCTGCATGGCCGAGGGTCGCAATACCGGCATAGCCGGTGACGAGATCGAGCGACAGCACCAGGAGGGCGATGCCGATAATGCGCGTCAGCAGCGCAAGATTGTCCGGAAAGGCGAAGTATCCAATGACAGCGGCAACAATGATAACGGCAAGACCGGCAAGATCGCGGCTGAGCGCACTGCGCCGGCGCTGGATCAGGATTTCCTTGTCGTGCATGGCGAGCGTCATTTCGCCCTCCCGGCAAGGCCGCGGGGAAAGATGCAGATGATGGCGATGACAGCGAGATAGAAGAAGAATTCGCCGAATTCCGGCATGAGATAACGTCCTGTCGTATCGATCGCCCCGAGCAGCAGGCAGGCGATCAGCGCCCCGGGGATAGAGCCCGCACCGCCGACCGAGACGACGACGAGGAACGTCACCATGTAGCGCAGCGCATAATAGGGCTCGACCGGCAGAAGCTCGGCACCGACGACACCGCCGAGCGCAGCGAGGCCAACCGCAACGCCGAAGCTGACGGCATAGATGATCTCGGTGCGCACGCCGAGGGCGGCCGCCATGGGCGCATTATCGACCGAGGCGCGCAGCTTCACACCGAAGCTTGTCCGGTCGATCACGAACCAGAGGCCGAGGGCGACAGCCAGACCACAGACGATGGCAAACAGCCGGTGAACGGGAATGGTGCGGAAGCCCAGATCGGCTGATCCCTGCAAAGCCTCGGCAAGCGGAATGGTCTTCAGCGTCGGCCCCATGAGATAGTTGGCAATACCGATGACACAGAAGGTGATGCCGATCGTCATCAGCACCTGCGTCAGTTCCGGCGCGCCATAGATGCGCCGATAGAGGAAACGCTCGATCGGAATGGCGATGAGAATGGTCATGGCAACTGCAGTGATGATTGCGACCGCATAACCGAGGCCCAGATCGCGGGCGACATAGGAGGCCACATAGCCACCGATCATCGCGAAGGCGCCATGCGCCAGGTTGACGACGCGCATCAGCCCCATCGTCACCGAAAGGCCGATCGATATGACGAAAAGCACCATGCCATAGGCAAATGCATCCACGGCTATGCTGAAGACTGTCTGCATGGAACGACCCTGCTTTTATGCGGCGGACCCTGCCGGAAGCCGGCGGAAGATCTCCGCCGGGTCCGTCGCAAGTCTCTTTCGAAAAGAGCGACCTTTTACTTTGCGGCCGCAAGGCCCGGATCGCCCTGCTTTTCGAAGGTCTGGACTTCCTTGTTGATGTAGGTCCCGTCATCGCCCTTGGCGACTTCGCGCAGATAGATGTTCTGCGTGATGTGGCGACTTTCCGGATCGATGGAAACCGGGCCGCGCGGGCTTACCCAGGAGAGGCCCTTCACCGCATCGACGGCCTTCTGCGCATCCTGCTTGCCGTCTGTCGCCTCGATCATCTTGTAGATGACATACATGCCGTCATAAGCACTGACGGCCGGGAAGGAGAGCTCCGCCTTGTTGCCGATCGCCTTGGAGGCGGCTTCGACGAACGTTTTGTTTTCCGGCGAGCCGTGCGACACCGCGTAGTGGAAGGTCGTCTGGATGCCGAGGGCCGCATCGCCGAGCGCTGGCAGGTCGGATTCCTGCGTCAGGTCCCCAGGCGCAAAGAACTTGATGCCGGCAGCCTTGAGGCCGTTTTCATTGTAAGCCTTGACGAAGCCAAGCGTCGTCGGACCCGACGGCAGGAAGGCGAAAACACCCTGTGCGCCGGAATCCTTGATGCGCTGCATGATCGGGCTGAAGTCATTGGTCGCGAGCGGCATGCGGATCGCCTCAACCACCTGCCCGCCAGCCTTCTCAAAGCCCGCCTTGAAGGCGTTTTCGGCATCAATGCCTGGACCGTAATCGCTGACGACGGAGATCACCTTCTTGACGCCGGCATCAAAGGCGACCTTGGCGATCGGCGTCGAGGTCTGCCAGGTGGTGAAGGATGTGCGAACGACAAGCGGGCTTTTGGTGACGATCGCCGAGGTGGCGGCGTTCATGATGACCATCGGCACGTTGCCCTGCTTCAGGATCGGCGTCACCGCCATCGCATCTGGCGTGAAGTAGAAGCCAGCGAGATACTGCACCTTTTCCTTGACGATCAGCTCCTGCGCCAGCGCCTTGGACTGGGCCGGATCGGCCTGCGGCACGTCCCGGTAGACGATCTCGACCGTGTCATTGCCGACCTTGTTGCCGTTCAGCGCCATATAGGCATCGATACCGGCTTTGAAATTCTTGCCCTGGAGGGCAAACGGACCGGAAAACGGCCCGATCACGCCGACCTTGATCGTGTCGGCATACGCGGTCCCGCCAAGGACCATAGCCGCGACGGCAGCGATAACCAGCTTTTTCATTGTTGCAGTTCCTCCCTTTGTCAAAGGTGCCGCCCTCCATGGTATCGGCACCGGTCTTAAATCATCCCGTCAGAACGGCAATCCGACGTAGTTTTCCGCAAGTGCCGTCGAAGCGGCGCGGGAATGGGTGAGATAGTCGAGTTCGGCCTCCTGGATCTTCTGGTCGAAATCGCCGGTATCCGGGAAACGATGCATCATCGTCGTCATCCACCAGGAAAAACGCACCGCCTTCCAGACCCGTGCGAGCGCTTTCTGCGAGTAGGCGTCGATGCCGGCGCTCGAGCGAGCGTCATAGAATTCCCTCAAGCCTTCGAACAGATAATGCACGTCGCTCGCGGCAAGGTTCAGCCCCTTGGCACCGGTCGGCGGCACGATATGGGCAGCATCGCCGACAAGGAACAGTCGGTCGAAGCGCATGGGTTCGGCCACGAAGGAGCGCAGCGGCGCGATCGACTTTTCGAAGGACGGCGCAGTCTTCAGCGCTTGGGCGTGATGGGTCGGCAGGCGGCGGCGCAATTCGTCCCAGAAGCGGTCGTCGCTCCAGTCCTCGACCTTCTCATCGAGGGAACACTGGATGTAATAGCGGCTGCGGGTTGCTGACCGCATGGAACAGAGCGCAAAGCCGCGCGGGTGATTGGCATAGATGAGCTCGTGATTGACAGGGGCGACATCGGCAAGCAGGCCAAGCCAGCCGAAGGGATAGACTTTCTCGAAGGTCCTGATCACCTTTTCCGGAACCGCCTTGCGGCTCGCCCCGTGAAAACCGTCGCAGCCGGCGATGAAATCGCAGTCGATACGATGGGTGACGCCATCCTTCTCATAGGTCACGTAAGGCGAGCTGCTGTCGAAGTCGTGCGGCGTTGCATTGGCAGCGTCATAGACCGTCAGGGCGCCGCTTGCCTCACGCGTAATCATCAGGTCGCGCGTCACCTCGGTCTGGCCGTAGACGGTGACGCGCTTGCCGCCGGTGAGTTCGTAAAGGTCGATGCGGTGATCGCGCCCGTCAAATGCTAATGAAAAGCCGTCGTGCGGCAGGCCTTCGGCGTGCAGACGGAAAGCCGATCGCGCCTCATCCAGGAGGCCGACAGTGCCCTCTTCCAGCACACCGGCGCGAACGCGGCCGAGAATGTAGTCCTTGCCCACCCGATCGAGAATGACATTATCGATGCCGGCTTCCGTCAGAAGCTGGCCGAGCAGCAGACCCGAAGGTCCCGAGCCGATGATGGCGATCTGGGTGCGCAATTGCTTCCTCCCTGCAATTTTGCGTTTTGACAATTCTGCCGCGTCGCGCCCGAAGCAACAATGGACTTTCCCACCGAAAAATTGCACAAATCGAACATCAGAATGGAAGGAAACTCATGATGAGGCATGTGCCGACCTATGAGCTCTACGGGGAAGCATCAGGCAATGAACCCGATTTTTGGCTGCATTGCGAAACGATTCCCTCACGCAGCAGCCTGCACCATTGGGAGATCAAGCTGCACCGGCATGCGAGTTTCTTTCAGATATTGTACATCGATGCCGGCGCCGGCGATGCAATTTTCGGAGAGCGGAGCCACGCGATCCAGCCACCGGCAGTCGTCACGGTTCCTCCGGGGCTCGACCACGGCTTTCGTTTCTCGCGGGATATCGACGGCCTCGTCATCACAATGCTGAGCACCAATCTCAGCCATCTTCCGGGCGACCGCAGCAGGCTCGGCGAGTGGCTTGCTGTGCCGCACCTCACCCCGCTCGATCCGGAAGATCCCGACGCCGCCTATCTCATGCAGAGCCTCAAGCGGCTGGGCGAAGAATATCGCAACAATCGCAGCGGCCGCAGTGAGCTTCTCGCCTCCTATGTCGATATCGCGCTCAGACTGACGGTGAGGATTTCCTACCAGGAGGATGCCAGCCAGTTCCCGGCCGATGAAAACGAGCGGCGGATGGAGCAATTGAATGGCCTCATCCAGCAGCACTTCCGCTCCCACAAGCCGGCTTCCTTCTACGCCAGGGAAGTCGGCGTTTCACCGACGCACCTCAACCGCATCGTCCGCTCGATGACGGGAAAGACGGCCCACGAGCTGATCGCCAGCAAGCTCATCGACGAGGCCAAACGCGAACTCGTCTTCACACTCGCGAGCATGCAGGAGGTCAGCTATCGGCTGGGCTTTGCCGACCCGGCCTATTTCTCCCGCTTTTTCCTCAAACATGCGGGCGAGACGCCCAAGGACTGGCGCAAGCGGGAAAAGAACAGGCTTGAACGAGCCTAAGCCGTGCGGCGCGCCGGCGCGTCCTGCAGGAATTCCTCGATGAAGCGCTTCTGCAGGAGAATGCCATCCCACTCATCCGCAAAGAACGGCGAGTCATAGATCAGCGTGTAGGGTCCTGCATAACCGGCCTTCTCGCACATCTCCAGGCAATGGCGATAATCTGCAGCATCGATGCCGGAAGCATCATAGTTGGCTTTGGCATGGCAGATTTCCGCACGCCGCATGATATCCGCAAGGCCTTCGTATTTGCCGGGTGCCGCCCAATTTCCGAGGTCACCATTCAGACCCACCTTGCCGCCGATCTCGTCCAGCAGCCAGTTCATTTCCTTCGGCGACGGCAAAAGGGCAAACCAGTTTTCGGTAACGACGCGCACGCCGCTTCCCTCCGCCTGTCCCGCCAGCCATTTCAGATGCTGCGCGGAGCGCGCAAGGTTTTCCTCAACAGGCGCCTGCTTGCCGGCGATAACGCGGATGCGCTCGGCACCGAGAGCCTTTGCGATACCGATCCAGCCGGCAATCCAGTCTATGTCGCGTTCTGCCGTCTCGGCGTTGCTGGGATCGCCGTCTTCGACAAGCAGCGTCTGGAAAAGAATTTCGGACGCCTTCAGCGCATCGCGCATTTCACCAAGGTAGGAGGCGTCAAGGCTCGGCAAATGGAAGGAGCAGACCTCCAGCCGGCCAAGCCCACGCTCGGCGAGCATGCGCGGCACTTCGAGCAGGCTGACCGTGCCCGGCCCGTAAGGCTCCTGGCGCGCCGCGCTTTGATGCGGATCGGGGCTATAGGGGTAGGTTGCACCAAGCATCCGGTGAAGCGACCACGTGGACACCGCAAACCGGCCGTTCTGCAAAGCCTGCATCTTTCATCTCCTCCCATTTCCTCGGGAGGACATTGGCAAGAATGGCGGGCGGCATCAAGCCCGCAATCACCTAGATCCGGTCATCGCGGATGACCGCTTCGGCCGAAAGCGAAACGGCAAGCAGCGCTTCGTCACGGTTTGCCGGTGCCGATAACAGGAACCCGACCGGCATATCCGCCTCGCCGCGGCCGCAGGGAATGGAGACGCCGCACCAGTCCAGGAAATTACCGAGCGCAGTGTTGCGTAGCGTCTTGCCGTTCGTCGCAATGAAAAGCTCGTCGTCGCGCTCTAGCGCTGCGATCGGCGGCGCCACATGCGCGACCGAAGGAAAGGCGATCAAGCGGTTACCGACCAACCGTTCGACATCGGCGATCAGCCGGGCACGCGCAGCAAGGATGGTGATATAGTCAGGCATGCTGGTTTTCTCGCCCAGGCGCGTGCGCATGACGACGCGATGGTCCATGCGTGCGGCCTCCTGTCCCGCCAGCCGTTCGCGATGGAGAGCGAAAGCTTCCGCAGTGACGAGAGCACCATATTTTGCCATCAGTGCCAGGATCTCATCGAAAGCCGGGATTTCGATCGGACTGATATTGGCACCTGCGGCACGCAGGCGCGCGACACCACCTTCAAAGGCTTCGGCCACGCCGGAACCCAGGCCGTCGAACACGACATTCCCGGGGATGACGATCTCCACGCCCCGCAGGGGCTGCCGAGTGATGGCGGACGCCGTCAGTCCGCGCATGGCAGCGTCGATCCAGACGGCGTCCTGCACGGACCGGCAGAGGGGGCCAAGCGAGTCGAGGCTCGTCGAAAGCGGGTAGACGCCTTCCATGGCATAGCGCCCGCGGGTGGCCTTGTAGCCGACAATACCGTTCAGGGCGGCCGGAATACGCACCGAGCCGCCGGTATCCGTGCCCATGGCAACCGGCACCAGGCCTGCGGCAACAGCCACGCCGGCGCCGGAGGACGAACCGCCGGGGATACGTGGCTCATCCTTGCTGGAGGGATTTTCCGGCGTGCCGTAATGCGGATTGATGCCGAGGCCGGAAAAGGCGAATTCGCTCATATTGGTGCGGCCGATGGCCACCATCCCGGCATTCTTCAAGGTCGTGACGATGGCGGCATCCTGTTTGGCAGGCGCATTACCCGCCAGAACAACCGAACCCGCCGTGGTTGCCATGCCCTCAATGTCGAAGAGATCCTTCCAGGCGATTGGAATGCCGTCGAGGACGCCGAGGGAACGCCCGTCGCGAACGCGCTTCGAAGACGCGTGTGCTTCCTGCATCGCCCGCTCACGCAACAGGACCGTGAAGACAGCCCTGTCGGCGTATTGATCGATCCGGTCGAAAAGCGCCTCGGCAATAGCCACAGGATCGGCTTTGCCGCCCTGGATGAGAAGAGAAAGCTGAGCGATCGACATCGCACCGAAAGAAAGGGCCATGAAGGAGAGTCCTGTGGAAAACAAATAGGATTTACCGCCTATCATTTCGCGCGACCAGCCCTTGCACAGCTTTTCACGATGATTGGTACGATTTTGTGAACACTGAGTTTGATTTAGCCCTCTTCAATTTACCGCAATTAAGACACACATGCGGTGCTGCACGCGGGAAGCGGATAGGCGCGCCATTAGCTTGCCTTCCCAAGCCGTATCCCGGTGCATTGCAGGAGACTTGAAATGATACAATCTGAAACTTGGACCTCCGGTCACCAGGATATGGTGCACCAGCATGTGAAGGAGGACGTGAGCTACGGCGAAGCTGAACGCGACTACGCCGACCACGTCAGCGCACAGAAGCTGTCGGTCCTGGAGCGGATCGTGGTCGTCGGCGCCCTGGTACTGCTGAGCTTTGTAGGCTTCACGGCACCATCGGCACAGACGACAGCGACCGATCCGATGACCACTTCAGCCATTGAAGAGGTTACTCCTCCGGGTGATAGTCTGGTGTCGCACCATCAGCGCTACGGTCACTGCCGTGAAACGAGCCCCTACGCAGACAAGGTCTGCTAAGAGCCAGCGATTTTCGCCGGGCATGGAAATCTTTCGTCTGACGTGCATGAGAAGCATAGGAACGGAAAAGAGCCATGGCCGGTGACGTAGACTACGACCTCCACCGCTTCATCGAAGCACAGAACGGCATATACGAACAGGCTCTTGCAGAGCTGAAAGCCGGTCGCAAGCGGTCCCACTGGATGTGGTTCATCTTCCCCCAGATCGCCGGTCTCGGGACATCTTCCATGGCGGAGAAATATGCCATCCGCTCTGCCGAGGAAGCGTCATCCTATCTCGCCGATCCAATCCTCGGCAGCCGCCTGTTGCGTTGCGTCGAGGCAATCCTTTCCATCGATGCCCGCAGCGCCCATGATATCATGGGCTCCCCTGATGATTTGAAGCTGCGCTCGTCTATGACCCTGTTTGCTGCGGTCAGCGATCACGGCTCGCCGTTTCACAAAGCGATCGACCATTTCTACGATGGAAAATTCGACGAACGGACAATTTCCATACTGAGCGCCGGCAACACCTAAAGCGCCGCGATCTTTCTGTCTCACTCCCGACGCTTTAAGTCCCTGTTTTCAGCATGTCGGGATCGCAAAACGCTGCACACTTTTACGCGACTTGCTCTAGCCCCGCGAATGCTCCAGCGCCGTAATCTCGTCTGAGATTTCCTCGATGCGCTGTTTCAATTCGTTTTCCGTGCCGTCGTCCACTTCCTCTTCGCCGAAGCAGTAGCGTGCATCATATAATTCGAGCTTGGCTTCGAGCTCGGCACGTCTGGCATATAGACGCCGGAGATAAGCGTGATTCATCTCTGCCTCCAGATTGCTCGCAGATCAGCAGAAAACGGCCGCGGAACCCCAAGGTTCCCCAGCCTGGGTTCCTTGGCAGCCTCAAGTCAGCCGAAAGCTGAAATCGCCACGTTGCAAGCTTTTTCGAAATGGCAGGAACAGCCGCCATCCGCCATGGCTTGGCGGGTAACCCGCGCGCCTTCAAGCAGCAGTGTCAGCGTGTCGGCAAGAAGCTCCGGCTCACGTGCGCCGGCCGCCAGGCACAGGGCCGCAAGCCGGTTGCGTTGCATGGCCTTGTGGCGCTCGATCAGTTCGTGCGCCGGATGGCCCTCGCCCTTGAGTTCGATGGCCGCATTGGCGAGATCGCAACCTGCGGGCTCGCCGTTCAAACAGTGAGCCCGATCTTCGACCCAGGCAAGCAGTTGACCGCGCGCATCGCCGGGATGGGCGGCTTCGAGATTGCGCCAGATCTTCTCGGCCTTATCGGAGGCGCGGCGCAACGTCTCGCAGACCAGCTCATCCTTGGAGCCGAAATGGCGGTAGAGCGTCATCTTGTTGGTAGAAGCCGCATCCGCGATGGCATCGACGCCGATGCCGCGAATGCCGCGTTCACGGAAAAGCTCCGAAGCGGTCGAAACTATACGCTCCCTCGGAGGGATTCGATCGTCTGAAGCGGCTGCGGAGATTTCGTTCAATGTTTCTGATTTTTTCGCGGACAGAGTCCTTGACATCGATGTGACCGATCGGTAACAAATGCATTGTTACTTACCGGTAACACCACTCTCCGCAGAAGTCAACGCCGGAGCGTTTGGCAGCAGGAGTGGAACACGGGCGACCGCCCACGAAAGGAGGACCGTACCATGAGAAAGACCAGAGAAGATTTGACCATTTCAGAAGCCCTTCACGACCCGCTGATCGCCATGGTGCTCCGCGCCGACGGCGTAAAGCTTGAAGATTTCAAGCAACTCCTTGAGGTGGCTGCACGTAAACGCGAGCCGCGTCCCTCCACGGCGAGCGATATGATCGGGTCCTTTGCCAGCCGCGCCAATCTGCCGGCGATGCCCTGCTTCGGCTGATCTGACCGCTGGCACCATAAGGCCCCGATCGGCACTGGGGATAAGCCCTGTTCCCAGACGGGCTGCCGCTATAAACAGGCGGCAGCCCTTGCGACGTGCAATCGTCGCGTTCCACATCGCCAGTGCTCCTATTAGTGTTCTGGAACAATCAATTCTGAAATCTCTCCCAAGACGATGCGACGCTCGCCGCCGGGGACGCCGTCCTCATAACGGCGCCACCGGCGGTGGCTTCGGCAAGCCGCAAAAAGCACCGGCTTGCCACCGCTGACCGCAATGCCCGGCCGGAGACATAGCCCGCATTCGATCAGCCGGTATCTGCTCTGATGGGACAAGAACTCGGGCTGCGGCTTGTTGTTCCGGTCTCACGCTGAGAACTGCTCCACGTCGGGGGATGGCAAGAGGCTTGCAGACCCCCGCGGCGCCTTCAACACTCGACAGAAAATCCTTCAGTCCCTTCCCGATCCAGCAATTTCAACGCTCGGCTACGTGTGGCTGGCTGCGTTGGCAAACGGCATCGCGATGACCGGCCGGAGATTTTATCTCCGAAGATTTTGGGATTTGCTTCGCAAGCAGCTATGCCATAGTAATGTAACAGGTTGGCATGGTAATATGAGGTACGTTGAATTGGACGGAAAGACATCACCCGCAATCCACTCCGAAGATGAAGGTCCCGCTGAAGAGGCTGGCACCAAGGCCGCCCGCCGCGCCCGCGTCAGCGGTATCGACCGCGCGCTGCAGGTGATTGACCACCTTTACGAGACGGGATCGCCGGCCGGTGTCTATGCCATCGCCAAGGCTGTGAAGGCGCCGCTTTCGACCGTGTATGTCATTGTCGACGATCTGGTCGAAAAGAATATGCTGACGCGCCAGTCCGACGGCTCCATCTGGCTCGGCTCGCGGCTCTACCATTACGGCCTTGCCTATGCCCGCTCGCTGGACTTCATGAGTGTGGCTACGCACGAAATGCACGACCTTTGCCGTCAGGCTGGCGAAACCGTTCAGGTTTGCGGTCGTGACGGCGATTTCATGCTGGTTCTCGCCATGGCCGATGGCCCCAGCCATTTCCAGGTCGCCTCGCGTGTCGGTACCCGCGTGCCCCTCAACTGGACGGCGTCCGGTCGCCTTCTGGTTGGCCATCTACAGGAAGACGAGCGCATCGAGCTCTTCAAGCGCTGCGCCCGCTCTTCGCCGACAGGGCGCGCCGAAATCGACGCAGCGACTTTGTCCGAATCGGCGGGCAAGGCCTTCGAATCGCGCCTGTCGATCCAGGCGGGTGAATCCGATTATGCGGTCGCCTGCATCGCCTCACCGATCTGCGATCGTGAGGGCCAGTGCATTGCCACCATTTCCATCGTTCTGCCGGAGCAGAAGGCATTTTCGGACGAAAGCCACTACACCGCGCATGTGCGCAGCTCCGCCGAACGCATCGAAAAGCTGATGGGCTGGCGCGGTCACTGAGCGGTTGCCGCAAACGGACGCGCGCCCTGCTTCCTAACCCTGGCAGGCGGCGGCGAAGCGAACGACGTCATTCCGCAGCGGCGAAGGGCGGCTCCTTGTTCGCATAGTACTTCGCTGCCTCATCGATCTCTTCCGGCGTCATCGCGCGGGCGACATTGCGCATTTGGCTGCTGATGTCGTTCTGCCGCGACCCGGATACAAAGGCCATGAGCTGCGTCTTCAAGTACAATTCCGACTGGCCTTCGAGCCAGGGACTGCCGAGCTTGTTCTCGATACCGCCGTGACACGAACCGCAAGGCGCAACGCCGCGTGTCGGCGCGCCGCTGGCGACGATCCTCGGCACCGGATTGCTGCCCGATGGATGGAAGCCCGGAAGCCGCGGCAGGTAGGAATAGTAGGCAGCCAGATCCTGCATGTCCTGCTCGGTCAGCTTTACGGCAAACGGGCTCATGACGGCGTTGACACGCACGCCGTCCTTGAAGTCGCGAAGCTGCTTGTAGATGACGCTCGCATACTGCCCCGCGAGGTTGGGAGAATCCGCACGGCTGATACCTGTCGGGCCGTGACAGATCGCACACTGTTGAGCCAGCGTTGCGCCGCGCCCGATTGCCTCGTTGTCCCGCTTTCTCGGCACCGCCGTCGCGACCTTGACCAGCGACGTCTTGTAGTCTGGCTTGACCGTCTCGGAAGGCGCTCCAGGCTGGGGTAATCCGGCGGCCCGGCAGATCGAATCCCAGATGCTGGCCACCTGCTCTCTTGCCTCAAGACGCGGCAGAAGCACGAAACCAAGACCCGCTGCGATGACGAAAATGGCGACTGTAAGGGTCACGCTCATGACCGTCCACCTGTTGCGGAACCTGATCAGCTTGTCACCTGCCATCATCGTTCTCCGACATAGACCGCCGGTACGGACGTATCGTCCCGCACGGCAAGCTGCAGGATTGGATAGCCGTAGTTCGTGATGGTCAGCCCGACCATCAGGGCGATCCAGAGACGGTAGCTGTTGAGCGCCGCTGGCACCCTGGTGGGCGGATGAACGGCGATTGCGAAGCGATATTCCTCGGGCTGCTGCGGTACTGCAAACTGCGTCCGGACCAGGATGGCGATGAACAGGAGGCCGGAAGCAACAAGAATGAAGCCGCCGAAGGCAGAGAACACGACGGACAACGCCTCGTTGGCAAGCGCCGGGTCCGTGTAGTCGAAGAACGACATTCGCCGCGGCATGCCAAGGATGCCGACATAGTGCCAGGGAAATGTCGTCACGATCATTCCGACGAACCAGAGCCAGAGCTGCAGCCTGACAAGCCCGAGGCTGACGAGCGGGCGGCCGGTCAGATGGGGCCAAAGGTCATAGGCGATCGCAAAGTACATGATAACGATCGCGCCGCCGAAGATGAGATGGAAATGCCCGGTAATCCACTGCGTATTGTGGATCGAGGCATCCAGCTGGTAACTCATGTTGATGAGGCCGCCCGCACCACCGAAGCCGAGCATGATGAAAGAGAATGTCACCGCCAGCATCATCGGATTGCGCCACGGCAGCACCTTCAGCCAGCCGAATATGCCCTTGCCGCCTCGTGCGCGGGCTGCGATCTCCACCGAAGCGCAGATGGTAAATACGGTAAGTAGTGTCGGAAGTGCGACAAGAGCGGTGAAGGCGGAGTGGATGAATTTGAAGCCAGCTCCAACCTGCGGATCGGCAAAAGCGTGGTGGATGCCGATCGGCATAGCCACAACCAGGAACAGGATGAATGAAATCCGAGCCATCGTATCGCTGTAGATCCGCCCGCCGATCGACCGCGGAACGATCGTGTAATAGGCGATATAGGTGGGCATCAGCCAGAAGTAGACGATCGCATGCAATGTCCATGAGAAGAACACGCGGGCAAGGCCAGCATCGATCGTGGACCTGAAGCCGAGCGCTACCGGAAGGATCTGCAACAGAAGTTCGAGCGCCGCCCCGACGGCGGTCCAGCCCCAAAGATACGATCCGGCAACATTGGCAAACATAGGCAGCGGCACCGGAGCGCCGGGATTGGCCTTCTTCCAGATCCCCAGATTGACGGACATCAGCGCCACCCAAATCCAGGATCCGACGACGACCATCACGACACCGAGGTAGTAGAAGGGGCTACCGATCAGTGGCGGGTAAAAGGTGTAGAGAACGGACGCCATCCCGAGCGCAACCGGGATCATCGCGACCACAGAGCCGACGGCGATCAGCCAGAATCCCGCCCACGCCCAGCGCACGCCGATGAGATTCTGCTTCAGGGAAGACTCGCTGATCGCATATCCGAAGGCCATCGCCACCAGGGTTGGGAACACGTAGCCCATGACGGTGCCGTGCGCCGTCAGCGAGCGGTAATACCATTCCGGATTGTTGACCCAGGGAGAAAGCGGGCTGCGGACATACATCTGCCAGGCACCGAGCAGCAGAGCCACGCCGAAGACGGCAAAGGCGAGCCAGAAGTGCGCGATAATCAGCCTGCGATTATGGAGCACAGGAAAGCCTCCTCTTGTCCGCCATTTCAGAAAGGAACTGCTGTTTGTCCACGACCTTCACCCTTGCCCACATGCCTTCGTGGCCGACGCTGCAGAACTCCTGGCAGGGCATCAGATGGTCGCCGGGCGCTGCAAAGCTCGCCTTCTGGATCGACACGTAGCCCGGCACGAGCATCGTATTGATATTGGTACCCTGAATGAGGAAACCATGCACGACGTCGGCGCTGGTGGCCCGAAACGTCAGCGGTGTCTCAGCCGGCACCACGATGCAGGGCGGCGAGAAGGAATATTGCTGCCCGATCGCGCGCACCGTCACGGAGCCGTCGGATTCGACGGCGCTGCCGAGATTGGATTCGATGAATTCGCCCGCCAGGTGGATCGTGGTGGGATCGATTGTCTCGACGGTCGTCTGCGGCATCGTGGCGTTGTGGATGCCTGCGAAAGCTGCCATCCCCGCCAGAAAGACGATGATGAGGACCGCAACGGTTGCCCAGCGTCGCTCGACGCGCTCTGAGACTGCCGCTGCCTGATTATGCATATCGGTCATCAGCCGCTCCTGGGCACGAATACGAGCAGATAGAAAAGCAACCACATAAGAACGACGATCGCAGTCGCTATCCCCGCGACGACGACGGCACCATGCGGTCCCTCGGCAACGATCCTCTCGACGAGGGCGTCGTCGGGAGCATCTGAAGGATCTTCCGAATTGATCATGACGTCCTCATTGGAGTGGAGCGGAACGAAGTTTGTTCGCCTCGGACGCGCTGACCGGCGTGCCGCGATTGCCCCAAGCGGTCCTGATGTAGGACACCACGGCGGCAACCTCGTCGTCCGACAGCGTCACGGCAAATGGCGGCATTCCGTGCGGCATGGGGTTCTTTTCGGTCGCAGGCGGATAGCCGCCGTTGAGCACCATACGTATCCCGTTCACTGCCGATTCCATCTGGATCGACTGATTGCCGGCCAGTGGCGGATAGTGCGGCGGCCTGCCTTCGCCGCCCGCGCCATGACAGCTCGCACATTGCTTGTCGTAAACTGCCTTCCCGAGACTGATGAGAAGACTTGCCTCCTGCGTTCTGACGGATGTCCGAGGCGGCGCAGGCTCATCCTGCGCGATGCTCTTCAGATAAACGGCCATCGCCCGGATGTCCTCATCCGTCATATACTGGAGACTGTTGAAGACCACCTCCGCCATCGGGCCATAGACCGCGCCACGCGTCGAGACGCCTTTCTGCAGGAGGTCGGAAATCTCTTCGATCGACCAGTCGCCCAGCCCCGCCTCCTTGTTGGACGTCAGCGACGGCGCATACCAGTCCTGCATCGGTATCAGCCCGCCCTGAAAAGCTTCCGACTCGCGACTTCCTCCGAGCGCATTGATCGGGCTATGGCACATGCCGCAATGTCCAAGGCCTTCCACGAGGTAGGCGCCCCGGTTCCATTCCTCGGACTGCTTAGGGTCCTGCGTGAATTCGCCTTCCTTGAAAAAGAGCGTTCTCCATCCGAGAATGAGGGAGCGATTATTGTAGGGAAAGTCGAGCTCGTGCGGACGGTTTGGTTGATGGACAGGCGGGATTGACTTGAGATAGGCGAAGATCGCATCACTGTCTTCGCGGGTCACCTTGGTATAGGATCCGAACGGCATGGCTGGATAGAGCAGCCCCCCATCGGGGAAACGGCCGTGGTGCATCGTGTTGTAGAAGTCGTCAGCGGACCACGCGCCAATACCCGTCCCGTCCGGCGTGATGTTCGACGTATAGATGGTGCCAAACGGCGTCGGCATGGCGCGTCCGCCCGAGAAGAGCTTTCCCTCCGGTGCCGTATGGCAGGCGACACAGTCCCCGGCGCGGGCGAGATATTCGCCCTTTTTGACCACATCGGAGGAGTTGTTCGGCTGTGGAGACTGTGCTGCGACGGGCGAAAGGGCTGCCACAAGCGCCACCATCGACGACAGAACAAGGGCCGGCAGAATTCTCATATGCGCGCTCATGGCTTGTTGCCCTCCGGCTGGCTGCCACATGCGAAGGGCAAGGAATAGGATCCGGCAGAAGACGGTGCGGGATCGGCGGGCTGCGGCTGATTGGCGAGATAGGCTGCGACGGCACGCACGTCATCTTCAGTGAGATGTCCCGCGACAATCTGCATGCAATCAGGCGCGATTGCCGTGCGCGTTCCATAACGCCATCCGCCGAGCTGAGCGCTGATGTAACTCGCCCGTAGTCCGAGAAGGCCTGGAATGCCGGGCGACTGCCCCGTCAGAGCGCCGCCATGACAGCTCACGCAAGCCGGGATCGATCGGTCGACGTCGCCCTGCGTGACGAGCGCATGGCCGTGATCGAGCACCGCCTGGCTGACATCGGGGGGCGATTGTTCGGGCAGCGCCGGCCGCTGATCGGCGAAATATTCTGCGAACTGCCGCAGATAATCGTCCGTCAGATATGCGAGCAAATAGTTCATCGGCGGGTATTTGCGCCTGCCCGACTTGAAGGCTTCCAACTGATTGAAGAGATACCCGGCCGGCTTGCCGGCGAGCCGGGGGAAATAGGGGTCGTTCGTGCCTTTCCCTTCCACGCCATGACATGGCGTGCAGGCTTGAACGCGCTCCGACATATCGGCTGGGTAGGCTTTGGCTTCCTGGGCAGACGCCAGGCTTGCGCCCAGGAAGAAAAGACAGAATGCCAGGAAGATTTCTCGTATGCGCACTACGTTTCTCCGAAGCACAATCACGTGACAGTGAAAAATCTTGATGGGGATCGTACCCCGAAAGAAATTACATCGGTGAGAGGCGTGAAACTGCGCCCGATCCGCGTTGAATCAGTAGCTGCATTCGAAGGCTCCCGCCTTGACAAAAGTCAAGAAAGTGCCGCGAAGCGCTTGATATTAGCGATTTTGATGGATGCTAGTGCGGTCGGAGTGCTGACCTAGTTTTGCGGCCTACCAATCCTCCTTTTTGAGTCAGGGCCGCCTCATGGCGGTGTTGCCAGACAAGGCTTTTATAGTCCTTGGTTGTGGGCACTGGATCTTCGTGCGTCGCTGCAGGGTGCCGGCAGGCGACCTGATCGGAAGCCACCTGTCTGAAGAAACTCACCGCTTATGATCGCTCAGCCTTCGAAAACTGAATAACCGATATCACGCAGATGATTCTGGTCGGCGATAGCATCGATCGCCGAGATCCTGTCGCCGTCAAAGCTCAGCGCCAGCACGACGCGCAACTGGCCCTCGATGAAGACGACGAGACCGACTTCCTCATCGACAAGGGCGACTTTCGCCGATGTCGCCCGCCCCTTGAAGCTTTCGGCGATGGCACCAGCGCCGCGAAGCGGCACCACATTACCCAGACGGGTCGCAGCCGTATCCGGTCGGAAGACGGCATCCGGCGCGAGGACCGCAATCAGCCCCTCCAGATCGCCATTGCGGGAGGCGATGAGGAAGGCTTCGGCTATGCTGCGCTTATGCGCGAGATCGATATCAGGCGTTTCCGGCTGCCCCTGCACCCTGCGCCGAGCGCGGCTGGCAAGCTGCCGGGCAGCGGCAGCGCTTCGCCCGATCACCGCAGCGATCTCCTCGAAGGGCAGCTCGAACATGTCATGCAGAACGAAGGCGACGCGTTCGGCAGGCGAGAGAGTTTGCAGCACGACGAGCAGGGCGATGCCGACCGAATCGGCAAAGGCTGCTTCGTGCTCCGGATTGCTGGCGATATCCGCGATCGCACCATGCGCCGGCAGGTCGAGCGGCTCTTCGCGTCGCGTCTTGCGCGAACGGAGCATATCCAGGCAGATGCGTGCCACGACCGTCGTCAGCCAGCCGCCAAGATTATCGACGCTGCCCCTGTCCGACCGTGTCAGGCGCAGCCACGCCTCCTGCACCGCATCCTCAGCTTCTGCGCGGGAGCCGAGCATGCGGAAAGCGACGGCCCGCAGCTGCCCGCGGTTCGCCTCGAACTCACCGGCCAGCCATTTATTCTCGTCCATCAATCCACTCCAATCCTGTTGCATCAAAGGCCATGACGAACGGAAACCGGACGATGTGACAGGCGCGCCATCGTATCAAGTCCCGGCGAGGTTTGGCTCATGACTTGACCTGCCGCGTTTTTCATTGGCTGATGGCAGGCAGATCCCTCCCTATGGTGTTTCCCATGTCCCCCCGATTTAACAGTTCCAAACAATATGCCGCCTTCCTCTTCGACATGGACGGCACGATCCTGAGCTCGATTGCGTCGGCAGAGCGCGTATGGGGACGCTGGGCCGAACGGCACGGGCTGGATGTGGAAAAATTCCTGCCAATCATGCATGGATCGCGCGGCATCGACACGATCAGGCGGCTGAACCTTCCGGGTGTCGATGCAGAGGCGGAAGCGGCACAGATTACCGAGGACGAAATCCGCGATGTTGAAGGCGTCGTCGCACTTCCGGGTGCTGCCGATTTCCTGGCGTCCCTGCCGCCGAACCGGTGGACGATCGTCACTTCCTCCCCGCGTCGCCTTGCGGAGCGTCGGCTTGAGGCAGCCGGGCTCCCCATGCCCCAGGCTATTGTGACTGCCGAAGATGTGACCATCGGCAAGCCCGACCCGCAATGCTATATACTCGGCGCCGAAAAGCTCGGTTTTGCAACGCATGAATGCCTGGTCTTCGAAGACGTCGAAGCTGGCGTGAAGGCAGGAACGGCGGCGGGCGCCGATATCATGGTCATCACCGCGGCCGGCCACAAGCATTCGCTGCAGGGCTATCCGGAAATCGAACACTATGGCGGCGCTTCCGTTCTCATTTCTGACAGCGGTCACCTTTCGATCAAGTTCTGATCGGCCTGCCGCACACCGCCGGAAAGGAATCGCCCATGAAACCGGAAATCGTCTGCCTGATGATGTCGTCGCTCGATGGCGGCCTGCGTCCGAGCAAATGGACAGAAAGCCCCGATGGCGGCCGCAGGGAATGGACGGCGCTCTATCAGAAAGCCCATGAAGATCTGCAGGGTGATGCCTGGATCGTTGGCCGCGTCACTATGGCCGAAATGGCGAAGGGAGAGCCGCATCCGCCGCAAGCAGCGGGTTCAGCAGAACGGCCAAACCATTTTGCCGATCGCGAGGCAACCAACTACGCGATCGCCCTCGACACCTCTGGCAAGCTGCATTTCACGCGGCCTGACATCGATGGCGACCATGTCGTTGTCATTCTCGGCAGCGACGTGCCGGACACGCATCTTGCCGAGCTCGCAGCCGACGGCATCTCCTACATCGTCTCACCATCCCCCGAGATCGACCTGTCTGCAGCGCTCGGTGTACTGGAGCAGGAACTCGGCATTCGCAAGATGCTGCTCGAAGGCGGAGCCGCGATCAACGGCGCCTTCTTTGCCGCCGGGCTCATCGATGAGTTTTATCTGCTCGTCGCTCCGGCCCTGGATGGCAGTGGCGGCCAACCCGTCGTTACTTTCGACGGCGGATTGGCGGGCAAGACCCGGCTATCGCTGATATCGGCAGAAACGAAAGACAACGGTGCCGTCGCCCTGCGCTATAAAGTCCACGCCTGACGCGCATGACGGATGGCCGTGGCTGCGAAGCGCCATGTCCTGCCCCATAAGCACCACCGATCCGGATATCGTGTGCCTGATAACCCGCTTGCCGTCGAAGCGTGGGGCAAGCCACAGGATATCGACCAGATGGTGCGGTCGTTCCCGGAATCCTGAGACGTCCATTTTTTCCTGCCTCAGTCACATTGCCTTATCCTGATGCGTCAACTCCATGACGACCGAAAGCCGGCAACCGGCCGGCTCTGCGTCAAACGGAATACGTTATCAGGAGATTGAACATGCAAGAGAGAATGGGAAATCCAGCCCTCGTCATCCCGGAAGCCATGCAGGCCCTGAATGCCCTCGGCAAAATGCCTGTTGCGGCCGGACTTGCGCCGGGATTCCTGGAAATCGTCTATCTGCGCGCCAGCCAGATCAACGGCTGCAGCGTTTGCATCGACGGGCATTGGCGCATTGCACGCAAACACGGGGAGACCGACGAACGGCTCTTTGCCGTCGCTGGCTGGCGCGAGGCGCCTTATTACAGCGATGCCGAACGCGCCGCCCTCGCGTTGACAGAGGCCCTTACCCGTCTCAGCGACCGCGCCGACCCGGTATCGGATGAGATCTGGGACGAATGCACGCGCCATTACGATGGCAAGAGCCTTGCGGCACTCGTCATCGCAATCGCCAATATCAATGTCTGGAACCGGCTGAACGTCGCCACCCGGCAGATTGCGGGGAGATGGAAGCCGTGATCCACGGCTTCCGTTTCGTTCAGATCAGATAATACCACCGCCGCCGGCAACCGAGGCGGGACGCTCAGCGGCGACTTGCCTGCGGTAGCCGCTGGCGCGGTAGGTAGCGATCGGATCGATCGCACCGCCCTTGCGCCGGCGGGCTTCGGCAAGGATCGGCTCGACATCGGCACGGTAGGCGCGCTTCAGCGTCTCCGTCGCCATCAGCGCGTCGTTATCGTCCTGGAAGCCGGCGAGCGCCTTGCGGTCGACGAGCAGGGCCTGCGCGTAAGCGCGGCGGATTTCGTTGGCGCTGTTGATCAGGCTTTCGATCGGGTCGGTCACGTTGTGCGACTGGTCGATCATATGAGCGGGATTGAAGTCGTTGACGCCGCGCTGCTCGGCATCGACAAGCTCGTTGAAGACGAGGAACAAACGGTAAGGCTCGATGGAACCGGCATCGAGATCATCATCGCCATATTTGGAATCGTTGAAATGAAAACCGCCAAGCTTGCCGAACTGAATCAGGCGGGCGACGATCATCTCGATATTGGTATTCGGCGCATGATGCCCGAGGTCGACCAGACACTGCGCCTTGGGGCCGAGCGTCTGGGCAATCAGATAGTTGGTGCCCCAGTCCTGGACGATGGTCGAATAGAAGGCCGGCTCGTACATCTTGTGTTCGGAAAACAGCTTCCAGTCGTCCGGCAGCGCCTTGTAGATATCCGCCATCGAGGCGAGATAACGCTCGAATGCCTTGGTGAAATTGCTCTGGCCGGGGAAATTCGAACCATCGCCAATCCAGACCGTCAGCGCCTTGGAGCCGATTGCCTTGCCGATCTCGATACATTCGAGATTGTGCTCGACCGCCTGGGCGCGTGTTGCCGCATCGGTGTGGCTGAGCGAACCGTACTTATAGGAATGCGCCTGTCCCGGTGCGTCGGAGAACGTATTGGAATTCATCGCATCGAAGCCGAGCCCGAGCGCTTCGCCCTTAGCCTTCAACTCCTTGGTGTCCGTCTTGTCCCACGGAATGTGCAGCGAAACATTCGGGGTCGCGCGCGTCAACTCGTTGATAACCGAGCAATCATCGAGCTTGTCGAAGATGCCGCGAGGTTCGCCGGTGCCGGGAAAACGGGCAAAGCGTGTACCGCCCGTGCCGACACCCCAGGACGGCACAGCCACGAAGAATTCCGACACCCTTCTCGTCACCGCATCAATATCGATGCCACGGCGAGCAAGATTGGCGCCGAGCGCTTCATAATCGGATTTGAGCGCAGATGCGCGCTTGTCGTTTTCCTGCGCAATCAGATCCTGCGCGATCTTAAACTCGGCCATGAGTTCCTCCCGGTACTTTAGCGTGAGAAGCGGCGGGTATGACACCCGCCGCAAAAGTTGGGCTTAGCGCGGGAAGCTCTGAACGTTGCCCGCATCGACATTGATGATATTGCCGGTCGACTTGGCAGAAAGATCGGACGCCAGGAAATAGACGGCTTCGGCGATGTCTTCCGGGAACACGTTGAGCTTGAGCATCGAACGCTTGCGGTAATGTTCTTCGAGATCATCCACTTCAATCTTGGAAGAAGCCGCACGCTGCTCGCGCCATTCGCCGCTCCAGATCTTCGAGCCGCGCAGGACGGCGTCGGGATTGACGGTGTTGACGCGGATGCCTGCGTCCGCACCTTCCAGCGCCAGGCAACGGGCAAGATGAATTTCGGCAGCCTTCGCCGTGCAATAGGCGGCAGCATTCGGCGAAGCGGCAAGGCCGTTTTTCGACGCGATGAAGACGACGTTGCCGCCGAGGGCCTGGCGGCGGAACAGCCGGAAGGCTTCACGAGACACGAGGAAATAGCCGGTCGCCAGAAT